>DEBC01000110.1 GCA_002348365.1 Alphaproteobacteria bacterium UBA2966 | reverse complement strand
CGATCCAACATCGCGGCGAATTTCGTGTCTTCGCCAAGCATCTCGTAAACTCGAACGACGCCGCTTCCGCCTTCGTGGTGTCCGCGTCCGCCGGACCCCCGGCGTAATGCCTGCTTGGAGATGATGATCGGGTATTGCGTTTCGACCATCTCCGCTGGCGTATTCATGACGTTTGCCAGATTGACCCGCGACGAGGACCAGCCGTCACGCTTGGCGCGGGCCCCTTCCCCGCCACCGTGAGCTTCGTAAAAGGACCACCAACGGCCATCGGGCCATTGACCGGTGAAGATCAATACCGAAGCCGATCCGGCGCCACCGGCGGACAACGCCTCGGGTACGCAAGGCACCAGGGCTTTCATGATCGCGTCGACACATCGTTGCGAGGTTTCGTGGTTTCCGAGAACGACGGGGTAGCTCGTCGGTGGTTCCAAGAGCGAACCTGGTCGCGTGATGACCTTCACGACTCGGAAAAACCCGTCGGTATGAAAGATTTCTTGCTCTGAAATCGCCTTGATGATGAAACCCGCGGCCGTTGCCGCAAGGTAAGGCGTCGCATTGACCGGCGCCTCGATGGCATCATCCGTATCGCTGAAATCGAACGTGGCTGTCTCGCCGTCAATTGTCACCTTCACGCGGATGGCGACATGGTTGCCGTCGGGTCCGATGTCATCCATCCAATCTTCGCCCTCATAAACGCCGTCGGGCATGTGCCTGATCGCGTTTCGTGTTTGCTCTTCGGTCAGGTCATTCAGGATCGCAACGGCCGCCTTGAAGGTGTCTACGCCGTGGTCTTCAAATAATGTCTGCAAGCGAGAGTCCGCGACGCGGGTCGCGGCCGCCTGGGCAAACATGTCCCCGCGAATGATGTCATGCGTTCTGACATTCGCAAGCAACAGGTTAAGGGTTTCGTCAATGGGCTGGTCTTCAGCAAAGAAGCGCGTCGGCGGAATGCGAAATCCGTCCTGCCACACATCCGTCGCATGGGCCGTATAACTGCCGGGCGTGGCGCCCCCAATATCTTCCCAGTGCGCCAGAGACACGGCAAACGCCAGGATCTCTCCTTTGTAGAAAACCGGCCTCACGGCTTTCACGTCGGGGAGATGATTGCCCCCGACCTCTGGCAGATTGATGTACCAGATGTCGCCAGGCGCCAGGCGGGATTTGTCGACGACTTTGAGGAACTCGCGGACCGTATAGCCCATCGTTCCCAAGTGAATGGGGAGGTCCCGGCCCTGGGCGATGACCTCACCATTGGCGAATGTGAGTGCGGACGAATGGTCGCCGGCCTCACGCAGCAGAGGTGATCGCGCCGCTCGCATCACCACGAGCGACATCTCTTCGGCAATGGAAGCCAAGGCCTGTCGGATGACCTCGACAGTAAAGATGTCTGGCTCGTTGCTCATGTCGACTCTCCAACATCAATGCGAAGATGTCCGTGCTCCGTTGCTTCGACTGTGCACCCGGGCGGCACCACGGTCGTGGATGTTTCATCTGCGACGATCAACGGTCCCTCCAGACGATGTCCTGGGGTCAGACTTTCGCGACGGTAAGTCGGCGTATCCATGCCGCCGCCGTCGTAGAAGCAGGTCACCGTTGCGTCAGGCACAGGCGGTTCGCCCGTTACATCTTGACGCACCGTGCCCAGACTCTCGGGGTCCATGCTCGCTCTCACGCGCAGGGACTGTACTTCCCAGGGTTCATCCGTATGGTATCCATACAGCTCTTGGTGGCGTTGCCAGAACATCTCACGGAACTCATCCGCAGTGGTCTCTGGCGTGCAGGGAATCTCAATGGCGTAACTCTGCCCCATGTAACGCATGAAGGCGAGGTAGGTGAGTGCAACCTCGGATTCGCCCGGGCGACCTCGCAATAGGTTCTCCCTCGCCTCTTCCGCGATTGCCGCGCATACATCCCGGAACGCATCATCGTCCCAACTGCTCCTGGCCAGGCGAATGGTCCTCTGCCGGGTATAGCTCGGCGCCGTTGCAAGGCAGCCGACGGCGGACAACAGGCTCGAATCCCGTGGAACCACGACGCTGCTGACTCCAACGTCCCTGGCCAGTTCCGCGGCGTACATGGGACCGGCACCCCCAAAGGCAATAAGGACGCAGTCACGGGTATCGACACCTTTGTCGACGGTGATCCTGCGCAAAGCGCGAGCCATATTGGCGTTGGCAACTCGCACCACACCACGGGCAGCCCGCGTGAGCGGAATATCCAGTTGTCGGGCCATGCCTTCGTAGGCCTTCTCCGCGGCGTCCTTGCGAATCGCCACGCTCGCATCCGAGTCTTCCGAAGCTTGCAGGTATCCAAGAATAACCGCGGCGTCGGTGAGCGTGGGACGTGTTCCCCCGCGGCCGTAACACGCGGGGCCCGGGTCGGCGCCAGCACTAGCGGGTCCGACCTGCAACCCCGCCGCGCCATGGCTTACCAGTGAACCACCGCCCGCACCGATGGAATGGACGGCCAGCATCGGTAGATTGACTTTCCACGGGCCGACCTCGGCTTGCTCATGCACCTCCGGCCGGCCATCGACGATCAGGCAGACATCCGTTGTCGTGCCGCCCATGTCGAGACTGATTGCAAGAGGCGCATCAACATCCATCGCCACCTCGCGGGCCGCCTCGACACCTGCTGCCGGCCCCGAGAGCGCCAATGACAGCGGCAGGGCGGTCGCCGTCTCGGGAGTCATCATGCCGCCGGCGGAGTGGAACAGCTCGAGACGCAACTCATCGGGCAAGAACGAATCCAGAGTGGCCACATAATTTGCCACTATGGGCATGACACCGGCATTGAGCACAGTGGCCAGTGTTCGTTCGTACTCTTTCAGCTGTGGCCATACCTGATGGGACAGAGAAACGTGCTCAATCTGTCCTCGGCAGACCTCGCCAACCTCCTCCTCGTGCTCGCCATTGGCGTAGGCATGGAGTAGCGAAACCGCGACCGCATCGATGTTGCCGTCGACCGACTTCAAAATATCCTTAACTTGCATTGAATCGAGGGGCGACAGCGTGCTTCCGTCGTGCCCCATTCGGGCATCGATCTCGAATCGAAGATCGCGGGGAACCGGCGCGGGTTCGCGCGGCGGCGTTGCAATATCGTAAACGATCTGGCGGTTTTGGCGGGCAATATCCAGAACGTCGCCGAACCCGGACGTTGTCAGGAGCGCCACGCGTCCGAGCTGTCCTTGAATGATGGCATTGGTCACGATCGTCGTGCCAAACGTCAGCATGCGCACATCCGTCGCTAACAGACCGAGGCTCTCCAATGCCGACCCAATTGTCGCGCGAGGGTCGTCCTTGACGCTCCATACTTTTGCCGTGCGCGAGTCACCGGTGGAACTGTCGTGTGCCACCACGTCCGTGAAGGTTCCGCCGATGTCGATGCCCAGATGCCAGCTCATTTTGCGCCTATCTATGTCATGCCCCGGATAGGCATACCTTTCGGGTCCCGGCTTGTCGAGGTGTTGGCTTACAAGGGTATGAAGCTGATCAAAATACCCGCGGCTGCGGTCAAGCCGAGAGTCACGAACAGGCCCAGATGCTTGCCGAAGGTTAACCAGATGGCGAACAGACTCAGGCCCAGTGCAGCGAAGTCGGTACTGGCCACTACGGGAAGAGGCAATGCGAACACACCAAGTTCCAGTGTGCCCACCTCCTTGAACACGACGTGCATGCCAAACCAGACTGCGAGGTTGAGCACGACGCCCACAACCGCTGCCGTAATCCCCGACAAAGCAGCGCTGAGGTTCGTATTGTCCCGAAGTTTCTCGATGTGGGGCGCACCCAGGAAGATCCAAAGGAAACAGGGTACGAAAGTCACCCACGTGGCCAGCGCCGCACCGATAACGCCTGCGGTCAGTGGATCGAGGACGCCCGGGTTGCGGAACGCCGCCAGATACCCCACGAACTGAACCACCATGATCAGAGGCCCAGGCGTGGTCTCAGCCAGACCGAGTCCATCCAGCATTTCGCCCGGCGCCAGCCAGCCATAGGCCTCGACAGCCTGCTGAGCCATGTAGGCGAGTACGGCGTAGGCTCCACCAAATGTCACGACCGCGAGCTTGCTGAAGAACCAGCCGATCTGGGTGAAGGCATCCTCTCCGCCCAGCATCAACAGCGCCAGGACCGTGGGACCGAACCAAAGTGGCAGACAGATGGCAACGACGCGAATGGCCTGGGCCAGCGATGGCCGCGTGTGATCGAGTCTGCCCGATGCGAGGGCCGCATCAGCGACAGCTTCGGCATCCGATCCCCCATGTCCGTGGATGACCACAAATCGGTCAGGGTCGAACTGCGCCCCTAGAAAGCCGATGAGTGCCGCCCCTACGACAATGAGCGGGAACGGCACCGAAAAAAAGAAAATCGCGACGAAAGCGAGTGCCGCGATGGCGTACATGGCGTGGTTGCCAAGGGCGCGGCGACCGATGCGCAGTACTGCCTCCACAACGATCGCCAGGACCGCTGCCTTGATCCCGAAGAAAAGTGCATTGATGAGCGGAAGGTCACTGTAAAGCGCGTAAACGATACTGAGCGCCAGCATCACCAACGCGCCCGGAAGGATGAACAGGATCCCGGCGACCAGGCCGCCCAGAGTGCGATGGAGTAGCCAGCCGACGTATGTCGCAAGTTGCTGCGCTTCAGGGCCCGGCAGCAGCATGCAGTAATTCAAGGCGTGCAAGTACCTGGCTTCGCCGATCCATCTTTTCTCGTCCACGAGGACACGGTGCATCATAGCAATCTGGCCGGCCGGTCCGCCGAAACTCAGGAGACCGATTTTCAGCCAGACCATGACGGCATCACGGAACGGAACCTCCGCGACCCCGCCCTCGATTTCACTCCCTGCTTGCCCGGTCATGTCCCTGCACCGCTCTCTACGCGGTTACGGCAGTCGTCGTACAAAGCGTCATACACGCCCATACCAGCATCCAGCATGTCGATGTCGTCGGTATGAAGAGCCGCGAGACCCAGAGATATCGCGACGAGACTGGCGCTTTCCGGAGATAGATCGGATTACCTGTGTCGACGCCACGGACGATGTCCGCGAGTGCGTCGAGTGCCGCATCGTGGATATCAAACCGGTCAATGAAGGCATCGAAACTGCAACGACCGTCCTGATGGGTAAGTTCGACGCCCTCCACATCGAAGAGCGTCGCGCCGGTGACGTCGCCGACGGCATGCACCCAGTCCGTTTCCACATAGAGGAATGCTGCATCGGCATCGATGAACCGCCGTACCAGCCAGGGACAGGCAATTTGGTCGATTTTTGGCCGTGCCCGTGTCACCCAACGGCTTCGGCCATCGGGACCTCGCTCCGGCAGTGATTCACGAGCTACGGTGGGCCCTCCCGCCTCGACATAGCCGTCGATACCGCCGATCAGATAGTGTGCGGCCAGTCCGGCTTCACGGAGCAAGGCCGCGACACTTTGGCTCATCTGATGTCCGTGAATGCAGTAGACGACCACATCATCCTGGGTGCGAAAGCCTTCCTGCCAGTGATGAACGGTTTGAGGATCCCGCCAGGACGCAGTCGCGATCACGATGTCCGACTCGAGGTAGGCAGGATGCTTTCGCACGTCGAATATCATCGGACGTCGGACCGATGCCAGTGATTCGATGAGTTCTTGAGGTTCGAGAGAGAGTGGCAATTGACCCATTGGTCGCCCTCCTACACTTGCAGGATTGCGACGGCACTTGGGCGCTATTGCCTTAGATTGCGGGGAGACCGTCTGAGCCCCCACGAACGTCAATATGAGTTGGACCCGGGCAAATTGCAAGCACACCTATAGCGGAGGTGCCTGCAGATGCCAGTCGGTCTCGCGCTGATAAGCATGCCCGAGCGTGAACAGCCGGGCCTCTGAGAACGGGCGACCAATGATCTGAAATCCAAGGGGCAAACCGATCTCGTTGAAGCCGCAAGGCACAGCCAGTGCCGGCAAACCCATATAGCCGACTGGACGGGTCAGACGGGCGCAGCGGTGCATCAACTCCGCCGCCCGTTCGGCATTGTGGGGGCTGACATCGTCCATCTTCGGAGCCGGTTGCTCGCTGACGGGGACGTGAAGAACATCGACCTTGCTGAACACCTGTTCGACAAAGTTCGCCATCGTCGGCTCACGCATACGGTGGGCTTCGAGGTATCTGATTGCTGGGATCAACAGCCCGCTCTCCAACTCGCCGCGAATGCCATCGGAATAGTCACGAGGCCGCGTTCGCAGCCATTCTTCATGGATTGCCGACGCTTCCGCCTTGAGCCCAACCTGCGCCAGTTCATAGATCTGCTCCAGATCGGGGATGTCCACTTCCACGATCTCGACGCCAATTTGGCGATAGACATCGAGGCTGGCCCGAACAGCCGCTTCCATCTCGGGATCGACTTCATCGTAAAAGTAACTCGTTGGTACGCCGATTCGCATACCTCGTACATCATCTTCGAGTTGGGCTTCGTAATTCGGCACTTCGATTTGGGCGGTCAATCCGTCCATCGGGTCATACCCAGCGATCACCCCGGTGATTCGGGCGCAATCCTGTACCGTTCGCGTCAGAGGCCCCATCGAATCGGTGGCGTAGGATCGGGGCATGGCACCGTGACGGCTGATCCGACCATAACCAGGTTTGAGTCCGACGAGCCCACACTGCATCGCTGGCAATCTGACGGATCCCCCGGTATCGGACCCCATGGCACCGTATACCAGTCTTGCGGCCACGGCGGATCCTGACCCGCTGGAAGACGCGCCGGGCGAGTAATCAGTGTTCCAGGGATTGAAGCAATCCCCGAAATGCTCGTTGTGACCCGTAGAACCCGCAGCGAACTCAATCATATTCAGTGTGCCGACCTGGAGCGCCCCCGCGCCTTCTAACCGCTCGATCAACGTCGCCGTGTAATCGGGGCGCCAATGTCGGCGGATCTCTGATCCGCACGTGCAGACCTTCCCGGCACGATAGAACATATCCTTGTGTGCAAGCGGTACGCCGTGGAGCGGACCGCATGAGTCGGGATCACGGGAGAGTTTCTGGTCTGCGGCCTGCGCCGCCGCCAGAACGTCGTCGGATTCGACGTTTATGAAACAGTTCAGCGCGGGCTGATACGCTTCGATTCGTGCCAGACACGCTCGTGTCACCTCGACGGACGATACGCGCTTCTGCCGAATCGCGGTCGCGACTTCGGTCAGGCTCAGGTGAGTGATATCTGTTATGACGAGTCCCTCAATCGGGCGAGACTGGCCGGGAAATCTCCCGGCTCCTGATCGAACGAGAGAGACGGTTGAAGCGTGCGTGCGACTTTGAGGATCCGATCCGTTTCCGACATGACGGAATTCAGGTGCGCATCGTCAAGTTCGATACCGTACTCTTCATGGATCTGCCTGCGGGTACTCTCGGTTCGATTGGGGTCGTCTTCCATAGGACTCTCCATTCTCAATGACGATGCACAGGTATTCTCAACGGGTTTGAACTCACGTTCGAACTGGTGGCGGTGCCACCGAGTTGCGCACGCTTAACACGCAATCGAGTTCCGTGCGCTTCGCAGCAGGTTGGTCAGCCAATCGGGCCAAGAGGTAATCTGCGGCCAGGCGGCCCATCTCTCGGGCCGGCACATTCACCGCCGTCAGTGACGGGTTCAGGTGCCGAGATATCTCGAGGTCGTCAAAACCCGAAACCGAGACATCTTCAGGTACCCGTATACCCATGCGCTCGCAATCCAGGATGGCGCCGATCGCGTAAACATCGCTGCCGCAGATGACTGCCGTAGGCGGTGACTCCAGTGCCATGAGCTGGCGAAACGCATCCCGACCTTCGGTAATGCCATACTTCCGTTCGATAATTCGATCGGATGGCAGGCTCAATCCGCGCTCCGCCATGGCTTTCTGAAGACCTTCGATCCGTCCCCTCGACCGGTCGTTCTCATCACTCAAACCACCGATGATGAGCGCGACATCCCGATGACCCATATCGAGCACGTAGCGGCCCATTCGCCGCATCGCCTCACGATTGTCAAAACCGACGCACGGATATTCCGAATCCGGCTCGTAAACCCAAGTGTTGACGAACGGAATCTCGAACTCATCCAGAAACTTCGTTAGGCCGTCCTCATGCTCCATCCCGACCATCACGATGCCGTCCACCCCACGTGCCACCAGGGCGCGTACCTGTCTTGCCTCCTCGGCCAGATCGTAGTTCGAATTGGCCATGAGTGACGTGTAATTCGATTCTGCAATCTGAGATTGAAAAGACTGAACACCCAGTGCAAATGTCGCCACGTCCAAGGTTGGAATCACGAAGCCCAACGTGTTTGTGCGGCCCGTGACCAGTGCGCGGGCCGAAGCATCAGGCACGTAGTGCAAATCGCGTACGGCGGTTTCAACACGCGCTCGGAGTGCGGAACTCACCGTATCCGGAGAGCTGAAGAATCGGGAGACGGTTGCAGTTGAAACCCGTGCGACTCGGGCGACATCCGCCAGTGTCGTGCGTCGGTGACCAACTTGACGATCTACCGCGAGTTCACCCAGTTCATCCGTGGGAATACCGTCATCAGACATGGGGCAATCTTATCGCTCTTGATCGGGTGATGAGTAGTTAATACAATCGTTTTAAATGTAAGCGCTTACAAACACATCATACTGGATCTCGAGGCGCATAAAAATGACATCTGATTTCGCTTTCGGACGTGAAGCCGTCATCGACCGCAAATCTCTCAAGCAATACACAGATCGCAGAAGTGACGCCCGAGGGCTGCTATTCCTGGCCAGGCACCTCTTGGTCTTGATTGCCACGGGCGCACTGGTCGTTTTGAGCATAGGCACCTGGTGGCTTCTGCCTGCGATGATTTTGCACGGTATGGTCATGGCCCTGCTCTTCGCACCCGTGCACGAATGCTCCCATGCAACGCCTTTCCGCACGCGTTGGCTGAACGAAGGCGCCTTTTGGCTGGTCTGCCTGATCTACATGGTGCCACCGAACATGTTCCGGCACTCACATTTGGCGCACCACCGTTACACTCAGATACGCGGTAGCGACCCGGACATGGTACTCCCCAGGAACTCAACGGTTTGGGACTACCTGTACTACGTATCAGCCATTCCATTCTGGATCCGGGGAGTCAACTGGATGGTTTCCCTTCCTTTCGGAAAGATCGCAGAGAAACACCGTCACTTCATTCCGGACAGCACCATTGAAAAGACCAAGCGAGAAGGTCGCCTCATTCTGGCCGTATACGGAGCAATCGCTCTTGGTGCCGTGCTTGCGCAGTCCTGGATGCCGCTCTGGCTGTGGGTCCTCCCGCGCTTTCTGGGTGAACCCTTCATGCGCTGGCTCCGCATAGCGGAACATGCCGAATGCGAGGAGAGTGCCGACCTCACCAAGAACACTCGAACCACACGGGCACCGGGTTGGTTACACGCGCTGTTCTGGAACATGTCCTATCATTCCGAACACCACCTGTGCCCCGCAGTGCCATTCCATGTGCTGCCCGAATTCCACGGGGTCGTTGCAGACAAGCTTTATCCGGTGGCGTCGGGATACTTTGCCGTCCATGGCGAGGTGCTGGGCAACCTTCGAGGTCACCGCGGCGCAACCTGGACCGAGCCCCAAACCGAGGCCAGTTGATCGAGGTGTTTCGCCTTTAGTTGATGGCGGCGGTACAGGCGATCTCAACATTCCAATAGGTCCGCGCGAGACGTGACTCGACACAGGCGCGGGCTGGCGCGTTACCCGGGTCCACCCAGGCATCCCAGACCGCGTTCATTTCTGCGAAGTCGCGCATGTCTGTGATCCAGATTTGTGCTGATAGCAGCTTGGATTTGTCCGTCCCTGCGGCGGCGAGCAGTGCGTCAATCCGCTCCAGGATATTCGTTGTTTGCGCCGTGACCGATTCACCTTCCTTGTCCAGCGCCGCCTGCCCTGCCAGGTAGACAACGCCGTTGTGGACGACAGCCTGGGACATCCGAGTCCCGGGTTCGATACGTTGAATGGACATGTATGCTCCTTTTCGATGAACTCACTCAGAGAATCATCGAAGAGCATACCTCACACCATTCTGCGGAAGCTCGAAGCCCAATCTCTCAGGCAGGTGAAAAGTGGATTCAGTCCACTGCGGCAGTGACAGAAATTTCGACGAAAAAATGTGTGGCAGCGAGGCGTGATTCCACGCAGGCACGTGTTGGCGCTTCGCCAGGCGGGAGCCAGGCGTTCCAGACTTGATTCATCTCGTCGAAATAGCGGATATCCGAAATCCATACCTGCGCCGTCAGCAGCTTGGACTTGTCTGTTCCCGCCTTGGTTAAAAGAGCGTCCGTACGATCGAGAATATTCTGGGTTTGCTCGGCAACCGATGCGCCCGGTTTATCCCGGGCAACCTGCCCTGCGATGTAGGCAATTCCGTTGTGGATGACGGCCTGCGACAGCCGCTCCGAAGTCTCGATTCGCGTAATGGTCATTTTGCTCTCCCTGACTGCGCTAGTTCATTGAAATCATTTAAAAAACGCGCGATCTCCCTTGATCGTAAGTCGCAGCATCTCGCGTCTTTGCCCCGGATAGTCATTGGCGGCGTAATGCCATGTACAACGGTTGTCCCAGAGCGCCAGGGACCCCGGACGCCAATGGAATCGGCAGATGAATTCGGGACGCGAACCGTGGCGATAGAGCATAGCCAGAAGCGCTTCGCTCTCCTCGGGTGACATGCCTTCGATATATTCGGTATGCGCGGGGTTGACGTAGAGGACCCGCCGATTGGTTTCGGGATGCGTACGGATCACTGGCTGGACCGCAGAACTGAATACGGGGTCGCCTTCCTTCCGGGCATCGTCGCGCGCACTGAACTGTGAACCGCCGCCGCGTGCCGAGTAGATATAGGGCCCGCCATTGACCGCCGTCAGTCTTGCCAGGCGATCGCGCATGGGCGCCGACAAGGCGTCGTAGGCCGTATACATGTTCGCGAACAGTGTATCGCCGCCCCTGTCCGGCACCTCGACCGCGTAAAGGGCCGACGCCTTGGGCGGGATCTCCGCGTAAGGCGCATCAGAATGCCAGACATGCCCGACAGCGTAGTCGTCTTGTTGCTCTTTGCTGATCCGCATGATTTCCGGAAGACCGTCTGGCCCGACCAGGGGCTGCAGAATATTCAGTTCCCCGAACTGGCGGCCGAACGCCAACAGCTCGGCTGGAGACAGATTCTGATCACGAAAGAACAGGACGTGGTGATCTAGAAACGCGCGATTGACTTCTTTGAGGGTAAGTTCATCGAATGGTTGCCTGAGATCCACGCCTCCGATTTCGGCACCCAGTGCGCCGGAAAGCCTTGTGACCGAGATACGCTCAAAGTCTTTCATGCTGCCGTTTGTTGGCCTCGTCCCATTAAAGCCTGCAAGCCGGTCTCGACCTCGGCCTGGCCGGCCAATGCGGCCTCTTCCAGAACCTTTGAAACAACGGGAGAAGAGTCGGTACCCGTCACGTGCACGATTTCATGATCGAGCCAGTCGAACAAGCGTTCCTGAGCCATTTCCACGATGCGGGCGCCGACCGACGTTCCCCGCGTGGTTTCCTCGGCAATCATCAGGCGGTTGGTTTTTCTCACGCTTGCCTCAACGGCATCCCAATCGAGACCGAGGGGGTCTATGGTGCGCAGATCGATGATCTCCGCATCGATACCCAACGCCTCCGCCGCCATTGGCGCGTGCTTCACCATCTCCGCCCACACCAGCATGGTGCATTCGGACCCAGACTTCACCGTACGCGCTTTGCCCAACGGCACCACATAGTCGAGGTCCTTCGCGGGGATCAAACCCGTTTCTTGGAACAGGTCCTGGTATTCAACGACGAGCACGGGATCGTCACATTGGATCGCCGCATTCATCAGGCCGATATAGTCGAACGGCGTCGAGGGCGCGACAATGCGCCAGCCGGGGTAACAGGCAAACAGGCCTGACGCATCCATCGAGTGCTGAGACCCGTATCCCGTCCCGGCGGCCACGCGGCTCCGCACAACCAGGGGGACTGGATAGTTCCCACCAAACATGTGGCGGACCTTAGCCGCCTGGTTGAACAGTTGATCGGCCGCCATCAGCACGAAATCCGGGTACATAATCTCAACGATCGGCCGCATGCCGTTGATGGCTGCGCCCAATGCCAATCCCGTAAAGCCGTTTTCACAGATCGGCGTCCCGATGAGCCGGTCGGGATAATGTTGATCGATACCCCGGGTCGCTCCAGCCGTACCACCGCGGAGCCTGTGCACGTCTTCACCGAAAACCACGACACCGTCGTACTTCTGCATATTGTGCAAAATAGCCATGGGTATGGCTTCGACGAGTTTTACCTCTTCAAGTTCCTGCGGGTTGTAGTCATCGGTCTCGCGCGCCTTTGCGGAATCGAATTCACTGAGGTCGCCTCGAATACCGAATTCCACTTCCCCTGAATCGGGCCACAGCGCCGGCACGATCCGGCGGGCATTGCTGTCCGGGGCAACCTCCGTGAGTTCGCCGGCGGCCCACTCCACAACTTCACGCGCCCGCTCCTGAAGTTCCGCGACCTGCTCCTTCTTTACGACCCCCAACTTGACGAGTTGCGCCGGATAAACCTCGCAAGGATCACGTTTCTGCCAGTCGTCTTCCTCTTCCTTGGTGCGGTATCCGAAGGCGCTTCCCTTCAAGGGTCCCGACTGATGCAGGTGACGATAAGTGTCGGCCTCGATGAGAACCGGTCCCCGTTCCTTCTTGATGATGTCGAGCGCCCATTCGGTCGCCAATCGGACAGCAACAGGATCCATGCCATCGCAATTGATTCCGGGCACGCCCAACGAGAGGCCGCGGCCCGACAATCGGGTTTCGCGTGTCTGCTCTTGCAGGTTCGTTGATACGGCGTACTGGTTGTTCTCGCAGAAAAAGATCACAGGGAGTTCGTACAAGGCCGCAAGGTTCATGGACTCGTAGGCCGCCCCCTGCTGGATGGCGCCATCACCAAAAAACGCTACTGAGATTCGATCACGGTCGTACCACTTGTCGGCGAAGGCGTATCCCGCGGCATGGGGTGGGTTGCCCCCGACAATGGCGTTTGATCCCAGAACACCTGCTTCATCGAACCTGAGATGCATCGAGCCCCCACGACCGCCGCAAAATCCCGGCGACAAGCCCATGATCTCCGCCATGGTCCGCATGATCATTTCGCGCATGTTGTCGTCCAAAGCCCCGTTTCGCGGATCATAGCCCTCGGGTGTGGCGTAGTTCAGCACCTTGGCAAGGAACTGATGATGCATGCGGTGCGTGCCATTGATTTTGTCGTCTGCCGCCAGTTGCGACATGACGCCGACGGCACCACCTTCCTGACCGATCGATGCGTGGGCTGGTCCGTGAACCAGACCTTCACCATGCAGTTCGAGAATCTTTTCCTCGAATTCACGGATGATGAAGATCTGTTCCAGCATGCGAGCGTGGCAGTCGCCGGGTTCCTTCTTGCGGTCTTCATCCGTCAGGGTCAATCGGACCCAAGGCGTTTCTGTCTTGAATTTAGTGAACTTCGGCATCGTTCCACCCTGCGCCTGCACTTTGCGATGTCGCTGGATATGCGTGACCGACCCGTACACAGTCAAGTGACCTGGGAGCGATCCGTATGGACCTATCCGGTCGCGCTTGCAGCGCCCCCGCCTCATTGGCATTCTCTGCGGACGCACCAGCACACTCCCTATCGAGCAGAAAGTCGTTCATGACCACGCACGAGTCTGTTCTCGAGTTGATCGGCAATACGCCGATCGTCGAGCTGCAAAATCTGGACACCGGTCCTTGCCGATTGTTCGTCAAAATGGAATCACAGAATCCCGGTGGTTCGATCAAAGACCGGATCGGCTTGTCGATGATCGAAGAGGCGGAAAAATCAGGACGTATCAAACCCGGCGACACCCTGATTGAGGCGACGGCCGGCAATACCGGTCTGGGACTGGCGCTGGTCGCGGCCCTGAAAGGGTACAAACTGATCCTGATTCTTCCCGACAAGATGAGCCAGGAGAAGATATTTCATCTTCGCGCGATGGGGGCTCAGGTCATCACGACCCGCTCCGATGTCGGCCGAGGACACCCGGACTACTATCAAGACGTGGCGGAGCGCCTGGAGAAGGAAATGGACGGGGCGTTGTGGATCAACCAGTTCGAGAATGCGGCCAACCCCACGGCACACCGAGAGGGCACGGGACCCGAGATCTGGGAGCAAATGGATCATGATGTCGATGCCGTCATCTGCGGCGTCGGTTCCGGCGGAACACTGACCGGGGTGGGCCGATTCCTTCAGAGTGTAAAGCCCGACATCGAAATGGTCTTGGCGGATCCGGAAGGCTCCATTCTCGTGGACGTGGTTCGCACCGGGGAGATTCAGAACGAACCCGGCTCATGGCTCGTTGAAGGTATGGGTGAAGACTTCGTCCCCAAGAATGCCGATCTCGACGTGGCGTCCGAAGCCATTGTCGTCACGGACAACGACAGCCTGAATGCCGCCCGGGAGCTGCTCCTTAAGGAAGGTATCTTTGCCGGATCGTCCTCCGGCTGCCTCGTGAAAGCCGCACTCGATTATTGCCGCAAACAGACCGAGCCCAAGCGCGTCCTGACATTTATCTGTGATTCGGGAAACAAGTACCTCTCGAAGATGTTCAATGATTATTGGATGCTCGATCAGGGGTTTATGGAGCGTGAGACTTACGGGGATCTCCGTGATCTCATCACGCGTCGGGCCGAAGAAGGCGGCGTGATATCGGTTACGCCCGAAGATACGTTGCTGAACGCGTACGGCCGCATGCGAATGTACGACGTGTCGCAGCTACCGGTTTTGGATGGTGATCAGATCGTCGGCATTATCGACGAATCGGACATTCTTCTGGCGGTTCACGATCGCCAGGAACGATTTGAGGAGCCCTGCTCCAAGCATATGACCGATCGCCTGGAACTTGTTACTCCCGATACCCCGGTCGACCAGCTCATGCATATCTTCCGGGCCGGACACGTGGTCCTGGTCGTGGGTGACGACCAGTTCTATGGCCTGATCACAATTTCGGATTATCTCAACTACCATCGCCGCAAATCATTGAAATAGGCGAATGCAGGAGGAAATTTAGTGAAACGAGACACCGCCATCGTCCATGCGGGGATCAATCCTGATCCCACGACGGGCTCGATTATTCCGCCAATTTATGAGACAGCGACCTATGTCCTTCCCGAAGTCGGCCGGGATCTGGGCTTCGACTATACGCGCTCGTCCAACCCCACGCGTCAGGTGCTCGAGGATAATCTGGCGGCGATCGAGGGCGGCGAGCACGGAATTAGCTTCGCCAGCGGAATGTCCGCCGTGGACACATGCCTCAAGACCCTTAACACCGGTGACCACGTGGTTTGCACCGATGACGTTTATGGCGGTGTCACGCGCCTCTTCAACCAGGTGCTCTCCCGGCACGGGATCGGCGTGACGTATGTGGACTCTTCACAGCCTGAAACGGTCCGTCAGGCAGTGCGGCCCGAGACAAAGATGTTGTGGATCGAGACTCCCACAAATCCGTTGTTAAAGGTCACTGACCTTGCTGCGATGTCGGAGATCGCGAAGGAGCACGATCTGATTTATGCCGTCGACTCCACCTTTGCGACCCCTGTGTTTCTCCGCCCGCTCGATTTCGGTGCCGACATCGTTATGCATTCAACGACCAAGTACCTGAGCGGCCACAACCAGATCATCGGCGGCATCGTCATCACCAACCGGGACGACATTCGCGATCAGCTTAAGTTTCTGCAGAAGAGCGTGGGCGCCGTGTCGAGCCCCTTCGACTGTTGGCTCACCCTGCTCGGCGTGAAAACGCTGGCCCTCCGCATGGAACGTCATGCGGCGAACGCGCAACGGGTCGCGGAATTCCTGGAGGTCCATGAGAAGGTCGCACGGGTCATTTATCCGGGCCTCGAATCCCATGCCCAGCACGAGATTGCCAAGGCGCAGATGTCGGGGTTCTCAGGAATGATCTCATTCGAACTGACCGGGGGTATTCCTGCCGGGAAGACGTTGATGAACTCGGTCGAACTCTGCGGGTTGGCTGAGAGCCTTGGCGCCGTTGAAACCATGATCACCCATCCTGCGACCATGACACACGTCGACGTTCCCGCGGAGGAACGTCACGCCAGGGGTCTGACCGACGGGCTCGTGCGCATTTCGGTGGGGATCGAAGACGCCAACGACATCATCGCCGACCTCTCGCAGGCACTCGACAAGGCTTGAACATGGCAGTGCGCGGCCGAGACATTCTCATCGTCGGTAGCGTCGCACTGCCCACGGCAGAAGATGTCTTTCGCACCATAAGTACAATTCTGGGAAACCGCGTCAAACGACTTCCGGATGGCGAAACGGGAGCGCGAAAGGATTGGATTCAGTGGCAGCAGCATGTCGTTGAGTCCCATTCGCAACTGACCGTAGCAACCGACGATGCAGACCGGCGAGCCGAACCGCGCGCACGGGATGCGGCGCATGTCGTCATGGAGTTTCCACCGAGTTATCAGTTGGCGGACGACGTCGATCCAAAGAATGTCGCCTTCGCGAATCTGGGGTATGCCGATATAGCTCTGGAAAGTTACGAGACCTTCAGGCGACTAAAATCTCAGGGTGACGTGCCGGAAGACATGCGGTTCCAGGTATCGTTGCCCACGCCTGTTGCGTTCCTTGAGCACTTTATCGCACGGCGATCGCAAGCCACCGTCGAAGGCCCTTATGAGGCACGCATGCTGGCCGAGATACGGGAGATCGGCCAACACGTACCGCACGAGGAACTCGCCATTCAATGGGACGTTTCCAAGGAAATGGCGGTCTGGGAAGGTGTTTTTTCAATCTATTTCGAAGATTCGGAGGCCGGAATCATCGAACGACTGGCACGTCTCGGCGATGCCGTACCTGAAACGATCGAGCTCGGATATCACCTCTGCTACGGCGACTTTAACCACTCTCACTGGAAGGAACCGGAAGACGCCAACAATCTGGTGTCCGTCGCCAATGGAATCGCTGCCGCCGTAAACAGGCCGATTCAATGGATCCATATGCCGGTTCCACGTGATCGCTCCGATGACGAGTACTTCCAGCCACTCAACAAGTTGAAGATCGGGCAGGAAACCAAACTGTTCCTGGGACTCGTTCATCACACTGACGGGGTCGAAGGCACTCGGTCCCGCGTTGAGACGGCGGAGAAGTTCATCTCCGATTTCGGCATCTCCACGGAATGTGGCATGGGGCGACGGCCACCCCAAACCATTCCTGAACTTCTGCGCATTCACGCCGAAGTCTGAGCCGCACCGCGCGGGCGGGGGCGGTCATGCTTCCCGCTATTTCAATAATCCGCCGAGACGGTATACCGAAATCGGACCACGCAGGGACTCGGTCTTTGCCACGGATTGCCATCCACGCCGTTCAAGGATGCCGGCGCTGGCGTCGGCCGAACAAAAGATTTCGCTCAAACCCAGCCGTCGGGCTTCGTTTTCGATCGCCGCGACGAGCGCACTCCCCACACCTTTACCAGGGAGTTCTGCTTTGACCAGCAAGGCCGCGAGCCAGGGTCCCAGATAGTGCTCGCTGCCGACAGACTCCGACTTCAGTGATGCCGTTCCCATGACCTGATCGCCATCATCAATGGCCACCAGGCACAGCGGAATAGCAACGCCGCTTCGGCAAGCCGCGAGATCGGCTAATGCATCACCTTCTCCCGCCGGGCCATACCAAGGTTCCCATTCCGAGACGAACCACTCCGCCAGAGTGGGCAAAGCTTCTGGCATGTCGACTAAATGAATGATTCGCATGTTACCCATCGCATCAGGCCTCATTCATACGGGGCGGTCACCCTTGAGAATGACCCGATGGAGTAGTCGTTTTTCCGTTCGATCGTAGTCATCGTGGACTTTGTGCATGGCAGTACGATTATCAACAACAACAAGGTCGCCCGGCCGCCACTGATGGCGATACATGAACTCCGACCGGATCGATGCTTCCAGCAATTCATTCAGGAACAGTCGGCTTTCCGCGGCGGTCTTTCCGACGACGTATGAAGCCTTCAGGACATGAAAGTACAAAGCCTTACGGCCCGTTTCGGGATGCGTCCGTACAAGGGGATGTTCCACCTGTCTGCCGAAGTCCCGCTGGTCCGCCGCACGAACTTCAAACTGGCCGTCAAATGTGTTGACGGTTTTCATCCCTTCCAGCTCTCGTTTGACTTCTCCGGGAAGAGCCAAGAAGGCTGCGTTCATATTGACGAAACTTGTGTCACCGCCGCGGGAAGGGACTTTCAGCGCATAAAGAATCGTTGCATTGGGTGGACACTCGCGATTGGTATGATCCGTGTGCCACATATCAGCTGGCTTCTGCTCGCCTTCATAATCAAGAATGCCGATATCCGGATACTCGGGATGATTGAACTGGGAATAGTTCTGCCGTTCCGGTATCCCCAGAAGCCCCACCGCGTCCAGTAACTGGGGCGGTGAGAGGTGTTGATCTCGAATCACGAGAACAGCGTGCTCGGCAAGTAAGCTCCTGAGAGCCTCGCCGTCGATCGACTCCGCTCCGGAGGCCAGGTCGAGGCCAACGACTTCAGCCGCTATGTGCTCGGTAAGTCGTGTGTATTCGATGATCATGAATGCTTCGGACTATGCCGGCCCTCAGCCTACTTTCCTCACCATGAAAGAAAGCCGCCGTCGACGGGTAGCGTATGGCCGGTGATCATCTTGCTCTCGTGCGATGCGAGAAAGAGCACGCCATAAGCAATATCGGCGGGTTGGGCTTCCTTACCCATCGGCGTGAACCATTTGATCTCTTCATAAGTCTCGGGATTGGCGAATAACGGCTCTGCCAGATTCGTTCGCACATAGGTTGGCCCCACCGCATTTACGCGAATGCCGTGAGGGGCCCACTCGACAGCGAGCGCCCGGGTCATATTCACCACCGCTCCCTTCGAGGTGTTGTATGCGACATTCGGGTAGATGCCCCCGGAGAACCCCATAATTGAGGCGATGTTGACGATGCGGCCCCTGGTCCCTTGGGAAATCATGTGACGAGCGGCCGAGCGGGCGCAGAGAAAGACGCCCGTCGCATTGATGCCCATGACCCGTTCCCAGACGTCACGCGGCATTTCGGTCGCGGGAACGCGCTGGGCTATTCCCGCGTTGTTGACGAGGACATCTATGTGACCGTGACGTTTCGCGATATCAGAAATTGTCTCATCAACGGCGGCTTCATCCAGAACATCGAGCGCTTGGGCTTCAGCGCTGCCGCCCGACGATTCGATTTCCGAAGCCGCCTTTGACGCTCCCTCGGCATCGATATCGAGAACGACGGTGTGGGCGCCTTGCCCGGCCAGAACATCTGCCATGGCACGACCCAAACCCGCTGCACCGCCGGTTACAACAGCAACTTCGTTGTCGAGACGAAAAGATGTGCCTGTATTGTTTGTCATCGTCTCCTCCTCAACGCGCTGTGTAGCCGCCGTCGACGGGCAGCGTGTGTCCTGTGATCATTCCTGCTTCACGACTGGCGAGATACAGAGCTGCATTCGCAATATCGACGGCCTCCGCCCGGCCGCCCAGGGGTGCCATCCTGTCGAAATCCTCGATCCAGGCCTCTGGCATGGGCGCTGTGAGATCGGTCTTCACGTAGATTGGCGCGATGGCATTGACCCGCACACCTTCCTGAGCCCACTCCGACGCGAGTCCCCGCGTCATGTTTACGACCCCGCCCTTGGCGGTCTGGTACGAGATGTTGGGATATCTGCCGCCGATCAATCCCATGATCGATGCGATGTTGACAATGCGACCGCCGCCGCCGGCAATCATGTGCCTTCCTGCCACGCGCGCGCAGAAGAACACTCCCGTAAGATTGACGTCGATTGCCTTGTCCCAGTCCTCACGCGGGATCGACACGGCCGGTTTACGCATGCCAATCCCGGCGTTGTTGACGAGAATGTCCAGGCGGCCGTGTTTTTCAATGACAGCGTCGAACACGGATTCGATCTGCGCCTCGTCCGTGACGTCTAGCGTCATCGCGTCGGCCGCGCCGCCGGCATCCCTGATTTCCTGCGCTGTTTGATCCGCAAGGTCACCCCGGATATCTGCGATGACCACTGTGGCGCCGTGCGCCGCGAATACTTCACTAATGGCTCGACCCAGGCCGCGCGAACCCCCGGTGACCACCGCAACATCGCCATCCAGCCGAAATGGTCCTTCCGTCATGGCATTCCCTCTATCTTGCAAGAAATCCGCCGTCGACCGGCAAAGTGTGACCCGTAATCTTCCGGGCCTCGTGGCTGGCCAAAAAAAGGACTGCGTTCGCCACGTCTTGAGCATCAACCTCAACACCAAGCGGAGTGACGGCATCCAGCGCCGCAACGAACTCGGGCTGAATGTTTGCCGTCAAGTCTGTGCGGATGAGCGCTGGTCCCACTGCGTTGACCGTGATGCCGTGTGGCGCCCATTCCACGGCAAGTGTGCGCGTAAGATTGACGACCGCACCTTTCGCTGACTGATAAGCGGCGTTGGGGAACACCCCACCTGACAATCCCAACATCGACGCAATGTTGACGATCCGTCCCTTGGTGCCTTGCGAGATCATCTGGCGCGCAGCAGCCCGGACACTCAGGAATACGCCGGTGAGGTTGATCCCGATCACCTTGTCCCACTCATCCAAGGGCAACTCAGTGGCGGGAAGGCGCGCCGTGACACCTGCATTGGCGACCAGAATATCGATGTGCCCGTGGTCATTGGCGATCTGTTCCATCACCTCGTCGTTCTGGGTCTCGTCCGTCACGTCGAGGGCCCGCGCTTCGGCCCGCCCTCCGGATGTCTCAATATCTACGGCGGTTTGACGCGCCTGGGCCTCGTCGATGTCGACGATGACCGCGGTTGCCCCCTGGCGCGCGCAAGTCTCGCAGATAGCCCGCCCGATTCCACGCGCGCCACCTGTCACAACGGCAATCTCGCCGTCCAGGCGCAGCGGCGATTCCGGTTTATCGGTCATTGCATTTCCTTCATCTTCAAACGGTCAGACTGGATTTCTAACATACCTGTGAACGACGCACTTCGGGCAAAACCTCTACGATGGCATCGGAAGGATTCACATGGTTCATCGTATTTCGCTCTCCCTAATCATCTTGGCCAATCTTGTTCTGGTCCCGCCCAACGTCTGGGCCGAGGACCCCAAGGATTGGGCACGGGAATTCCCTCGTACAAATTTCGCCAAGCACGAGATCCCCTATGAGGAGATCGATTTTGACGGTGTGCGTCGCGATTCGATTCCACCGATCCTGGATCCGAAGTATGCACCTGTCGCGTCGGCAGCCCGAGACTTAGGACCACAGGAACCCGTCCTGAGCTTCATCCACAATGGCGATGCCCGCGCCTACCCTTTGCGGCTTCTGCTGTGGCACGAGATTGTCAACGAAACGATCGGTGGCGTTCCGGTACTCATCAGCTACTGCCCGCTATGCAACTCAGGAGTCGTCTATGACCGGCGAGTCGGAGATCAAACACTAACTTTTGGAAACACCGGGCGTCTGCGCCACTACGACATGGTGATGTACGACCACCAAACCGAAAGCTGGTGGCAGCAATTTACAGGAACCGCCCTGATGGGCGACCTGGCAGGTGCCGAGATGAAGCCGTTGCCATCGAGAGTCGAGTCATTGACCTTGTTCCGTGAGCGCGCACCCTACGGACAGGTACTGATTCCGTCTGCACCGGGGCTCCGCCCGTACGGAAAAACCCCCTACGTCGGGATGGACGATCCCAAGGCAAGAATGCGGACACGGTTTCCCTACAAGCTGCCGATCGGCGTGTTCGGCATCGACCGCGTCGCTATCGTAGGCGACGAAGCATGGATGGTGAGCCTTCTCAAAGAGAGAAAGCGAATCGAATACGGCGATCTCATCCTCACCTGGACGCCCGGACAGAACTCAATACACGACAAACGCGTCATCGCCGAAAGCCGGGATGTGGGCAACGTCATCGTCCAGCGGCGAACAGCAGACGGGCTCGTCGATGTACAGCATGATGTGGCCTTTGCATTTGCCTTCGTTGCCATGGTGCCTGGCGGCAAAATTCATACTGTGCTCACCGACTGACGCTGAAACCAACTCGCGCTATCATGAAACATGCTCTCTAACTTCTGCCGGTTGGGATAACGCGGCATGTTGGAAATCGTTGCGCCGGAAGGCGGTACGCCATCGCACATCCGCGACCTGTTGGTCGAAGCCGGCTATCAGGCGGTGTCCGAAGCCAAAGAAGCCTTCAATGGACCGGGGTTCATCTGTGCCCGGAACAAGCGGCGTGTCGCGCTGCTCCATGACTGTTTCTGGCACGGCCACGATTGCAGCGACGGCAGGCGCTTGCCCGTGAGCAGTACGGATTTCTGGGCACAGTTGGCAGATCATCGGAAACGTCGAAGCGATACCGTGGAACGCGAACTGGATCGTCAAGGTTGGGAAACCATGATCGTATGGCGTTGCCAGTCGGATGATCCCGCGGGCTTGGCGGGTCGTCTCTATTCGTTCCTGATGTGATGGCCCCAGGTTGGGACGCCCGACGCCATGATTGAGATAATCATTGAACGCTGGACCAGCCCCGATGGTTCGACGGATTTCATGTGGCCCGTCTGGCAGAATGGAAATCGCGTTCAGATAAGTGGAACCTATCCGACATCGGATACCGCGGAAGCCGACGCCTTCGAATTCTGCACGGAAACCCTCAATCGACCACCCGACCGCGTGACTCGGTTGTAATAGAACCGAACGTCAGTCTAGGGATGCAGGAGCGGGTTCGGCTTCCTTGTCGTAGAAATTGGATTTTCGGATTTCCACAGCCCTCTTGAAGGCCTCGACAGCATCAGCATCGAGGTCGGCTTTTGGTCGCGGTTCCAGATCAAAGTACCCATATCGGTCCTCACCGCGGGCCAGCATTACTGTTTCGTGCCGTCCGACTGGCTCAACGTGGGGCGCGATGTACCGGACCGCGTATCCAATTCTGGTGTAGTCCGCATCATTGCGACCGGATCCATGTACCATGGCGAGGTGATGCAGCGACATCTCTCCCGGGTCCAACTCCACGTCCACCGCGTGTGAGTCGTCCAAATCTTTGACCAGCCTCTCCTGTCGGGCGAGGATGTTCTTCATGTCGTCGGTTTCTTCGTGAAGCAACCGGCCAACCTTGTGTGAACCGGGGATGACCCGCAGGCAACCACTCTCAATCTTGCTGGGGCTCAAGGCGATCCAGATGCTTACTTGATCCCCCCCCTTCAATGTCGAATAGTTGGTGTCCTGGTGCCAGGCGGCAAAAGAACCATCGCCTGAGTTCTTCATGAAAAGCGCGCTGCTCCATACCAGGATATCTGGACCGATAATGTCTTCGACGATGTCGAGGACATGCGGGTCGTGCACCATCTCATCGAGCCAGGTGTAGGCAAGGTGGAGCTTGAAAGAGATTCGCATGTCACCGGTAACCGAATTGCCCTGGCCCGACTGGTGAGCATTTTCGGCCAATTGACGGTACCTCTCGGCGCGTTCGGGTTCCAACGCGCGTATGGGGAAGTGATACCCCTGTTCGGTGTAGTACGCTACGTCGTCCGTGGACAGAAACCGCCCCATATGTACCTCCCGCATTCGCCATTCGCGTGGATCAGTACGTTGCCCATGGACCGGACACGCCTCAGGTGATCGCCGCGACAGTTCTCTCCTTTTACGGAACACCTGCCCGTTCTTCAAACCCTGTTCTTCAAACACTGTGTCTTCCACATACTTTATCTATTGACCCGGATCAGACCATGGGCGATACGTCGATCATGTCTAGGACCTATAAACTCGCGCTCATCGGATTTGGCAATGTGAACCGGGCCTTGGCGCAAATCATTGCCGAAGATGGTGCTGACATGGCGACCAGACTGGGATTCGATCTTTCAATTGTCGCTGTCTCGGATCTATTTCTTGGATCCGCCTATGATCCAAATGGTCTTGATCTCAGGGGCTTAACGACCCTGCCCGCCGAAAAGGAAGCCCTCTCAAAACTCGCGGGCGGTAAGACCGAAGCCGACAACGAAGCTCTGATCAAAGACTCGGTGGCCGACATCGTCGCGGAAGCCACCTTTACCGATTCCACGACCGGAGAACCAGCAAGCACACACTGCAGCTGGGCACTCTCTTCAGGTAAACACGTCGTGACGACCAACAAGGGACCCGCCGCGTTTCATGGCGACGACCTTCGCGCGCTGGCGCAAGAGAACGGTTGTCAGTTCGGAATTGAAGGTACAGTCATGAGCGGCACCCCAGTACTGCGCATGGCACAAAACGAATTAAAAGGCTGCAATATCAATGGCTTTGAAGGCATTCTTAATGGTACTGCCAACTATATACTCGGCCGAATGGAAGAAGGCGTTCAGCTTGAGGAGGCGATCGCTGAAGCGCAGTCGCTCGGATATGCCGAAGCAGACCCGACCGCTGATATTGAAGGCTGGGATGTATTGCTGAAGGTTGTGATCCTGGCGGAAACCGTTCTTGGAGTAAGCGTGTCACCCAATCAGGTGCGACGCGAAGGCATTACCGGACTGTCCTCTGGCGACGTCGCCGGCGCCCCGGCGGACGGTTGCCGCTGGAAGCTCATTGGCACGGCTGAGGTCGACGAAGACGGCAAGGTGGAAGCCAGCGTGTGTCCCCAACGCTTACCTCACGCGCATCCCCTTTCGGGTGTCAGTGGAGCAACGAATGCCGTCGCATTCGGCACGGATTATCTCGGACAGGTCACAGTGTCCGGACCGGGTGCGGGACGTCTGGAAACCGGCTTCGCCCTTCTCTCCGATATCGTCGCCATACATCAGCATTCTGCCAACTGACATCGCTCGGAAGGCATCGAATTCGTGCCCAACACTTCAATGGCAACGAATGAATTCCCGCAGGTATTTCTCAGACTGAGCCGGATCCTCCATGCTTACCAGCGGGAAATGGTAGTGGCGTCAACTTCCGCGTCCAGAACATCTACTCACAGAATTCCGTGTGCAATATCAAGCGCCAGCCGGACCGCGAAGCGGATTGGAAGCTGCTGGGAGAGTTCGGGTCGGCGATGAAGGATGCAGTCCTCGAAGGAGACGACTTCGAGGGTGAAGCCCGCAAGGAATACGTGGCCAATCGCATCAAGCAAATCGAAGCCGAGTTCCAGGCCCGTTACAACTGAAGAACGGAGAAGAATGTGAGCGGCAAAGCGAAAGCGCTCGGCATCAACCACATTGTGCTGGAAGTGGGT
>DEBC01000170.1 GCA_002348365.1 Alphaproteobacteria bacterium UBA2966 | reverse complement strand
CGCCTTCGGCCAGCGATTCCCGCAAGGCGGCACCGTCGGGAATCATGTGGTCCGATGGAAATACGGCCAGTACAGCGTCTGCATCGGTTTGGGCGATCCACTCAGCCGCGGCGGCAATGGCTGGAGCCGTGTTCCGACTCACGGGTTCCAACAGGATAGTCGCGGGTTCAATTCCAATCAGGCGCAATTGCTCCGCCGCAATGAAGCGATGATCATCATTACAAACGATCACGGGCTGGTGGTAGCCAAAGTCGGGCCCGACCCGCAATGCACATTCCTGGAACAAAGACAGATCGCTCGTCAGCGCCTGGAACTGCTTGGGATAGAGCTTACGCGACAACGGCCACAGTCTCTCGCCTGACCCTCCTGAGAGTATGACGGGCCAGACATCAACCATTTTTGTGCTCCGTCAAGAACCTTACAATTATCTCTGTATTCTCCAATGAGTCATACACGTCGTGTCGGGCGCCTCCCCCAATAACGATAGAGCGGGAATGAGGCCGGCCGTCCATGAACTGCCCGCAGTGACCCTGCTGGCCACGCGTGCGATCGACGCCGTACCAGGGATCGCCTGCCTTGACGATTGAGAGAATAGGGATGTGCGGTGGCGCAGCGATGCCCTCGACGATAGGGGCACCGTTGCAGGTCCACTGGGTGATGACGCGAGCCCGGAACTCATGCCCGCGATAAAGCGCAGTGGCAACACCTCCTTCGGACGTTCCGACCAGGAAAAGATTTCGCTGATCGATCCAACTGATCTTCGCCATCTGATCTAGCGCGTACGCAATCTCAGTTTGGCGGAACTCGTACACGAATCGATTGAATCCACCCGTCTGGGTCTCTGGATCGCATTGCAGGGGCCTGAACTGACGCGCCAGGCTATCCGGGACAATCACGGCGAATCCAGCCTTCGCCAGGCGTTCAAAAAACAGGAAATTCCCGATTCCGGTGCAGCCATGCATGTACAATACAACGGGCAGGCGGGTCGCAGGACCATACTGCGCAACCTGCTTTTGCATTTGCCGGTCATTCATTCTGGCAAGCACCGGACCGTCCGGCCCCACCGGCGGCAACGCGACCACGGCCTCACCCCAAGTTCGCTCAATATCCGAGCGATCGTCCAGCAACTCAATGTTCTCGCAGGCCGACAATATCAGCAAACCGATCAGGAACATGCCGCGGCCCAAAATCGTCGATCGACGTCGGACAGTCACTGTGCCAGACCTGGTCTCAACATTTGAACCGAACTCACCCACCAAGTGTCCTGCTCGTTCCCAATACTCTCCGCAGCTGCGTCCGCTGAAGCTTCGTCCGAAAAAATTCCAAAGCAGGTTGCACCGCTTCCGGACATACGGGCCAGCATGCATCCTTCACTCTTCGAGAGCATCTCTATGACCTCGGCAATCTGCGGCACCAACGTTATGGCGGGCTGCTCAAGATCGTTCGATCGCCTCGCAAGGGCTTCCACCATCGCGCCCAGGTCCTTGGGAGCCTCCTTCAACGGCGCCGCCTGTGATCCTGTCGGCGAGAACCATCGAAAGACTTCAGCCGTGACAAGCGGAATCCCGGGGTTAGCAAGCACCAGCCAAGCTGCAGGCAACTCCGGCGCTTGTGTGATGATCTCGCCTCGACCGCTGACGGCGACAGGGTTCTGCGCCAGACATGCTGGAACGTCTGCACCCAGACCCTCGGCAACAGCACGAAGTTGCTCATCTGAAATATCCAAAGTCCACAATTCCGCGAGGGCACGCAATGTCGCGGCTGCATCCGAGGAACCGCCACCCAGGCCTGCCGCAACGGGGAGGTTCTTTTGGAGCGAAAGCGCGACACTTGGGCTTTCACCGCATACCTCGGACAATGCGCGTGCGGCCACCACTACCAGGTTGTTTGCCCAATCCATAGTTTCCATGTCGTGCGCAAACGGTCCCGCCAACCGGAGACCAAGACGCTGAGAACGCGACACGGAAACTTGATCAGAGACCCCCGCGAAGACGATTAAACTGTCGATATTGTGATAACCGTCCGATCGACGTCCCAATACGTGAAGATAGAGGTTGATCTTGGCGGGTGCCCGGCAGCGAACTACTTTGCCCCCGTCAGAGGGGTCAATTGCCATCGCCCCCTTCCGGCAGCTCCGAGGTGCTCCGCTTCACGATGGGTGCGAGACCCTTCAGGATCTTCTCTTTGATCTTCGGAACAGTGTCGGGTTCTGGTTCCAGAGCAAGCGCCCGCCGCCATTGGAAGCTGGCTTCCAATTCCCGGCCAACGCGCCAGAGTGCGTCACCGAGATGATCGTTGATGATAGGATCTTCCGGACGCAAGCTTACTGCACGCTCAAGCTGCTTCACCGCCCCATCATACTCGCCAAGGCAATAAAGCGCCCACCCGAGACTATCGACGATGTACCCATCGGTAGGCCGGAGTTCGACCGCTTTCTCCACCATTTTTCGGGCACGCTCCAGGTGCTCGCCCCGGTCGATCCATGAATACCCCAGATAGTTGAGGACGAGAGGCTGCTCCGGCTTGAGATAGAGTGCCTGCAGAAAATCCGGTTCAGCTTTGCTCCATTCGTTCGACCTCTCGTAGGCAATCGCCCGTGAGTAGAGCAGCGTCCAATGTTGCTCGTGAAGATCGCCCAGCCGGCGAATAGCTCGGTCGTAAGCGTCGGCCGAAGCCTTGTATTTCTCTCGGGAACGGAAGATATCGCCCAGTTCGACCAAGGGATCAATTCGATCTGGACGTTCCTTTTCGAGCCTGCGCAGAAGTTTCACAGCTGCGGGCAACTGGTCCATCTCATCCAGGTTCGATGCCATGCGCAGTTGGGCATTCCAACCGTACGGAGAACCCTTCTCGATGCGCGTGTACAGTTCGTTGGCAGATTCAAAGCGCTCGTCACCCTCCATGATGCCACCAACCAGGGTCAGCGCGACCGGCATATCCGGTTTCAATGCGAGCGCGAGCCGGGCATATATCAAGGCCGAATCACGGGCATTCTCCTGCAGCAGACCTCCTGCGATGCCGTAAAACGCCTCTGCAACGCCGTCTTTCGCCTCCGCGAGTAGCGGGGTGACCGGTTCTTTGCTGCCCGCGCGTGCCAGCGCTGTGAGTATCAGGATGTTGTCGGGCTCTCGTTCGAGAAAACCCCGGTACAAGTTAACAGCGTCCTCATGTCGACCCTTGCGCTCCAGGAAGATGCCGTACGCCTCTACGACCCTGAGTGATCCACCTTCCTGCGCTTTTATGGTCTCGAGGTAAGCCGACTCCGCCTGCTCTGCCCGATCCAGAAAATCATTAATTAACGCCGTATGATAGGTGCGAAAAAGCGTGTATCCCTTTTTCTTCTTCAGGAAGTCGAGGGTCCGGAGAGACTCATCACCCTCACCGACCCCGACCTGGGCCCATGCTTCGACGAGCGGCACGATCAGAGCGTTCATGCGAGAACGTGATGCCTTGCGAAGGAGGTCTACGGCGCCGACGTAATCTCCTCCCGCAATGCGTTCAACCGCAATTACCTGGCTTGCCAAACTGGATCGCTGACTGACCTCCGCAATTTTGTGCGCGAGAATGGTCGCGTCTTCGATTCTGCCGTCTGCCAACATGAGTAGAAATGCGCGAGTCAGAATGTCGGAGTTATCGGGATCCCTTTTGAGGACTTGCGAGTAGTAGCGGGAGGCGGAAGTGGTATCGCCGATGGATCGGGCAAATCGACCCGCGAGGTATTGTCCAAAGACCGATCCGTCTTCGACAGTAGATTCATTCCCCGTTGCCGCAATCGATGAATTGACTGGAAGCAGCCACATCGTTGCCGCGACGGCCATGGCCTTGAGCGCCAATTTCCGTTGGCGTGACAAGTTTAGGCACAAAGCCATTTGCAAAGACGTTTTCATACTGTTTCCAGGCATCACCCGATCGATTTGCACTTCACACCATTGATCATGCCGCATCATCATTAATTGAGGGAGAATCGCCAACCCCGAGGTTCATCACATATTCGGATAATTGGGACCGCCTCCACCCTCGGGCACAACCCAGTTTATGTTTTGACTGGGATCTTTGATGTCGCATGTCTTGCAGTGCACGCAGTTCTGAGCATTGATCTGGAGTCGAGGCGCATCTTCTTCAATTCCTACAATCTCATATACACCAGCCGGGCAGTAGCGTTGTTCCGGCGCATCGTACTCGGCGAGGTTAAGTTCGATGGGAACCGTGTCGTCCTTGAGGGTCAAATGGACCGGCTGGTCCTCCTCATGGTTGGTATTGGAGAGGAATACTGACGACAGCCGGTCAAATGTCACCTGCCCGTCGGGCTTCGAATACTCAATTTTTGGACAGTCCGCGGCCTTCTTCAGGCCCGCGTGGTCAGGGTGATGACGGAATGTCCAAGGCGCGCGCCCGCGCAACACCTTCAAGTCGAATCCGCCGTATAGCGTGCCAAACAAGAGGCCCCAC
The DNA here is from genome assembly GCA_002348365.1 of Alphaproteobacteria bacterium UBA2966. Classification (GTDB taxonomy): domain Bacteria; phylum Pseudomonadota; class Alphaproteobacteria; order UBA2966; family UBA2966; genus UBA2966. Next base: position 10,856 of record DEBC01000170.1, on the reverse strand, counting down.
CTGAAAGATGGCCGGAAATTGCGTGCCCGGTGCAGTTCTTCGTAAACCCAGGATTCGCGGAACCGTTGCGTATAGCTTTCCAGTGTATCTCCGCTACGTCCCTCTTGAACGGCCTCGAACACCGACTCTGCTGCCATCATTCCGCTCTTCATGGCGGTATGACTGCCTTTGATCTTGGGCACGTTCACGAAGCCGGCCGCACACCCCAGTAGTACGCCGCCCGGAAAAACGAGCTTCGGAACGGATTGCAGACCGCCTTCGTTAATGGCCCGTGCGCCATAGGCAATTCGCCGTCCACCTTCAAACACAGGACGTATGGAAGGATGGGTTTTGAAACGTTGAAACTCTTCAAACGGAGAGAGATGGGGGTTCTGGTAGTCGAGGCCGATGACGAAGCCCACCGAAACCATGTTGTCTTCCAAGTGGTAAAGAAAGCTGCCCCCGTAGGTCCGCGAGTCCATAGGCCAACCCGCCGAATGAACGACCAGGCCCTGACGGTGCTGTTCAGGATTGACCTCCCAAAGTTCTTTGATGCCAATGCCGAAGGTCTGGGGATCGACTCCCTCCCGAAGCTCAAATCGCTCAAACAGGGTCTTGGACAATGAACCCCGGCAACCCTCTGCAAACAACGTGTACTTGGCGTGCAACTCCATTCCCGGCTGGTACTCGGGCTTGTGGCTGCTGTCCTGGGCCACGCCCATGTCACCCGTGGCAACCCCCTTGACGCTGCCATCCTCGTTGTAGACGACTTCAGCCGCGGCAAATCCCGGGAAGATCTCAACGCCCATCTCTTCAGCCTGACTGGCAAGCCAACGGCAGAGATTTCCCAAGCTGATGATGTGGTTGCCATGGTTGTCGAGTTCGGGAGGCAACAGAAGGTTGGGCAGGCGAATCGAACCGGCCCGGGTCAGAAAAAGGAACTTCTCCTCTGAGACCGGTGTATTCAACGGCGCGCCCCGTTCTTTCCAGTCCGGTATCAGCTCATCGATGGCACGAGGCTCGAGAACCGCACCCGAGAGGATGTGGGCACCAACTTCAGAACCTTTTTCGAGGATACATATGCTGAGATCGACGTCGTTCTCGGCACACAGCTGTTTAAGCCGGATCGCAGCGCTCAAGCCCGAAGGCCCCGCGCCCACGATCACTACGTCGAACTCCATCGAGTCTCGTTCTTGCGCCTCTTCGGCCATCCTGGCCTCCATTGCCCGTCGCCGTTTCGAATTCGGTTCGATCAGACCGGTATACGCGCGCGCGGCAAGCTTGGTCAATCGATCCCGGGCCCAGTCAGGTCGAAGAAATTGAGCCACTCTGATAGGCTTTGCTTGGAGCGAATATCCACGCCGCGCAAACCGTAAGCCCCAGCACGTTGCCAACACGCACCGAACTCATAAGCCTTCTTCGATGGCACATCGAGGCGGGCGCAGACGAAGCAATCGACGAAACACCATTCGATCGATTCAAGATGCTGTCTGACCGCGTTTATCGCGAAACTCCGCCAGCGGCTACCGAGAATCCTGATACTCAGTCTCATGCCGAGAAGGATTCCACGTCGGAACCGCGCCGTGGGAACTCCTCGCGACGGGAGGCAAATGTGCCGCTGCCACTTGAAAACCCGGATGTTGCAGAGAAAAACGCCGATCAAAATGCCAGCGAGGTATCCACGCTTGCCGAACTCAAAAGGGCTATGGAGGCGTTCGAAGGCTGCTCGCTGAAACACACAGCAATGAATCTGGTGTTCGGCGACGGAAACCCGGACGCTTCAGTCATGTTTATCGGGGAGGCCCCGGGAGCTGACGAAGATCGTCAAGGACTTCCGTTCGTCGGCGTAAGCGGCCAGCTCCTGGACAGGATGATCGCAGCAATCGGTATGGATAGGTCGTCAGCCTACATCACCAACATCCTGCCCTGGCGTCCACCGGGAAATCGCAAGCCGACGACGAACGAAGTGACAGTTTGCCTGCCTTTCATCCGGCGTCACATTGAACTCGTTGCACCACAGGTTCTGGTGCTGGTGGGCGGCACTGCCGCAAGCGCGCTGCTTGGGCGAACGGAGGGCATTACCCGACTTCGAGGCAAATGGCTTATCTATCGCGGCAAAGAAGAGAATATAGACAGTGAAATACCCTGCATGCCTATTTACCATCCTGCCTACTTATTGCGGCAGTCCGCCCTCAAACGAGAGGCCTGGCGAGACATCCTGGCAATCAAAGAACGGCTGGATTCGTTGAATGACAAATGAATTGTGGGCTGGCATTGCGTGTCAATTAGCATCCAGAACGCCCTGTCCGTAGACATATGCATGCTTGCCGCGAATCTCAGCATCCGCTATGAAGCCGACATGCTTCGGGGAACCGGAAGGTTGGCTCGCCATTGTTTGGGCTTCCGCCAGACGTATTGGCGAGTCCCATTTGCGGTGGACTACGCAGGCCGAACATACCGACTGACGGGTATTGTGGCCTCGTGCACGGCGTTCCTCGTTGTGTTCCTGATGTTGCTACGCCCTGCGTCAGCGACCATCGAAGGCGCCCGCGCTTTCGTCATGGAATCGATGGTTGATGCCGCTGCAATCAGCATCCTCAATCATGAGGATGTATTACGCTATCAACGTATCTTTGACGTGCAGGAGGACGGCGACTGGAAAGCCGCGGACAAGATTATCGCCGAGCTGGACGATAAAATCCTGATGGGGCATGTGCTTTACCAGCGATACATGCATCCAACCAAGTACCGCTCCAAGTTCAGAGAGTTATCCAATTGGATGAAGGTGTATGCCGACCATCCAGGCGCCTACCGCGTCTACCGGCTGGCGCGAAAGCGCAAGCCCGTCAAGGCACACGCGCCGAAAAGGCCCATCCGACCGAATGGGCACAGGGCTACCAAGACCGCCTCCGTTCAGAACGGCAAGTATGTATCGCCTCGAAAGCGCAATCGTTCCACGCGCCGTGAAGTACGGCGCCTCCAGGCACACATGCGCAGTCACATCCGCTATCGACGACTGGACGGTGCGATCAAACACCTGAAGAGCAGCAAGTATCGCGACCTCCTGGACACAACAGAGATTGCGATTCTGTATGCGGGAATGACGAAGGGTTACTTCCACCTCGGTCATGATAAGCGGGCGTATGCTCTGGCCTCGCAGAACGCCGATCGAGCGCGGCGCTATGTACCAGCCGTCGATCTTTACGGCGGCCTGGCCGCCTGGCGGATGGGAAATAAGATGGCAGCGGTTGAGCATTTCAGTGCTCTTGCCGAGTCCGAAACCGCCTCGGACCGGGAGAAAGCCCTGGGCGCATTTTGGGCTGCACGAGCCCATCTCGTCGCGCGAAGTCCTGATAGCGTTGCACGCTATCTCCGGATCGCGGCCACACAACCCAGAACGTTCTACGGCCAATTGGCGCGCCGTCTGCTTGGCAACGGCGAACCACCGGCTTGGGAAGCCCCGGTCTTGTTTCCCTCGGATTACGCACGGCTGAAGGACAGCGCTTACGTGCAGAGGGCTGTTGCGCTGTCCCAGGTGGGGCGGCTGTACTGGGCCGAGCGTGAACTTCGGACGGCGTTCGTGGCCGCACCCACTCACGCGCGCAAGGCGATGTTGGCTCTGGCCGTTCGGCTCGGGCTTCCTGGAGCGGAGCTGCGCCTGGCCCGTGCCATCCTGGCTTCGGATGGAGACGCCTACGATCGGGCATTGTTTCCGGTCCCGCCCTGGGAACCCGAGGGTGGGTTCAAGATTGACCGGGCAGTTCTCTTTGCGCTGATGAGGCAGGAATCCGGTTTCAATAGCCGTGCGAAGAGCGGCGCCGGCGCCAGAGGATTGATGCAGTTAATGCCACGCACTGCCAGTTTCATGGCACGGGATCGAAGTCTTCGCGGCCGGAATAAGCAGAAGCTTTTTGCACCTGAATACAATGTCCATCTCGGTCAGAAATACGTCGTGCATCTCATGAACGATCACGATTTCCTGGACAATCTCATCATGGTTGTCGCCGCATATAATGGTGGTCCCGGCAATGTCAGGAAATGGACGCGAAGAATCAAAGAGGCCGACGATCCTTTGATGTTCATAGAGAGTTTGCCATCGCGCGAAAATCGCGAGTTCGTGCGACGCGTGTTCACGAATATGTGGATCTACCGTGCTCGCCTCGATCAACCGGCGCCCACACTGGACGCCATGGCGCAGGGACATTGGCCGATCTATCACCCCCTTGATCTAAAGATCGAGACAGCCGGTGCCCAGGAGTCGATCGACAATGTCCTCCAAGACTAGTGACACCCGATCGTTCATTCCTGTTGGCATTGCAGTCCTGACGGTTTCCGATACCCGCACCATCGACAACGACAAGTCGGGCAACGTACTGGTTGAGCGACTACAGTCCGCCGGACATCGCCTGGTCGATCGAGACATCATCAAGGATGACTTCGAGGCCATAGTCACCAGGCTCGGCTCGTGGATCGCCGATGCCGAGGTCAACGTCGTGATCGCGACGGGCGGCACGGGCGTCACGGGCCGGGACGTCACGCCGGAGGCCTTTCAGTCGGTGTTCGAAAAGGAAATCTCTGGATTCGGCGAACTGTTTCGAATGCTTTCCTACGACAAGATTGGCACGTCCACCATCCAGTCGAGGGCAACGGCCGGAGTAGCGGGCGGGACGTATCTGTTCGCTGTTCCCGGATCGCCTGGTGCCTGCAAGGATGCCTGGGACGGCATCCTGGAGTCCCAACTCGACTATCGTCACAAGCCCTGCAACTTTGTCGAATTGATGGATCGCTTACTCGAGCACGAATCCGTCCAAGCCTGACAAATATAGAGCCAAGCCCGGAATGCTGACTTCTTCAATGCGTAGCATCGTGAGACTCTCGGAACGCGTCCATTGCGCATGATCGTTCAGCTCATCCTGATCGGACTGGTTCTCAAGGCTTTGTTCGCAATTGTCTCTCCGCTTTGGACCGGCCTGGCTGCTCTCGCCAAGATCGTATTCGCGGGCCGAGAAATTACCGCGAGGCAGGACCGACGCCTGTCGGGCTTCTGGACTTATGGCCTTGGCACCGGTTGCATGCTCATTGCTGCAACCCTCGTAACGATCTTCGCTCTGACAACGCAACTCAATCCCGAGCCCTGGTATCACCCACGGTATGCCATACCCATTCTGGGCATGGTACTGGGCAATACGATGACTGGCATCAGTCTGGGACTTCATGCATTGACCAACGGCGCCGCAAGCTCCCGCAATGCGATCGAGGCTCAGCTGGCCCTGGGCGAAACTCGGACAGATGCACTACGTCCTGTCACGCAGGCAGCTCTCAAAAGCGCACTGATGCCCATCATCAATGCCATGGCAGCGACAGGACTCGTGGCTCTTCCCGGTATGGGACAGGACAGATATTGGCCAGCGCGGACCCGGTCAGCACCGTAAAATATCAGATCCTCATCATGTTCCTGATCGCGGGCGGCACGGCGCTGGGCGCGTTCGTAGCAGTACTTGGCGCCGCTTACCGACTCACAGACAGTCGTCATCGACTGCGACTCGATCGCCTCACTTCACCGGCCGAGTAATCGCCGCCCGCCCAACACGTCGAAATCTGCCTTGGTGTCTATATCGCGAAGTGTGTCGAGCTTGGCCACGCGCCAGGCCCGCGGAAACGATTGAATTGTATCCTCCAGGGCATGGGGGCTCGACCAGCGGATATTCCGGAACAAACCTGGCCGCCAGAGACCTGTCGAACCTGGACGCTGCCTCAAACCGATGAGCCAATAACCCCCATCGTGCGCCGGCCCGATTACGGCTTCATGGTCGTCCAGAGCGTCGAAAGCCGATACTACATGTGCCGCCGTCAATCCGGGAATGTCGCTGCCAATGACGACGACGGGCTCCGGTGCATGGGCCATGATCGCTCGCGACATGCGTGCGCCAAGATCACCATGGCCTTGCGGAATGCACGAAACACCGGGCGGCCAGAACCGATTACTGCGAGCTAAACTATCCGGCGTGACGGCAACGGATAAATCAAAGCTGGGGACCCTGCATAATTCTGAGATCAGACGGTCCGATTCGCTCCGATAGAATCTCCAGGCCGCATAATCACCAACTTTGGCGGCCAACCGCCGCTTAACCGCCCCGACCTGCGGCGCCCGGGCGAAGACAACAACATGGCAATGCGGGCGCACGCTCAGGATTCAGCGGTAGATGCGGGCAATGGTGGCTGGTGCCACGCCCATAAAGTACAAGGCCAGACAGAACAGGTTTCTCGTGCTACGGCGAACGTAACCATCCCGCACATATCGTGCCGCCGAGGTTTGCGCTGTCGCGTTGAGAAACACGAGGCGGGAGGAACCGAGCCGCCGCACGAATTCAACGTCCTCCATCAGTGGGAGGGCACGATAACCACCAACCTCGGAATACAGCCTGCGGGAGATCAACAGCCCTTGATCCCCGTACGGGAGCGCAGCCAGCCTGCAGCGCCATTTGACCAGCCATTCCAGGATGCGGGCGGAGGCGGACCGATCATCCAATGCGAACGAAAAGACTGCGGCACAATCTTGCGATTTCTCCAAGATCAAGAATTCACTCACTTCGGTTTCCCATCCATCGCCTAAGCGGGTGTCTGCGTGGAGAAACAGCAGCCACGCAGCGCCCGAAGCCGCAGCTCCCGCCGCCAATTGGCTCCCTCGGCCTGGCTTTGCCCTCACGAGCTGTGCTCCCCACGCCTTCGCAATCCTGACCGTCTCGTCCGTCGATCCGCCATCGCAAACGATTATGCCGCCTATCTTTCCTTCATCGCGTGCGGCCGACAGGAATCCCAATACCGAGTCGAGTGTCTCTTCGGCATTCAACGTTGGAATCACGATGTCGAGGTCGAGGCGGTCGTGCACTGGCTGAGAAAATTGCGATACAGGCGTTCTGCATCAGTATTGAATTGTGGCAGGTGTTTTGCGACCTCGCGTTCCAGAGCTTCCAAAGCGCCAGGTCCCAGCGTTTGTTCCAATGCCTCACGGTAAGCCGGTACGTCACCCCATTCGGGCACTGTCTGTGGAGTCTGTTCGACGTGGTACTGGATTCCATAGGCCGTGTCACCGACGGCGAATGCCTGGACGCTACACAAATCAGATTCACACAGCGCCCGGCCACCGACCGGCATTCTATGAACCCGGTAGGAGTGCCATTGGAGGCATTGAATCTTCTGATCAAAGCCTTGGAAGAGTGGATCGTTCCGCCCATCTCCCGTCAGTGACACCGACATGACACCCACCTCAGGTGTCGGCATGACACCAACCTCGCCGCCCAACGCATCAGCGAGCAATTGTGCCCCGAGACAAAAACCCAGAAACGGCATCCCACGCTCAAGAACCGCTTCGCGGATGGCCTGTTTCTCTTTGACCAGCCACGGATACTCCTCCTCCTGCCAAGTATCCATTGGACCGCCCATCACCCAAAGCACGTCGAACTGACCTAGATCGGGAATTTCTTCGAAGGCATCCAGTTCGACCGCTTGCCATGAGTGGCCATCGGCAGCGAAGAAGTCCCGAAAGACGCCAGGGTGCTCAACCGGAATATGTTGGAAAACAAGAATGCGCATGTAACCGTCCTGATAGATCAAGTGGGACAGCCTATCAAAGACAGTAGATCCATTTGAATGTTCATCGTGCGCGACAGACACATTGCGGTTCGAATCCGACGAAAATGAAATTTGACACCCCCATGATTGGCCGCCCAGCCTCCGTGACGTTCCGCGAACCCTCACTCCCGGCCTTCGACCAGTATTTATGGCGTCAAGATCCGATACGGCTGAACAGAAACGTCTCCGCCGCTTTGTTCTTGATTCGTTCTCTTTTCGGGATATGCTGTCAGGGATGGAACGGGAGATTGCGCCGACACTTCGAGATGCCGCCGTACATGAGGGAGGGCGGCGCGGACGGGGAGCCGTGAGCAACCCGACGGGCAGGTTTGAGCTCCAGCAACGTGTTCAGCGGGATGCCAACTGGAAATTCGACGACGGATGGGGCGGCGCAGACGAGGCTCCACCACCACTGAGAACATCAGTGACTGAAGAGTCCTGTCGGACCATCATTTCCCGCAATGAATCGCCGGATGTCCCGTTCAGCGCCTCTATTAATCCGTACAGGGGCTGCGAGCATGGCTGTATCTACTGTTATGCCAGGCCAACGCACAGCTATTACGGCCTTTCGGCAGGACTGGATTTCGAGAGTCGGCTGTTCGTAAAGCCGGATGCCGTCAGGGTACTGCGCAAAGAGCTTTCACGGCCTGGCTATCAATGCGAAGTCATTGCACTGGGCACCAATACCGATTGCTACCAACCCCTGGAGCGAGAGCGCCGGGTGACACGGGGAATTTTGGAGCTATTGGCGGCGTGTGATCACCCCGTGGGAATTGTCACCAAATCCCACCTGGTCACTCGCGACATTGATCTTTTGGGCCCGATGGCTGAAAAGGGCCTCGCGCAGGTTCTGATCTCGATCACCACGCTGGACCGGCGTCTCGCCCGTAGTATGGAGCCACGTGCATCAACACCGGGCAGACGGCTCGACGCCATACGCGAAATCGCTTCTGCTGGCATTCCAGTCGGTGTGCTGACGTCTCCCGTGATTCCTGGACTGACTGACAGCGAACTTGAACGCATCCTGCAGGTCGCACGGGACGCCGGCGCGACGAGCGCCAGCTATCTATTGGTGCGCCTGCCTCACGACGTGAAAAACCTGTTCCGTGAATGGCTGAGCGAGACGGTCCCGGACCGCGCACCCCGCGTCATGTCCTTGATTCACGACGTCCGCAACGGCAAAGACAATGATCCTCATTTCGGCTCGCGGATAAAAGGCAGCGGACCTTTCGCCGAGATGATCGGGCAACGCTTCAAACTGGCTATCGATAGACTCGGCCTCAACGAACGCAAGATCACACTCGACACCACACTCTTCCACCCGCCCGATCGAGAAGACACGCAACTGACGCTCCAGTTTTGACCTCATGGCGGTCGCGGTCTCGATAGTCCGGACCGTATTCCTGGCAGGCCTACTATCGATGTCATCCTGCGCCGTCGAGCAGGGCTGGACAAGAGCTGCAGCGAGTCACGAAGACGCACTGGAAGATCTCGTGTTCTTCTGATCGCACGCCGTTCAGGATGCGCACGATCAGTTCTCCACAGAACGGCAAGCCCAAAGACTCGCACTCCTCAACGTTCGCGTAACGAGAACCGGAGAGATACGGATCAACGACGACTTCGAAACCTTCATGGTTCAGTTGGATGAACTGAAGTGGCGCGAAGAGCACTTTCGGACCTGCATGCAGGGGCGCGGGTACTCGCGGGTGGCAGGCACGTCCAAGTGACAGTCTCCCCGGCAATATCTAAAGAGTGACTTTCCGAAATGATAGGTATCCCCTATCTATATGCGTGATAGTAGTGTGTGGTCTGGCGTATCAGTCATGGCTCGTGGGGCAAACGAATCCGCCGGGTACGCGTGGGCAACACGTGGGCTTGTGGATGTGGAAACCAACCAGAGGTAATCGCATGTTTGGTTTGATTCGAATTTGCGCCGCCGTCATGGCCGTTGCCTGGGCGGGGATGGTCCCGGCATTCGCAGCCGATGACGAAGACGTCAAACAGTTGAGAGAAACGGGCGAGTGCGCCAGTTGCGATCTCAACGAAGCGGATCTGATGAATGCCGATCTGCAGGGCGCAGACCTCAACAAGGCCAATCTGCGTGATGCCGATCTCAAGGGTGCGAACCTGACGGGAAGCAATCTTTCTCGATCAAACCGGAGCCGGAACGACCTCGAGAAAGCTGACCTATCCGGTGCTAACCTCTCGCGCGCCATGATGTCAGGCGTCGATCTAGAAAAGGCCGTGATGAAAGGCGCCAAGTTGCGCCGGGTGGATCTGCGAGATGGGGAACTAGACAAAGCCATGCTCGATGGCGCGGATTTCTCCGAGGGCGACCTGTGGGGCACCAGTTTCAAACGCGCCGAGCTCAAGGGAAGTTCCTTCGAGAGTAGCAAGCTTCACGGGACGAACTTCGAACGAGCCAGTCTTCAAGGCGCGAATTTTGTGGAAGCCATTCTCAAGAAAACAGATTTTTCAGGAGCCAATCTGACCGGCGCCGAAGAACTAACGCAAGCGCAGCTCAACGAAGCCTGTGGTAATGCCGAGACGGTTCTCCCTGATGGCGTGACCATTCCGACGTGCCAATAGGGCGGGATTCGACCGCAATCCGGAGTTCACATGTTCTTCTAGGGCCGCCCGTGTCGGGGCGGCCCAATTGACGACTGCGTCAGGCGGGCTCCAACTCTTTTTCGAGTGCCGGCGTACCCTCGCCCAGCGGCGGCAATTGGCCGCCACCCGAGATGCACATGTGCTGTTCGAACTCATGCACCATGACGATCAATTCATCGGCAGTGGTGCCGATCTCTTTCTCCACGACTGCGAGAGAGTAATCAAACAGGGCCTGCGTACGTTCAGCCTCCTGGCCGCGACCGGGCCTCACCCCGCACGACAACAAGACCGTCTTGTCGCCAGGCTCCGCATACATGTCGCGGATAGCGATCCAGATATGCTCTTTGAACCAGCTCTTGGCGATCGCATCGTGAAGACCTGAATGAATTCGCGCCTTTGTCTCACGACTTAGACCTTCCGGAATATCTACTCTGACGAATGGCATGCTGTGCGCTCCCCAAATCTGCGTTCGCCAAAAAAATAGCAGCAAAATTTGCAAGGTCAATTCGCACAATTCGTACAATGTTTGGGAGGGATATTCATGTGGCGTTCGAATCCCTTAGAACGGTAGATACACCCACAAATACCCATAAGAATCATATTGATTGGACCAAGCTCGGACATGAGAACTGTCA
>DEBC01000023.1:2975-9656 GCA_002348365.1 Alphaproteobacteria bacterium UBA2966 | reverse complement strand
TCTCGGAATTCCATTGATAGAGTCTGGCATTGTGGGTGAGGCCGACGGCGACGACACCCTTCTGGCGCATGAAAGCAGTTGGGTTAATCCCAATCGCAACCGTATCAGTCGGGATGTGATCGAGGATCGACTGCTTCAGGCGCTTGGAGCAGAAAAGATGATCTGGGCGCCCGGAGTGAAGGGATCAGACATCACGGATTATCACATCGACGCGCTGGCCCGATTCGTGCGCCCCGGCATCATGGTCACCCAGTTACCTGATGAGGTTGACGATCAAGACCCTTGGACGACTTCGGCCTATGAGACCTATGACATTCTCCAGGCATCCAAGGACGCCAAGGGTCGGTCACTCGAGCTCATCGCGCTGGCGGAGCCCTATCTAACGCGTGTCAGGTCAGCCAAGTTCGTGGCTTTGTACGTGAACTACTACGTGTGCAATGGAGCGGTCATAACCGCTCAATTCGGAGATCATGAAGCTGATTCGCATGCGAGAACGACACTGCAGAGGCTTTATCCAGGTCGAGAGATCATCGCATTGAACGTTGATCCCATTGGTGAGGTCGGCGGTGGCATCCATTGCGCGACCCAACAACAACCAAAGGTTTGACCTTCAGAGCTATGAACCACTCGGACGATTCCATCATTCGTCTTGGGGTTCATCAAAGGGTTTTGGTCGCTCGAGAATTCGAGGCTACAGATTGGCACGATACACCTGACAGGAATTCCTCAATCGACTCATCCTTGATAATCAAATTTTTGCTCCGGGACGCCCCGATTCCACCGCAGGCGCGCACTGTGATAGGTTTCGCCGCCCATTCCCAAGAGCTGAGCCCATGAAAGACCAGGGGTTGGAACCACTGCTAAGACGAATCGCCGAGGCGCTCGAACGCGTGTCTCCTCGGTCACCGACGGCGCTCGAGCTCGATGATGCCGAAGCCTACATCTGGCATGCAGAAAGCAATCACCTTGACCCCGTGATCAAGGTCAACCGAGTCGATCTCGACCTGCTCAAGGGAATCGATTCGGTGCGGGATACCCTTCTGGCCAACACACGGCGTTTCGCGGCGGGATTACCCGCCAACAACGCCTTGCTGTGGGGCGCCCGCGGGATGGGCAAGAGCTCGCTGGTAAAAGCTGTCCATGCCGCAGTGAACAAGGAACACGATGGTGGCCTGATCCTGGTCGAAATTCATCGGGAAGACATTCCCTCACTACCGGATCTGTTGAAGCTTCTGGCGAGTGTCGACCGCCGGTGCATCCTGTTCTGCGATGATCTGTCCTTTGACGGCCAAGATGCGAGCTTCAAATCCCTCAAAGCGGTTCTGGAGGGTGGCCTGGAAGGACGTCCCGGTAGCGTGGTGTTCTATGCGACCTCCAATCGCCGGCACCTGATGCCGCGTGACATGATCGAAAACGAACGCTCCACCGCCATCAACCCTGCCGAAGCCGTTGAAGAGAAGGTTTCCCTGTCCGACCGCTTCGGACTCTGGCTCGGCTTCCATACGTGCAGCCAGGATGAATTCCTGGCAATGGTCGATGGATACGTCGCGTACTATGGGATTCCTGCCGACAAGAATACCTTGAAGGCTGAGGCGATCGAGTGGTCCGTGACCCGGGGTGCCCGGTCAGGCCGAGTCGCCTGGCAGTTCATACAGGATCTTGCCGGCCGCATGGAGGTTCGGCTGGATCGTTCGTAATGTGAGACGCGGCAGGTACCGGGTTGGATCGACCGTCTGCGTGCCGCGGCGAATCTCAAAATGAAGTTGTGGCGAGGTCACACTCCCGGTCTCGCCGACACGACTGATAACCTGACCGCGACTTACCACATCGCCACGCCTTACGAGAATCGTCTCGTTGTGAGCATAGGCCGTGATCCATCCGCCTGCGTGGCGGATCAAAAGCAGGTTACCCAATCCACGAAGTTCGCTGCCTGCATATGCAACGACCCCATTGTCTGCGGCCCGCACAGGCTGTCCGCGCCCCGCCGCAATGTTGACGCCATCGTTGTAGAGCCCGCCACCCTTGTCGCCATAGGCATTCACAATTCGCCCCTCCACCGGCCAAGCAAACAATTCTCCGCCGCGCGGCGGAACATCCTTGAGGGACCCACGCCGACTCGGTGCGGACCGAGTTGCCGGTGTTGTCGCCGCGATTTTCGGTGGGGTGGTCAATCGAGCCGTGGCCGGGAGACGCAGCGCCTGATTGGGACGGATCGTGTATGGCACTTTCAATCCGTTAAGTCGGACCAGGCTTGTCATATCGATACCGTAGCGCCGTGAGATTCCGTAAATCGTGTCCCCGCGTTGGACAACGTGACGACGCGCGGTTGGAATTCTCAATCCCTGGCCTGGCCTCAGCGTGAATGGCGCCTGCAAACCGTTCGCTGAAATTATGGTCCGGACCGGAACGCCAGCTCGGCGCGCGATCCCCCAGACCGTATCGCCTTTGCGAACGATGATATCCGAAACTTGTGTCTGGTCATACGAAGTCAATTGTCGGGTCTTTTGCGCCGGTTCAAAGCCCACGCGTCCCTTATCCTCGAGTGGCGCCGGGGTCGATCGGGTGCAGGCAGTTGCGGTCAGGATGCTGGAAACGATTAGGCATATTCGCAACCCGGAGGCCGTGTTCGCGGTCACCTCCCACCGGTCCTGAAATCCCGAGTCCCCCGGCATGGCACGCCGGCTCACAGCAGGGCCTGGATCTCGTCGTCGCCGAGGCCGACGCTGCGCGCCGCCGCGAGGATGTCGGACCACGCCTGGCCCGAGATCGGCAATCCGGAAACCGTGCGCTCCGCCATGATGCGCCGCTCCTTCTCGCCAGGTATCAGCACCTCGCCACCAGTTTCGGTGGGACGCGAACTTTTCACGAACTCGATATACGCGCGTACTTCGCGCGCCAACCAGTCGTCTTCGTGAAAGAACTCGACAGCCAGGTAAACGGACAGCATACCGTTGCAGACCGCCCTCCGCTTATCTTCGCCGAGGGCTCCGGCCGTACCCGACCCCGTGAGGGCACCCCCCATCATCTCCATGAAAAAATTCAGCCCCGACCCCTTGTGCAGGCCGAAGCTGCACAGCGCTCCCGGTCCGCTGTAAGGGCTGGGAACTTGATTGTCGTCCAAGTCACCATACAGTGGCGAGGGGTCGGATGTGGGTTCCCCCTCCGGGGTGATGATGGCGCCATCCGGCAGTGGTGTGCCACCACGCAAGGCGACCAGCGCCTTGCCTTCGGCCACCAATGAAGTGGCAAAATCCAGGATGATCGGCTCGCCATCCGTTTCCGGGAATCCGGCGCAGAATGGCGAAGTCCCTGCACGCCGGTCGATGCCCCCGAATGGGGCAAGGAGCAGGCTTCCGCGCGCGTTGACCATGTGGATCGAGGCCACATTGCTGGCGGCGGCCTGCTCCGCCCATTCTCCGATTCGACCCAGATGCCCTGCGTGCTTCAGCGCCGTCACCGCGACACCCTTCTGCTTGGCCTTGGCGACACCAATGTCCACGGTCTGCGGGCCCACCGTCTGCCCGAAACCGAAGCGGCCGTCGATGATCGCCAGCACGTCGTTTTCCTTTTCGACCACCGCGTCCCGGTTGGCAAACACGATACCGTCTCGCAGATTCTGTATATAGCGCGCGGTACGAATGACGCCGTGACTGTCATGGCCACGAAGGTTGGCCCCGATTAGATTGCGAGAAATCTGGGTCGCCTCTGCGGGTGAGCAACCAGCGTGCTCGTAGACGGCCTGGAGAAGACGCTCCATGGCCTGGACGTCGATCATCACCTCGTCTGAGGGTTTTGCTGGTGGGGTCATCGAACGACCTTCATAAACAGCTCTTATTCTCTTGCTTCCGCATTCTGGAGCGCACGCCATATGCGCTGGGGCGTCGCAGGCATATCAAAGTCCTTGACCCCCCGCGTCGACATTGCGTCGATAACAGCACTGAAAACGGCTGGCAACGCGCCAACTGCACCGGCTTCCCCAACACCTTTCACACCCATGGGATTGGCTGTCGTCGGAACGTTGTTGTGTGCAATTTCCATTGCCGGAACATCATCCGCCCGTGGCATGCAGTAGTCCATGAAAGACCCAGTCAGGAGTTGACCAGACTCAGAATCGTAAACGATCTGTTCCCAAACAATCTGCCCCATGCCCTGGGATACCGCACCGTGAACCTGACCGAGCACGAGAGGCGGATTGATGACACGCCCCACATCATCAACGACGTGATAGCTCACCACATCGAGCAAGCCCGTGTCGGGATCGATTTCCACTTCGCAGACGTGGCAGCCGTTGGGATAAGTCGAAGCCGGAGGGATATGCGTGCGTAGCGCACCCAGACCCGGTTCCATCCCTGGCGGAAGAGCGCCGATCCGATAGGCCGTGCGAGCCACATCGGAAATTCCGATCTGGTGATCCGTACCGGCAACCTGAAACACACCGTCGTCGAACTCGATATCGTCCGCGGATGCTTCCAGGACGTGTGCGGAGATCAGTTTCCCCTTCTCGATGATGATGTCTGCCGTTTCCTTGAGTGCCGCTCCACCCACGCATGAAGAACGTGAACCAAAAGTTCCGCGAGCACGCGAGACGACATCGGTATCTGCGGCGATGATGCGAATATCTTCGAGGGCGAGGCCAAGAAACTCGTTGACGTACTGGGAATACATGGTCTCGTGACCCTGACCCTGTGCATCAGTGCCAACCAGCACAGTGGCGGTTCCATCGGGGTGCAACCTAATCTCCATGGTCTCGTCGACCCCACCCGGTCCCGCCATCTCGATGCAATTCGCGAGACCGAATCCGCGCAAACGGCCGGCATCAAGCGCGGCCGTCCGGCGAGATTGAAAACCTTCGTAGTCAGCCAGTTCCAGAACCTGATCCATGTTCTTGAGGAACTCGCCGCTGTCATAATTGAATGTCAGGGGCGTCTGATAGGGAAACGATTCGGGCGATATCATGTTTCGCCGCCGCAATTCCATGCGGTCCATTCCGAGTTCGCTGGCCGCGACGTCAATGACCCGCTCGACCGCAAATCCGGCTTCTGGACGCCCGGCACCCCGATAGGGCCCGGTGTTCATGGTGTTGGTGTAGACACCGACAACGTCGGTGTAGATGTTGGGCGTTGCGTATACCCCTGCGAGACCTCCCAGATTGTTGGTACCGCAGTGCGGTCCGTATATCGACAAATAGGCTCCGAGATTCACCAGCGTCGACACATGAAGCGCGAGGAATCGGCCATCTTCATCCAGGGCCAATCTCGCGGTAGAGACATTGTCTCGGGCCTGGGCATCGCTGAGCAGTCCCTCGCTTCGGGTACTCATCCATCGCACGGGCCGACCCAATTTTTGAGCCGCCCACAGAACCTGGACATTCTCAGGATGCACCATGCCCTTCATGCCGAAACTGCCACCCACGTCAGTCGCCACGACTCGCAACCGGTGCTCAGGCACCTTCAGCACGCTGCCGCAGATGATGCTGCGGATGGTGTGGGGATGTTGAACATTGGCGTAGAGCGTCCAACGGCCGTCCCGCTGGTTGAACAGTCCCACGGCGCCCCTCGGCTCCATGGAATTGGCCGTAATTCGAGAGATAACGAATTCCGTTTCGACAACATGCTTCGCCGACGCGAATGCCGCGTCGACGGCGTTCTTGTCGCCAAGCTCGTAGAAGAAGGCGTTGTTATCGGGAGTGCCTTGCCAGATCGCAACTGCATCCGGCTCTACGGCGGCCGCGGTACCGGTCACGAAGGGTAAATCTTCGTAATCGACGATGATCAGGTCGGCCGCCGCTGCAGCGATTTCCGGCGTTTCCGCCACGACGAGCGCAATGCTTTCGCCAACGTATCGAACCCGCCCGACAGCCAGGATCGTGTGGGGCGGCACGAACATCGGCGAACCATTACGATCGTTTCGGGGCACGATGTTGGGAAGCGTCCCGAGTCCGTCTGCGACAACGTCATCGCCGGTAAGAACCGCGAGCACACCCGACATGCTCTGCGCGGCGGCAATATCGATCCCGAGGATATCAGCATGCGGCCGTGGTGACCGAAGGACGTGGGCATAGGCCTCGTTCGGGTATCGGGTGTCATCGATGAATTCACCTTCTCCCCGCAGCAGCCGCGGATCCTCCAGCCGTGATACCGATTGACCGATACCAAATTGACCCAATGTGCTTCCTCCCGGTCGGTTGCGCGCGAGCGCAGTCTATGAGTCCACGTGCGCCGCCTCAACCGATCCTGTCACACAATCGATCCTCCCCACTCAACAGATCAGAGATTTCTGCGTGAGATCACCCTCGCGCCACAGGTAAAGGGCGGCGAGCGGCGCCGTATCAGTCTTCACCGCGTGCGATATTCCAGATGGATGATGGATCGGCGTCCCCGGTTCAACCGCTTTCCAACTGTCACCTCTACGCCACCATCTCGCTGCGCCCGATATCGGGATATAAATTTCTTCGTCGACGTGCCGATGCGCCGGATAGGTCGTATGGGGTGCAAGCATCAGTACACCACACGCCAATCTCTGACTTTTCACCAACCCTCTCATGCCGACGAATTCACACCATCCGTAGCGGTTGAGAAAGTCCTCACCGAAATCATCCGCCGCGTAGGTTTGGCACCAGCACAGATCGCCGGCGGCGGAAGCCAGGCATTCCATCAGCCGCGCCGTTTCAGGAAGAGCATT
>DEBC01000023.1:0-2659 GCA_002348365.1 Alphaproteobacteria bacterium UBA2966 | reverse complement strand
TTTCAGGAAGAGCATTATCGACGGCAGCCGGCATCCATGAGACGACGGGAAGATCGTTGGATTCAAAGCAGTGGACGGTCACATTCGAGGCCGGCCAGTCGTCAAGGAAATCGCGTAGGCTGAGCTGGGGCATGCCTTCGAGGAATTCGCGCACCGGGCACAGGACATCCGCTGCAGAACCTGTACCGCCCGCGTGCTGACTGGAATTGGACATGAATGCGGTCCCGCGATCAGTTTGTCCCGGCAATTCCCTCAACCAGCGGCACAAACCGCACCGGAAGCAACTCTTCCCTGCTTATTCCTTCCGCGCCCCGGCGGATACGGATTACATCCTGGTTGCGGCCACTTGCGCCTACTGGAATGACCATGATTCCACCGTCAGCCAGCTGGTCTATCAACGCCTCGGGAATCTCGGCCGCCGCAGCAGTCACGATGATTCTTTCGAAAGGCGCCTGCTCAGGCCACCCCAAATGCCCGTCGCCGAGCTTCGTGACGACGTTGTGCAACCCCAACCCACGGAATCGCTCTTCCGCCTGGCCTAGCAGCGAACGGTATCTTTCGATGGTGTAAACCCGCCGGCAGAGTTTGGACAGAATTGCGGCCTGATAGCCCGAGCCGGTGCCGATTTCGAGCACGCGCATTCGAGGGCCAAGCTCCAGCGCCTGAGTCATGAAGGCGACGACGTAGGGCTGGCTGATGGTCTGGCCCTGCTCTATCGGCAGCGCTGTATTTTCGTACGCCTGATCGCCGAAATTGGAGAGTACAAATTCTTCCCGAGGAATACGCTCCAAGGCCGACAGGACTTCAGTGTCGGAGATACCAGACTGACGCAACTCCATGATCAATCGGATTTTTCGCGCGCTGTCAGTCACTTCAACGCTTTTTCCAGAGCCTGTCTCGTGCGTCTATGAGTTAGGTCGATGTGCAGGGGGGTCACCGAAATACCACCGCCCCAGACCACCGCCATGTCGCTTTTCGGATCCACGACTCCCCTGTGTCGCCGGAAACCAATCCAATAGTATGGCACGGAACGCGCATCGATCCGCTCGTCGATGAAGATGTTGGCGGCATCGCGCTGCCCCTGCACCGTTACGGTCAACTCCGTGACAGCGCTGTCGATGACGTCCGGGAAGTTGACATTGATCAGGACGTTTTCAGGCCAACCTTCCTTGAGCAACTTACGCATTACCAGCGGCCCGTGATGCTCCGCGGTGCCCCATTTCACTGGGTGCGGGCTCGTATAGCTCTGGCTCAACGCCACTGATGGGATTCCCAGCAGCGTACCCTCCATCGCGGCGGCAACGGTCCCTGAATACGTGACATCTTCACCAATATTGGTACCGCGGTTGACGCCCGAGATCAGCAAGTCCGGCAATTTCTCATCCCGGAGGATCTGATTGAGCGCCATGATCACGCAGTCCGTTGGCGTTCCACGGACGGCATATCGCCGGCTCGATATTTTGCGCATGCGCAAAGGTTCGTGGAGCGTCAACGAGTGTGAAGCCCCGCTCTGTTCAGTCTCAGGCGCGACAACCCAGACGTCGGAAGTCAGGGCCCGTGCAATCTTTTCGGCGACCTTGAGACCAGGTGCGTTTATGCCATCGTCGTTCGAAACGAGGATGCGAAGCTTATCGGACCTTCGCCCACCCTTTTTTGGCGCGCTAGCCTTCGCCACGGATGACCTCTCGACCAGCCATATAAGGTCTCAATGCGTCCGGTATCAGAACGCTGCCATCAGACTGCTGGTAGTTTTCCATAACAGCGATCAGGGTTCGACCCACCGCCAGACCGGAGCCGTTGAGAGTGTGCACGAACCGCGTGCCCTTTGCTTCACCTTTGGGTCGAAATCGAGCCTGCATGCGGCGGGCCTGAAAGTCTCCGCAATTCGAACAGCTTGATATCTCACGATAGGTATCCTGGGCAGGGAGCCAGACCTCGATATCGTAGGTTTTGCGCGCCGAAAAACCCATGTCGCCACAGCTCAACACAATGACGCGATAGGCAAGTCCGAGGCGCTTGAGTATTTCCTCGGCGCACCCGGTCATAAACTCCAGTTCGTCGTCGGAGCGGTCGGGATGGGCAATCGTCACCATTTCGACCTTGGTGAACTCGTGCTGCCGAATCATGCCTCGCGTGTCTTTACCGGCCGCACCCGCTTCGGATCGATAGCAAGAGGTGTAGGCCGTGCGGCGGATGGGCAGTTCCGCTTCGGTGATAATCTGTTCTCGAACCAGATTTGTGAGCGGTACTTCCGCTGTTGGAATCAGCCAATAACCATCATCCGTGTGGAACAGGTCGTCCGAAAACTTCGGGAGTTGACCGGTGCCAAACGCGGCTGAATCACGGACGAGGCTAGGAGGCTTGGTCTCCTGGTATCCGAATTCTTCGGTCTGGATATCGAGCATGAAGTTGGCGAGCGCGCGTTCGAGCCTTGCCAGACCGGCCTTCAAGACGACGAATCGGGCGCCCGACATGCGTGCCGCCGCTTCGAAATCCATCATGCCGAGGCCTTCTCCAATATCGACATGATCGCGCACATCGAAATCAAACGTCGGCGGTTCACCTACGCGCCGCACTTCAACATTTGCCGCTTCGTCGAGACCATCCGGGACATCGGCTGCCGGCAAGTTCGGCAACGGAGACAACAGCGCTTCAACTT
>DEBC01000147.1 GCA_002348365.1 Alphaproteobacteria bacterium UBA2966 | reverse complement strand
CTACCTGTCGGGTGCGCCATTTATTCATTCTTTGTCAACGGGTTAGAGTTCGTGGCGTTGGTTACAAAGAATTATCGTTCTCGAACTGATAATGGCCCGCCATAAGACTCGGTCTCATCATTGTTCTGGCCGCCACCGCGCTCCTCGGTGCCTGCGCCACTCAGGATTTCGGGAGCAGCCGCTCTGGCTCGCTGCTCGACCTGGTCTCCGACTCCCTGGGAAACATTCTCGTCCGGGTCGATGCTGCGGAATCGACGGATGCCGCATCGCCCTACCGACCCGCACGGATCAGGACGCAGCGAGCCAACTCTGCATTGGCGGATGACCTCCGCGAGATGACCTGCGAGGACTACCACCAGTTCAACGTGTTCGTGCAGGGGTCACCGACGTCACCGGATGGCCTTACGGTCGACATCATCAACACCGATGAAGGGCCGGACGACTACAGTTCTTATAGCTTTGGAAGCTGGAAGCATGTCTGGAAGTGCAAGGACGTGCGCGTTGCGATAAAGAGCGCCTTCTACCAGGGTATGAACGTCTATGTGGTCTCCGGTGAGATCGGCCAGCATCGCCGGCTGTTCGGCTACGTCATCGCGCATCATGTCGATGTTTCATACAGCGACAAGCGATACGTGATTAACAGCATCGAAGAAAAAGAAGAAGAAGAGCCCCGACGAAAGCCAATCACGCGCTCGGCTGAAACGAAAGATCTGCCAGAGGTGAGGCGGGAAACGAAGTGGCGTCGGGCGACAATCGAAAACGCGTCGGTCAGTACCCCTTGAATTCCGGCTTGCGCTTTTCGTGAAAGGCTTCGACTCCCTCCTTGAAGTCGTCCGATTGCCGCAGCCGCGAATAACAGTGACCTTCGACCTGGATGGCCAGGGACAGGAACATGTCTTCGGTTTCATTGAGCAAACGCTTGGCTGTCCGTTGAGCGAGCGGTGCGAACGTACACAATTCGGCGACCAGCGCGTCCGTCGCTGATTCCAGCTCATCGTCCGGGACGACCTCGGTGATGATCCCCCAGTCGTACGCCTGCTGACCGGATATCCGCTTGGAACGCATGACAATGTCTTTGGTCCGGGTGATACCGATCATCTTCTGCAGGCGCGCCGAGCCACCGGAGCCCGGAATCTGTCCGAGCTTCTGTTCCGGGAGCGAGTAGCTCACCGTCTCGGAGGCAATTCGGAAATCACAGGCCAGTGACACCTCGAACCCGACGCCAAAACAGTATCCACGGTTGGCGGCAATCACCGGCTTCTCGCAGCGCGTCGGCGCGGCCATGTTGTCCGCGAGTTTCGACACGTGCTCGGGCGATGCCTCGAGGAAGCCTTTGATATATCCCCCCGACGAGAAGTTGGGTCCCACCGCGCGCAGCACGATGACCCGCACACGGTCATCGCGATCTAGGGTTTCAAATGCGGCACGCAATTCCTCACGCTGGCCCATCGCGATGGTGTTCATGTCGCCGCGGTCGAGAATGATGTCGCCCCGCTGCTGACCGGCATCGACCTCGACCGTGAAACCGTCAAAGCTCTTGCCGTGAAGATCTTCCGTTGCCTCGATCGTCAAAGCCTCATCTCCATTTCCAATTCCTGCGTCAATAATCAGCTCTCAAACCTAACCGTGCCGCGCACCTTCGACAGCGGGCGCCATGTCGAGCAACAGCTTCTTGTCGATCTTGTTGCCTCCGACCCTGGGAAATTCACTCAGTTGGATGAATCGCGCCGGTATCTTGTAAGTTGCCAGCCCTTCCGACCGCAACACGTCTACCAGGGCCTTCGGGCTCAGTGATTTGCCTTTCCGGACCTGCACGAACGCCCAGGGCACTTCGCCGTATTCGGCATCGGGCGCGGCCACGACGGCACACTGAAAGACGTCCGGGTGCTTGGCGATCTCCTGTTCAACCTCGATCGGCAATATCTTATGTCCGCTGCGGTTGATGACTTCCTTGGCACGCCCCAACAGCGTCAGCCTGCCATCCTCGTCGACGGCGCCCATGTCCCCTGTCGTGTACCAGCCGTCCGTCCACACCCTGGCCGTCGCTTCGGGTTCGTTCCAGTAGCCCGATGAGGCAAACGGCGCGGACACCTTGACATGACCCACCTGTCCAGCCGGCAGTTCGTTTCCCTCGTCGTCATCGATCCGCAACCGGCAGCCCCGGAGGGGGAGACCCGTACTGCCGTCGAGGCGTTGTTCCGCCGGCTCATCGAAATTCGCGTGGCCGAAGCCCGGGCACTCCATGGCGCCGGACGCGACGACAACGCGGCAATCGGTCTGGCTTTCAATCTGGCGCGCCGCATCGAGGCTGGCGACCCCGGTCCCCACCCGGATGGCGCGCAACGAGCTCAGGTCGAACGAACCCAGATCCTCCTGCGCCAGGCGCGCGAGGATAACGGGAACCGTCGTCGCCACGGTGATCCTGGTCTCTTCAACCAGCCGCAACAGGTCGGGCGCATTGAAGCCGCTGGGGAAGGTGTACGTGCAGGATGTCGCACCGGACATCACCCACACCAGTACGCCTGCTGCGCCCGACATGGGCGCGAACATGCCGATATTGTCGTCCTCGCGGACTCCCAGGCGTTCGACGGTTGCGCGCCCGATGCAGAGCTGGGCTCCCTCCGGCCACTCGTTCAGTTTGGCGAGACTGCTGGTTCCACTCGAGGCCGTGATCAGCGACACCTCATCGAACTTGAACTGCCGGTCCGCGATCCGACCGACGGCGCTTTCATCCGGAATTGAATCAGCAAGATCTGACCATGCCACCCAACCGTCCGAGGGCGCTGTGGAGACACTCGCCAGAAATTCGAGACCAGTCCGGTCCGCACAAGTTTCATCGAGCCAAAGCCGCTGGTCTTCGTTCATCGTGCCGGGCAGGACGAATACGATACTGGGATCGATCTGGTCGCAGGTATAGGTCAGCTCGCGGCGGCGCCACTGCATGGGCGCAAAACAGCCCAGGATTCCGGCCTTCTTCAACGCCATGCGAAGGACCATCTCGCGGCTCGAAGAGGGAATCTGCACGAGGGCTCGGGCATCGCGCCGAAGACCAAGCGCTATCAGGTTGGCGGCGATCCGCGTCGTGATCTGATCCAGGCCCTGCCAGGTCAGCTCTGTTTCTGTGTCTCGACAGGCGACCTTGTCGGGGAAATCGCGGGAATAACTGGTGTACCGGTCGACCATGGTCTCGCGGGACCAGTGGCCGGCACCAAGGTAAGCGTTGACTTGCTCCTGATCGATATGGGTCGGCTTCATCAACGCCCCTTGTATTCGGGCTCACGCTTCTCGGAAAACGCGGCCATACTTTCGCGCACATCCTCCGTCGCCATGCATATCGCATAGAGCTTGCGCTCGTAATCGATGCCAGTCAGCAAGTCGGATTCCGTCGACCGCAAGACGGCATCACGCCCGGAGACGAAGGCCAGGGGCGCTTGTGAACCCAATGTGCGTGCGAGCTCCTTCGCCCGAGGCAGCAGATCGGCCTGGGGCATCACTTCCGTCACCAGGCCGATCGAGGCCGCGGTTTCGGCGTCGATGCGCTGGCCCGTGAGCACCAGCTGCATCGCCCAGCTCAGACCGACGAACCGGTAAAGACGCTGGGTTCCGCCACTGCCGGGAATCTGTCCCAGGTTGATCTCCGGCTGCGCGAGCCGGGCGTTGTCGCTGGCAATCCTCACGGTGCAGCCCATGGCAAACTCTAGACCCGCACCGAAGCAATAGCCGTTGATCGCAGCGACCGTCGGCTTGCCCAATCGCTCGATCGTGGTGGGCAGGTCTTTTCGCAAGGTCGCCGATGGTCCCATCTCGGTGACCAAGGTCCGCTCTTCGAGTTCTGGTATGTTGGCCCCCGCGCAGAATGATTTCTCGCCATGGCCCGTGAAGACGATGGCTTTCACCGCGTCATCGACTTCGGCGCGGCGCACGCAATCCAGCAGGTCCACCCGCATCTGGTGATTCAAGGCATTGTGCCGCTCTGGCCAGTGCAACGTGACGATCAGAAGTTCGTCGTCCATCTCGGTGAGTACGTTTTCGTAATCCATATGGGACCTGTCTTTCCAGTTGGAGCTTGTTTTCGACCGATACAAACGTGACCGCCGGTCCGCTATTCTGTCAGCCGGCAGGATGATTTGCACAAATTGACGCCCGGAGAAAATGATGCCGAGCGACAACGACCAGGTAAAGCGGCTGACTGCCGTCGACATTGCCACCCGAAGGGGCGGCCAGAAAGTCGTCGCCCAGGTGGCATATCACTCGAGCGTTGCAAAGATCATCGATCGCCACTGCGATTTCATTCTCGTCGGTGATTCACTCGGCATGAATCTGCTGGGAATGGATACCACCGTGCCGGTGACGCTGGATGCGATGATCCAGCAGGGACAGGCCGTGGTGCGATCCACACGAAATGCACTGGTGGTCGTGGATATGCCATTTGGCTGCTATGAAGAGAGCCCCGAACAGGCATTCCGCAACGCGAGCCGGATCATGAAGGAGACCGAGGCCGGCGCCGTGAAGCTGGAGGGCGGCGCCCATATGGCGGAGACCGTCGCATTTCTCGTTCAACGCGGTATTCCCGTGATGGGTCATGTCGGCCTCACGCCACAAGCCGTGAATGCCATGGGCGGCTTCCGTGTACAGGGCAAAACAGAGGGTGCCGACGACGTGCTGATGACGGATGCCAGTGCCATCTTAGAAGCGGGGGCCTTCGCCATCGTGATCGAAGGCGTGGTCGAGCCGCTGGCGCGCCAGATGACCGAGAGCATCCCAACCGTGACCATCGGTATCGGCGGGTCGCCGGCGTGCGACGGGCAAATCCTGCTCTTCGACGACCTCATGGGTG
>DEBC01000155.1 GCA_002348365.1 Alphaproteobacteria bacterium UBA2966 | reverse complement strand
CAGGACATCTACCGTGCCGAAAACCGTCTCGACATACTGCCGCAGCAGGGGTCCGCGGAGCGAAACGGCCTCAAGATAACGCGTCGCGGGAATGAGAATCCCCTCCTAAAGAATACCGATCGCCGCGGTCGAGAATTCATCGATACGGGTGCGCAGCAGTCGACCGTACATTGTGGCGGCGTCGCACTTCATGAGCACCATCTGCAGGTCGTCCATGAGTTCTACGTCGGGAACCGTGATCTCCACGAGTTCAGCGCCGAGATCGCGAAGAACGACAGAGGCCTCTCGCAGCAGCGTCTCCAGTTCCGGGTCAACATCCTGGAAGGGGTCGCCGACCGCTACGCCCACGCGGACGCCGCGCAGCTCGCGACGGAGGAGGGCCGCGTAATCCGGCACCTCACAATCCTGCACGGTGGGATCATTGACGTCGGGCCCGGCAATTACACGCATGATCAAGGCACAGTCCTCGACCGACCGTGCCAACGGCCCAATGCAGTCCATGGTCCAGCTTAATGGGAAAGCACCGTGGCGACTGACGCGTCCGAAGGTTGGCTTAAGCCCAACCACGCCGCACATCGATGCCGGATACCTTATCGATCCGCCACAGTCCGTTCCCAATGCACCGTAAACAAGTCGAGCGGCAACCGCGGCACCGGATCCCGCTGAAGATCCACCAGGAATATGACCAAGGTCCAAGGGATTCAGGCATCTGCCAAAGTGCTCATTCTCACCGGTTCCCCCGGTTGCAAATTCATCGAGGTTCAGAGTGCCCAGGTGCAGCGCTCCGGCAGCTTCCAATCGTTCCATGATCGTAGCCGAGAACCGAGCCGGTTGGTCGAGCACCTTCGAGCCCGCAGTCGTGATCTTGCCCGTGCGGTCGAACGCATCCTTGTGAGCGAGCGGCACGCCATGCAACGGTCCACGCCATCGGCCTTCAAGAATCTCTTCGTCGGCACGATCCGCAGCATTCAGCGCCGCGTCCGCTTCCAGGCTGATGAAGCAGTTTACCTTTGGCTGAACTTCAGCGATCCGCGCCAAAAGGCATTCGGTCGCAGCACGCGACGTCGACTCCTGCCTTCGAATTGCGTTGCTGACCTCGGTCAGACTGAAGTTGGGCAGGGATGCGCTCATTCACGTTCGGCGGGCTGGGCTGCCATCTGGATCACGATGACATAGTTGTGCGTCGGACCGTAGAGCACATCGTGATCTATCGCTCTGAATTTCGACGGACTGATTTACTTCCGTAATCTGAATTCGGCACTCTTCACGACTGCGACTCTGTCGCCGAGCAATACCGCGCCGCTCGGCAGGATCATTTCAGCGTCTGGTGGCCGGCGTCGATATGAATGGATTGGCCGGTGATCGATCGTCCCAGCGGTGAACACAGGTACTGGATCATCCCCGAAATCTCTTGCGGTTGCTGCATCTTGCCGAGCAGGTTTCCTCTCACGTACTGCTCGGTCATCTGATTCACGCCGATACCAGCCGCAGCGGCATGTCGCTCTATGGTGCCCCGAATTCGGGGGCCGTCGACGGAGCCGGGCAGGATCGAGTTGACGCAGATGCCCTTGGGACCAAGCTCTACTGCCAACGCCTTAGACAATCCCATAACACCCGCCTTTGCCGCGGTATATGGCGATCGCTCGGCTGCACCGAGCTGACCGACCACGGAGGAGATATTGATGATCACGCCGTCCGCGGCGGCCTCGATATGGGGAATGGCATGACGCGCGCAATAGAACATGCTGTTGAGGCACACCTCGATGCATCTGCGCCAGTCTTCGGGATCGATGTCGACGAGTTGCGCAATCGGTCCAGCCGTTCCGGCGTTGTTGACCAGAACATCGAGGCCGCCCATGGCATCCACCGCTGCGGCGACCATCTCGCCCACGGCGACGTCATCGGCCACATCACAGACCACGCCGCCAGCCCCAGGGTTCTCCGATATGAACTGGGCCAGTGCCTCTTCCGAGATGTCGCAGACGAAGACACTCGCGCCCTGGGCGAGGAAATCCCGGGCCGTGACGGCGCCGATGCCACCGGCACCCGCCGTGATCAGAACCTTTCGGTCAGCGACGTCGAATTGCATGCCCATTCCCCTTTGACTCGTTCTCCGTTGGATGGTGACGGCGGGACCTTGCCGCGTGATGTATGGCCGCGCAAGTCCGGCCATTTGCACCTTTGCAGCCGTTCGGCCAGAGTCGATTTTCAGCGCCGCACAGAACCGGCGTAGCCGTCAAGGAGGGCAGGGTGGAACCGTTTCCGGAATACGAAGATTACGACGCGCTTGGACTCGCGGAACTCGTCCGAAATCGCAAGATCACCGCGGAGGAACTGCTGGAGGCGGCGATCGCCCGCGCCGAAGCCCGAAACCCTTCACTCAATGCCATCGTCGATGAGCTTTACGACTTCGGTCGCGACGCCATCGCCGCAGGGCTGCCGGACGGACCGTTCACGGGCGTCCCTTTTCTTTTGAAGGACCTCAGCGGCGCGTTGGGTGGTTTCGTCCAGACACGCGGCAGCCGATTCTTCGCTGATGTCGTGCCCCCGGATGACAGCACGATCGTCGAGCGGCACAAGAGGGCCGGCCTGGTTGTCTTCGGCAAGACCAACACGCCCGAGCTCGGTCTCAGTCTGACCTGCGAGCCTCAACTGTTCGGGCCGTCGCACAACCCATGGGACCTGGAGCGGACGCCTGGGGGCTCGTCCGGCGGATCATCCGCGGCGGTGGCTGCCCGCATCGCGCCCATGGGCAGCGGCGGAGACGGCTTCGGATCCATTCGAGCGCCTGCCGCGTGCTGTGGCCTGGTCGGCCTCAAACCGACGCGTGCCCGCAACACCATGTCGCCCTATTCGGGCGAGGGAAATGGCGGACATAGCTGCGAGCACGCGCTGACCCGGACGGTCAGGGATTCGGCCACATTGCTTGACGCCACGGCGGGACCGGGTGCGGGTGATCCGTACGTGGCGCCGCCGCCCGAACGCCCCTTCCTGGACGAGGTCGGCGCCGACACGGGCTCGATGAGACTCGCCATGACGACGCGAGCCCCGAACGGCGTTCCCATCGACAAGGAAATTCTCGCCGTCGTTCAGGACACCGCCAAGCTACTCGGCGAACTGGGTCACAATGTCGAGGAGGCCGATCCCGATATTGATCGGGAAAGCGTGATTCCAACCTTCAGGACAATCAGTGCCGCGAATATTGCAGCGACGCTGCGCGGTCATCCCGCGGGCAAGACGGCGGGGCCCGATGATGTTGAACGCGTCACGGCGGCGGCGGCCAGAATGGGAGAGGAGATGTCAGGCGCCGACTATGTGCGTGCTACTCAGGCGGGGCAGCGTCTGGGTCGTCAGATGGCTGCATTCCACAACACCTACGACGCGCTGCTGACACCCGCTCTGGGAACGTTGCCACCAAAACTCGGCTGGATCGACATGATGCTGGAAGACGCGGACGAATACTGGCGCCGGGTCTTCACGTTCAGTCCGTTCACGGTGTGGTTCAACATTACGGGTCAGCCGGGAATCACGCTGCCCATGGGCATGAGTGAATCCGGGCTGCCGATCAGCGTGCAGCTGGTTGCCCGCTTTGGCGATGAAGCCACGCTGCTGCGGCTGGCTTCACAACTCGAAGAAGCCCGCCCCTGGGACGACAGGCGGCCGCCAATCGTGACAGGTTGACCTCACTCCGTCAGGATGAGGTCGCTCGAAGCCGTGTGAGAACTGACCAGAGATAGAGCGTCAGGAATACCGCAAAGAGATACTCCTGCAATTCCGTCTCGCGGATGTCGAAGGGCGGTGGCGGTAACGAGCCGAAACTTTCCAGGATTCGTTTGGGCATCATCACGATCAACGCCAAAACGGACACCGGGATGAGCTGGCGAGCCGGCCAAAACCAGTAGGCCCAGTGTCCGGGCAGGGATCTCCGCCCCGTCGCCTTGGACCACACATGAAAGAGCACCCCGCCGAATAGAACCCACAGCTCGAGCAGCAACCGCGGTTTCTGATCGAACCAGCTCGAAATGTTGTGGATATTCGTTTCGCCCTGATCGTTCACTCTTTCCAGAAGCTCGGGCGTTTCCCAATGAAACAGTGATTGCCCCCAACTGAGCTCTTCGCCTGCGAAGTACACGCAGCCAAGTCCGACGAGACCGTACCAAAACCCCAGCAAACGGAACGGCAGCCGCTCGCGGAGACGCCAGACAATCAGGGCGGCATAGATGCCAGGGATCAGCAGAACGGCCGTGCCGTTCTCGGCAAAGCCCAATTCGTTCTCGAAATGCGCGCGGTAGGAACTCTCATCGACGATCCGCCAGGCGAGAACCCCTGCAACCAGACCAATGGGCAGCCATGCCCACGCCCAGGCTGGAAGGATTCCTGATTCGTCCGTGTCGGAAGGGATCGTCATTTGGTCAGCGGAACAGTATCGAATTCCCGAGGCTTGGTCGATTGGACAACTTCGCAAATCTCAAGGATCGCCAATGCCGTGTTCCAGGAATTAATCAAGATCAATGCGGCGTGTCGCAAATTTGCAACAATGACATACTACAAAGTCCCGGGGGAGGAAGGTGCGGCAGAGAATACGATAAGGCTTCCTGCGCGCCTGGTTTTGATGCTCACACCGACGTATCCATGACATCACGGTCATTTCGAGTTATGTCTGGCAGAGACCAGAAAAACACCACACTTGCGGGCGGCACTGGCCGACTTTGCCGCTGGCATGGCTACCTATCGGAACGGCGACTTCGAGGCCGCCGTCGCAGAATGGCGCCCCCTGGCCGAGCAGGGCGATGCGAATTCACAGGAAATGATGGGGTTCCTGTACCTTCTCGGACAGAGTGTCCCGCGCGGAGATGCTATCGCCATTCAGTGGTACCAGCGCGCCGCGAAGCAGGGCCACGCGGGTGCCCAAAACAGCCCCGGTGTCCTGTTCGAAAACGGACGCGGAACGCTCAAGGCCTATGCGACGGCGGCGAAATGGTACCAGCGTGCCGCCGTGCAGGATCATGCGGAGGCCAAGAACAACCTGGGCCGATCCTATCTCGATGGCCGCGGCATCGAACAGGACGAGAAAGAAGCGTTTCGGCTGTTCTCAGAGGCGGCGAACGCGGGCCTCGGTCTCGCCATGATCAATCTCGGGCGCATGTACGAGTAGGGCCGCAGCGTCCGCATCAGCTACGACAAGGCCACGGAATGGTATCAAAAGGGCGCGGCGGCAGGGCAGGTCGCGAAGGCGCGTGAACGCCTGGTGGCGGTGGCCCACCGCGGATCGCGAGCCGCTTTCTCCTGGTTGCGGCACGCCGCCAATGCGGGCGACGCCGAAGCCATGCACAAGGTCGGGCTGCTGTACTACGGGGGGATCGGCGTTCTGCAGAACTACATGCTGGCGCATCTTTGGGTCAATCTCTCGGCGGCGCTCGGTAATGAGCGCGCGGCGAAGGACCGGCAGATCATCCTGCAGAGCATGTCCGGCCTGGAAATCGGTGAGGCCCGGGCACGCGCCGAAGCCTGGTGGGAAGAGAACTGGCCCGATGAGGACATCGACGCACTGCGCGAAGAATCGTGACCGGACCTGGGGTCTAGCTGACCCCGAAAATCACAATCGTAGACTGACCCCCCTCTACACGCCCCCCTGCAAGGGGGGAGGACTCAAGCCCGGTGATCACACCTCATTGCTCTCCTTCCCCTAACAGGGGGAAGGCCGGGATGGGGATGTATTGACCGCCTAACCCTGAGGCGCGTCGGGCTGGTTTCCCGGTGACGCCGCCTGGAATTCCGGTAGCGCGAGGCAGGCCTCCTCGATCCTGAGTACCGTGGGATAGGGTGAGAGGTCGGTCTCGAAACGGCGCGCTGCGTCGAGCTGCGGCACCAGGAACACATCAGCTACAGTCGGGCGGTCCCCGTGACAGAATACCCCGGTATGGGGGCTCTCGCTGAGCAACGCCTCCAAGATCGCAAATCCCCTGGCATTCCAGTGCCCGATCCATTCGATCATCGTCTCGTGGCCAAGTTCGAGGTCGTTGACGAGATATTCACGGATGCGACGATTGTTGATCGGATGCATTTCGCAGTCGGGAACGAGCGCCAGCGCCAGCGCCCGCACCCTCGCGCGTTCCACAGGATCGTCCGGCAATAGCGGTGGTTCGGGATAGACCTCTTCGAGGTACTCCATGATCGCCAGGGTCTGCGACAGGGTGTGTTCGCCATCGACCAGGACAGGGACCAGGCCCTGCGGGTTGATCTCGCCGTACTCGGATGACAGGTGCTCCTCGGCGAACATGTCGATAGCGATGTACTCTTACGCCAAGCCCTTGAGGTTGAGGGCGATGCGCGCGCGATAGGCCGCGGACGAGATGTAGAAGCTGTAGAGCTTCACGGCTCCTCCTAGTCGTCCGCGGGCGCGTCGGGTTGATTGTCGGGATGTGCGGCCTTGAATTCGGGCAATGCGAGGCAGGCCTCCTCGATCCTGAGCAGCGTCGGATATGGGGAGACGTCGGCCTGCACGACCCGCGCGATGAAGAGCTGAGGCACGAGACAGACATCGGCCAGGGTCAGCCGATCGCCATGACAGAACGTGCCGGTATGCGGGCTGTCCTTGAGCTGTGACTCCAGGGTTCCAAATCCCAGTCCAATCCAGTGGCCGC
Source organism: Alphaproteobacteria bacterium UBA2966 (assembly GCA_002348365.1). Taxonomy (GTDB): domain Bacteria; phylum Pseudomonadota; class Alphaproteobacteria; order UBA2966; family UBA2966; genus UBA2966. Next base: position 13,087 of record DEBC01000155.1, on the reverse strand, counting down.
CAAAGGCGATCGACGTTTCCTGATCCAAGCCAAGCTCATTGGCAAGGTACTGCCGGACCCGTGGCGTGTAGACGGGATGCATCTCACAGGCCGGCACGAGCGACAGGGCCCGTACCCGGGCGCGCCCCACCGGATCAGCCGGCAGCAGTGGCGGTTCCGGGTGGGTTTCCTCCAGGTACTCCATAATCGCCAGGCTTTGGGTCAGCGTGTTCTGACCATCAACGAGCGTCGGTATCAAGCCTTGCGGGTTCACAGACAGATACTCGGGCTTGAGGTTATCGCCCTTGAGCGGATTCACGCTGACATACTCATACGCGACGCCCTTGAGGTTCAGCGCGATGCGAACCCGATAGCTCGCCGACGAAATAAACGTGTTGTAAAGCTGCACCCTATCCCTCGAAAAAGAGTCGATCGTTCGATCTATTCCGCTGCCTGGGACTGGGACTCCGACACCAGGAAATCGTTGACCGCGTCCTCGACCACCGTCCCCTTGAAGAAGTCGGGCTTGTTGATCGTGTGCAGGCGGACCGTATTGGTGAACACGAAGTCCCGGAAATCAGCATCGTCGATCAAGCCATCATCGACGAGTTCGTAGGCCTCCCCGAGGACGCCTCTGATATCCGGCACGTCCCAGTGTCCGACGTCCGAGCTGAAGATCGCGTTGAGGCGGGTGTTGAACGGGTTGGCCTTGGCATTGAACGCCCCCGCCACGGCGCGGTCATCGGCCTCGCATCCGAAGAAGAAGTGCTTCGAGAAGACCGTGGCGAAGTCCTCGTCGGTTTTGATGCCGCTCTTGGCCCATTCGTCTTCGATGCCGTCTTTCTGTTCCAGGTCGGCCGCGAACATCCAGTGGACGTTCTCGGCAAACCGCTCCAACGAGTCGCGATGTCCCGGGGCGGCGTACTCGTCGCAAAGCTCACGGAAGCGGGCGGAATCGATGGTGCGCGGATTCAGGTTCTGAATGGAGTCACTGTTCCGCTTCTCCCAGTGGGAGATCAGATCGCCGTAAAGCGTCGTGGCCCAGCCGACGCCGCCCTCGAGGAAACCGAAGGTCAAATCGGGAAATCGCTCGGGCACGCCACCGAGCAGCAAGGCCTTGCAGCAGCCTTCGTGCGAGGCCGCAAAGTGACCGATGTGATTGTAGACGTAATTGGTGTGCGACATGCGCGTACCCCAGCCCATGCCACCTGTGTGCATGTTGGCGGGAATACCGCGAGAGACGCAGGCCTCCCAAAGCGGATCGTAATCGTGCGGGCTGTCGATCCCGAGGCTGTCGATCCACACGGGGTTGCCCGGCACCGGCTTGCCGTCCTGGCCCAGCATGGGGCGGCGGACATTGCCCTGAAGCATGACGACCCTGTATCCGAGTTCGTCACAGGCGTAGGCGATCTCCTCAACGCCTTCCTCGGGCGTGAACATCGGGATGGCGGCGGCCGGGATCATCCGGTCGGCATGGTCACCGAGGAGCTCAGCGTGCATGAGGTTGAGCGCCCGGCAGGCCGCCCGGCGCACGTCATCCTCCGGGATACGGGGGACCAGCAATCCGAAGGTCGGATACACGATGCTGAAGTCGATGCCGATCTCGTCCATGCGAGCCCGCATGAGGTTCGGCAACATGGCCGTGGCGAGATCATAAGTGTTCTTCGCCGGATGGACCCAGAAGGCCGGCCGCTGAATGTGGCGTTCGAACCGTTCCTCGTCGGAGACGTTGTACCACTGGCGCACCATGTTCTTCAGATGTTCGATAACCCGGTCGCGAAGCTCGGGTCCCGCAACCTTGCTGATGTACTCCTCGTAGACCGGGGCGACCTCGACGATATGACCATCCGCGTCGATAACCGGATGATCGAACTTCGCGCGAATATCCGCAGCGCTCAAATGTGATGTCATGATTCCGTCCTCTCATACACCCTGCGCAAGATTAGTCGTGATCGACTCGGCACCCGGGGGTTTCGGCCAGGATGGGAAGTCTCTGTTAAAACCCGTGGATTGGGAAGCCGTCAAGGGTAAGGCTTCCCCACATCTGGCAGAAGCCGCGTATACTGTGACCTGCTCAGGGGCAGCATTAGGACGGAAATGGCCATGAACATTCTTTAAAGTGCGCAGGAAACGGCGGAGGCCGTGTTTAAGGTCCTCGAACTGCAACCGAGCCTGGAGCAGACAAGCATGGCGGTCAAACTCATTGAGCAGGCCATCATCGAAGGGCACCGGGAGTCCGCGAAACATTGCAGCACTGTCGCATCGCAATCGCTCGGCGCGGACTCGGACCTCGCCCATAAGATTTCGGACGAGATGCGCCGGGAGAACTTGCTGCTGATTGCCAATCTTTCCAGCTTGCAGTGAAGGGTGCCGGCGGGTGTCATCACCGCCGGATGGTGTAACGGGGACAGAACAGAAAGAACGTTTCGATGCTCGCCAAGGAAATCATGACGACGTCGCTGGTGACAGCCGGACCTGAAACACCGGTCGAGGAGATCGCCCAGCTCATGATGGAGCACCGGATCAGCGCCGTCCCCGTCGTCGAGGAAGATCAGCGCCTCATCGGCATCGTCAGCGAGACTGACCTGTTGCGCCGGGAGCATTCCGGTAGTGCCGATCTTCCCCAGTCCTGGTGGCTGCGGCTGTTCAACGCCAGGGACCGTATTTCAACAACGGTCAAAGAAACCCATGGCCATATCGCCAAGAACATCATGACGACACCGCCGATCACCGTTCACGTGGAGGCGACGATCGAGGAAGTCGCCTCGGTCTTTCTGCGGCGGAAGATCAACCAGGCACCCGTGGTGCGCGGCGGCACTCTGGTGGGCATCGTCAGCCGGGGCGACCTCGTGAAGGCCATTGCCAAGTAACTTACACGGCTGGAAGGCTCCGTCCCGGCCAGGCAGCCCGATTCCGAACCTTTCAAGACAATCGAATTGTGGCAATTCGCACAATTCGCACGCTGTCGGGGCCGCAGAATTCTGCGCTTTACACATTCATGGCCTTGAGGCCGATCATGGCCAGATCCTCATCTTCCTGGCCTGAGAGGTACCCACCCACGCCGATACCGCCCATGACATTGGTGTGGAAGTCCTCCTGATCATGCATGCTCGCGCGGACGACAACGCCACCGAAGCCGGGGGTGAGCTGCAGATCCCCACCCATCTCGCGCACCGTCAGGCCTCGGGACTTCATCCACTCACCGTGGGCGCCGCTGTTCAATCCGGTGACTGCCGCCGTGTAAGCCTTTCGTATGGCGTGGGTCTTGGTAAACATCCTGAGGCGGTCCATCTCCTGATAGTTGATAAGGAAACCGGTGCTATCGACGATCGCCATCGCCACGGGATGCTCTGGTTTTTTCTGCGCCGCCTCCAGCATGGCGTCCATGGCGGCCCGGCACTGGGCGAGCGTGATAAAGGGCATCTGTTCCATGTCGGATCTAGCCTCCTGAGAATTGGGTATCGGCGATTATCGCCCGACGACTGGCCCCGGGGCCAGGGGACCGCTTGCCTCCCCGCCTGAAATTGCCATCATGGCCGGCGGGAGGGTGTCGATGACCACGAGCTGGAAACTGGCGGGCACCTATTTCGAAGCCTGCAACTGCAGCATTCCGTGCCCCTGTATCTTCAAGAGTCCGCCGACGGACGGCGCCTGCACGGTTATGATCGGATGGCACATCGATCGCGGGCATCATGGCGAAACGTCGCTCGACGGGCTCAACGTCGTCCACATGGTGCACGTGCCCGGGCTGATGGTGGACGGCGGCTGGCGCCTCGCACGCTATATCGACAGCCGCGGCTCCGAGGCACAGACCGGCGCGCTCTCAAATATCTTCTCGGGCCGTGCCGGTGGTCCCCCGGCTCTTTCCGTGGACCTGATCGACGAAGTCCTCGGAGAACGCCTCACCCCCATCGACTACCGGTCAGAAGGACAGTCGATGAGCCTTGCCATGGCCCGGATCGCCACGATGGAGATGACCGATATAGAGGGAAAGGAAGAGGGTCCGGTCACCATCGTCAACTCGCCGATGGGCGTGATCTCCAGGGCGGCGAAGATCGTCTCCAGGTCGTCCGTGCTGCGCTACCGGGATTTCGACATGACGTGGGAGATCTCCGACAGGAACGGCTACCACACATCCTTCGACTACGCCGGTCCGTAGCCTGTTCGCATTTGCATGCCGGGCATCAGGGCGCGTGCCGGAATACGGGCAGGCGATGGCGTGGGCCTCGGTGGTCGAAAAGAGACGTGGTCGATCTTGCCTACGGATGAGGGCCCCAGGGCGACTCCGTAAGGAGCTGAACCTCCTGAGTCATCACCAACGGCCTGAATTTTGCCGCAAAGGCCATGAAATCATCGAACTGGAAGAGAGCGTCATAGTGGGCCCGCCGATCGCTGTCATCGTCGAACTTCCACATATGCACCAGGCTGTTGATCGTCCCCGTATCAGCGATGAAGTAACCGATGAGCTTCTTGTCAAAACCACCCTCTTTCAGGGCCGGCCACCCCAGCTCATTGTAGTAGCCGATTGCCTCTTTCATGACGCCGACCCGCAGGGCGTAGGTCCGCAGTTCATAGATTGCCATTTCGAGTTCCCCCAGAAAGGTTGCGATAAGCGAATTGGATCAGGCCGCCGCGAAGATATACCCCAGCAGGGTCGGGAGTAGCTGTGCCGCCAGCATGGACGTTGCGCAAGTCCCGTCCAATCAAAATCGATCTTCCGAAGGTGGAGACTGCCGCTGACGTCACGGCCGCTCAGTCAGCGGTTATCGTCGCGATGGCAAAGGCCGACATCACACCGGAGGAGGCAAGCACGATAGCGGGCGTGCTGGAGGCAAAGCGAAGAGCCATCGAGACGATCGAGATCGAAGAGAGGCTAAAGAAGCTCGAAGCTCAGGAAGCTGGAAGTTGAAAGCCACGATTGAGCGGCGCCTTAGGGCGCTGGAGGCGAGAAAGGGGATAGGCTACCAGCCGTTTAGGGTCTGCTTTTATGACGGCCCGAGGAGATCAAATATGAAGGAGGTGGAAGCAGACACTGCAGAGGCCGAAGCCAATGGCGAGAGATTGATACTGGTGTTTTTCGTGCCTCCTAACAGGAATACACCTTAACCACGCTGCCAGACTGTCCAACAAAACGGGACCACCTCATACGGATGACGACAACCAACCAAAAGTGCTAAAGTTTCCATCGTCCCATAGCTACTCCCAATTGGGTGTGGGACACATCCAAACTAGAAACTTCATAATGTTCCGGGGGAGGAACTATCATGTCTGCAAAGAAAAGCGTCCGTACTATTTGCGGCGTTACAGCGATCATCGCTGGATTAGGCATCTCAACAGTTGCCGCCGGGGCCGATCTCATGAAGCCGGGCGGCTATCCCGAACGGACGGTGTCGATCATCGTGCCATATGGGCCGGGCGGCGGGTCCGATCAGGTTGCCCGTGCATGGGCTACCGCCATGCAGAAAATCACTGGCGTCGGTTTCTCCGTCGAGAATAAACCTGGCGGTGGTGGTCTCGCCGCCATGCCCGATTTCATGGGCCGGCCCAAGGACGGCTATACGATCTTGGAGCAGACGGATGGCATTATTACCGCTGAAGCTGCGAAACAGATCGACTTTACCCTGGGTAAGGATCTGATCCCGATCTGTGTGACTCAAGCGACCTTCAGTCAGGTTTACATTCGCCCTGATGAGAACCGGTACACCGATTGGGCATCCTTCGTGGCGTACGCGAAGAAGAATCCCGGACAGGTGAATTTGGCCAACATCGGCGTCGAAGGTTCGATGGAAGTCGTTCAGTGGGGCGCCATCGAGGATGCCGCAGGCATCAAGGTCAAACAGATCAGTTTTGACAAGCCGGCAGAACGTTACGCCTCGCTTATCGGTGGGCATACTGATGCCTTGTTCGAGCAGCCGGGTGACGTGCGCAAGTACCTCGAGGGCGGCCAGATGAAGGCCATCCTGAACGTTCTGTCATCGAGTCCCGATGCGTTCAAGGACGTGCCGTCGCTCAACGATGCCAACATCGGTGACGTGCCGGTTCTTCAGCGCGTCCGGCTCTTCTGGGTTCACAAGGACGTTCCCAAGGAGCGGCAGGAGTATCTGGTCAAAGCCTGTGACGCGGCGTTCAAGACGGACGACTACCAGAAGTTCAACCAGAGCAAGTACATGCACTTGGCGCGCAGCTATTACGGTGGCCAGGATGCGACGGATCTTGTGCGGGGTCTCGTTGACGCTTACGTCGCGCTTTACAAGAAGATCGGCTTCACCAAGTAGTTATTTTCGGACTTTGGTATTCGAGTTCGGCGAATGAGTAATGCCGAGTCCGGGCAGGCGCGCGCGCGCGTCGTGCGCCTGCTCGTCGAGTCTGGTATATGGCTCGCCATCTTCATGCTCATGTGGGTGTACTCGTACACCTTCGAGCGGGATCTCGAGATCTACCGTTGGGGTACCGTGTCGTGGCCTCGGGGTGTGCTCCTGGCCATATTTGTTGTCGCCACCTTGTCGCTGTTGTCCAGCTGGCGCGCAATCAAGAGAGGCGCGCACCTAGCCGAGGAATTCGGTGCCGAGCACTTTGAAATGGAGCGAGGGCTCGGGGCCACGCTGCGCATCGCCGGCACCTTTCTTTGGCCACTGTTATACCTCTGGCTGCTACCACGCGCGGGGTACTACATCACCACGCCGATTTTCATCGCCGGCTACATGCACATCTTCGGCCAGCGCAACTGGATTCACCTGATCTGTACGACCGTTGGGATTTACGTCGGCGTACTGCTGATGTTTACGGTATGGCTATACGTGCCGTTGCCCACCGGAAACTGGCCGGGATTTTACGACCTCAGCAACGCCTTCCTGGTCATGCTCGGCGCTCTATAGACGCTGCGAGTCGTTCATGGACGATTTCATCCTCGGATTCACGACGCTGTTCTTCGATCCCACCGGACTTGCCGTGTTCTTCGGAGGACTGATCGGCGGCCTGATGTTTGGGGCCATACCCGGCCTCTCCGCCGTGACCCTGGCCACGGTGCTGTTGCCATTTTCCGTCTATTTCGCTCCGTCCCACGCCATCATGCTGCTCGCCGTCATCTACGTCTCGGGCATCTATGGTGGTGCGATCACTGCCATCCTGTTCAATATCCCGGGAAGCGCCGAGAACGCCCCGACCGCTTTCGACGGCTATCCGATGACGCAGAAGGGTGAGTCGGGCCGGGCCATCGGTGCGGCAGTCACGTGTTCGGCGCTCGGAGGCATCGGTTCGTGCGTCCTCATGATGGCGGCCACTGAGCCACTGGCCAACTGGGCCATTCGCGCGTTCGGACCGCCTGAAATATTCGCATTGATCTTTCTCGGCCTCTCCATTGCCGCGACGGTAGGCGCCGAAACCGTGTGGAAGGGTTGGCTCTCTGTTCTCTTCGGACTGCTCCTCGGTACCATCGGCACAGATCCCGCTGGTGGTCTCGCCCGCTTCGACTTCGGCATCAACTACCTGATGGCCGGCATTCATTTCGTGCCGCTGATCCTGGGATTCTTTGCCGTGTCAGAGGTCTTCATCCAGGGACATCAGATTGCCCGCGGCCTGCGCGTGCCACCGGCGCTCGGGATCGATTTTCCCAGTCTCGCCGAGTTCTGGCGCCTCAAGTTTGCGGTCGTGCGATCCATGCTGATCGGATTCTTCTCAGGGATCCTGCCGGGCATCGGTGCAGTGCTCGCCGCCTTTCTCAGCTATGGCGAGGCGGTACGCTGGTCGAAACATCCCGAGCGGTTCGGCAAGGGCGAGATCGAGGGTGTCGTGGCTTCGGAGACGGCGAACAATGCTGCGACCGGCGCGGCGATGATTCCATTGCTCGCACTCGGTCTCCCGGGTGGTGCGTTGACGGCCGTGATGGTCGGTGCCTTTCAGATTCACGGAATGGAGCCTGGCCCACTCGTGCTGATCACCAGCAAGGATCTCGTTTGGGTGGTGTTCGTCGCGATGTTCTTTGCGAACGTCGGAATCTTCCTGCTGGGCTACATCGAGACCAAAACTGTCGTGCACCTGCTACGCGTGCCATTCAGCCTGCTCGCGCCCGCCATCCTGTTGATCGCCTCGATTGGTGCCTACGCACTCCGCGGACTGGTGGTGGATGTTTGGGTCATGTTCCTCGCTGGTATTGTTGGATATCTGATGCGGCGCTCGGGCTATTCGATGGCTGCTGTAGTCCTGGGCGTCATCCTGGGTCAGCTCGGCGAGTCCGCCTTTATCAAGAGCATGCAGCTGCTGGACTACAACCCCCTGAACTTCTTTACGCGTCCGGTCTCCACGATCCTATTGGTACTGGGAGCTGCCTCCTTGGCCTACAGCATTCGCCGTGCCACCCGGTCTATTTCGGGCAAGGATGCCGTCAAGCCTCACGTTCCGTGAAATTGAGTAGAAGCCCAAAAATTCGCTTCGTCCGATTTGGATATCTAAACCGAGTGGCCACGCCAAAAATTTGGAGAGAATGAACTCTCTGGACTGATTCAAACCCGATCAGTGGCGGCCGCTAAAGGTCATTGAGCGGACGCCCAATTCAACAAATTCTTCGTCACCTAGTAGCCAAAAGAAGAAATCGGACCAAGACCGAATGCCGTCTCAGTCGGTCGCTTCCAATCGGGCAGCGTCTCCGTGAACAAAATAAGCGACGATATGCTCGGGAACTGGTCGATGCTCTTCAGAAACGGTAGCCAAATCATGCCGAGCCACGCTTAGACTCGAAAAAACCTACTCGCCAGTAAATTCGATTTCACCGTCGGGGAGCATATAGAGAACCAGAGCTCGCCCATCGGTAACGGTCGGGCGATGTGAACTACCAGCCGCTCCGGGTCTGCTGTTACGACGGCCCGCGTACAGTCAACAAGGAGCAGGTGGCGACCGATGCTGCAAAAGCCGAAGCCAATGGCGAGAGATTGATACTGGTGTTCTTCGTCAGCACAGGTCAGGCATAAATTACTCGAGTAAAGTCAGACCACAATTAGGCTTGAGTCTGGATTTCTGTGAAAAGCGGACTAGGTAGAGCGCTCCGCCCCACTTCGCCTCATAGCCAAATCCGGAAGCGCCTTCTTCGCCGCCCTACATAAGATTGTGGACGCTTCCCAACTAATCAGTATCGACCAGTCCGGCCCCGGCACCCGCAAGTCTGGATTGTTCGTTGGAGGGGACAAGACAGCGACGAAACAACTCGACAATCCCCGCCCAAGCCGGGGCGTCAAGCGCAACTCCGTTACACAACAGCCGATGATTCGCCGCATCAATATCGGAAGACGTGATGTGCAAATCGCCGGAATTCGCCAATCCTGAATCCGGCGCGGTTAGCATCACGTCCACCGAACCTCGCGTTTGCAATGCTTCGAGATCAACGGCCTGAATCACAATCCCACCGGCCCCATCCAGAACGGCGTGCACGCCCGGCCACTGGATTTTCACCGGCCTCCCATCGCCAAAGGCAGCATACGCCAGCGCCAGAAGCGGATAGTCGATGGAAAGGACCGTCAGTCGGTTCTGTGGGAGCCCCGCTCCTTGCCAGATTTCGGTCATGGATATGCCCGCGAACACTACCGAAGTCCCGCCTTCTCCGCGGATCGTATGCCATTCCCGGCTCCCCAGAAGCTTAATACGCCCCAGGCTAGGATCGAGATCTAGCGCTGTTAAACAGGACAAGGCCACGATCGCCGGATCGATACCAAAACAGACCGACCATCGAACTGCCGTTGCGAAATCCTCGGCAACACCAAAAGGCACGCCGACTCCGACCGCGGCCCGCGTGACGTAAAAGCGGATCTCGTTCAGCGATACCGTCGTGTGGGTTCGGCTCATGCGGCGATCTCCGGCTTGATCGGAAAGGTCCAGTCGTCAGCGGTTGCGGCGTCGATTTCATCGGGCATCGGCGCTCCCTGAAACATAGTGATCCGCGTCCACAAATCCGATTTTGGATCGAACTTCGAGGCACCGAAAAAAGCCAGCTTGAAACGCAGGAGATCGAGAGGCCGAATGCCATCGTCGATCAAACTATCGTAGATTTCCCCGTAGGGATACTGCGCTACCAATTGCACGCGGCGCAGCACGTGGCGATGCTCAGGATGAGCCAAAACAAACTCCGCAATTGAGGCTTCGGTATTCTCTCCGTTTAACGATCCATACAGGGCAGCAACGTCGCGGGCGACGCCCAATGGCATTTCCCTATCGCCTCCGGGTTCGCGTTCGCGCTCGCCCAGGCGCGGTTCCAGCTTGTCTTCGGAATAGTACCAAAAGCGTTTCTGTGCAGCCGGCTGATCGTAGTCCCGCTCTAGCGCCCAGCCGTAACGAGCCTCGACCAAGGAGCGCAATTCCGCCACCGTCATCGCTGGATAGATCCTTGTCGCTCCGTCCGTGTACATTCCATCCGCCAGATCGTCGATCAGAACTCCGTGCGGCTCCAGCAGCAGGCTGGCGACAAGCTCCTGTCCTTCCAGGGAATAGCTTTTCTCGGCCACGCAATAGAGCTTGTCCCACGGGTACTTGCCCGACGTTTCCGCGAGCCGCGTTTCGAAATCGGCCATCTCGATCCGCAGGCGTTCGATTCGCGCTTGCTGAATCTCGTTCTCGACGTTCCATTCCTTGAGGTGCCGGCGAACACGATCCATAAGCCGCAAGAGAGCACCGGTCTGTTCCGGCGCCGCCACCGGCAGACCGCGCACCCGGGCTAACGCCGATTCGCGGGCTAGGACCCAGCTGTTCACCAGCATCGGATGCTGGGTGAGGAATGGCGCCATCCCCAACCCGGTGGAATTCCCGATGCCCATATAGCGCTTGATCTGAGGATCCATCGGCACAGCGTTTGCGCCGCCACGACTTCGGGCCACATGCTCGACCATATCGATGGTCAGCCAACGGATCAGATAGACGGAGAGCATTTCGACTTGAAACGCGCCGCGGGTTTCGGGCCGGTCGGCAATCTTCTCCCGATCCGCACAACCGAATTTCCCGCTACCGTAGACAGCGGTGGTGCGCATCAGGTACCCGACTTCAGCTAGAACATCGACATCCGGCTGCCGCCCTGCGGCCAGGGACTCGACAACGTGCACGTAGGCACGCAGGCTTTTGTTGGCGCGAGCCAAGGAAAGCTCGTTCGCGCTGAAACGTCCGGCTTCCTGCTTCGGCGTGTTCTCCGCCAATCGGGCGATATCCTCGTCACCGGGAATGCCGTCGAACAGATTGAAGGTCGCATCCCAGGCTTCGGCAATCACCCGGTCGGTGCGCTGCTCGGGCGCCAACGCCTGGGTAAAGGCGACTAGGGAGTATGTCCGTTCCGGCGCATGCGCGGCATAAACGGATGTGCCGTAACCCTCCGCATCGACATCGAACCGCAAGCGTTCGAAGCGCCAATTCTCGCTTGCCATTCGGCGAAGCAGAGTGCGCATGAAGCTCAGACGCGTCTGATGGGAAGCACCCATTCGGGCCAGGCGCATGACCTGCTCCGGCGGCCGCAGCCCCGCCATTTACGGTGCCCCAGAGCCCGGGAAGGAGCGATCGAAGAAATCGAGCCAGTTCCCACCGGCGATCCGCGCAACGTCGTCCCCAGTGAATCCGACCCGCCGCAGACCGTCGATAATCCTTGGAAAGTCGCGATTGTCACAAAACCAGGATGGTTGATCTGGGAAACCTGGTGCCGATATCGTTCCTTCGCCGTAGTCGGTATCGCGGGTCCATGTTCCGTTCCGCATCCAGGCGACAACACTGTCCGGTTGGTTCTGGCACAGGTCGGAACCGAACCCGATTTGGCCCACTCCCATGACTTCCGCAGTTCGCGCAACCATGGCGCAGAATTCATCCAGCGTGCAGGCAGACCCGTCCTTGAGATGATGCGGATAGATAGAGAAGCCCAGCATGCCCCCACTCTCGGCCAAGGCCTTCAGGACGGTGTCGGACTTGTTGCGCAGCGCTGGGTGCCAGGCATGCGGATTGGCGTGCGTGATGGCGATCGGGCGCTCGGAGATTTCAATCGCTTCCAGTGTTGAACGCTCGGCGGAATGGCTCATGTCGACCACCAGGCCAACCCGGTTCATCTCCCGGATGACCTGGCGCCCCATACGCGTGATTCCAGGGTCCTCGGATTCGTAGCATCCCGTCGCCAACAGGCTCTGGTTGTTATAGCTGAGTTGCATGAAACAGGCGCCCAGTTGACGGCAAACCTCCACCAACCCGATGTCGTCTTCGATCGGCGAGCAATTCTGGAACCCAAAAAATATCGCCGTGCTCCCTTCGGCGTGAGCGCGGCGCACATCATCGCCGCTTCGTCCCGGTATGATCAGATCGGGATAGGCCTCGAAGAGACGGTTCCAAGCAATGATGTTCTCAACCATCTCGCGGAAATCCTCATGATAGCAGATCGTGACATGAACGGCGGCCACGCCGCCCTCGTTCATCTGACAGAACACGGTTTCCGACCAGTTGCTGTACTGCAGCGCATCGACGATAGGGAACGAATTAGATCTCATTTCGGCCGGCTAGGCGGTGATCGGACCACACGAAGTGCCTCTTTGTGATGTTATGGAATGGAAAGGAGAGCCAATTCAATGGGGGATGGCTTACCCTAATTTGGACCCTTGTGTGAAAATTTTCCACCTTGGGTCAGGAGCCGTTGCTTCCGACTGCCCACAATCCCGCCTACTCGTGAGGACTACGCAGACACGCTCCAGACGGGAGTCTGCTTCACCTCCCAGTCCGGGCGCATCAGCAAGACTATCAGCTTAGAAACAGCAAAATACTGGCAAGCGACGAAGTGTAAAGTCAAAAGGCGATAGGCCGTAGCGGCAAGATTGCGCAACCAGCTTGCAAACTCGCATGGTTGCTGAAGGGAAGGAGCTCGAATGGGCGGACAGACGACATTGATGCAGGGGGTATTACTGGTGGAGCAGGGCGAACCACACCACGCAGCGTAATACCGACACTGACGTCCAGCGTTGCAAACCGGCTGTAGCTGTTAGCTGAAGCGAGGTATCCGGCAGCTTTTCGTTAGCCCAAGTGTTAGCCCGGAGCGAATTATTTGACTAATTGTTCGCCAGATTTTTGGCTAAACCCGCAGAAAAAATGGTGCTGCAGAGAGGACTTGAAC
>DEBC01000105.1 GCA_002348365.1 Alphaproteobacteria bacterium UBA2966 | reverse complement strand
CACCCGAGCCTTGATGATGTAGGCAATGGGGCCAAGCGGTTTGACAGCTTCTGTCCACACCGCACCGTGATAGCTCGGGTCCGGCGTGTTAAGCATGGGAAAACGGTCGGCATGCTTTTCCCAATCGAACCGCCCGCTGTCCACGATGATTCCGCCGATGGACGTTCCGTGGCCGCCGATAAACTTGGTTGTGGAATGCATGCTGATGGTGGCGCCGTGATCGATGGGCCGGCAGAGGATCGGCGCGGCGGTGTTGTCCATGATCAATGGCACGCCGAGGTCGTCACCGATTTTGGCAACCTCCGCTATCGGGAACACCCGCAGCTTCGGATTGGGCAGGGTTTCACCGTAATAGCAGCGAGTCTTGTCATCCGTCGCACGGGCGAAGTTTTCCGGATCGGCAGGATCTACAAACCTGCACTCAATTCCCAAGGTCTCGAAGGTGTTTGCAAAGAGATTCCAGGTGCCGCCGTAGATGTCCGTGGAGCACACGAAGTTGTCTCCCGCGTGGCAGATATTCTGGACCGCGAACAGCGATGCAGCCTGACCTGAACTTACTGCGAGTGCGGCAACGCCGCCCTCAAGCGCGGCCACGCGCTCCTCGAGCACGGCCTGAGTAGGATTCATGATACGCGTGTAGATGTTTCCCAGTTCCTTGAGTGAGAACAGGTTCGACGCGTGTTCAGTGGAGTTGAATTGATATGAAGTGGTTTGGTAGATGGGCACCGCGACAGAAGTCGTCGTCGGGTCCGAGCGATATCCGGCGTGGAGAGCGATCGTCTCTGGGTTCTTGCTTGAGGTTGTCATAACTAGTCCGTCCCTTGGGCGTTGCTGACCGGCAAACAAAAAACAATGAACCCGCTGTATTCAGCTGAGATCATTGAGTGCGCTATTAGACGCGGGATTTGTACTAAAAATCCAGTACTTGTAAACCAGTCGGCAATTGGGCTCGGAATTTTCTCTAGTGCCTGATTTCTAGTTTTTAAATTTAATTGGAAGAATATTCCTCGGGAGTTGGAGTTTATGGAGTGTGGCATTGTTGGTCTTCCGGGTAGCGGAAAAACATCTTTATTTCAGGTGCTTACTGCACATGCCGTGGCTGTGGAGATAGGAACGCTCAATCCCAACATCGGCCAGGCCGACATCCCGGACCCACGTCTCCATGAAATCGCCGAATTCATTCCGACCAAGAAGATCGTGCCCGCCCGCCTCGAGCTCGTGGATATCCCGGGTATTTCGGTGGGGGGCGGCACAAGCCACGTGGCAGTGCTGGCCCACATCCGCACGGTGGCTGCGCTCTGCCACGTGATCAATTGCTTCGACGCGGGTGCTGATCCGGTTTCGGCTTACCGCGATCTCAAACTGGAGCTCATTCTTTCGGACATGGAAGTCATCGAGAACTCACTGGAGCGGGCACAAAAGTCGGCTCAGTCAGGTGACGAGGAGGCACAGCGTCGACGGGATGCCCTGCAAAAGGCGTTAGCGCTTGTAGAAGAAGAACGACCGGTCGCGGTGGCAGAATGGAGCGCGGCAGAGGAACTGGCCATGCGAGGCTACGGTCTGCTTTCAGCCAAGCCGATGCTCGTTGTCGCCAATGTCGCGGAGGACGACCTCGATGGCGCGAGCGACGGGGTTCAGGCCTTGAAGGCGGCCGTCGCCGAGGATGGCGGAACCATGATCGTACTCTGTGCCTCTCTGGAAAGCGAAATCGCGGAATTGCCCGAAGACGAGCGAGCCGAGATGTTGGGTTCCATGGGGCTGCGGGAGCCCGCGGTCGGTCCGTTGGCGCGCGCGCTGAACGAGTTGCTGGGCCTGGCGACGTTCTATACCGCAGGGGAGAAGGAGGTTCGCTCCTGGATCATTCGGCAGGGCGCCATGGCGCCGGAGGCGGGAGGTTCGGTCCATTCAGACATCGAACGCGGATTCATTCGTGCCGAATGCTACCACGTCGACGAGTTGCGGGATCTCGGTTCGGAGAAGGCGGTGAAGGAGGCCGGCAAGCTACGCTCAGAAGGCAAACAGTACGTCTTGAAAGACGGTGATGTCGTGCACTTCCTGTTCAATGTCTAGAATGTGACTTCCAGCCGAAGCAACGGCGTGCATTCACTGACAGCAGCGGACGGATGTCATGAAGCCCAATCTCACGCACCAGGACAAGGTCATCATCACCATCGCCACGACGGGCGGCCTGCACGGCCGGGAGGCCAATTCGGCGTTGCCCGAACAGCCGGACGAGATCGTGAGCGACTTCTACGATTGCTTCAACGCCGGTGCATCCGTCGCGCATATCCACGTGCGGGACAAAGAGGGACGGACGTCGGCCGATCTCAACATCTACAAAGAAGTCGTCGATGGCATCATGGGGCGCTGTTCAAACATGATCACCCAGGTCGGAAGCGGCATCGGGATCTGGTTCGACGATCAGGAGAAGGGGCATAACTTCTCGCTCTTGGAGCGCATGAACCTCCTTGAACTCGCTCCCCAGCCCGACATGCTGACGGTCAATTGCGGGACCTTCCACTTTGATCACAAAGGGGACGAGTTCCTATTTTCGAATTCCAAGGCCTGGAACACCGAATTCGTCGAGGGTTGCAAGTACCGGGGTATCCATAACGAGCTCGAGGTCTACGACCTTTCGCATATTGCCAACATGATGGACCTGAAGAAGAAAGGCGTGCTGCACGACCCCATGCACTTCAGCTTCGTCATGGGTATCCAGGGCGGCATTCCGGCTTAACCAGCCAACCTGTTGGCCATGCTCGATGCGATCCCAGAAGGATCGAGCTGGCAGATCGTCTCAATCGGCAAGCATCAGCTGCCGCTGTCGACGATGGCGGTGGCCATGGGCGGGAATATCCGCGTCGGCATGGAGGACAATGTCTACTATGGCCACGGTGAACTCGCGGAATCGAACGCGCAGCGCGGCTGCCTTAGAAGTTCGATACAGGTTCGCCTTATGCTTCCCCATTGGGGGATGGAGCACATTATCAGGCGCTATGAACTCTTGTTTTCGGTCGCGAAGCGATCGTCGCCCGGTGCCTGCATGGAAAATATCTGCTCGGCCTCGATGACCGCGAAGTCGTAGTAGCCAAGGCGCGCCAGAGGCCGAAGCTTTTTCATGTCGACCAGGCCATCCTCGGTGATGACATCATCGGCGATATGGATTCCGACAACCTGTCCAATGACCGCTGTTGCGGCGGCACCGTCCTCCGGCGCCGGCAAAGGAACGAATTGAACATGCCTGCATTCCAGCGCGATGGGAGATTCCTTGACCCGCGGTGGCTTGACCTGCTCACAGGGAGCCGCCTCGAGCCCGACATCGGCAAACTCGTCCGCGGACCGCGGCGATTGCCTGGTGGTCAGGACCATTTTCTCGCGCAGGTCGTGGGTGCACATGTTGTAGACGAACTCGCCCGTGGCCTCGACGTTGACCAGGGAAGGCTCAGGAGCATCGACGCCGGGCTTGAAATAGCTCGGGCAGTATATCACGCAGGGGGGCGCGGCGCTGATCGCATTGAAAAAGCTGAAGGGAGCCAGATTGACAACGCCGTCCGCGCTCATGGTGGTAATCCAGCCGATCGGGCGGGGGACGACCAAGGCATTGAAAACGGTATGTTTGAAGGGCGCCGGCGCCATGCCGACTTCGCTCGGATCGAAATACATAATGACTCGACCTCAGCCCCCGTCGCCTTTGACGAAGCGCATATCGTCGGGCGAGCGCATCGAAAAGATCTGGTCCGGTTCGATAATCGCGTAGTCGAGGTAACCAAGCCGACTTACGGGGCGGAGCTTCTCCATGTCGACCTGCCCGTTGCTGATCACATCGTCAGCGATGTGGACTCCAACGACTTGACCGATGACCACCGATTGCCGGCTGCCATCGCCCGACGGGGGAAGGTTAACGGTCTGCAGGTATCTGCACTCCAATGCCACTGGTGAGGCTTTTACCCGAGGCGGCTTCACAAGTTCACAAGGCGCCGCTTCCAGTCCCACGTCGGCCATCTCATCGAGATCGCGAGGAGAATGCTTCGACGTCGCCACCATCTGCTCCAGCAATTCTGCCGTGCACATGTTGTAAACGAATTCT
>DEBC01000040.1:50689-54935 GCA_002348365.1 Alphaproteobacteria bacterium UBA2966 | reverse complement strand
AACCGTTCGGTTGTCGAACAGGGAGAACATCATGAAACTCATCGCGAAAGGCTGGCTCGCTGCCGGCGCCGCAAGCGTTATGCTTGCCTCCGCCGCGGCTCTGCCCGCAAGGGCAGAAGTCTCGACGGTCAATCTGGCTCAGCAATTCGGGCTGCTCTACGTACCATTGCACGTCGTGCTCGAGCACAACCTCGTCGAGAAGCACGCCAAAGCCATCGGCCTGGAGCCACCGGAAATTAAACTCTTCAAGATCAGCGGCGGTGCCAACATCAACAAGGCGCTGCTCGCCAAGACCATCGACTTCGGTGCCCATGGCATAGGCCCGGCGCTGAAGCTCTGGGGCAAGACCAAAGGTGGCTTCAAGATCGCCAGCGGCATGGCCGACATGCCATTGAAGCTTTTGACCAACGACCCAAACATCAAGACGGTCGAGGACTACCTCAACGCCAAGGATCATAAGATCGCCACGCCGGCCGCGAAGGTTTCGGTCCAGGCCGTGACCTTGCAGATGTATGCGGAAAAGAGATGGGGCGACGCCGAGAAGCTCGACCATCTGGTCGTCTCGATGAAGCACCCCATCGCGCTTGCCGCCATGCTGTCCGGCGGACAGACGGTCAAGAGCCACTTCGCCACCTTGCCCTATTCGTTCCAGGAATTACAGAGTGGCAAAGTTCATAAGGTCATCGATTCCTATGAGATCCTGGGCGGCCAAGCCACGGTGCTGGTGATGAGCTGCAGCCAGGCCTTCAAGGATGCCAACCCCAAGACCTACGAGGCCGTGATCAACGCCTACAACGAGGCCTTCACCTGGGTGAACGCCAATCCGCTGAAGGCGGCAGAGCTGTACATCAAGTACACCAAAACCAAGCTCGATCCCGACCTGGTCAAGGCGATG
Organism: Alphaproteobacteria bacterium UBA2966; assembly: GCA_002348365.1. GTDB lineage: Bacteria > Pseudomonadota > Alphaproteobacteria > UBA2966 > UBA2966 > UBA2966. Next base: position 54,040 of record DEBC01000040.1, on the reverse strand, counting down.
CTGACGGACAAGAACGAGATCGCCTTCGATCCGACGCCGAAGCACACCATGCAGTATGCGAAGTTCCTCGCCAAGATTGGCGATATCCCGCTGCCCAACAGCTGGAAGGACTTCTACTACGCCAACAACCACAACATGTCCGGCAGCTAAGTTAGTGTCGGCAACCAAAGATCTGACCACGGAGGCGGCGGGAGTCACTCCCGCCGCTGCCGCGGTCGAACCCGTTCTTGATGTCGACGGTGTAACGCTCCAATACAAAACTAAGGAGCACCTGATCACCGCGACGTACCGGGTGAGTTTTCAGACCTATCCGGCGGACCGTTTCGTCATTCTCGGACCGTCGGGCTGCGGCAAATCGACATTGCTGAAGGGAATCGCAGGCTACCTGCACCCCGTCGAAGGCGAGATGCGCCTCAAGGGTAACGTCATCAAGGATCCCGGCCCCGACCGTTGCATGGTGTTCCAGGAATTCGATCAGCTCCTGCCCTGGAAGACGGTGATGGGCAACATCACCTTTGCGCTGCTCAATGGCGGCAAGTGTGAGACCCAGGCCGAAGCCCGCGAAATCGCCTACGAGTACATCCGCAAGGTGAAGCTCGATCGCTTCGAGGACACCTTTCCGCACATGCTGTCGGGAGGTATGAAGCAACGCGTGGCGATCGCGCGGGCCATGGCGATGGAGCCCGACGTCCTGTTGATGGACGAGCCGTTCGCGGCGCTCGATGCGCTGACACGCCGCCAAATGCAGGAGGAACTCCTGCAACTATGGGACGACACCCGGTTCACTGTGATCTTCGTCACCCACTCGATCGAAGAAGCCGTCATCGTCGGCAGCCGCATCCTCATCATGTCGCCGCATCCGGGACAGGTGAAAGCGGAAGTCAATGCCCATTTGCATACCCACGACGATGTCGGCGGCGAGGATTTCAGGGCTCTGCAAGGCCGCATCCACGACATGATCTTCGCCGATCGTGTGCTCGAAGAAGAGACCCAGCCACAACATGTCTGATCACGCGGTCCAGCCTTACCTGCGGGAGGAATTCGAGGGCGACGAGATCGGCGAGGCGGTCGTTGGCGACGTCGAGCGCCGCCTGTCGGTCTGGGAACGCATCTCGAACATCGACGCGGTCCGTAAGTTCAGCGTTCTGATAACCCTCGTCGTCGCATGGGAGCTCTATTCCCGAATCGGCGATATCAACGAGTTGATGTTCCCGACGTTCTCGGCAACGGGCACGGCGCTCTATAGCGCCCTGGTTTACGAAGGCCTGATGACCAATGTCTGGAATTCGCTCAGCCTGCTCTTGATGGGTTATGCAATCGGGGTCGGCATCGCGGCCGTTCTCGTGGTGTTCGGGGTCTGGACGCGGTTTGGCAGCGATCTGCTGACAACACTCACGGCCATGCTCAATCCGCTGCCGGCCATCGCGCTGCTGCCCATGGCGATGCTCTGGTTCGGCCTCGGCCCGGCGGCAATCGTCTTCACGCTGCTGCATTCGATCATTTGGCCGGTGGCCCTCAACACGCATTCGGGATTTATGGGTGTTAGCGAAACTCAACGCATGGTCGGCCGGAACTACGGCCTGCGGGGACTGCCCTATATCTACAAAATTCTCATTCCCGCGGCCTTCCCATCGATCTTGACAGGGCTGCGCATCGGTTGGGCGTTTGCCTGGCGTACCTTGATTGCGGCGGAGCTCGTGTTCGGCGGACAGGTCGCGGACACCTCGGGACAACTCGGCGCGGAAGGCGGGAATGCCGGCGGGCTTGGCTGGATCATCTTCCAGAACCAAATGGAGAATCAGACGCCTTACGTGTTCGCGGGGTTGTTCGCGGTGATTTTGGTCGGGATCATTCTCGAGAACGGCATCTTCCGCAACATCGAGGACCGGACGATCCGACGGTGGGGGATGCAGGTGGCATGACCGACACCACGACAGACATCTATATCCGGCCCGAATTCGAAGTCAGCAAGCTCGAGACGGCAACCAATGTGGACGTCGAGCGCCGGCTGTCCTTGATCGAGCGCATCTCAAACATCAATGCGGTCCGGAAGTTCACCATCCTGCTCGGTTTGGTCGCGATCTGGGAGATCTACACCCGGATCGGCGATGTCGAGCCGCTGCTGTTTCCGACGTTCTCGGACAGCGCCGTCGTGCTCTGGGAAACCCTGCTCAGCGGCCTGATGCTGGAGAAGGTCTGGGTGTCGCTCTACGTCCTGGTGTTGGGCTACATCGCCGGCGTGGTCCTGGCCGCGGCATTCCTGGTGTTTGCCGTGATGTCGCGGATCGGCAGCGATTTCCTGAGCACCATGACGGCGATGTTCCAGCCGCTGCCCGCGATCTCGTTGTTGCCGTTGGCCATGTTGTGGTTTGGCCTCGGCGTCCCCAGCCTGGTCTTTGTGACCATCCACTCCGTGCTCTGGGCGGTCGCACTGAGCACCCACACCGGCTTCATGCAGGTCAGCGAGACTCTCCGTATGGTCGGCCGGAATTACGGCCTGCGGGGTATCCCGTACGTCTTCATGATCCTGGTGCCGGCCGCCTTCGCTTCGATCCTGACCGGCCTCAAGGTCGGTTGGGCGTTCGCCTGGCGGACCCTGATCGGTGCCGAACTGGTGTTCGGCGCGGCGTCCGGCGAGGGCGGATTGGGCTGGATGATCTACGAGAAGGGCGACAACCTCGATACACCCTACGTGTTCGCCGCCCTGTTCGCGGTCATCGTCATCGGCCTAATCGTCGAGAACCTGATCTTCCGCAATGTCGAGATCAGTACCGTCCAGAAGTGGGGCATGCAGCGCTAACCCCGGGGGTCAGACTCGGCATCGGGTCTGAGTTCCGACCTCGAGGTAGGAACGGGGCGCGGAACGAACCTATAATCCCTCCAGAGCAGATCGGGTTTAGGTAGAATCACTTTGTGTTTCGCTTAGACGCGTGAATGCGCTCTAGGGAGACCGCGTCATGACCTCGACAACCACATCATCGTCTGAGATACGCGAACGTCTCGACCATCCGGTCATCGATACCGATGGTCACATGATGGAACACGTCCCGGTGTTCCTACAGTTCCTTGGAGAGGTAGCCGGTGGGGGCGCGGTCGAGCGCTTCAAGGCGCGCTCGTACGAGTCGCGGGAAAACAGCTGGCACACCATGACCCCAGAGGAACGGCGTCACCGGCGAATGCCCCGGGCGCCGTTCTGGCAAAGTCCGGCGGCGAACACGGAGGACCGGGCCACCGCCATGCTGCCCAGCCTGCTGCGCTCACGCATGGACGAACTTGGCTTCGATTTTTCAATCGTCTATCCGACCCTAGGCTTCTATCTAATCGACGAAACCGATGACGACGTCCGCCGCG
>DEBC01000040.1:41921-50355 GCA_002348365.1 Alphaproteobacteria bacterium UBA2966 | reverse complement strand
GCCGCGCGCACAATGCGATGACCGCCGAGCTGTTTGCCCCCCACGCCGATCGCCTGACACCTGCTGCCTGCATTCCCACGAATATGCCCGAGGAAGCCATCACCGAGCTCGAGTACGCGGTGAACACGCTTGGGCATAAGGCGGTCATGGTCTGCAATCTCGTGCACCGGCCCATCGCCGCCGTCGAGGAAGCTGCACCCGAGATCGCCCATCTCGGCACCTGGACGGACGCGCTTGCGCTCGATAGCGAGTATGACTACGACCCCTTCTGGGCGCGATGCCGGGACCTGGGGGTGGCGGTGACCGTCCACTCCCGGGGGCAGCAACGCAACGCCCGGCGATCGGTCAGCAATTACATGAACAACCAGATCAACCACTTCGCCGAAGCCGGCGATATCTTCGCGCGGGCGCTGTTCTTCGGCGGCGTCACACACCGCTTTCCGGATCTGAACTTCGGCCTGCTCGAAGGCGGTGTGGGATGGGCCTGCAGCCTGTTCGCCAAGCTCGTGGGAGCATGGGACAAACGCAATCCCGGGGTCATCGACAACCTCAATCCCGCCAATATCGATCTTGATGCCATGCAGCAGCTGTTCGACGAATTCGGCGGCGACCGGTTTGCCGGAACACTGGAACGGCGAGATGACGAACCCACCAGCGGCAAGCGCGACATGGGACACGTGGTGACCCGGGTTGACGGCACCTGGAGCAGCAAGGACATCGAACTCAAGGACGATTTCGCCGCCTGCGGCATCGATAAGGCAGAAGACATCGTGGATCGCTTCATCCGCCCGTTCTATTTTGGCTGCGAGGCCGATGACCCGATGAACGCCACGGCGTTCGGCAAGGTCGCACTGCCCTTCGGGGCCCGTCCTCAGGCCATGTTCGGCTCAGACATCGGGCATTGGGACGTCACCGACATGAACGGAGTCCTGGCGGAGGCGTACGAAATGGTGGAAGACGGCCTCATCACCGAGGACGACTTCCGTAATTTTACTTTCGGCAATCCCGCCAGGCTGCACGCCGGCATGAACCCGGACTTCTTCGAGGGTACGGTGGTGGAGAATGCCGTCAAAGACCTGATTGAGAATTCAGCTGATGCCCAAGCGGCTGAATAAGGAATCCGGTTTGGAGGACGAAACATGACACTCGTGATTGCACCAACGGATGCAGCGCTGGGTGCCGTGGCGACCGGAGTCGACCTCGGTCGCCCCGTCGAAGACGCCGTGGCAGCCGAGGTCAGGATGGCGCTGTGCCAGCACGGCGTGCTGGCATTCCCGGATCAGGATATGGCGCCCGAGGCCCAGGTGGCGTTGACCCGCCAGTTGGGCGAGCCGGAGGTCCATGTATTGTCCGACTTCGCGCTGGAGGACATGCCCGAGGTCTTCATCGTCTCCAATGTCCGCAAGGACGGCAAACCGGTCGGTGCCATCAATGCCGGCCAATACTGGCACTCCGATCTTTCTTACACGGCGCGACCGACGTTCGCCTCGATGCTTCACGCGAAGGAGGTGCCGCCGGGGCGTGGTGAGACTCTGTTTGCAAGCATGGTACGCGCTTACGAAACGCTCTCCGATGAGATCAAGGTGCGAATCGACGGATGCCACGCCGTTCATGATTACACCCTGGCCTATGAAACGGTGTTCGCTGACAATCCCGACCGCACCCTGACGGCGGAACAGGCAGCAGAGGTGCCACCGGTCGAGCACCCCGTGGTCCGGACGCAAGTCGAAACCGGGCGCAAGGCGATTTACGTTAATCCGGGATTCACCCGGCGCATCGTCGAGATGGATGCGGACAAAAGCCGGGAAACGCTCGAAACCCTTTTCGCCCAGGCAACCGATCCATCGAACATCTACACCCACCACTGGCAGGTGGGAGATTTCCTGATGTGGGACAACCGCATCACCATGCATATGGCGCTGTCCAACTACGCAGCAAACGACGTGCGCCACCTACTGCGCACCAGCGTCACCGGCGAGATCCCTGTTTAAGGAGTCTCTCGGGGGTTTAGTAAGGACTAGTTGTCAGTTTAAGCGGCGGTGGGTTGGATCATGGCCTCTTTGGCGTTGCGCACGATCGCCTCGATCTCGGCGACACCGGCCCGGTCCATCGGCTTGAGGGTCAGCGCGCTCGTACCCTCTTCCTCGGCGCGTTTGGCCCAATAGTCGTTCTCGACACCGGAGACGATGATCACCACCGTATCCGAGAGCTCTGCATGGCTGCGAATCTCACGGCACAATGCCACGCCATCGATTTCGGACATGACGAGGTCCACGATCACGGCGTCCGGGCGCTTGCGCAGAATGCGCGGCAGCGCGGTGGCGCCCGCTATGTGCTGATAGACCTGATGTCCCGCTTCGTTGAAACCACTCGCCATCGTCTCGCGAGCGATCGGATCATCGTCGACCACGACGATGCTGAGACAATCGGGATTTCACGAAGATGTGCTTGATTTCACAGAGTTCGAATCGTGGCCAAAGCGGGGCCCGACCCGTTTGCGCGCGGCCCTGTTTTGCCGCTTGGAACGCCCTTTACCCATGAACTCGACGACTTGACCCTTCACCGTACCAACCTCCGTACAACACATCGGCCGCAACCGGCACATACCAAAAGAATCTGCTGGCAGAGAGCCTGCAGTACCAACGTTTCAAAATGTCGGGTTCTTGCCCATGGCCCCAATAGATTGCCGTCAGATGTGATTCATAACGGGACATTCTTAACACTTCCTTACGCGCCGGAAGGCCGGAACATCCCCCTTAAGTTGTAGAATGATATTGACAATTGCATCTGCCCCTCACCTCCGTCTGAAGAGGTAAGATGATTCAGCAGGAATTGCTGTCGGTTCGCGAAGGCTTCAGCGCAGGCGGGCGTTGACTTCGTAGGCGGCGATGGTTTCTTCGCCCAGCGCCCGGCAGGCCTCCAGACGGTGTAACCCCTCGACCAGCACGAACCGGCCCTTGTCGGGTCGGACCAGGATGGGCGTCTTCAGGCCTTCTTCAAGAATATTCTCGGCGAGAGCTGACACCGTCTCATCGACCAGGGTCTTACGCCGTTTCACGGGCACGTAGACCTCTTCAATGTTGATGAGCATCTGCTCCAAGTTGGACCTCCTGGTCAGCGCTGCCTGTAGGGCCGCCCCTCCCGGTAGAGTTGTAGCCGCTTGTGGAATCGGGTCACGTCACCACCGCCCCCCGACTCGCGTAGAAGGTGAATGGCCCGTTCCTCTTCTTCGACGGCCCGCGAATAGAGCCCGGCCTCCGCATAGGCAGCTGCCAGCGTATCGCGATGTTGAGGCGTGTCGCCCATTTCCACGGCGCGCTCGGCGAGGCGGGTCGCCTCCGCGCCATCGCGGACGCTGCCTTCGGGTGCTGTCGCCCGCAGCCAGGCGAGCGCATTGTATGGCGCAGCGCTTTGGGGATTGAGGCGGATCGCAGCCTGATAGTCATCGGCCGCAACGGCGTACTTTTCCGCGAGGTAAAAGGTGATGCCCCGATTCATCCAGGCCCGCCAGTACGACGGCGCCAGTTCGAGAGCCCGGGTACAGTCGGCGGCTGACCGAACGAGTTCGCCGAGATAGCGCCAGGCGACACAGCGATTGTTGTAGGCCAGCATGAGATCCGGATCGAGACGGATCGCTTCGTCATAGTGCGCCAGGGCACGGTGATAGTCTGCAAGCTTGAGATAGACCGTGCCCCGATTGTTGAATGTGCTGCCGTTCTGGGAGTCGAGCCGCAGTGCCTCGGCGAAGTCCGCGAGCGCCATGTCGTATTCGCGCCGCTCCATGTAGATGTTGGCCCGATTGTCATAGGGCGCTGGATCGACCGGATTGAGACGGATCGCCTCTGACAGATCGCTGATCGCATTCACGTTATCATCAAGCGCGCTGTACGCCCGGCCACGCGCATGAAAGGCTGCACTCAGGGTCTTCTCGCTGTGGTCTCCCCAGCGGATCAGGTAAGTGCAGGCGCCTATGCGGACATCCGGGTGAGTCGCCTCGTCGCGGCAAAGAGCCGCCTCTTTGGCCAAGTCTGCGCGCGCGACGCCGGTGGTCGAAATAACCGCAACCGCGGCGACAAGAGACATGACAATGCGGTGCATCGTTAAGCGTCCCCGGTCATCAATGCCGTCCCCGCAAGGCTAGTGCAAATGCGCCGCATTTGAAAACAAGAGAACTGCCCGCACTCCCAAAATGAATGGGATAAACGGCGCATCGATACTTCGCGCCGCAGGCACCCGACACGGCTAGCCAGTTTCATCGAGAGGTGGAACGCAAAGACCTTCAGTTGACGGCCATTCCGGCTTCGGCTTTCCAGGCTGCCGGCACCTGGCGGTGGCGGGTCTCCCTTTCCGTGACCAAGGCCCGGGCAAGGGCATCACGGCCGGAGCGGATCGCTGCCAGCACGAGCGTCTGGTCAAACACGTCGCGCTGGGCATGGCTGCCGCCGAAAAGATACTGGTCATAGCGGACCGGTAGCATGAAATCGACGGCGCCCGCATAGTCGCCGTGGTAGTACGCGCGCAAACCCTCTGACACCGCGACGCCGGCATCGACGGCACGGGCGGAAATCGGATCATTCCGGACCGATTCTTCGCGCATAGCGGTCAACAGGATTTCGGCGGCCTCGCTGCGATCTGTGGCCAGCAATGCCATCATGTAGTTGGTATTGAAAAACGAATTCGCGGCGTCGCGGGCATGTGCCTCCGCCCGTTCACCGAGTTCCCCCCAGCGGTCGCCCACGTTGATGTCGCGAAGATAGAGGCGCCAGAGGAGCGCTGATCCGTTCGCGATATCCGTGGCGAAGTCAGTCTTGTCGCCGCGGATCCTGGTGTCGTAGAGGTCGAAAACCTCGTCGATTTCGTCTTGTTCGAGATGATAAAGGGACTGGTGCCACCAAAGGTGGAAACGGAAATTGTTGTTCTCCAGCCAACCGGGTTCGGTCCGCTTCAGCCAATCGATGCCGTCGACGTGGCGGCCCTCCATCTCGATCGTGTGGGCGACCGCATGAACCGCCCACGAATCCTCTGGATTGAGTTCGACAGCCTCCCGACCGACTCGCTCCGCCGCCACGTAGTCGCCGCCCTCCTCGAACCCGAAAGACAGCAAGCCCAGGACGAACCCGTAGCCCGGCGTGTCCTGATCCCAGGCGTGCAGCGCACGTCCCACGACATCACGCATGTTGGCGGCATCGCCCCGCCAGAAGTGACAGAACTGCGTCAGCTTCAGGTTCATGAGGTCGGTGGGATAATCGATCGCGATACCGTCAAGCGCCTGCAGCGCCTCAGCGGTCCGTTGTTCCACCATCAGGTTCGCCGCAGCCGCATGCCGTCGCTCCCGATCGGTGGCACCCGCGGCGGCCTTCGTCGCGGCCTTCACGGAGTCGCGGGCCGCCGGCAGAAAGGCTGGATCGTAGGCCATTTTCAGCATGTAGGCCTTGAGGCAGTGCGCCATGACGAACTCGGGATCGGCTGCCAAAGCCTCATCCAGCAGGTCCATTGCGTCAGGCTTCTGCGCGAGGTAACCGGATACGGCCCGTTCATAAGTTGAGAGGGCTTCCTCATTGGCGACAGTTATGGGCAGACCGCGGACGTCAGCGGGCATGAATGGCTTCTCCTTTATCTGCGGCAGCAGTAAATGCGTCAGCTTGTGCGCATTCAGAATATCACCAAGGAGAATTTCGAGTCAGGGTTTGGTGGAAGTTTCACGAGCGAGCGTATCACGATGAACACACTCATAAACGCAGGCTTTCCCGCAGCGGCTGACCGTGATCCCCCGGAGTATCAATCCATCGATTTGGACGCCGTGCGTGCCTATCGCCTGGGACGAGTCCGCGCCCAACTTGCCGAACGGGATATCGCCGCTGTTGTGCTAACGGATCCGCTCAACGTCCGATACGCCATGGATTCGACCAACATGCAGCTCTGGATTGCTCACAATGCCGCCCGCTATGCCTTCGTACCGGCGGATGAGCCGGCGGTGATGTTAGACTTCCACAACAGCGAACACCGCTCGTTGGGTCTTGGCACGGTGGACGAGGTGCGCCACGGCACCGGCATCTACTATTTCGCCACGGGCCCGGAGATGTCGACGCGAGCAGAGCGCTGGGCGCGCGAAATCGACGATCAGTTGCGAGCGTGCGGGAGCGGCAACCGTCGGCTCGCTCTCGACCGGGCGGGCGCACCCGTTTGCGACCGCCGCGCTTCAGGACCTCGGCGTCAACATCTGCGACGGGACCGAAGTGATGGAGCACGCACGCCTGATCAAGTCACCCGAGGAAATCCAGTGCATGCGCGCCTCCATCGCGGTGTGCGAGGCGGCCATGCACGAGATGCGCGAGCGTCTTCAACCCGGCATGACGGAGAATGCGCTGTGGTCGATCCTGCATCAGGTCAACATCGCCCGGGGCGGCGAGTGGATCGAGACGCGTCTCTTGACCTCCGGCCCAAAGACGAACCCGTGGTTTCAGGAAACGGGCTTTCGCGTGATCGAGGCGGGCGACCTCGTGTCCTTCGATACGGACCTGATCGGGCCCTTCGGTTATTGCGCCGACATTTCGCGCACCTATCTTTGCGGCGATGGCAAAGCCAGCGACGAGCAGCGCCGCCTCTATCTAATGGCCCGTGAACATCCCGCCGTCAACGCGGATCTGGTCAAACCTGGCGTGACCTTTCGGGAGTTTGCGGAGAAGAGTCTTGACCTTCCGCCGGCGTTCCGCGCCAACCGTTATTCGGTGATCGCACACGGGGTTGGCCTCTGCGACGAGTACCCGCACATCGCAAACGCCGAGGACATCGACGAGCACGGCTACGATGGACTGATCGAGCCGGGCATGACGCTCTGCCTGGAGAGTTACATGGGCGAGGACGGCGGCGCGAAGGGCGTTAAACTGGAACAGCAGGTGCTGGTGACCGACACTGGCGTCGATTTGCTTTCCATGTTCCCCTTCGAGGATTCGCTTCTCTAACTGGGGGTGGTTGGCGCAATCTGCCACCGCATGCCTTGTCCCGGCCGGGGCGGCAAGGTAATCGTTAACCTGCCGTGTGGAGGCGGCGCGAACTCGTTGAGGGGGTCCGGATGCAATTTGGGGTCACGTTTTTTCCCGACGTCACGCCGGATGTGAAAAGCGCGCAGCAGTACTACGCCGAGACGTTCGAGCTGATCGATTTCGCGGCCGACCTCGGCTTCTGCCACGCCAAGATCATCGAGCACTACCTCACGCCTTACGGCGGTTACAGCCCCGACCCGCTCCAATTCCTGGCCGCCGTTGCCGCGCGCCAACCGAAAATGCGCCTGATGACGGGCGCCGTGATCCCCGCCTTCAACCACCCCATTCAGCTTGCCGCACGCATCGCGCTCCTTGATTCGATGAGCAACGGGCGCCTCGACGTTGGCTTCGCACGCGCCTTTCTGCCGCACGAATTCGACGCCTTTGAGGTCTCGATGGATGATTCGCGCGCCCGCTACGAGGAGGGCATCGACGCCATCCGCCGCCTGCTGACCGAGGAGGAGGTCACCTTCGAGGGACAGTTCCATAGGTTCGAGAAGGCGCGCTCGCTTCCCCGACCCGTGCAGCAGCCTCATCCGCCCTTTTACGTCGCGGCCTTCCGCACGCCCGATTCGTTCGAGTATGCAGGCAGAGAGGGCCATAGCCTGATGATCACACCGTTCTACATGCGTCCGGCGGAGCTCGGCGAGATGGTCGTGAATTACCGCAGCTTCCGGGCGGAGGGCGGTCACGACCCCGCGACGGCCTCGATCAACATCAACTTCCGCCTCTATTGCGCGGAGAGTGACAAGGAAGCCGTGGAGCGGGCCGAGCCCTACGCGCGCCACTACATCAACATGTTCCTGGAGCCGCTCGAACGCTGGCGCGACCAGCCGTCGGCTCAGTACCCGGGTTATGAGAAATTCATCACCGCAGTCGAGAAGTTCCCCTACGACGTGCTGGTTGAGCAATCGTTCATCGGTTCGCCCGAGAATGCGCGGGACCGCATCGCCTACTTCACGGACATCTGCGGCGGCGAGATTTATCCCTCGATCGACTTCGCCTACGGCAATATGCCGCTCGACGAGGCCAAGGCCTCGCTCAAGCTCTTCGCCGAGGAGGTCATGGCGAAGGTGTAGGCCGGGCCGTCGCTGCTATGCTGCCTGCGTCGTGGTGCAGGTCATCGCGCGGGAGGAGGACGGTCCACGCAACGCCTGACTGAAGTGATTCGTAACGATGTGGAGCGGAAACTCTACGACGGCGCCGTGGTGATGGTGGGCCGGGGTGGCCGCATCGAATGCTGTGAAACGGTGGAATACGCGGATCGGGAATCAGGAAGACCGCTTGCTGAGGACGACGTCTTCGCGATTTTCTCCATCACCAAACAAATGACGGCGGTGACAGTTCTGCAGGGCATCGAACGAGGTGCCTTTACGTTCCGGACGCCGGTG
>DEBC01000040.1:38464-41706 GCA_002348365.1 Alphaproteobacteria bacterium UBA2966 | reverse complement strand
CTCCCACACGGGTGGCATGAACGGTGGCCTGTTCCCGATCCCGGCCGAAAGCCAATGCGAACTTTCGGTCATGGTCGATGCGGCCTGCTGCTCGCAGCTCAAAGCATTGCCCGGCGAGCGGGTGAGCTACAGCCCGGCACTTGCCTTCGCCGTGTTGAGAGAAGTGGTGCGGCGCTCCAATGGCAGCAATATGCGCTTCCGGGACACCCTGGCACGCGACGTCTTCTCACCGCTCGATATGACGGATAGCGCGCTCGGAATTTGCAACGATCTCGCTGAGAGGCGGTTCCAGTCGTCGTACGCGACAGATCTCCGAGCACACTCGACCCCGACCGGATCGAGCGCATGGGGGCACTGATCCTCGATCCCGGCGCAAATACCGAAATTCCAGCCGCCGGTGTCGTGGGAACCGCGGCCGATGTCTTCACGTTCGCGGAATCGCTGCGCCGGGGCGGAGAAGGTCCGCGGCGGCGCATCCTGTCAGAGGCAACCTTGGCGTTTGCTGTCCAGGACCACACGGGCGATATGCCCAACGACGCCTGGGTAGCGGCGCGCGAGAGCCATGGCTGGCCACTCTGCCCGGCTCACCTCGGCCTTGGCTTCTTCCTACGCGGCACAGGCGATATTCCGACGCCGTTCGGCTCGCTGGCCAGCCCGGGCACATTCCGCGGGATCGGCGCCGGCTCGACCGTCTTCTGGGTCGATCCCGAACGCGACATCACATTCGTATGCCTGACCTCCGGCTTGTTGACATATACGGGCAGCATGCTGCGCTTCCAGCGCCTGGCCGATGTGGCGATTTCATCGCTGGTGTGACATCACGTGCCGGCCAGAGTGCCAGCACTCACCGAGAGTGCTGTTTCGGTTGACCCCTATTCCGGGCACGCCTAGAAATTGAGCAGCGGCCCCGTAGCTCAGTCGGATAGAGCGACGGATTCCTAATCCGTAGGTCGGGGGTTCGAATCCCTCCGGGGTCGCCAGCCTTAAGTTGACTCGAGTTCCTGCCAGTAAGCGTCGACCCGGCGCTGGATGTCGTCCAGAACCTGTTCGTTGCGCTCTGGCTCGAAGAGATGGGTGAAGCGGCCCTGTGTCTTCAGATACTCCTCCACCGGTGCCCGGGGATGGGGGCGTCGCGTGTGAAGGATTTCACCGTCCACGTATTCCTTCAGCGGCCAGACGCCCGTCTTCACCGCGAGCTTGCCCACCTCGACCGTATCCTTGGGATCGTAGTCCCAGCCGGTCGGGCACGGGGCAAGGGCGTGAATGAACCGGGGTCCCCGCAATGTGGCTGCCTTTTCCACCTTGCGTGCGAGGTCGAGGGGTTCGGAACCAATGACAGTAGCCGCGTATGCAGGACGGTGCGCCCCCCAAATACCGAAAAGGTCCTTCTTTTCACCTGGGGACCCCTCTGCACCCGTTGTTGTGGCCGTGCGGGCCCCATGGGGCGTCGCGCCGGAAGCCTGCTGACCCGTGTTGCCATAACCCTCGTTGTCGTAACAGATATAAAGGAAATCGAGCCCGCGTTCGATGGCGCCCGACGTGGCCGAAAGCCCGATGCCATTGGCCGACCCGTCCCCGGTCAGGACCACGACGTCCAGGTCCTCGTCGGCGACGATGCGGCCGTCCTGTTTCAACAGGTCGAGTGCATCCCGAACACCTTGCGCAGCCGCGGGCGTCGAGGTCCGTCATGCCGGCATGAGATCGTTGAGGGCGGGCACTTCCGGCAAGACCTCGTCGATCAGGCGCCGGGTCTGATCGAGGGTGTCATCGTCTCCGGACGCAACGGGTTGCACCACGAATTTGGAGACGCCACCAGCGATGAACTGCTTGAGCCGGTCCACCATCGCGCCGGCATCACCGATGACCATGCAGTCCTCGGGCACCCGGTCGTTGCGCTTGACGATCATTTCCGCGCGGTGCGCTACGGGCGGGTCATCCCATGTACCAAATCGATAGTGGAAGCCCGCGCCATAGTGATCGTGGTCGATTCGGCGACCTTCTTCTTCGGCCGCCACCTTGATGGCGGCGACGACGGGTGTCACTTCATCGGGAGACTGGAATCCACCCAACCAGCCCGTCCCGATGCGTGCCGTCCTGCGAATGGCAGCCTTGCTGTGGCCGCCGATCCACAGCGGCAGTCGCTTCTGCACCGGCAGCGGCGAAATGCGCGCGCCGCGATACTGGTAGTACTGACCGTCATAATCGACAGTCTCGCCGGCCCAGAGCCGAGAGATGATATCGAGCGCTTCATCGGTCCGCGCACCACGGCCCTTCGGGTCCCGGCCGGTCGCCGCCCACTCTTCGCCGCGCGGCGTGCCGATACCGAACGCCGGCAGCAGGCGCCCCTCGCTGAGGAAATCGATGGAGGCACACTGCTTGGCAACGACGAGGGGATCACGCCAGCCCAGCGCGATGACGTTCATGCCGAACTTAAGCCGCCTGGTCGCACCCGCGAGAGCGGCCATCGTGCTGAGACTTTCGAGCATCGGCTTGTCGTTGATCAGCCGATCCGTCTGCCAGATCGAATCAACTTCGGAGTCCTCACACATCTCGATCCAGCGCCAGAACCCGCGCGCCGAATCAAACGGCAGCTCGCTTATCCCCAGTCCAACGCCAACGCTCACGTCGCTCTCCCGTTTGCTTTGATCATCCCGTCATACCATCGCATCCACGGAGACCGCATATTAGCAGGGGTGACCCCTCTTGCGTCGCAGTTCGAGACACCGATCTGGATATGGCCGCTTCCCACATCACAATGATGTTTCTCAGGGCATCAATTCTTTGCCTGGTCGTCACATTCGGAACGCTGCCGCACGCGGTCAAAGGCGCCGATATGTCATCCTCATCGGCGAAACTGCTGGTCGATGAGTATACCGGCGCCATCGTCGTTATCGGCGGCACCTCCGAAGCACGCAGCGATCCCGTCATCCGGGTGATCGAGGACACGGTGGTAAGCCAACCACCTCCCTTCTCGTCGGGACAAACGGTCGTGGTGCCGCGCACCCGCATCGAAATCGACCGTGCTGCATCAGATAAGGCACCCGACCGCACGATCCGCATCGTCGAGGAGCCACAGGTGAGCCACCCACCGCCGTTTGCCAAAGGAGGCAGATCGGTGGTGGTTCCGCGCACCCGAATCATAATCGAGGACCCTGAAGGTAGGACGTGGGCCCCGCTGCGCCCGAATGAAAGCGCCCAAAGCCTGGTCGAGAAGCTCAACCAGCTGGGATTGAGCCGAACCG
>DEBC01000040.1:12790-38101 GCA_002348365.1 Alphaproteobacteria bacterium UBA2966 | reverse complement strand
GCCGAACCGCTACTTGGGCAGGCTGTTGACGATGCGCCGATAGTCGGCTTCGGGAAACGCCCGCAACGTCTCGGCACGGATGGCGCCGACGCGTCCGATCATGAGCGCGAACTTCGCCGCGGCATCGTCGTTGGGAAACTCGGTAACGGCAACGGCGTCATGCAACCCCATCGTCAGATAGAACGACCGGATGCGGCCGCGCAGGCTCTTGGCGAGCTTCTTCGCGGCGGCGAGGCGTTTCAGTGAGTCCTTGATGTCCCGAATTCCCTGCTCGGTGTAATCGAGCAGACTGATGTACGTGGGCATGATGTCCTCCCTCGAAGGTGTCTTGAGCCCAGAGGAATCCATCATGTCACAGCTGAGATCACGACTCGGCAGATATTTGAAGGTCCTCAGCCGAAGGCGCGGACTATCGCTTCAGGACAGATGTGGCTCGATCCTGTCGAAGGCTTCCGAGAGCGTGTCGAGGGAACTCGCAAAACAAAGCCGCAAACGGCCTTCACCGACCGGTCCGAAGGCTGACCCAGGCGCCAGCCCCACGTGGGTCTCACGGAGCAATTGCTCGGCGAACGACAGGGAATCGGACATGCCGTCAACGGCGAAGAAATAGTAGAAAGCGCCATCGGGCAGTGACAGCCGCACGCGCGGCATGGCGCCGAGGCGCTGGAAGCTGAGGTCCCGCGCGGCGCGGTAGCGCTCCACTGTCTCCCGAATGAACGGCTCTCCTTCGGCGAGCGCGGTGATTCCCGCGTACTGTGCAACCGACGGTGCATTGGCGATATTGAACTCGGTCATCTTCTCGATCACGGGACCGAAGGCGGCGGGCGCGGTGATCCAGCCGAGACGCCATCCTGTCATCGCCCAGGATTTCGAGAATGAACTGATGCGGATCAGCAGATCATCGGGATCGGCCACTTCGAGAAAGGACGGAGCATGGGGCCTGTCGTAGACGATGCGATCGTAGACCTCATCGGCGACGACCCAAATGTCACGGTCCCGGCAGAACTCGAGTACGGCCAGCTGTTCGTCGCGCGACATGACCCAGCCTGCCGGATTGCTCGGCGTATTCACCAGCATGACCCGCGTGCGATCGTCGATGGTATCGAACAGGCGGTCGAGATCGAGCGACCAACGGCCCTCTTGCTCTTCCAAGGGCACCTCGCGAACCTCACCACCCATGATGACGGCGCAGGCCGCGATGTTGGGCCACAACGGTGCCACCATGACCACATTGTCGCCGGGATCGATGAGGCATTGCATGGCGACGGCGATGGCATTCATGGCGGATGCGGTCACCGTGACCCGTTCCACATCAAACTCCCGGCCGTAGAGTCCACCCATGTAGGAGGCAAGCGCGGCCCGCAACTCGACGATCCCGCGATTGAGCGTGTAATAGGTCTTGCCCTCGCGGAGCGCCTTCGCACCGGCTTCAGTGATGAAGTCCGGAGTCGGTGAATCCGGCTCGCCAAACCAGAACGGAATAACGTCGTCCATCTGCATTCCGATCGTTGCGATCTGACGGATGGCAGACGTCGGAATATCGGCAATGGTCTGGCGAATGGGGATGCTGGGCTGGGTCATGGGCGCGGCATACTGGCGACGGCACCGGGCATGGTCAAGCACGATTCATAATGCATCAATTCGTCCTCAACTCACGTGTGCGGAACAACGATGCGAGATCTCTGAGGTAGGCTTGCTTCCGCGCGCTGCGGCCTCGTCCAACCACAGGTGAATGGTTCTCGGATTAACCAGAATCATGGTGATCCGCGAACCGGCACCCGCTTCCTGATCAGGGACCGTGTAGGCGTAGCCATGCCGGTCATAAACGCCCCGGATCCGATGACCACCGGGCGTGACGATGTGGGTTCGGCTTATCGACATCAGACGGCCGTCTTCGATGCACCAGTCGGCGTCAATGGCGTCCGCCTGTGCCGGGTGTGGGCTGCCCGCGAGAACACCGACGCCGAGACCAAACATAGCGATAAACCGATTAAGCCTCATGGACTGCTCCTATAGTGCTCGTGTGCCGCCACCATCAACCGGCAGGATAGCGCCGTCGATATGGCGGGCAAGCGGCGAAACGAGGAAAGCAACCAGCGCCGCCACGTCCGCGGGCTCGCCCGCGCGTCACAGGCCCATCGTGTCGATACGACGGCGCTCGGCTTCCTGCGCCGTGAGTCCCTGTGCCTCACCCCATTGCACGAGAAGCGCCCGGTGCCGGTCCGTCATAGTCATGCCGGGCCGGACGACGTTGACGTTGACGTCATCGGCCAGTCCCATCTGCGCCAGCGCCTTCGAGGCGTTCTCCAGGGCCGCGTTCACGGCCCCACCCAGGATGATGTTCGGAGCCGGAGACTTGCCGAAGTACCCGGAAATGTTGATCACGGATCCTCCGGAATCCTTCAGGAACGGCCACAGCGTGCGGATCAGGCGCAAAGCACCGAAGAACTTGAGCGCAAACCCCTCATGCCAGTCCCCGTCGTCGAGTTCCAGGATCGTCCGGCCCTTTGCGGCGCCGGAATTGTTGATCAGGATGTCGAGCCCGCCGAAGACGGCGTTCACTTCGGTAGCCACCAATTCCACTCCATCCTGTTCAGAAAGATCCGCCACGCAGGGCGCCACCTGTCGTCCCGAAATTTCGGCGATCTCCGCTGCAACGGCCTCGACATCCGCCGGGGTCCGCGCGACGAGCAGCAGATCACACCCCTCATCCGCCAATCGTTCGGCAATGGCTCGCCCGATGCCCCGGCTGGCACCGGTGACGAGGGCTTGCTTGCCTTCGAGACTCAGGTCCATGGCATGCATTCCTGGCCGCGACACCTTGCGTTTGGCCCGCGGGCTTTGGATAGTGGTGTCAAACTACAGTGATTCACAAAGGGAGGGCGATCAGAGATGAAGATTACGCTGCTCGGGACGGGTACGCCGGCGCCATCGTTGAAGCGCATGAGTTCGGGATACATGGTCGAGGTCGGCGACGATCTCATCCTGTTTGATCACGGTCCCGGCGCCTATCACCGCATGATGGAAGCGGGCAAGCGCGCGGTCGACGTGACGCATGTGTTCTTCAGCCATCTCCACTACGATCACTGCCTCGACTATATGCGTCTGCTCATGACACATTGGGATCAGGGTGCCGGTGAGATTCCAGAACTCAAGGTCTACGGTCCGCCGCACATGAAACGCATGACCCAGGCCATCATCGGCAAGAACGGTGTGTTCGGGCCGGACCTCGAAGCGCGGACCAAACATCAGGTTTCCATCGACGTTTACCAGTCGCGGGGCGGGATCGGCGAGCGCAAGAAACCCAAACCCGAGGTCACCGAGATCCGCAGCGGCCAGGTGATCAAGGGGAACGGCTGGAAGGTGCGGGTGACTTCCGTCCCGCACGTACAGCCCTACCTGATCTCATATGGATTCCGGCTCGACTGTGATGCGGGATCGTTCGTCTACTCCGGCGACTGCGGCCCCTGCAATGCCATGAAGAAGCTCGCCAAGGGTGCCGACGTGATGGTCTACATGACCCACTACCTATCGGGTACGGAGCCCAGCAAGGCGTTCGCCAAGGGCGTCGCCGGGCACATGGAGGTGGCGGAAGTCGGACAGGCTGCGGGGGTCAAGAACCTCGTCGTCAGCCACGTTCTCAAGCAAATGGACGAACCCGGTCTTCGCGAAAAGGTGCTGAGGGACATGGGCAAGGTCTACAAAGGCAACCTGTTCTTCGGCGAGGACCTGATGGAGATTCCGCTGGAGGCGCCGATGGCGACGGACAGGGAACGCTAGGATCGGTCCGATGAAGATCACTCTCCTCGGCACCGGTGTCCCGAAACCGCAACTCCATCGGGCGAGTTCCGGCTACATGGTCGAAGTGGGCGACGATGTGATCCTCTTCGACCAGGGACCCGGCACCTATCACCGCATGATGGAAGCCGGCAAGCGAGCGGTTGACATCACACACGTGTTCTTCAGCCACCTGCACTACGACCACTGCCTCGATTATGCGCGGCTTCTGCTGACCCACTGGGACCAGGGGGCCGGCAAGGTCCCCGAACTCAAGGTATACGGGCCACCGCACACCAAACGCATGACACAGGCGCTGATCGGAAAAAACGGCGCCTTCGGGCCCGACCTTGAGGCGCGTACCAGGCACCAGGGTTCGATCGATGTTTACGAATCCCGGGGCGGCACCGGCGTCCGCAAGAAGCCACGTCCGAAGGTCTCGGAGATACGATCCGGACAAACGATTGCCGGAGACGGTTGGACGGTCACGGCACGGTCGGTGCCCCATGTCCAGCCTTACCTCATTTCATATGGCTTCCGCATGGAGACACCGGAAGGCGTATTCGCCTACTCGGGCGACTGCGGACCTTGCACGGCGATGGTGAAGCTCGCCCAGAACGCCGATGTGCTGGTGTATATGTGCCCCTATTACAGCGGGACCGAACGCTCCAAGGCCTATGCCAAGGGCGCGGCGGGTCATCTGGAAATCGCCCGCATGGCGAAGGAGGCCAAGGCCAAGAGCCTGGTGGTGACCCACGTGCTGCCGCAGATCGACAAGCCGGGAATGCGGGAGAAGGTGCTGCGCGAGATCGGCGCGATCTACAAGGGCAACCTCTACTACGGCGAAGACCTGATGGAGATCCCGATCGGCGATCCCGTCTCTAAGAGTCAGGAAAAATAGCTGGCAATGACAACTTCGCATCCACATGGTGGGACGCTTAGGGGAATCGTCATTGCCCGGCGGAGCCCGGGCAATCCAGTCAATTTAGCGTTTCGTACAAGTCCTCCCAGTCTGGATTCGCGCTTTCGATCAGTGTCAGTTTCTGCCGCCGTAACCAGTGCTTAATCCGCTTCTCGCGGTGAATCGCGTCGCGAATATCCTCATGATGTTCCAGGTGCACAAGTCGAGTGAGGCTGTACCGCTTGGAGAATCCCTCAACTAGCCCCTCCCGGTGCTCCCAAGCCCGTCGGTGAATGTCAGCCGTGACACCGACGTAGAGCGTGCCATTGTGTTTATTGGAGACAATGTAGACCCAGCCACCCATCGCCTACTCTCCGCGAAGAACTGGATTGCCCGGGCACAGCCAGGCGATGACGGAATTTAGACTGCCGTTATCGAGATTCTCACTAGAACTCGGAAAAATCCGGCGGTCCGCTAACCCAATGTTGCGCTGGCCTGCATGCAGAGCGTGCCGTCGGGACCTTCCGCCTTCAGATCGACCTCGTCGCCATCTCCCGGCGTCGCCACGACGCGGAACGGATTGAGATCGAATATCGGTGCCCGTGCCTGGAACGAGAAACCTGCCACAGGACGGTCCTGATTCAGGCGCACGAGATCGAGGAGCAAGGTCGCCAGGAGCGGCCCATGGACGATCAGGCCGGGATAGCGCTCGACCTGCGTGACGTAGGGCTGGTCGTAGTGGATGCGATGTCCGTTGAAGGTCAGGGCCGAATAGCGGAACAGCATCACGGGGTCCGGTGTCACGTCCCGTGACCAGGACCCCGCCGGCACCGGCGGCAGATCCTGTGGCTCGGGCGCCGAAGCAGGCGCACCTTCCTCGCGGTAGACGAAGTCCCGCTCTTCCTCGATGCAGGTCGTGCCCTCCTGCTCGATGGTGTAGCGCACGGTCACGAAGCAGAGCTTTCCCGTACGCCCCTCCTTCTCGACCACGCTCTTAACCTCGGCAGTCTGGCGCGCGTGCGCTCCGATGCGGAGAGGTGTGACAAACGCCGTCCGACCGCCCGCGAACATGCGGCGCGGCAACGCCACCGGCGGCAGGAAGCCCCCGCGCGGCGGGTGACCATCGGGACCCAGTATCGATTGAGGCGCCGCTTCGAGGAAGTAGCACCAGTGCCAGATCGGCGGCAACGCGTCACCCTCCGTGAGAACGGTGTCCGTATCGTCGAGCGTCATCTGGAGGAGACGCACCGGCGTCAGTGAGATGTAATCCTCGATTTCCTCGGTATTGCCGATCCAATCGGTGTAGGGCTTTTCGACTGCGCTCATGTCATTTCCTGGAGGTTGGAGATCTAGTTGGTGGACGGACCGGCGACGATCCCGCGATCGTGCAGATCGCCCAGTTGCCCGTCGCCGAGACCGAGAATGGTAGACAGCACCTCGTCGGTGTTCTCGCCAAGCTGCGGCGCCGGCCGAACGGTCTCGCGCGGTGCCGCCCCGAAATCCAGCGGGGAGCCCGGCACGAGATAATGCCCGACCCCCGGCTGGTCCAGCTCCTGGAACATCGGATTGGCGGGCGAGCACCGAGGGTCGCCTTCCACCATCTCGACAAAGTCCTGGTACAGTCCCCAGCAGACTCCGGTACCGTCGAACGCGGTCTCCACGTCGGACAACGATCGGCTCTCGACCCAGGGACGGACCACATCGGCGATGGCATCGCGGGCCTCGAAACGATCCCCTTCATCATTAAGATTCCGGCCAGTGGACTCGGCGATCCGAGCGGCTTCTTCTTCCATCCCCACGACCTTGACCAGCTCGCTCCATTGCCGCCGTGTGATCGCCACAATCATGATGCGCCGGCCGTCGCGGGTGCCGAAATCGCGGCCGAAGGCGCCGTAGAGGTCATTGCCATACGGCGGGCGCGTCTCTTTCTTGATCTGCGCCTCGGCGATATGGCCGAAGTTTCCCACCATGGCGTAAGCGACGTCCGACAGCGCCAGACTGATGTACTGGCCTTCCCCGGTCAGCCGGCGATGACGTTCGGCAGCGAGGATACCGGTCGATGCCGTGACACCGCACACCGCATCCCAGCCCGGAAACACATGGTTGACTGGGGCATCCCGCTCGGCGTTTCCCGTGGTGTAGGGATAGCCCACGGCACAGTTGACGGTGTAGTCGACCGCGGATGAACCATCGCTGTGCCCCAGGATGTTCATCATGATGAGATCGTCGCGGTCTTCCCTGAGTTTGTCGTAGGCAAGCCAGCCCGACGGCGCGAAATTGGTGAGAAAGATGCCGCTGTTCTCGCCCGGCGCAGTAATCAGAGCCCGGGCAAGTTCGCGTCCTTCGTCCTCGCGCAGATTGATGGCGATGGAGCGCTTTCCCTTGTTGAGCCCGACCCAGTAGAGCGACCGGCCCGAGTCGGTGACCGGCCAGCGGTTCCAGTCGAGGCCGCCGCCGATCGGGTCGAACCGAATGACGTCGGCGCCCATCTGGGCCAATGTCATACCGCCGAGCGGTGCAGCGATGAAGGCGGAGCCCTCGACGACGCGAAGGCCTTCGAGAATACGATTCATGAGCCTGTCAGAGTGGTTCGTGCCATGCAGCCTGGAGAACGATCCAGGCGCGGCTATATCATAATTGGCCCTTCAGCCAATTCAAAATGGCAGGAGCTGATTTAACTGGAGCGGGCGTCGAAGGCCGGCTGCATCTCGGCGATGATCGCTTCCGCCGCGGCCTGGCGATCGTCCTGGCCGATGATGGGCCGCCCGACCACGAGGTAATCCGCGCCGGCTTTGATGGCGGCGGCCGGGGTGACGATGCGCTTCTGATCGTCAATCGCGGCGGCGGCGGGGCGCACGCCTGGGGTGACGATGAGGAAGTCCGGGGGCACCACGGCGCGGATAGCCGCAGCCTCATGGCCTGAGGTGATCGCGCCGTCGAAACCCGCGCGGGCTGCCATCTGCGCGCGCTCAACAGCAAGCTCTTCGACCGTGCTGTGGCGGCCAAGCGCAGCGACATCGGCATCGTCGACACTGGTTAAAACCGTCACGAGCAGAAGTTTGGGCCGCGCACTGTCACCGCGGCCTGCCAGCGCCGCGGCCATGGCTGCTTCGGTGGTCTCCCCGCTCCCCTGGATGGTCAGGAACGTCGCGCCCGTGCGCGCTACGCCCGCGACGCCCCCCTGCATGGTGGCGCCAATGTCAGCGTACTTGTAGTCGATGAAGACCTCTTTTCCCGCATTCAGGAGGTCCAGAACCAACGGCTTGAACGAGTCATCCCACTGGATGTGGAGGCCAACCTTGTAGAAGGAGACGACGCCTTCCAGCTCGGAGACGATGTCGCGCGCCTCAGCGACACTCGGAACATCGAGTGCGACGATCAGGCGGCCGGGCGCGTCAACTCGCGGGCCGGCCATCACAGATTCCGCCTAATGCGTGGTCGTCCACACGCGGCAGGCCGCGTCGATGCGCCGCAGGCTCTCTTCGAGAATCTCGTCGTCGTGGGCAAGGGAAAAATACCGCCGGTTGATGGGCAGAACATAGATGCCCTGACGCACGAGTTCCAGATCGAACTCCTTGCTGGCGATCATATCGCCCGAGGCGTCCATGTCGGCCTGATTCCGGGGCGGGGCATCCCGGAAGAGGACATTCCAAAACGATGCAACGCCGTAAGACAGAACCGGCATGTCGTGCTTGTCGAAGATCTTCTGGGCCTCCTCGCGCATCTTCTCCGCCTGCCCGTTCAGGAAGTCGTAGAAGCCGGGCTTCTTGAGTTCGCGCAGATTGGCTAGACCAGCCGCCGCCGCCAATGGATTGCCGCAATGGGTGCCATTGACGAAAACGTAGTCGTCCTCACCACGACGGCGTGGATTGGCGTGATTGAGGATTTCTGCCGGTCCCGCGACCGCCGACAGGGCTGCACCGCCACCGATGATCTTGCCGTAAGCCGCAAGATCCGGTGTCACACCGTAGTAACCCTGACCACCGGCATAGGACATGCGGAAGCCAGACACCACTTCATCGTAGATGAGCAGGATATCGAATTCGTCGCAGAGATCACGCAAGCCCTGATGGAAGTCGGGGTGCGGCGGGATGTTGCGCTGCACCAGTTCGGCTGTGATAGCCGCGATCTCGTTGGGATGTTCCTCGATGATCCTGCGCACCGCCTCAAGATCGTTGAAGGGTGCGACCAGCACGGTGTCCTGGACGGCCTGGGGAATACCGGCGCTGTCAGGCACGCCATGCGGGAAGTTCGTGATGTGCGGCGTTTCGGTCGCGCCACCGCCGAAGGTACTGATGGCGGAATAGTCATGGGCGCCGTGATAGGCGCCCTCGAACTTCATCACCTTGTCGCGCCCGGTAAATGAACGCGCCATCCGCAAGGCATAAGCATTGGCCTCCGACCCCGTTGAGCCGAACACCACCATCTCGGCACAGGGAATGGCGTCGACGAGTTCCTTCGCGAGCTCGATCACCGGCACATTGAGATTGCCGAAATGCAGGTGGCCGCGGCTCATCTGATCGGTCATCGCCTCTGCGAGAGCCGGATGGGTATGGCCGAGAATGTTGACCGACGCGGCCATCGAATAATCGATGTACCACTTGCCGTCGACGTCCTGGAGTTTGGCGCCCTCGCCCTTGTGCACGACAAATCGGATGTCGTCGGGGTTAGAGTAAACTGCGAGACCGGCCCCGGGCAGCACCTGCTCGGCGATTTCGTAGTACTCTTTCATGCTGCGCGTGCCGGGAGCGCCCGCCTCTTGTTCTGCACTGGCATCGGATTGGCTCATGGATCTCACTCCTTGCCGTTGCTCGGGAAGATGTTGTTTCCCGTCGGACTAGCCTTCGTCCTTATACTCGCAGACCAGGGCACCCGAGCCATGAAGCTCGACGTGCCAGCCCGGCGGCACGATGGAGGTCCCGCCGGCTTCTTCGATGATTCCCGGGCCGACGAAACTGAATCCGGGCTGCATGCAGGATCGGTCGTAGATCGGACACTCACACCACTCGCCGTTGAACCAGGCCCGTCGGTGCTCGAGCAACGGCTCACCCGCAGTTTCGGGCTCGAAGCTCAGTTCCGTCTTGTCCACCAGTCCGATTGCCGTGAGTCGGATCGTCGTGATTTCGGCGTCGTTCTCCTTGTCGGCGTAACCGAACGTCTGTTCGTGACGTTCATTGAAGGCATCTCGAAGTGGCTCATTCGAGTCCCAATCCGGTTGCCATGGAATACGTAAAGTGAAGGACTGCCCGACATAGCGCATGTCGCAGATATATTCGAATTCCTGCCGGTCACAGCCAAATCCGTCCGCCTTGAGTTCTGTGGCTCCGGCCTCACGCATGGCGTCAAAGCGCGCCCGCAGGTCTCCGGTATCGACCTCGCGCAGGCGACCCTTGAAGGGGTCGGCCTGGTCGCGGCGCTGATCGGCCAACAACTGACCGAGTGCCGACAGGTGGCCTGGAAAACGTGGAATGATCACGTTCCTGATGCCGAGCTCTTCGGCGACCAGGAAGACGTGCATGGGACCGGCACCGCCGAACCCGACCATGGTGAAATCGCGGGGATCGAATCCCCTGTGGACCGACACCTCGCGCACGGCACCTGCCATCTTGGCGACCGCAATGCGCAGCACCGAATCGGCGAGACGGACGGGATCGGCATCGGCCACCCCGAGTTTCTCGGCGACATCCTTGAAGGCCTTTTCGGCCAGTTCGTAAGAGAGAACCAAGCCCCCTGACAGCTTGCGCTCGGTGGGCAACCGCCCCATGACGAGGTTGGCATCCGATATCGTCGGGTCGGTCCCACCGCGCTGATAGCAGGCTGGTCCCGGCACGGCGCCGGCACTCTGTGGGCCCACCTCCAGCGTTCCGTCCGGACGCACCCAGACGATGCTGCCGCCACCCGCACCAATGGTATGCATGTCGAGCTGCGGGACCTGCAGCGGATAAGCATCGATCTGGTTGGCGTGAGAGATGCGCGGACTGAGATCCGAGACCAGGGCCACATCGGTGCTCGTACCACCCATATCGAAGGTGATGACATTGTTCTGTCCGGCGAGTTCGGACACGCGCACAGCGCCATTGACGCCTCCGACCGGTCCGGACAGAAACGTGTTGACCACGAAGTCCCGAGCCCGCTCGATGGTCATGGCGCCGCCGTTCGATCCCATGATGTTCACTGGTGCGGCGACACCGTGGCTCTCGAGTTCGTTCACCAGGGTATCGAGGTAACCGATGAAATTCGGTGTCAGGTAGGCGTTGAGGACAGCGGTGGAGAAACGCTCAAACTCGCCGCGTTCGCGCACGACCCCCGACGACGAACAGATATGGGTCCCGTTCATCAACTCGGAAAGCGCCGCTTCCGCAGCCTGTTCATTCTCCTCGTTGACGTAGGAGTTCAGGAAGCAGACCGCGACGGCTTCCACGCCTTCCGCCTTGAACTTGTCTACAACGTCTGAGAAATCGATGCCGTCCACCGGGCTCAAAACTTCGCCGTCCGAAGCGATCCGCTCAGGCACTTCGAGTCTGATGTCCCGGCTTACCAGCGGAGCCGGCCGGACGAACTTGATATTGAAAAGTCCGCCGATGAGCCTGCGGCATTTGCCAATTTCGAGGACGTCACGGAATCCCTCGGTGGTCACCAATCCGGTCTTGGCTCCCTTGCGCTCCAACAAGGCATTGGTCGCGATTGTCGTTCCGTGGACGAATGCGACGATTGCGGCATGTTCAATCCCCAATGCCTCCAATGCGTCGAGCACTCCCCGCCATTGCTCTCCAGGAAGCGAGGGAACCTTCGCGGACAGAAACTTCTTGTCGGCGAGGTCATAGCAGAGCACATCGGTGAACGTTCCCCCGACGTCGATTCCAACCAAGTAATTTTGAGCGGTCACATGTTCCTCCTCGACCAAATTCAGGCCAATGGTTCGCGACGTACAGGGCGGATTTCGACCGCATCGCCCGGCACCGCAACCAGCAAGTGAAGTGCATCGGGGCCCACACGCATTGCGCTGTCCCCGTTCGAATCATCAAGCTCGACCCAGCCGCGCAACAACGGACCCGTTCCCGAAAATATCTCAACGAGATCACCATCGGTTGCTCCGACCTGTGACGCGATCGCCGAGGGAATCCGGAACACGCGCCGATCGCCGGCATACAGATCCTCGTTGGCGGCTTCGAGCGTGAGACAGACGCGCGCTTCACGTAAAGCGACGCGCTGCCGTTCGGTCGCCGTCGTGTCGACAGCGCCGTCTTCGCCGCAAACAACGCCGTAGCGGGTCTCGGCAATATTCTGAGTGATGTAGCCCATGCGCGTATCACGGGCGACCATAGCGGGATCGCGCTCAAGGGGGTCACCATAGCCACCACCACCGGCTGACTCGTAGCGGACGACGTCACCTTCGCGCAGTGGAAACCCGGACACCTTGCCCGGGATGGGCGAGGGTTGAACGATCTCACCATCGCGGACGACAACGAAGTTGTTCGCGGCTCCGTTGGCGGCGCCGTGAACCCCGAGGGGCGGAATGGTGCACTTGTCGGTAAGAACCGAAAGCTGCCCCGACTGGCTCAGCAGGCGGAGGTCACGACGCAGTCCGAGGCCACCTCGATACTCGCCGTCGCCGCACGAACCCACCCTGAGTTCCGAGCGTTCGACTCGCAACGGATACTGGCTCTCAACGACTTCGATGGCGTGTAACGAGTTGAAATCGCCTTCGTTGTATTGACGCACGGAGTTGTTGCCATCCAGACCGTCCGATGCCCCCGTACCGCCCGACGGCCATTCGTAAAGAATGAAGATGTCGTCACGATCCATGTGTTTGCCGACAGTGTAGATGTGGTTTGCCCCACCTTTGAGGTCGCCCACTTTCATTTCCGGCACGGCCTGTCCTAGGGCGGTGGCAACCAGCGTGTCCATCAATGCCTTCACTTCCACCATACCGCCGCAAGGTGCCGGGTGCCGTGCATTCACCATGGATCCCTCGGGCGCAATGATGGTGATGGGCTCGAACGAGCCATGATTGATGGGTGTGTACGGGTCGAGAAAGGACTTCGTGATCGAGCCTAGCGACGTGAGTGTCATCGAGGGCCCGACGTTGGTCGGACCGGCCGCCTGCACGGACGTCCCCGTGAAGTCGGCGATCATTTCGTCCCCTTTGATGGTGAGCTTGAGACGCGCGACACGCGGGTTGGGATCCACGCCATCGGACTCAATGTAGTTCTCGGCGTAGTAGTCACCGTCCCTCAGGCTTTGGATGCGATCCCGCATCACTCTTTCTGAGCGGTTGAGGATTTCCTCGATCGCTTCGATAAGATCATCGGGGCCGAAACGCTTGAGCAGGCGTTGGATGTGCTCTTCGGCTTTGCGGGCAGTGCCGTACATGGCGTTGAAATCACCCATACGCTCGGCGGGGAGGCGCATGTTCTCGATGAGAAGACGTAGGAATGTCTCGTTCATCGCGCCCTTCTCGCAGATGCGTGTGGGCGTGATACGCATACCCTCCTGGTAGATCTCCCTGGCCTGACCCGAGAGCGATCCGGCTGTCATGCCGCCGACGTCGGCCCAGTGATAACGGATTGCCGCGAACAGCACGGGCTTGCCTCGCGAAAACACGGGATGGAGCATCAGGATGTCGTTGAGGTGTGTGCCGCCCGTGTAGGGGTCGTTGTGCAGAAACACATCGCCCTCGTGGATGTCATCCTTGAATGTCCGGATGACTTCGCGGGTCGAATAAGGCACGGCAATGATATGGACGGGCGTATCGCCGTCGGATTGCGCGACGTGGCGGCCATCCGCCGTCAGCAGTGCGCAGGAGAAATCATGCCCCTCATAAATCACGGAGGAATACGAGGAATGGATGACGTTGGCACGCATCTCGTGCACCACGGCAATCAATGCCTCGCGTATCAACTCCAAAAGACCGAGTTGGTCCATTCCCTACTCCTCGCCCGAAGCATTCTCTGAAGTTCTGACCCGGGGTGGAACACCCCAAACCGATGGTTCGCCGACCTCTTGCGGCTAAGGATGCCACAAAAGGGCTGGTCCGTGCCAAGGGCGGCGCTGCATGGCTGATATGCACCCCACGTGCTAGCATGCCTCAGACAGACGGGACATTGGATGGAGGTCACGATGAGTGCGTTGAACGAATTCCCGATGCCAGCACCGGAAGCGCCCGATCTGGACATCGACCCGGCGGAAGGTATTGCTTTCATCGATGGGGACTACCACCCGCTGCGGGACGCCAAGATCTCGGTCCTCGACTTCGGCTTCATGCGTTCGGACTGCACCTTCGACACCGTCAAGGTATGGGACGGCAGGTTCTTCTGCCTCGGCCGTCATATCGACCGGTTCCTGACCTCGTGCGAGACCCTGCGCCTGGAGCTCCCGGTGACCCGAGATGAGCTGATCGACATCCATTTCGAGTGCGTGCGCCGCTCCGGACTCCAACGCGCACTGGTAAAACCGATTTGCACCCGCGGCATGGCCGTACCCGGATCGCGTGATCCCCGCGACGCGACACCGAACTTCTTTGCCTATGCGCAGCCCTACTCGGACACCATCAAGAAGGAGGTGCAGGACCGCGGTCTCAACATGATCATCGCCTCTGTGCCCCGTATTTCTCCCGATTCGGTGAACCCGAAAATCAAGAACTACAACCGGCTGGACTTCGTCGCGGGTCTGTTCGAGGCCTATGACCGTGGTGGTGACAACGTACTCCTCCCAGACGAAGACGGCAACATCACGGAAGGTCCAGGATTCAACGTCTTCATCATCAAGGACGGTGAGGCAACTACACCGCATCGCGGCATGCTGGAGGGCATCACGCGGCAGATCACCTTCACGCTTTGCGAGGAGCTACAGATCAAGACCCACGTCGCGCCTGTGCCGACGGTCGATCTCCTGGCCGCGGACGAAGTGTTCATCACATCGACGGCGGGAGGGATTATGCCGATCACGATGATCGATGGTGAGCCGCTGCAATCGGGCAAACCGGGACCCAAGACCGAGCAGATCCGGGACCTCTACTGGTCGAAGCACGAAGATCCAGAGTGGACGACCTCGATCGATTACTAGCCCAGCGAATCTGAGGCCCCGTCGATGGCCAACCGAAAAGCGCTCGTAGCGGGCGGTCTCGGGATCGTTGGACGTGCCCTTGTTCAGCACCTCGACACGCTGGACGATTGGGACACCGTGGCACTTTCTCGCCGTGAACCGGATTTCGAAACTACTGCACGTTTCATTTCCGTCGATCTGACGGACCGCAGCGCCTGCGAGGCATCGCTTGCCGGGCTCGATGACATCACACACATCTTCTTTGCCGCCGTGGGCAGCGCGTTCTACGCGGAAGGTGCGCCCCAGTCACCAGCGGAGGAGACAGCTCTCAATCTCGACATGGTGCGCAACCTGGTTGAAGTGGTGGCGCCCCAGGCCCCAGGGCTGGACCACATCCAGTTGATCCACGGGACGAAGTGGTACGGCAACAACTTCGGCCCCTTCAAGACACCCGCGCAGGAGACCGATCCGCGGGTCATGCCGCCGTTGTTCTATTACGCCCAGTTCGATTGGCTGAAAGCCTACCAGCGAGGCAAAAGCTGGTCTTACTCAAACCTGATCCCGCATGGAATATACGGGTTCGCAGTCAAGAGCCCCTACAACCACCTGATGGCCCTGGCGCTGTACGCCTGCATTTCCAAAGAACTCGGGCTACCGTTGCGCTGGGCCGGCCGCCCGGGCGCATTTACCGCCCTCTATCAGTGGACCGAAGCCGCATACCTTGCCAAAGGCATGGTCTGGTCCGCGACAACAGAGGCATGCGCCAACGGGACATTCAATTTCACCAACGGCGACTACGATCGCTGGTGCAATATCTGGCCACGGATCGCACAGTTCTTCGACATGGAATTAGGGCCGGTACAAACCATCAGCCTGGCGCAGATGATGGTCGACAAAGGACCCGTCTGGGAGAACATCCGCCAGCGCCACGACCTGCGCTATGGCATGGACGATCTCGTGGATTGGCGATTTCCGGATTGGGCCTATGGCGCCGAATTCGACCAGATGTCGAGTATGACCAAGGTGTGGGAACACGGCTGGTCTGAGGTCAATCCGTCGGGCGACATGATCCTTCGCCTGCTCGGCGATCTCCGGCGGGACAAGATCATCCCGTAGCCACCGCGCGCGCCCTGGCTCCTTTTGCCTCAGGGTTCAGGTGTCTAGCATTATCCATAGCTTGTTATCCGGTAATTGCGTTGCCGTCCGGTTCAGGACGGTGGGGATTGTTCCCTGTAAGTAATTTGTGCTGCGGACGAGGTGCCAATGCGCGAGGATTACAGCAGAATTGACGTCCGTCCCGTGACCGGGGCGCTGGGCGCAGAGATCAGAGACATCGATCTTGCGGAAGCGCTGGACAACGAGACGTTCTCAGAAGTTTACGACGCATTCCTCGACCATCTTGTGCTTTTCTTTCGGGATCAGAAATTGACCCCGGATCAGCACAAGGACTTCGCGCGGCGGTTTGGCGATCTCCACGTCCATCCGTTGACCGAAGGCCTGCCGGGCCATCCTGAAATTGTCGAAGTCATCAAGGAGCCGGATGAGCATCACAACTGGGGAGATGGCTGGCATACCGATCTGCCATTTCTCGATAAGCCGCCGATGAGTTCCGTCCTTTACGCTCGTGAGGTGCCAGCGTTCAGCGGCGATACGCATTTCGCCAACACATACCTGGCCTATGACATGTTGTCCGACGTGATGAAAGAACGGCTCGACGGCCTGAAGTGCGTTTTCAAGTGGGGCGTCGCCAACTACAGCCGGTTCGAAGGCATGACCGCCATCGAGGACGCGGGCGAGTTTGTGGCCACGCATCCCATCGTGCGAACCCACCCGGTCACCGAGAGGAAGGCGCTCTACCTCCATCGCAAGAACAGCAACGCCATCGAGGGCATGAGCGAGCGGGAAAGCGCAGCCATACTCGAGTTCCTTTATGACCACGCTCAAAATCCCGATTTTGCCTGCCGCTTTCACTGGCAGGCCAATTCCATCGCCATGTGGGACAACCGCTGTACTCAACACCGGGTCAGCGCCGATTACTATTACGCCGAGAGAGGCTTTGAGCCGAGCCGGCGACGCCTTCAGCGCGTGACCATGGAAGGCGACCGCCCGTTCTGAACTGAGGGATCGGAAAGGGCAACAGACTCGCTTATTGAAGCCGTATGCGTCGCATCAGGCGTATCAGCAGACAGCTTGGTCCGCTTGCGGCACCCGACCGATGGGGAACGGCGTGCCAATCAACCAATTCGTCTCACAGGGAGCAACATCATGAAAACCATGAGATATGTGAAAGCGGCCCTATTGAGCGCGTCCGCAGGCGCGGCCGCAATCGTGCTGACTCTCGGCACGACATCTGCCGGCGAATTCGACGGCGTGACGCTGCGCGTCGGGACCTGGGACGGTTCCGGGCGGAAGGTTCAGGAAGACTATATCGTGCCGCAACTCGCGGCCAAGGGCATGAAGATTGAATTCGTAACGGCAAGCCCCTATGACAATCTGGCGAAACTGGTAGCGGCGCGGGGCCGCGACGCTCCCATCGATGTCATGGAAGCCGGTGAACCCCTCATGCCGTCGATCAAGGAGGGCAATTACGCGGCCAAGATTGATCTCGGTCTCGTGCCGAACAAGGCCAACATGCCGTCCTAGCTTTATAACGAGCGGCAATTTATTACGCTCACCAGCCAATACGGCGTCTGATACGAGAAGCAGAAATTCGCCGACAATGCTATTCCGGTGCCCGCGACGTATCAGGATCTGACGCATCCGAAACTGAAGCGGAAGCTGTCGATTCCCGACGTCACGTCGGGACCCGGTCTGAGCAACGTGGCCATGCTTTCGTATGCCGCGGGGGGGCGATCTGAAGAACTTCATGCCGGGCCTCGAGTTGATCAAGCAAATCGACCCGTTCGCCTATTGGAAGCGGGGCAGCGCGAACGTAACGCACATGGAAACTGGCGACATCTACGCAGCCATCGTGCATGCCGGCTGGTGTGTGCGCATGAAAAAGGCCGGTCTGAACGTGACCATGGCGCATCCGAAGATCAACAAGGATCACACGGGTACGGCGTCGTTCACGCTGATGATCGTCATCAACGGCACCAAGGTCGCCAAGGCGGCAACGGCCTACCTCAACGAGTACATCGGCGAGGAGTACCAGTTCCAACTGGCCAAGAAGACGGGTGTCGTTTCCGTCAACAAGAATGCCATCAACCGCATGCAGAAAGAGCCGTTGCTGCAGGAGATGATGATCCTGGATTCGAAGAAGATGGAGCGCATGCTCACCATCGATTTCAGCCAGATCAACGTCAGCGAGGTGACGGACAACTGGTCACGGACCGTCGGTAACTAATAGAGGCCTGCGGCTCTCCGAGCCTGGCGATTATCGGGGCGGCTCCGTCTCATGGACGGGTCGCCCCGTTTTCCAACCAGTTCAGCGCGGCCCGACCAGCGAGTTGCGCGCGAGCAGGGCCAACGGGATCAACGCGAGTGCCCACACCGTCATCACGAAGAAGTCGTTGGCGTAGCCGACCATCTGCGCGTGACGGGCGATCTGTGAATCAAGCGTCGCAACGCTGGCCAGGCTCTGAAGGTCCCAGAAACTGAGATTTTCCGGCAACTGGAACAGTTTGTTGAAGGGCTCCGCGTTCTCGGTGAGTGTGGCCCGGCTTTCGGTGGCAAAGCGTACAAACAATGTCACGGCCGCGGATATACCCACGGAGGTCCCGAAATTCCGGACCAGCGAGAACAACGCAGCCGCTTCCGTGCGCCGTTCCTGGGCGAGGGTGGAGTATGTGATCGTAATGATCGACATGAAGATGAACCCCATGGCGATGCCCTGCAGCACATTGGGCCAGACGATATCCCAGATACCGATACCAAGATCCCACTGGGACATGGCCCAGGTCGTGAAGGCCTGCAGGATCAAGCTGGCAACGAGCAGTTTCCGACAGTCCACCTTTCCCACAATGCGCCCGGCAAGCGAGAGGCCGACGATCTGGCCCAGACCGCGGGGCAATAACAGCAAACCGATGGTCAATGCCGGGAAATCCCGAAGATCCTCGAGCATGTTCGGCATCAGAACCATCGGGATGTAAATGAGCGGGCTGTAGAAGAACATCGTGATCAGCCCGACAGAGAAGTTTCGGTCTTTGAATATCCCTGGATCGAGAAACGGATTTCGAGCCGTCAGGATGTGGGCGACGAAGATGTAGAGCCCGAACCCGGCGACTACCGTCAGCAGAACGATCTCCGTCGACTCGAACCAATCGAGACGTTGGCCCTGGTCGATGGTGAACTGTGCCGCCCCGATGCCCAAGGTCACCGCGACAAAGCCGAACCAGTCGAACCGCAAACCCCGCTCTGCCGGCCATTCCGGCACGTAGGCCAGACTCGCGAAGAACGAGAATACAGCGAGAGGCACCATGGCCAGGAATACCAGGCGCCAATCGCCGATTTCCGTGAGGTAGCCACCCACCGTGGGCGCCGCGACCGGGCCGACGATCAGGCCCACCGACCATACCGCCATGGCCATGCCTTGGCGCTCACGGGGATATATGTCGAGCGCGATCGCCTGGGTGATGGCAATCAGAGGTGCACCGGACAGCCCCTGCATGATGCGCCACAACACGACTTCCTCAAGGGTTGTCGAGATGCTGAGGAGTAGACACGACGCGATAAACAGACCGATGCAGAACAGAAACAGGCGTTTACGCCCGAACCGGGCCGACAACCATGCTGTCGGCGGTATGCCGATTGCCGAGGCGACGATGTTACCGGTGACGACCCAGGAGATCTGGTCGATGCTGGCAGACAGGTCGCCCTGCATCTGAGGCAGAGAAACGAGAATGATCGTTTGCGTGCTGGCGTATACGGCGCCAGCAAAAACGACGATCGTCAGGATCAGTGCGCGTTCGAAGGAAGTGTGAGCCTCCGCAGCGTCAGGCGTTGCCACTAGCCGCCTCTAATCGACTCCCATGCCTCTCGCACGCGGCTCAGCATCTCGCGCTCACGTTCCGTGTCGATGGCAACCGTCACCGTCATGCCAGCCCGCAAGGGAGGCTTGTCGCCGCTCGGCGACACGACGATCCGGATCGGCAGCCTCTGCACGACCTTGACCCAGTTACCGGTGGCATTCTGGGGCGGCAGAATCGAGAATTCCGCGCCTGTCGCCGCACTGATCGAGTCGACGCGTCCATCCCACATGACGTCCGGATAGGCATCCACTTCTACCGTCACCCTCTGGCCCACCACCACATGCGTGAGCTGCGTTTCCTTCAAATTGGCTTCGATCCAGTGGTTTCGGCTCTCGATGACGCTGAACACAGGTTCACCGTCCTCAACCCATTCGCCGGGTTGCAACTGCATGCGGCTGACGATCCCGTTGGTCGGGGCGGAGACCGTGGAGTAGCTGAGCATCAGCTTGACCTGATCACGCTCCGCCTCCGCTTCCAGATAGTCGGGATGCTGCTCCACCGGAGTCAAAGGGTCGCCGCCCAGATCCGCCACCACCCGGCGTATCTTCTGGCGCAGCGCACGGACGGTTTGCTGTGAGGTGGCCAGCTGATTCTCGGCTTCGTCAAGACGCACGGCCGTCGCGACACCACGTTTTTGCAGCTGTTGTTGACGCTCGTATTGTCGCTGCAAAAATTTCTGCCGCTCGAGCACTTCGTCGATTTCCGCTTCAATCTGTGCGTATTCGGCCCGTTTCGATTCGATCTCGTTGCGCACTGAAAGAATTCGCGCCTCGGCGCGGTTGATCGCGATGTGCAGCGGTTCGGGATCGATCTGGAAGAGGACATCTCCCGCGCCGACGGACTGGTTGTCATCGACCTTCACGTTGATCACGCGTCCCGAAATATTGGGCGCGATGGCGATCATGTTAGACTTGACGTAAGCATTCTCCGTCGTGACATAGCGACCTCCCTGGGCGTACCAGGAAAGGCCACCGATCGCCGCAGCCACGGGCACAATCAACAGCAGCAGCAGCCGGATAAATCCCTGGCCCCGACGCCGTCTCGGTGGTGGCGATTGTTGTTGTTCGTCAGTCACGATGTTCTTGCAATCTAGCGTTCAAAGCGTTGTTGACCTCTTCTATACACGATTCATTCGCTCGCGACGCGCATTTCGAGAAATCAATGCGAGTACCGTTTCATGCCGCCATCGACCTCGATAACCGTGCCCGTGACATAGCGGGCAATGGGTGAACACAGGAAAACGATCATGCAGGCGATGTCTTCCGGATCACCGAAATAGCCGGCGGGAATATTGGCGTCAGCGAACTGCTGGCGGCTTTCCTCGGTAGGATAGAGGCGCTCGGTGACCTGCTCACTCATGATCCGGCCCGGACAGACGCAATTGGATGTGATGCCATCGGCGCCCACCTGATTGGACAAACCCTTTGACCAGGCCTGAATCGCCGCCTTGGCAGCGGTGGAAGCGCTCGCGGCAGGCGGCTCCTGCGTTCCCGTCAGATTGACGATCCGTCCGTACTTGCGCTCCAGCATTCCGGGCAGGAAAGCACTAGTCAATCGACGGGTCGGCTTGAAGTTGAGGTCGAAGAGATTGTCCCAAACTTCGTCGGGGGCATCCATCGGTGACGCCGCAGCCGCGCCGACATTGTTGACCAGGACATCGAGATGACCGAAGGCATCATCCACAGCCTTCTTGATGACATCCGGAGCGTCCGCCGAATTGACATCCACGGGGATGACTACGGGACGTTCGGCGCCCGTGCCGGCGATCTCATCCGCCAATTCGTTCAGCAGGTTCTCGCGTCTCGCTGTGATGGCAACCCTGGCACCCTCGGATGCCAGCATTTTCGCGACTCCGTGTCCGATTCCAACACTTGCCCCTGTAACGAGACACGTTTGATCCTTCAGTTGCAGATCCATTCCCTACCCCTTCAAATTACGATGTCAGTAAGGCGGAAGCAGCCTTCATCCGTCAGAAGCCCCCACCAGCTACCATAAACTTATCACGAATTCCAAACGCGCGTGCAAGCGCGCCGAGCTTCGGCGAGCGCTGCCGATGTCGAACTCGTGATCTCTATTCCTGAGACTCCACCGCACTCAGACGACCCACGAGCGCCACGGACATGGCCGACATCATCTCAAAACAAGCCCCTCGCCGGAGGCGATAGCCGCTCCCGTGGGATCGTGTGTTCCTGCCAATGCACCCAGCGCCCGGCTCTAAGAATACTCGCCAAGGCGCTGATGTGATCTGCCCCTCCTCAGTGATCATCCCCGCTATTACCCGCCCCAATTGACCAGGACAGATCAAGCCATACGGAATGCACATCGTCATCAGCCAGGTCGTCGGAATCGTCATGGTTGTACTGAAGGCGCAGCTTCGCACTGGGCGCGAACTGCCATTGCGCGAGCGGGGACACCCGAGAGCGATCGGTACGGAATGGATCCGCCTCCCGATTCGCGAAGTTCCCTACGCTTTCGCCCGAACCTGTCGCGAATTCGTACCGTAACCCCAACGCCCATTCGGAGCTGAGCCCGTACAGGAGCTGCGAATACAGACCCCAGTCTTCGAGATCGTCTGCGGCCAAACTGTTGTTGGCGTCGACAACCGCTTCGTAGTACCGGTACATGCCTTCCATCACCCAAAGCATGTACCGGTCCCCTCTGAGAGAGATCTGTGACGACACATCGGCACCGAATATTCTCGTCTGAGCGTCGTTGCCCGTGGCATTGGGCCCGAACGCTCCCGAGATGCCGAACATCCACTGCTGCCCACTACCGAAATTCGCACCATGGGAAAGGCGTGCCGCGTACACCAGCTCCGCCAAGTTGTCGATTTCATTTGCATTGGCGGAACGTCCTCCAATTGGCGCTTCCTCAAACACCTCATCGTTGGCGATGAAGCTGCGCATGGTTTCGCCTTTCGCGTTCTGGGCTCCGATCAGCAAGCGCGTGTCGGGCGACAAGGTAAAGCCAGCACGTGCACCAATCTGGCGCATGCCGTCTCCGCCGAAGAACCTTGAGAGAACAATGGGTTGGTCCACCCAATCCCAGTCGTGCAGGTGGAGAGTGTTAAAGTATCCGAACTCCGTATGGTAGTGGCCCATCTTAATGTCAAACGCATCAAGATTCTTCGTCGTTAGGAATGCCTCCTCCAGCTCAAGTCTCGTTTCACCTTCATCATCGAGAAACAGCGCGATGTGGGTTTCCGCGTCGAAATACGGATCCAGAGCCCCGATGATGGAAAGGTCGACCGTCCGCAACGTAAATCCGTTCTGGCTTGGGTCGTGACCGCCACCCTGCAAGTTGTTTAATTGAGCGTCGGTGGCAGAGGAGTAGCCTGCCGACAATGCCGTATCCACGCCCAATCCCCTGAGCCGCAGGACGGAGCCACCATCTAGCTCAAGAGAGAAAATATCAGGCCCTTCATGATGAGCATGCTGGGCTTCGCCGTGCCCTTCGTGCGCGTCGCCTCCGGCGCGGTCCTGGTGGTCATGCTCATGGTGATCGTGCTGCCGTTGCTCGTCGCCTTCAGGTATCCGTCGGCCGGCGTTCAGATCCGATATGCGATCACGGAGTTCCGCGATGATCCGATCCTTTTCCTCATCGCGCTTCAGCAAATCCTGGATCGTGGATTCCAGTAACTTGAACCGCTTTTCAAAATCGTCCGCAAGAACCGTTGTTGATACAGAAACCGTCAGCATCAACCCCAATGAAACGGAGATGAATCCAGTAATACTTCCGCGCATTTCCAGCCCCTCCCGGCGGCTATGGTTTTCGATTAGTGATGTCATAACATAACAACACTGACTTATTTGAATGGCTACTAGTCAAGATCGCTAAATAGAATCAGGGTCGATGATCGGTGTCGATCAGGACTGCTGCCCGAGGCAAGTGGTGAGTGAGTCGGCGAACTGCCGCATCAGTCTGAAATAGGCGTCATCTCCCGGCGGAAGATCCGCACCCAGCGGATCCAGGATACCAGAATGGGCCTCAGTTCCTTCAACAACTGTCCCGACGAGCTTGCTTTCGAACTGGGGTTCGCTGAAGACACAATTTGCACCGAGCTCAACAATCTTACTGCGCAGTTCGTACAGGCGTTTCGCGCTCGGCGCGCGGCCGGTGTGTACGGATATCGATCCGATGGCATTCAGACCGAAACGCCTCTCGAGATATTGATAGGCGTCGTGAAAGACGACATAGGGCACCCGCTTTACTGGTGCGACCATCGTGGCAATTTCTTTCTCAAGCATTGATAGCCGAGCCAACAGATCGTCCGCATTCTTGTGATAATTCACCGCATTTGCAGGATCAGCCGTTGAAAGTACCCGCGCGGCCACTTCTACGATAGCGGCCCCATTGCGCGGATCGAGCCAGATATGGCCATCAAGCTGCTCGGGCGCGTGCTCATCATGCGCGTGTTTGTCATGGCCGTGCTTATCCTCGGCATGTTCGTCATTGTGAGCATGTGCCTCTTTGTGGCCGTCACGATGCTCGTCCGTGTGATCAGCATGCCCGTGTTTGTCATGGCCATGAGCGTCATGCTTGTCTTCCTTGTGAGCATGTGCTTCCCATGTACCGCCTGCTCGCGCTGGGAGGACGCGGATGTTCCCTTCCTCCATCAGTTCGACGATCTGTGCCGTTGTGGCCACGGAAGGAAGTGACTTGATCAGAAAATGTTCGATCACTTCGCCGACCCAAAAAACGACGTCGGCTTGCTCAAGTGCGCGCGCACCCGAAGGACGCAGGGAGTACGTGTGCGGAGACGCCGAACCCTGCAACAACAGATGCGGCGTTCCAACACCCTTCATGACACTGGCAACCAACGAATGAATCGGTTTGATCGACACGACTACGTTGGGGGCGTCCGCCATCACCGGATTCGCAACGGCAATGCCGGCAAGCAACAGGACAACAAATACACGCTCTCCAAACATTTTGCGAAGTCTCACGATCGATCCCACTGGTCCTCTCCACACCTTGTTGTTATAGTATAACATCAGCGAAACGACGGACGATATAACGTAAAACTTGGATCAGTCAATCCGCCCCCGCACGTGGAGTAAGCTCGTGTCAGAGAAAAATGTTCTCAGCGATTTCAAACCAGACGGTCACAACCACGAAGCGTGCATTGACACAGCGCTGGCGACCGCATCGACAGTGTGCCGCGAGCGAGGTCTACGCCTGACACCGCTGCGGCAGCGAGTTCTCGAACTAGTATGGCAACAGCACATGCCTGTCGGCGCCTACGATCTCCTGGATGCTCTGAGGAGTGATGGACGCCGAGCCGATCCGCCCACAGTCTACCGGGCGCTTGAGTTTCTGCTGGAGAACGGGTTCGTCCACCGTATTGAATCGCTTAACGCCTACGTCGGTTGCGGCGAGCCCAAGCATGCGCACAGCGCGCAGTTCCTGATCTGCGGCAACTGCAATCGCGTTGCGGAACTGGAAGACCCTGCAATCAGCCAAATCATAAGCGAGAAGGCCGATGGCCTTGGTTTCCGTATCAGTCAGCAGACCATCGAAGTAACCGGTCTATGCGGTGAATGCCGCGAACATGCACCGGCCTGATATGCGCCACGAATTACCAACGGAAGCACTGATCGAGGTGCGCGGCGCAAGCGT
>DEBC01000040.1:0-12398 GCA_002348365.1 Alphaproteobacteria bacterium UBA2966 | reverse complement strand
ACCCTGATTGGACCGAACGGGTCAGGAAAGACAACGCTGGTTAAGGTCGCCCTGGGACTTACGAAGGTCGACGCGGGCGGAGTCCATAGGAAGTCCGGTGTCCGCATTGGCTACATGCCACAGCACCTGACGGTCGATCTAACCTTGCCTCTCACCGTACGACGGTTTCTGTCTCTGAGAGAGGCGGGTAGCGAGCGCGATGCGCTGGACGCCTTGGCCGAGGTCGGCGTCGAATACGTCATCGACAATCCATTTCAAACTCTGTCCGGCGGCGAGGCACGCCGCGTTTTGCTAGCCCGCGCGCTACTGGGTCAACCCGACCTCCTGGTACTTGACGAACCAAGCGCCGGGGTCGACGTCATGGGACAGGGTGAACTGTACGACCTTATCCGAAAGATCCGCGACCAACGCGGGTGCAGCGTCCTGCTAGTTTCGCACGATCTGCATCTGGTCATGGCAGCCACGGATCAGGTGTTGTGCCTGAACCACCACATTTGCTGTGCAGGTCAACCAGAGGCGGTGGCCCAACACCCGGAGTACCTCGCCCTGTTCGGAACCGAGCTCCGCCATTCGCTGGCCGTCTACACCCACGATCACGACCACCATCATGATCTCGCAGGCGAAACGGTGGATCACACCGATCACGATCATGGATGATTTTTTCATCCGAGCCGTGATCGCCGGCCTCGGAGTAGCCCTGGTGTCGGCACCGGTGGGCTGCTTCATCGTCTGGCGCCGGATGGCCTTCTTTGGCGCAACCCTTGCCCATGCCGCCCTCTTGGGAGTCGTGGTCGGTTTCCTGCTTTCGATTGATCTCGTGCTCGCGGTTATCGTCGTCTGCGTTCTCGTCGGCTTAACGTTGTTCGCAATGCAGCGCCAGCGAACGCTTGCCGACGACACGCTGCTCGGAATTCTAGCGCATGCGGCACTTGCTGCCGGCCTTATCGCGGTCGCCTTCATGGAGACGGTCCGCATTGATCTGGTCGGTTATCTGTTCGGCGATATCCTCGCCGTGACGCCGTGGGATGTATTGTGGGTGTGGGGCGGCGGTATCGCAGTATTCGCCAGCCTCGCCGTCATTTGGCGTCCGTTGCTCTCGATTACGGTGCACGAAGACCTCGCCCGCGTGGATGGGGTTCCGGTTGCCCGTATCCGCTTCCTGTTCGTGTTGTTGCTCTCCATCGTTATCGCAGTGGCGATGAAGATTGTTGGAATCCTTCTGATCGTGTCTCTGCTGATCATCCCGCCCGCGACGGCGCGCCGGTTCTCCACGACGCCCGAACAGATGGCCGGACTGGGTACCTTGATCGGCAGCATCTCCGTTGCTGCGGGACTGGCGGCGTCGCTACAATGGGATACGCCTGCGGGACCTTCCATCGTCGCGGTCGCGACATTGCTGTTTTTCGGCAGTCTCGCGACTCCCCGGCGACAGACGGGCTGAGCGAACCCAAAACAAGAAACGGCCGGCAGGGGATACCTGCCGGCCGCATCGATTGTCCTGATTCTGAGCGCTAGCAGTCGAGTGTGTGCTCGCGCTCCCAGTCTGTGAGATGAGTTGAATAGCTGTACCAATCTTCCATTCTCAGCTTGATGTAGCTGTCAATCGGTTCATCGCCCATCTCCTCCCGCAGTATCTTGCTCTTGTCGAGCAACCGCAGGGCATCGAGCATGTTGAGCGGCAGCTTCTGGACTCGAAGACGACGCAATTCAGACGCACGCCGATGTTTGTACATGTTGACGTCGAGCCGCTTGCCAGGGTCCCGCTTGTTGCGCATGCCGTCGAGTCCGGCCGCCAGGACTCCCGCCTGCAGAAGATAAGGATTTGCGGACCCGTCCATCAGACGGAACTCGAACCGACCCGGGTCGGGAATGCGCACCATGTGCGTCCGGTTGTTGCCGCCGTAAGTGATTGAATTCGGCGACCAGCTGGCGCCTGACAGCGTCGCGGGGGCGTTGATGCGCTTGTAGGAATTGACGGTCGGGTTGAAGAACGCACACAACGGACCCGCTGAATTCAGCACGCCGCCCAGGAAGTTGTAGGCCAGCTTGGACAGGCCCATTTCATCCTTCTTGTCGTCGAACAGATTCTTTCGGCCTGCCTTGTCCCAGAGCGACGCATGAGCGTGGCAACCGTTACCTGTGAGGTTGGGGAACGGCTTGGGCATGAACGTGGCGCGCAGGCCATGCTTCTCGGCGATCGATTTGACCATGAACTTGAAGAACGCGTGACGATCCGCCGTGACAAGACAGTCGTCGTAGTCCCAGTTCATCTCGAACTGGCCGTTGGCGTCCTCATGGTCATTCTGATATGGGCCCCAGCCCAACTCGTTCATCGCATCGCAAATCTCGCTGACCACATCGTAGCGACGCATCAAGGCCTGTTGGTCGTAGCAGGGCTTTTCCT
This sequence comes from Alphaproteobacteria bacterium UBA2966, assembly GCA_002348365.1. Classification (GTDB taxonomy): domain Bacteria; phylum Pseudomonadota; class Alphaproteobacteria; order UBA2966; family UBA2966; genus UBA2966. Next base: position 9,994 of record DEBC01000040.1, on the reverse strand, counting down.
GGGTGTCGAAGGGGTCGGAGATCTCCGAGCCGTCCGCTGAGATGAGAAAATATTCGGCTTCCACGCCCGTTTTCAGGCGATAGCCCTTCTTCGCCGCCTTCTCAATCTGCCGCTTGAGCATGATACGGGGCGAGGCCTCAACTTCCTTGCCGCCCATCCACAAGTCTGCGGCAACCCAGGCAACGTCCTTCTTCCAGGGAAGTTGAATGAAGCTATCCGGGTCAGGAACACCGAACATGTCGGGGTCGGCGGGCGTCATGTCGAGCCAGGCCGCAAACCCGGCAAACCCTGCGCCTTCCTTCTGCATTCCTCCGATCGCCCGCGACGGCACCAGCTTTGCCCGCAAATTGCCGAACATGTCGACAAAGCTGACGAGGAAATATTTGATCTTTCGTTCCTTGGCGACCTTAGCCAGATCGACAGCCATATCGATTTCCTCCCTGAATTCTTTTTTGCTGTCTCCAGAAGTGCCGCAGTTTATGAATTTCACCGCGGTAGGGAAATAGAGGCGGGACTTACATCAGAACAAAAATTTGTCCGCCCACACGTTACTGAGTCCCCACGAGCAGAATACCCGTGGCGTCGGCGGTGGCAATTGTAATGGACCTCAGGTCTTCGGGTTCGATGTTGTGCACGTTGGTCTTGCCGGCACAGCGGGCCATCATTGAACATTCGCTGTTCGATGCCTTGAGATAGTTCGCGGCACCGGTACTCAGATCTTCCTGTGTCAGATCGGGAGGAAACGCGATGGCCTGCCGGTTTCCTGACGGCACGATCTCGCCGCCGAGGGCCAATCCCATGGACACCCCGACCACACCCACATGACTGCCGAGGCCGAGCAACTTGGCCAGATCGGTGCCCGAGCGAATGCCGCCGAAGTAGGCGATATCGATATCACCCTCGCGTTTGAGCTCGCGCAACTTGAGGACGGTGTCCCGCACCACGGTCAGGTCCGGCGCGCCCTCGAGTTCCGGCCACTCGGTTTCAACCCCGATCGTAGAATCGGTGACCAGAAGGTCAAATCCGTGTTCAAGCGCGAAAGGCACGGCCTCGTTGACATTGGAGGTACGAACGACCAGGCCGAGAGCCTGCCCTTCGCGGGACCGCTCTGTCGGGACTGGCCGGAATGTTTCACTGGTTACGTAGATGAGCGCCGCAGCATCCGGGTCGGGCTCGTTTTCCCCCGGAACGACGAGTTGCAGCCACGGAACATCCGGATGCAACCGACGGAACCCGAGATAGGCGGCGTTCGATTCGGCCATACCCGCCGCAAGCCCGTTACACACGTTCTCGTCCACGGCATCGAAACCCGTCACCATCAAGGGGTATTTCATCACCAGGGAGCCATCCATCATGCCCGTCTCGGTGACGCAAGAATCCCGGTAGGGGTCGATCACCAATCGAGACAGGTTGGCCGACAGGAACACCAGATCATCGACCGTCGCCGGGCGATCCTCCGGGAACGGGTTCTGGCGATTCTGCATCCGCTTTGACAGCATCGCGGATTGCTTGTCCGTGTCCGACGGCGCCATGCGCGCCATGGCAAAAATGTCTTCGCGATTCCAGACGGTGTAATCCGCCGAACCATTCTCGGCATCACATCGGTAGCAGCGCGCCGCCTCGTCCCGTGCCGCCTGTTCGTCGTATCGCGATTCGATCTCGGGGAATTCCACCGGGTTCTCGCCGAGGCCGTGGAACTCTTGTTCCTGCCGCGGAAACAGTTCCCAGTTGGCGTCCTGAGCAACGGGCACCCGCCGGGTGCGATAAGGCGTGCGATAAGCTGCCGGGTTCTCATCGCCTTCGAGATACGCTTTGACGTAGTAGGCGGCCCGGTGCCCGTGTTCCATCGCGATGACGATGGTCGATCCACCAAAGGCGCCGTCCCCGGCGGCGAATACATTCGGGTCGGTGGTCCGCATCGAGGCGAAATCAGCCTCGATACGATCCCAATCCATCATGCCGAGTTCGTCGAGGTGATCGCTTTCCGCCTTCTGGCCGACCGCCGAGATCACCATGCCACAGGGAATATCATGCTCAGTACCGTCCACAGGTATCGCCCTGCGGCGACCGTCCTCGTCGGGTTCGCCCATTTGGGTGATGACACAGCGCAGCGCAATCTCGTTGCAGCTCGATACGACAGCCACCTGCTGTGTGTTGTAGACAAACTCGATGTCTTCCTTGATGGCACCGTGAAGTTCGTCCTTTCGCGCCGGAATCTCTTCTGGACCCCGGCGGTAGACAACCTTGACGTGCTTGCAGCCGGGCAGGCGCTTGGCGACACGGCAGGCATCCATGGCGACATCACCGCCGCCAACAACAACAACCGTTTCCGGAAGTTCCGGGCGCTCACCCCCGTTGACCCGCCGAAGGAAGGACACGCCGTCAATGACACGCGGGTCGTCGTCACCGGGCACGCCCATGGTTTTGCCCCACCACGATCCGATGCACAGCAGGACCGCGTCATGTCGTTCCTTGAGTTCGTCGAGCGTGAAGTCCTGGCCCAGTGCTGTGTTGTAGTGAACCTTGATGCCCGGACAGTGATTCAGGATCCTGTCCATGTCTTCCTGGATGATACCAACGGGGAGCCGGAAGGCCGGGATTCCCCAGACCATCATGCCGCCCAGGCGGTCCGTCATCTCGTAAAGGTGCACCTCATAGCCCGCTTCGGCGAGGTCCTGCGCAGCGGTCATGCCGGCCGGCCCGGAACCAACGATGCCCACGGTCTGACTCTTCGTCACTTCAACGGGTGGCAGGTGGAAATCCTTGCCGAGCTGATCCATGACGAAGCGCTTGAGATTGCGGATCGCGATTGGGCCGTCGGAATCCGCGCGCCGACAGGCCGGTTCGCACGGCGCATCGCAGACGCGACCACAGATCGAACTGAATGGGTTGGTCGCGGTGATGGCCTCGAACGCCTCCTCGACCTTGTTCTCCCAGATATAGCCGATGTAGGACGGGGCATCCGTTCCGATCGGACAGGCCACCTGACACGGTGCAGGGACGAAATTGGTGTCTTCCGTGTCGTCGAGCAGCTCTGGTGGATACTCGACGTTTTCCTTATGGGGTGCTTCGCCGACGCTCATTGGATGTGCGAACCGGAGCGTTGAATGCCCACGGTCTCCTGAATTTGGTGCTCGCCGGCCCAGTGTTCGGGCGCGTACGGCAGCTTGGTGATGGCCGCAGCCTCCGGCGTGAGCGCGACGAGGTCGTCGCGTCCCAGTTTGCGAATATCGTCGTAACCCAGCGCATGGGTCAGGGCTGCAATCTGCCACCGAACGCTCTCAAAAAATCGTGCCGCGTTCTGCGCTTCGATGTCGACCTGATAGCGCTTTTCGTGATCAGGGTCCTGTGTGGCAATCCCGACAACGCATGTTCCAACGTGACACTGCATGCAGGCGATGCATCCCGCCGCGATGATCGCGGACGTTCCCATGCCGATGGCGTCGGCACCCAACGCCAGAGACTTCACAGTGTCGATGCCGTCCTTGATTCCACCCATCAGGATGATGTCGACGTCCTGACGGCGGCCGATCTCCTCCAGGGCCTCTTCCGCCTCCTGGATGGCGGCGATGGTCGGGATACCGCAGTAGTCCAGCACCTCGTTGCCTGCCGCACCTGTGGACCCCTGCATGCCGTCGAGCTCGATAAAGTCGAAGCCGTCCTTGACGGCGATCTTGATATCGTCGCGGACACGACCGGCGCCAAGCTTGACGCTGACGGGGATGCGATAGCCCGTCGCCTCGCGCATTTCTTCGATCTTGATGACAAGGTCGTCAGCGCCGAGGATGTCCGGGTGCCGTGACGGCGACCGCAAATCAATCCCGTGCGGAATGCCCCGGATTTGCGCGATCTCTTCGGTCACCTTCTTGGCCATGAGCTGGCCGCCGAAGCCGGGCTTGGCGCCTTGGCTGATGTAAATCTCAAGGCCATCGGCCCGCTGCATGTCGTGAATGTTCCAGCCCAGCCGCCCCGACAGCATCTGAAAGATCAGCTGGTCGGCGGCCTCGCGCTGCTCATCCATCATGCCGCCCTCCCCGGTATTCTCCGAGATGCCAGCCATCGCGGCTGCCTTGGCCATGGCGAGTTTGGTGGATTTGCTCAGAGCGCCGAAACTCATCGGGGCGATCATCACAGGCATCGAAAGATCAAGCGGCTTGGCCCCATGCCGACCGCCAACTTCGGTGCGCATGTTCACCTTGGCGACGACGTCAGGATCCTTCCCGGCGTCGCTCAGGTCTTTCCTGAAAGCAATATCATTCAGATGAGGCAATGCCCGGGCGCCGCCATAGCCGCGGATACGATAACGGCCGATTTTCGACTTTACGTAGATGTCCTCCTGGACCTTTTCATTCCAATAGTCAGACTTGCCCGAGAAGGTGAAGAACGGAATGGCACGACGTCGCGGTTCCGGGTTCGCGTATCGCAGATTGCCGCCTTCGTTGACGATCTTGTTAAAAGTGCCCGCAAAGGGAATTTCGTACTTGTCCAGGAAGGCGCGGAGTTCGTCGTCCTCCTCGCCGCTCATATCGGTCTGCATGGCGGCAGCACCCAGTGACTGCACTTTGCCGCCGATGAAGATCTCGCCACCGGTCATGTCTTCGCCGACTCGTTCCCCGGAATCGCCCAGGATGATGATGCGGCCGCCGTACATCATGTATCCGGCCATGAAGTTGGCATTCTTGCCGCAGAGCAGCGTGCCCTCCTTCATCACCTGACCGGCCCGCGATCCCATATTCCCTTTGACGACGACCTCGGCACCCCGAATAGCGACCGCCGGTATGGCGCTGGCATTGCCGCCGACGACGATGGAACCCGCATACATGTTGTCGGCCAGACCCCAACCGACGTTGCTCTCGACCTCGAACTTGGGTCCATCGGTAAGTCCGGCACAGAAGTAGCCCGCCGATCCGCGAATGCGAACGGTGATCGGGTCTGCCAGACCGACGCCAATATGGTGCCGCGCGTCAGGATTGAGGACTTCCACATCCTCGCCATTCGCACCGGCCTTGCGGATCAGGTCATTGGCTTCCCGAACCGGCAGTTCACTGAGATCTACCGTGACCATGTCGCGCACGTTCCGGGCGGTGGTTCGGTGGTGTCCAAGGCGTGACCCGGGAACAGCCGGTTCAGTGAGACCTCTTCGGATGCGATGGCAATGAGGTCGTCGTTCTCATAGAGAACCATGGGCTTGGCCGCCAATCGGTCCTTGGCGTAACCCATCTCATCTTCGGTCGAGACGAGGAACGAGAACGTTCCATCGAGATCGTCGATCGACGTTTCGAGGGCCTCCTTCAAGGTGTCGCCATGCTTGAGCTTGTCGGCCAGATAGACCGCAATGAGTTCCGAGTCGTTGTCAGTATGAAATTCGTAGTCGCGCTGCTCGAGCAACCGCCGCATCTTCCAGTAGTTTGTAATCTGGCCGTTATGCACGATGGCGACGTCCGAGAATCCCGTTGCCCAGAAGGGATGGGCTGCCTCGGGCTTCACGTCGGATTCGGTCGCCAGGCGCACGTGCCCGAGACCATGGCTGCCGTTTGCGGCGTGAATATCGTAGACGTCGTCAACGTCGTGTGCGCCGCCGATATCCTTGACGATGTCGAGTTTGCTGCCGATGGAGAACAGCTTTGCTGCATGTTCCATGGCGTAGGCGAACTTCTGCACGTCACCTTCGTATCGCACCGTGGCCCGATAGGTACTGCCGACGTGATCGCCATTGATGATCTCCGCCTCGAACTCCTTGAGGGCACGTTCGACGCGAACCACGTTCTCCGAGCCCTCTTCGCCCTCGCCGACGAAAAACCGCAGGACGAACTCGGAAGTGTCCGAGTCACCTCCATACAGGGCGAATCCAGTCGAATCGGGCCCCCGGTGCTGACACCCGTCGAGCATCTCGATCAGCGTCTCACCGAGCTTCGCGTTCAGATCAGAATTTTTGAAGAGGACACCAGCAATTCCACACATCGCAAATCTCGCGCGTAGCCAATGTTGAGCCCGCGTGGGGGCATACCCAAACCTATGAAATGAAATTCGCGGAATCAAGTCATGAGAGGAAAAAAAGTTTCCTCTCATGAAATATTTCAGTCGTTCTCGCGCGTGTACACGATGATCGAAAGGAAGCGAATTGGGAGCTTGTTCAGCTCCTCGGGGCCGTGGGGGGCATTGGCGTCGAAGAAGAGAGAATCGCCGGGAGACAGAGTGTAGGTCTTGTCGCCGTGGCGATAACTGACCTCGCCCTCCAGCATGTAGATGAATTCCTGTCCCGCATGCTGGAATAGCGGAAACACATCTGACTCTTCGGTGAGCGAGATCAGGTACGGCTCGACTGCGACACTCTTGCCGATGGAGTGGCCCAGCAGCTGGTATTGGTGCCCCGCCCGCGTCCCACGACGCTCGATTGCCAGTCCCTGTCCGGCGCGCACATGGGTCGCATCCAGTTCCTCCTCATATTTCCGAAAGAAGGAAGTCACCGGCACGTGCAGTGCCCGCGACAGCGCCTGCAGAGTCGCGAGCGAGGGCGACGTCATCCCGTTCTCGATCTTGGACAGCATGCCCGCCGACAGACCGGAGGTCTTGGCGAGTTCGGCGACCGTCATGTCCAGCTTCTTGCGAAATTCCCGGACTTCACCTCCGATTGACACTTCGAGACTGCCGTCATCGACTTCTGTCGCGTGAGGATGCTGATAGTCGAGCTGTTCAACCTTTGACATCGCCAGCCTGCTTTGTACCGCGTCCGTGAATGGTCTCGCGGTGCATAATATATAACCCGCTCGCAACGATGATGGCTGCGCCGACCCATGTCCAGCCATCGGGAAAATCTCCGAAGACGAAATACCCGAGCGCAGTGGCACCCACCAGTTGCACGTAGTTGAGCGGTGAAATGATCGAGGCTTCGGCGTTTTCGTACGCCTTGATGACGAGGTAGTGGCCGAGACCGCCGATCAACCCCAAGACGCTGAACAGCAACCAGTCAAGTCCGCTGCCGGGAAGGCGGTAATCAAACGGAAGCAACAGCGTGAGCAGGATGCTCGGCACGAGCGCGGTATAGAAGATGCTGGTTTCCGCCGAATCGTGGCCCGCGAGGGAGCGCGTGAGAATCTGGTACAGGGAATTGCACGCGGCGCACCCCAGCACCAGGAATCCGCCCCAGTGCAAGCCGCCTATCCCAGGGCGAATGATAATCATCGCTCCGATGAAACCCAGGATCACGGCCGCCCACCTGCGTGGGCCGACTGTCTCGCCGAGAACGAATATCGACAGGGCAACCATGATCATCGGTCCGGTGAAGTTGATGACGGCCGCGGTCGCCAGCGGAATGTAGATCAGGGCGGAGAAGTAGAAAGCCGTGGCCGCCACCAGCAGGAACGAGCGAACCAACTGAATCTTGGGCCGGGTCGTCCTGACGAAACGGAAGCCTCGTGTCGGGATCAGGACGGCCAGGATGTAGACGAGGTGGCCGACGTATCGAGCCCAAACCAGCTGAAGGATCGGGTACTCGTCGATGAGGTATTGCACAGCTGTGTTGAGCAGAGGAAAGATCGTGTGGGCTGAACACATGCACAGGATGCCAAGAAGCACGAAGCCCGATTCGACATTGCGGGGACGAAGGGTGTGGCGGGGGCGAGCCATCGACCGGATCGGACTCCTGCGCGACCCTAAACTCAGCTGTCGGTGCGGCGCCGTAGGGCCGCACCGATTTCAGCGACGACCTCAGCAATCGGCATTTCCAATGCCCCGTTGGGCGCAAGGAGATGGTTGGCTTTGATCAACGTGTTGCCCGGAAGGCGACCACGAATTTCGTCATCCAAACCACCGAAAAACGTCTGGGCATTCACGAGATCAATCCGCAACAGCGGTCGCAAGCGGATACCGGTCGCGTATGCGCGATCGATATGTCGCCAAGGCACGACCGGGAGATTCCAGTCCCGATACCAGATACCTTCATCGCCGATGGTCATCGCCACGCCCTCGGTCCAGGCACCCCTGGAAACCATCAGCACCAGCACGGCCACGGCGCCGCAGACACCTCCAACCAGCTCGTGGTCGGGCACATACCCTTCGCCGGCAATGAAGCTACCGAATCCTATGACCGCGAGAAATCCGGCGATGATCAAAGCGTGCTTGCGGCGTGACTTCGAGACGCCGATGGTGATTGCGGCACCGGCTGGTTCTTGATTGCTGTCGGTCATGCTCATTCGCTCGGTTCTTACGCCTGCATCGGCGTCAAATCCAGCCCATCATAAAGCAAGGGGCACCGGGTTGCCCCGGCGCCCCAAGTTCTTGTTCAATGAAGCAGGTCTTAATGGTGATCGTCGATTGCACCATTGATCGTGGTTTGATCCCCGTATCGTTGAATCTTCTGATCATAGGTGTCGTTCTCGTGCTTGATCTGCCAAACTTGCCAGGCAAGCCAAAGAACGATACCGACGATGGCCATGATGCCTTCGGTTCCGACCCACGGATAGATGGCCGTCACATTGGCCAGGTCCACCGCCCAGGTATCGATAGGTGTGGTTGACATGTTCAGTCTCCTTTACGTCATACCCGTGGTTCAGACCGATTCGGACCGAGCCGCGTCGGCTACCTCACGCCGGGCCGCATCGGCTTCCTGGTTGCTGTGGAAGTCCAGTCCCAGCAGCTCCACTTCACGCGGAATACGCAGAAGATCCCTCGAGGCGAGGAACTTCGCGACGACCCAGGCCGGGGCGAATCCCAGCACCTTGCTGGAACCGTTCCGCATGTCGCGGTTTGCGGAGGGGCGTCAACTGCCGGTCTCGAACAGCCCCTTTCCCTGGAGCTAATCCCGCACCGTCGCGACGGCCACCCCATCCACCGTCAAACTGCGACAACTTACCCCGTGACGCGGACCGGTGGGTTTGGTATCTGGAAGATCATCGCGAAGGAGGGGCCCGATGATCTTCCGACAGATGTTCGACAGCACGTCCAGCACGTACACCTATATCCTGGCGAGCCGCCGCGGCGGTGAGGCCATGATCATCGACCCGGTCCTGGAAAAGGTGGACCAATACCTCCGTGTGCTCGAAGAGCTCGACTGCAAACTCGTGAAGGCGGTGGACACCCACGTCCACGCCGATCACATCACCGGACTCGGTGCACTGCGTAACAAGACCCGATGCGTGACGGTGATGGGAAACGAAAGTTCTGCCGATATCGTCTCGATGCGTGTCCGGGAAGGAGAATCGATCGACGTCGACGGTGTATCCTTGAACGTGATGTATACGCCCGGTCACACGGACGATTCATACTGTTTTCTGCTGGAGGACCGCGTGTTCACGGGCGACACACTCCTCATACGAGGGACAGGCCGTACCGATTTTCAGCATGGCGATCCACGTGCCCAATACGATTCCATCTTCAACAAGCTGCTCAAGCTGCCTTCCGACACGCTGGTCTATCCGGCACATGACTACAAGGGGGAGACCGTCAGCACGATCGGCGAGGAAATGGCCTATAACCCGCGTCTTCAGGTCAGTTCGATTGACGAATACGTCGATATCATGAACGGCTTGAACCTCGCCGACCCCAAGATGATCGACGTCGCGGTCCCCGCCAATCAGGCGATTGGCGCGCCTCAGTCCGACGAGGACGACGCTTCGTGGGCAATATCTGTCGCTGACGCATCACCGCTCGTCCAAGACACCGATGCGCTTTTCGTGGATCTCAGGGAAGACCACGAACGTCGGCGTGACGGCACCATTCCGGCATCGGTCCATGCGCCCTACAAAGCGCTCGACGACTTCGTGCAACCGGGTGGCATGCTGCACTACGAAGCCGCACAGGGCGACAAGCAGATCATCTTTTACTGCGCCTACGGCGAACGATCGGCCCTCGCCGTCCAGACGGCACAGGACGCCGGCCTGGAACGCGTTTGCCACGTGATCGGCGGAATCGATGCGTGGAAATCCGAAGGCGGTCCCCTGGATCGGTGAACCATCGTCCCATAACACGATTCATCCGTGCTCAGATTGTACCATTT
>DEBC01000008.1:173048-174199 GCA_002348365.1 Alphaproteobacteria bacterium UBA2966 | reverse complement strand
ATGCAAGCCTGTCCTGCCGAACTGTTCGCCGGAGGTCGGTCGACCTCGGGCGTTTGTCCGGCTTGCGCTGGGTCGCACCACGTCATTCGAGGTGAAGCGGGATAGGTTCTAAGGACCCTTGCCGGATCCTTCATCGGGTTTGAAGAACATGGCATGAATCAGTCGGCCGTTGCCGATATCTGTCCCGAACCCCGCTGTGGCCGCATGCCACAGCCATGGCCGAAACAACACCATCCGATTGAAGCGCATGGGGAGGGTCATGACCTTTTCCCATTTCGATGGGTCGTTGCCATCGGCGGACATGACGTTGTTAATAGCCTCCTGCGGCGTTTCGGTACCGAATAGTTTCAATTCTTCCGCGTTCATCGGTGCGCGCTCGGTATTTGTCGCGATGTGGCGAAAGAAATCGGTGCCTCCCTGACAATTCTCGGGAAGTGACAGATAAGCAATGGGCGCCGGTGTCGACGTGGACGTGATATTTGGCCTGATCACCCGCCAGTGTGATGCGAAACTGGGCATGAGCCTGCGACATGTCTCCTGTGACGGGTTGGCCCAGGATATCTGACACCGCCTGATCAAGCCCATCTATGTGCAGTCGCTGGCGCGAGTTTCGTCCGGGGTAGTTTCCCTCTTGCGCGGGATAGTCGAGCTTCAGTGCTCTTTCACGAACCTGGTGCGGATCGGGATAAAACTCGTCGACGATGATGACGGTGGGGTACATTCACGCCGTTATACACGAATGCGAAAGACGTCCAACCTGCAATTAACGTCGTCGGGCGATCGAAACCCGCTGGATCCAGGCGTCAGGCCAGATCCTCGGCAAGAGCAGCTCGAACAGCCTCCGGCAGGCGTGCCATGTGCGCATAGTGGACATGATCAATTCCGAGGACGATTTGGGCCTCAGGCGCCTTGAATGCCGCCGCCTGTTCGTCGGTGAACGGGAATCTGAGGAAATGGACCGTGGATGCACGACCATCTGCATCGGTCCGTTCCTGATCCTGCTCGGGCACGGCCTGAACGGTCTCATCGGCCACGGTCAGAGTGACCGTAGAATCTACATGGCCCAGACGAAGGAGTTCGCGAGCGCGGCGCGCCGGATCATCGATCTCGATCATCATCGTCGCGACCAGCTCCCGGCCCTGGGGAATGAG
>DEBC01000008.1:172127-172681 GCA_002348365.1 Alphaproteobacteria bacterium UBA2966 | reverse complement strand
CTGCTCTTCGCCACCACGTTCGGCGTAGAGCATTTCATGGACCTGGTGCAACATGGTGTCGAAGTTCTCAAAATAGAAACTGACGAACGGCCCGACCTCGACTCGCCGGTTCCGTTTTACGTTGTTGACGGCGGCGCGCCTCTCCTTGCGGATTGGGACATACGCATCCATGGAGAGCATATCGTCCGCCGTAATCTCGTATCGCCGGCTGTTCACGATTTCCTCATACAGACCTAGCTGTCGAAGCCGTAAGCGTTCGCAAAGAGCTCCACTGGATGGGGTGCCCTGCGGGCTTCACCGTCATCGTCCAGACGCTCCACCCCCTGCAGGATGTGCTCGGCGGCGAGCGGGCATTCCGACGAGAGGTGTGCCTTGCCGCTCTCCTTGGCCTGACGCGCTGCTGGCCGTCCCACCTTGATCGCGGTTTCAAAGTTCTCCTTCATGATTCCCCAGGAACCGCCATGCCCCGAGCAGCGTTCGATCACGGTGACGTCCGTGTCAGGGATGCAGCGCAGCATATCCGCCGCTTTGGGTCCCATGTTCTGCGCGCGGGC
>DEBC01000008.1:142638-171744 GCA_002348365.1 Alphaproteobacteria bacterium UBA2966 | reverse complement strand
CAGCCCCTCGTTCCGCGAGATATCCACGATGTATTCGGTAATGTCAGACGTTGCTTCCGAGAGACGCTTCACATCCTGATTGTCTGGCACGATCAGGGGCCACTCGAATTTTAGCATGAGCGCGCAACTCGGTGTCAGGGCAACGATGTCGTAACCCTTTTCAATCCAGGGTACCAAGACGGCGGCAACGGACGCAGCCTTGCCTGCCACCTCGTCGACGGCGCCCTGTTCCAGCTGGGGCATGCCGCAGCATTCGGGATACACGACTTCAGTCTGGACGCCGTTGTGAGCGAGTACGGCGTGAGCTGCCCTACCGATGTTCGGATTGTTGTAGTTGACGAAACACGTGGCGTACAGCACAGCCTTGCGACCATGGGCCGGCGCTTCGACATTGACGTCAGGTCCATGCGCGCGCGCCTGGGCTTTGAAGGTCATGCCGTGAAACATGGGCAGCGCCGCATCCCGGTGAATACCGGCAACCGCCTCCATGGCAGGGCGGGTCAAGCTGTTGCCGCGACGGGAAACCCAGTTCGCGACAGGCGCAACGTGGCGCGCCAACCTTCCGTTGCGATCCGTTTTTGTGAGCTGCTCAACCGAGAAGTCCGAACCCTGGACGCGGCGTTCAGCCGCACGATAGCGAAGCATCAAGTGGGGAAAGTCGAGGTTGAACTCGTGAGGTGGGACATATGGGCATTTCGTCATAAAGCACATGTCGCACAGGGTGCAGGCATCAACGACAGTCTTGTAGTCGCTGGTAGAGACTGAATCGAGCTCTCCCGACTCCGAGTCATCGATCAGATCAAACAGTTTGGGAAACGAATTACACAGATTGAAACAGCGCCGGCATCCATGACAGATGTCGAACACCCGGGTCATTTCGGCCAAGACCTGATCCATGTCCGTATAGGCGGAGTCTTGCCACGGAATTGGATGCCGAATGGGAGCCTCTGTACTGCCTTCTTTCATGGCCTGTCTCGACGTGGCCGGGCCTTGCCCGTCATCCTCTGAGAGAAAAAGGGGGAACGCGCACCGTTCCCCCGATTCTGTTACTGCGCCTGGTTCGACAATTCAGTCGAGGGCGCCACGAGATCAGTCTTCGATTGAGTCAAGCGCCTTCTGGAAGCGACCGGCATGGCTCTTTTCAGCTTTTGCCAGAGTTTCGAACCAGTCCGCGATCTCATCGAAACCCTCGTCGCGCGCCGTGCGGGCCATGCCCGGATACATGTCAGTGTATTCGTGAGTTTCTCCGGCAATCGCCGCGCCAAGATTGTCGCGCGTGTTTCCGATCGGTTTACCCGTCGCCGGATCACCTGTCTCCTCGAGGTACTCCAGATGTCCATGGGCATGCCCGGTCTCGCCTTCCGCGGTCGACCGGAAGACTGCGGAAACGTCGTTGTAGCCTTCGACATCTGCCTTCTGCGCAAAATAGAGATAGCGACGATTGGCCTGTGATTCCCCGGCAAATGCGTCTTTGAGATTCTGTTCAGTCTTTGAGCCTGAAAGTGAAGCCATGGGTTCCTCCCTTTGAGTGATTACCAATTGTTCAAGTTTGGAATTCTTTGGCGTCGTGACGGCGTGCGCGTCAGCGACGTCAACATCACGTCACCCTATATGGCGCGGTCGCTGATAAGAGTCAATAGTTTAGAATAGTTCTAGAAAAGAAAATTAAGGCGCTGCTGCAAATCAGCGCGACTCGGTTTCACTGCAGACCCGCACGACCACGTCGACGCGGCTAATTTCGGTCCCGGCCGGGGGTTCCGGCACGCCGTGAAGCGAGACAGCGTCACCGGAAAAATCCTGCAATGTGCCGCTCTCTTCGAAGAAAAAATGATGATGATCCGTGGCATTGGTATCGAAGTATGACCGCCCGGCCTCCACGACGACCTCGCGCAGCAAACCCGCCGCTGTGAACTGGTGAAGCGTGTTGTATACGGTCGCAAGGGATACCCGCACCTTCGCCGTCTGCGCTTCGCCATGCAGAGCCTCGGCGGTGATGTGTCTGTCCTCGCCATCGAACAACAGTTTCGCCAAAGCCAACCGTTGCCGCGTCGGCCGAAGCCCCACCGACTTGAGGCGCGCGAGCACATCCGTGAATGGGCGCTGCTGTGTCATGACACGTCCAGTCGGGTCATTGACCCCAAATTCCTAGCCGCAAAAAGTATAGCTTGATGTGGAAAAAATTGAATCTTCCTATCAATGCTGTAGCACGTTCTTTGGAAATACTCCAAATATCTGTTTGCCGGCGATCGCTACAGGTTCAATCGCCGCTGACGATGCGCTCGAACAGTTCCCGCACCGTTGGAATAAACCCATTCGAATAAAAGGGGTCTTTCGTAAAGCGATAGGCACCATGGCCAGCAAACATGAGATTGGTGTCTGTGCGCTCCGAGTGCACGACATCCTGAAGCGTCTTCTGAATACAGTAGCTTCTGGGATCGGCCTTGCGCCCGGATGAGTGACCATCTGCCTCTGCCCAATTGGAGAAAAGGCACTGGCTGAGGCAACCCATGCAATCGCTTTGATCCTTGCGGATCTGGTTCATCTTCTCTGTTGTGACGAAAATGAGAGTCGATGCGGGTGTCCGAAGTGCTTCGGTAAATCCTTCGCCTATCCAGCCCTCGGCGTTCCGACGGTCCGCTTCGGTGACATAGACTTCCCTCTTGCGCGCGCCTGTCGGAAACGGAACGCTGTGTTCGCCAAACGGTTCTTCCGTAAATGCAATTTGGCGTGCGTTGCGTTGCTCGAGTTCGTCGATGAAGTCGTTTCGGACCGCGGAAGACCAGAACCCGGTCGGGCTAAACCGGTTCAGCAGGACATCCCCTTCCTTCAGCGACAGCAGGCGCTGTTTCCAGGCTTCCGGGATAGGACTCTCTTTGGTCAGCAGAGCCCGGGTTCCGAACTGGAAAGAAATCGGTCCAAGTTCTGGATTGTCGATCCAGTCCTCCCACTCACGCAGGTACCAAACGCCGCCGGCCATGACGATGGGGACATCATCGAGGCCGAATTCCCGCATCTGCTCACGCAGCGCGACGACTCGGGGGTACGGGGGTTCCGGCGTATGCGGGTCTTCGGAGTTACTGAGACCGTTGTGCCCGCCTGCCCGCCAGGGGTCCTCGTAAACCACAGCTCCCATGAATTCTGCGAATTTGTGATAGGCACGCTTCCACAAGGCTCGAAAGGCGCGTCCCGAGGACACGATGGGATAATAATAAATGCCGTAACCGGCTGCGATCTCCGCCAGCCGATAGGGCATTCCAGCGCCACACGTTACCCCGTGGATGAGTCCCTTGGCCCCGTCGAGCACGCCCTGCAGAACTCGCTGGGCTCCGCCCATTTCCCACAGAATATTGACGTGAATCCGTCCCAGTCCGTTGGCCATTTCATGGGCGATTCGCGCCTGCGCCACTGCGCCCTCGATCGCGTATTGGACCAACTCTTCGTGCCGCGCTTTTCGGGTACGGCCATTGTAGAGCTGCGGAATAATGTTTCCGGCTTCATCGTAGGAATCGGCATTAACGCCCGAGAACGTCCCGATTCCGCCGCAGGCAGCCCATGCGCCCGAGCTCTCGCCGTTGGTCGCAGAGATTCCCTTGCCGCCTTCCACAAGAGGCAGGACCTCGGCTCCCGACATCAGTATGGGGTTGAGCGCTTTCACTGGACCTTCTCTATTTCCTCCCCTCTCTCAAGGACGCCAATCGCGCGGCTTGAGATGGTATCGAGGTCCTGACCGGCGGCAAGTCAACGCCGCGTCACAAGGCATATAGCGTAGTTGGGCACAAAACCCAATGCCTGAGACTCGTGACGCGGTAACGCTAACTGGCTTCTGCCGGCTGGTCCTGGGGCAATTCATCGCCGGTTTCCTGGTCGACCACGCGCATCGAGAGGCGGACCTTGCCACGATCATCGATACCCAGAACCTTGACGTATACTTCGTCACCTTCCTGCACCACGTCCGTAACCTTGCCGACACGGCGCTTCACCAGTTCGCTGATATGCACCAGGCCATCCCGGCTGCCGATGAAATTGACGAACGCGCCAAAATCAACCGTCTTGACGACCTTACCCTTGTAGATCTCGCCAACCTCTGGCTCGGCCACGATGTTCCGGATCATCTCCAGGGCCTTATCGGCTGAAGGCGTCGAAGTCGCCGCAACCTTGATGGTCCCGTCATCCTCGATGTCGATCTTGGCACCCGAGACTTCGCAGATTTCACGAATTACCGAGCCGCCGGTACCGATCACCTCCCGAATCTTCTCTTTGGGAATGGTCATCGTCGTGATACGCGGCGCGTGCTCACCCACCTCGGCCCGCGCCTCACTCAGGGCGTTCGCCATCTGCTGCAGAATGTGCTCGCGCCCGTCTTTGGCCTGCGCCAGCGCGGTCTTCATGATATCAGCGGTAATTCCAGCAACCTTGATGTCCATCTGCAGCGACGTGACGCCGTCGGCTGTTCCCGCAACCTTGAAGTCCATGTCGCCCAGATGATCTTCGTCACCAAGGATGTCGGACAGAACCGCATGATCTTCGCCCTCAAGGATCAGCCCCATGGCGATTCCGGCGACCGGTCGCGGTAGCGGTACTCCCGCATCCATCAAAGACAGGGAAGTCCCGCACACGGTCGCCATCGAGGAAGATCCATTCGACTCGGTGATCTCCGAGACCACCCGAATGGTGTAGGGGAAAGATTCCTTGGACGGCATGAGGGGCCTGACGGCCCGCCAGGCGAGCTTGCCGTGGCCAATTTCACGCCGACCCGGCCCGAGACGGAATGACGTCTCTCCCACCGAATACGGCGGAAAGTTGTAATGAAGCATGAAAGCTTCGCGATACTCACCTTCGAGAGCATCGATGATCTGCTCGTCCTGACCGGTGCCCAGGGTGGTTGCGACCAAGGCTTGGGTCTCGCCGCGCGTGAACAGCGCGGATCCATGCGCCCGCGGAAGGATGCCCACCTCGCAGGAGATCGGGCGGATGTCGGTGGTCGTCCGGCCATCGATTCGCGACCCCGTCTCCAGAATCGCCTTCCGCACGATATCCTTTTCCAGGCCCTTCAAGAGCCCGGCAACGGCGGAGGACGCATCTTCGTCTTCCTCGAACGCTTCCATGACACGGGATTTCACGGCATCAACTTTCTCGACGCGAGACTGCTTGACCTGTTCCGTATAGGCCGTGCGCAAATCGGCCTCGGCCAATTCAACAACCCGCGACTTGAGATCGGAATCATCGGATTCTTCAGCGAGCGACCAGGGTTCCTTGGCCGCCAGTTCGGCCAGCTCGACGATTGCATCGATGACAGGCGCCCAACCTTCCAGCCCGAACATCACTGCCCCGAGCATGACCTCTTCGGACAACTCGTTGGCTTCGGACTCAACCATGAGCACGTGATCGCGCGTTCCGGCAACGACGAGATCGAGCGATGAATTGGGCAGTTCGTCGAGTTGGGGATTCAACACGTAGTCGCCATCGATATAGCCGACGCGAGCCGCCCCGATGGGACCCAGAAAGGGAAGTCCGGATATTGTCAGTGCAGCGGACGATCCGATCAGAGAAACGATGTCCGGATCATTCTCCAGGTCGTGTGACAACACCGTACAGATGACTTGAGTTTCATTGCGAAACGACTTGTGAAACAGAGGGCGAATGGGCCGGTCGATCAGGCGGGACGTCAATGTTTCCTTCTCTGATGGACGTCCTTCGCGCTTGAAAAATCCGCCCGGGATTTTGCCTGCGGCGAATGTCTTTTCCTGGTAGTTGACCGTTAGCGGGAAAAAGTCGATCCCGGGCCTCGCCGAGGACTCTGTGACCGCGGTGCACAGAACGGTCGTTCCGCCGTAGGTAACCAGCACGGCGCCATTCGCCTGCCGCGCCATTTTCCCGGTTTCGAGCACCAGCGTGCGCCCGCCCCATTCGATCTCTTTTCGATGAATATCAAACATTCCTATTTCCTTGCTTGCGAGACGCGTTGCCCCATGCAGCGCGTCTTACGCCGAAGTCATCACGACGTTCGGCGAGTTTCTTGCGCCTACCACTGATGGGAACATCCGCCATTTGCGGAAGATCCGGCAACTACCGACGCAATCCGAGCTCCTGGATCAGCGACTGATACCGTGCCTGATCCGCGCGCTTGAGGTAGTCGAGCAAACTGCGGCGCTGATTGACCATCTTGATAAGGCCGCGCCGCGAATGAAGATCCTTCTTATGGGTCTTGAAATGCTCGGTGAGATTGGCGATTCGTTCGGTGAGAATTGCAACCTGTACCTCGGGTGACCCCGTGTCATCCTTGGTGGTTGAGAACTTACCGATAAGTTCCTGCTTTCGTTCTTGCGTAATCGACATCGGTTCTCCGTCGTCAAAGGTGAAAAACACGCAGCGGCCTGATTTCGCCGTCCTTGGCCTCAGCCAAAGCGACCAGTCGCTCCGAGGATCGGGCACAATAAATACCGTCCGCTGCATTCAACACGCGGACCATTTGGCCGCTGCTTAAGCGGTCGGCCTGCGGGCCGGTCAAGGCCAGTGCCGGGATGTCGTCCAGCACGGTCTCCACCGGTCGAATTGCTTCGAAAAGCGCCGCACTATGGCTGAGTTCAGCAAGATTATCCAGTGAAATCGCGGTTTCCTCACGAAACGGCCCGACACATGTGCGACGCATGCGCGCGACGTGGCCACATGTTCCCAATGACACAGCGAGATCGCGCGCCAGCGCTCTCACGTATGTGCCTTTCCCGCAATCGACTTCAAATTCCGCATGATCGGCATCGGGGCACGACGTCAACTCAAAGCGATTGACCTGGACCAGCCGCGGCGTCAGTTCGACGGGCTGGCCTTTTCGGGCGAGGTCGTAAGCGCGCTGCCCGCCGACCTTGATCGCAGAATACGCCGGCGGCAACTGCTCAATTTCGCCGATAAAGTTCGGGAGTCCGGCTTCAATCTGCTCCACCGAAGGACGAGCCGCGCTGGTCTCGGTTACACCACCTTCCTCATCATCCGTCGTCCGCGCCTCTCCCCATCTCACCACGAACCTATACCCCTTGGACCGCTCCATGAGGTAGGGCACTGTTTTGGTCGCTTCTCCCAGCGCGATCGGCAGGATTCCTGTCGCCAGGGGATCAAGCGTACCCCCATGACCTGCCTTGGCGGCGTCCGTTAAACGCTTGACCTCCGCGACAACGCCCGCGGACGTTTTGCCGGCGGGCTTGTCGATAACGAGCCAGCCGTTCAGGGGGCGGCCACGGGATTTCCGATTCTGGTTACGGCGAGCCACGGACTAAGCGACTCCGGGTCCCGAACCGGTTTCTGCGGCCGACTCGTCTTCTTCACTCTCCAAATCACGAGCGACTTCCGGGGAACGGAGCAGGCTCTCGATCCGATCCACTCGATCGAAGGACTGATCGATCTCGAATCGGAGGCAGGGCGCAAATTTGAGATAGACCCGCTTCGAGATCTCCGCGGTTAGAAAAGGTGCGCAGCGCCCCAACCCCACGAGCAGGCCCTCGGTTTCCTCACCACCCAGAGGCATGACGTAAACGGTCGCGTTCTTCAGGTCCGGACTGGGGCGGACTTCGGTAACCGTAATGGGTCGTCCCGCGACATCGGGATCTCGCAACACCCCACGATTGAACAGGTCCGCCAGTGCGTGGCGTAACTCTTCTCCGACGCGGAGTTGCCGCTGACTTGCTTCGCGAGCACTACGTTTCATGGGATATTCGCGCGCCCCATCGGCGCCAATCAACTGCTAGGACCACGGCGGCTACAAAGTCCGCGCGATCTCCTCTACCTCAAACGCCTCGATGACGTCGCCAACCTTGATGTCCTGATAGTTCTCTATGGACATACCGCATTCCTGCCCGGACTGGACTTCCCGAACATCATCCTGGAATCGTTTCAGCGATGCGAGCTTCCCTTCGTGGACAACGACATCATCTCGCAACAAGCGAACGCCGGCGCCCCGCCGAATAGTCCCGTCGGTGACCAGACAACCCGCCACCTTTCCAATTTTGGAAACACCGAACACCTCCCGGATTTCCGCATTGCCCAGGAAATTCTCCTGGCGGGTCGGCGACAGCATGCCGGAGAGAACCTGTTTAACGGCATCGGTAATCTCGTAGATCACCGAGTAATACATGATCTCGACACCTTCGCGGCGAGCAAGATCACGTGCCTGGGTATCAGCACGAACGTTGAACGCGATGATGAGCGCCTCCGATGCGCTTGCCAGCGTGACATCGGACTCGCTGATTCCACCCACGGCCGAATGCAGGATGGTCACCTTGACCTCATCGGTGGCAAGGTTGTTCAACGCTCCTTCAATGGCTTCAAGGGAACCCTGCACGTCCGCCTTGAGGATGACGGGCATTTCCTCTGCGACGCCGTCACGCGCATGGGCAAGCATCTGGTCGAGTGTGGTCCGAGCTGTAACTGTTGTCCGCTCGGTGCGACGACGGCGCTCGCGGAACTCGGCAATTTCCCGGGCTCTCGCCTCGTTCTCCACGACGACGAATTCGTCTCCCGCCTCGGGTGGGCCATCAAGTCCCAGTATCTCGACCGGCTGTGAAGGTGTTGCCTCATTTACATTTCGACCGTGATCGTCGATCAGAGCGCGAACACGACCGGACGCATTACCCGCGACGAAGGTGTCGCCCACTCGAAGCGTGCCTCGACTGACCAGGACCGTTGCCACCGGGCCACGCCCACGATCGACCTTGGCCTCAACGACTATTCCCTCAGCCGGTCGGTCCGGGTTGGCCCGAAGTTCCATCACCTCGGCTTGCAGAAGGATTGCCTCCTCCAACTTTTCGAGATTCTGTTTGGCCTTGGCGGACACCTCAACAGAGAGGATGTCACCGCCATGCTCTTCCAGGACCAGTTCGTGGTTCAACAACTCCTGGCGGACGCGTGCCGGATTGGCGTCCGGGATATCAACCTTGTTGATGGCGACGACGATTGGAGCGTCGGCCGCCTTGGCATGATGGATGGCCTCGATCGTCTGCGGCATCACGCCATCATCCGCGGCGACGACCAGCACCACGATATCTGTGACGCTGGCGCCTCGGGCGCGCATTGCCGTGAAGGCCTCATGCCCTGGCGTATCGAGAAAGGTAATCCTGTCGCCGGAATCGAGTTCAACTTGATAGGCACCGATGTGCTGGGTGATTCCACCGGCTTCGCCAGTGGCTAGGTCCGTCTCCCGCAAAGCGTCGAGCAGAGACGTCTTCCCGTGATCAACGTGTCCCATGACAGTCACCACAGGGGCTCGGGACTGCAGTGTTTCCTCGGCGTCATCGTCGCCCTTCAACCCGATCTCGACGTCGTCTTCGGCAACGCGCCGCAAGCGGTGTCCGAACTCGGCCACGATGAGTTCCGCCGTGTCGCCGTCGATGGCCTGGTTGACCGTCGCCATAACGCCCATCTTCATCAATTCTTTGATGACGTCGACGCCGCGCTCAGCCATTCGGTTGGCCAGCTCCTGCACGATGATTGTTTCGGGCACCACGACTTCACGAACAACCTTCTTGGGTGGACCCGTATCCTCCTGGTCCCGTGCCGCGCGCTTTTCACGCTCACGCGCCCGGCGAACCGAGGCCAGGGAACGCTGTCGCTCCTCGCGTCCTGACAGAGCCTGAGTCACGGTCATCTTGCCGGACCTGCGCCGATTGGCATCTCGGCGTTCTGCAGGAGCCCTGCGGGGCTCAGCCCGTCCTCGCTTGGCGCGGGGCCGTTCTTGCTCTTCCTCAGCGGCAGGTTTGGCCGCGGGCGTGGCGGCTGGTTGCTCCTCCTCACCCAGCGAGTGGCGCGCCTGCTCCTCTGCCTTACGTTTCGCCTGTTCTTCCGATTCTTTCCGGCGCCCTTCTTCCGCCTTGCGCCGCTCGGCCTCTGCCTGCTCTTTGGCGCGGCGGGCATCCTCCAGCGCTTGGTGGCGCGCCTGTTCTTCGGCGCGGCGACGCGCCTCCTCGTCAGCCTTGAGCGCACCTTCCAACGCCTTGGCCCGAGCCGCCTTTTCATCGTCGGTCAGGGATTTGAGAACTACCCGTCCCCGGGAATCACCATCAGCAGACGCGTCGTCATCGACCTCGGGTTCTGGCGGCGGCGGTGGCGGCGGTGCCTCAACCTTGGGCGGGGCAACCACTTCCTCGGGTTCAGGTGGCAATTCTCCCTTGGGAGCTTGACGCGTTCTGCCGACAGAGCGCTTTTTCACGCGCTCGACAGCCACCGCCTTTGTCCGGCCACGCGAAAAGCTCTGGCGAACCTGGCCGTACTCGACCGACTTCTTAAGCTCAAGCCGCCCTGACTTAGAGAGGCTAAGCGATTTCTTTTCGTCGGTTTCTTTCGTGTCGCTCATGTTCGCAACTCAGTCCACCAATTGGGATCAAACCGCATAGAATTCAATCCACCTCACGTTCGCCGGATTCTCGAAATCCTTTGAGTCGTGACACTTCTCGAAGCAAACGGTCCGCAATTCCACCTGCAGCCACGGCAGCATGTACCACACTTTCGCGCCCAAGCGCCAAACCCAATTCCTCGCTGCTAAACAAAGTTACCTCCGAAACGTCACCTGTCGAAGGCATTAGACGCCCGCGCTCGCGCTGGGATCCATCGCTGGCATGCAACACGATTGCCGTACGTCCCGAGCGAATCCAGGCACGCACTTTCGAGAATCCAGCGACAACCTCGCCCGCCCGGCGCGCCAATCCCAGCAGGTCGAGACATTGCCGCGCGAGCTGGTCTTCGACCAGAGAGGCGAGATTGTCAGGCGCCCTTGCACCGACACCGAGCGCACGCGAGAAGAGCTTCGCCTTCGTCGCCGCAGCGACTGCATCGCGCGTGGAGATCGTCCAGGCTCCCCGTCCGGGCAACTTCATGCCAATGTCGGGGACAACAACGCCGCCGGGATCAGCGACGAAACGTATCAGCGCCGAGTCGTCATTCACCGCACCTGTGACGATGCATCGCCGCTGTCGCTTCGCCGCAGCCATCTGCCGATCTCTCCTGAAGCATAACGCGCCTCAACTGCAGCACGTCTACTCGTCAGCAGCGGTTTCCACCTCGGGTTCGCCCTCTGACCCCGCCTCGACAGTCTCGGCCCCGTCTTCTTGAGGCACATCCTCATCATCGAACCAGTGTGCCCGCGCAGACATGATGATGGCGTCAGCCTCTTCGGCAGTGAACTCGGCCTCCGGCAATATCTCGATCAGTTCGTCGCTTGCCAGATCTCCAAGGTCGTCCAACGTCTTGACACCGTTTTCACCCAGCACAACCAGCATTGAGGGAGACAAAGCTTCGATCGCAGCGATTTCATCCGTTACGCCAAGTTCGCGCCGCTGCGCCTCGAAGCGGGCATTCTCCTCTTCTATACACGCTTCGGCACGTCGATGAAGTTCCTCGGCAATGTCCTCGTCGAAGCTCTCGATCTCCATCAGTTCTTCGATCGCAACGTAGGCGACTTCTTCGACCGACGTGAACCCTTCAATGACCAGCAATTGTGCGATGACTTCGTCGACATCGAGCAAATCGATGAACATCTGGCTGCTGCGCCTGAATTCCTCCTGTCGGCGCTCCGATTCCTCTGCCTCGGTGAGGATATCAATATCCCATCCCGTTAGTTGGGACGCCAGACGCACGTTCTGGCCGCGTCGGCCGATCGCGAGACTGAGCTGGTCGTCCGGAACAACGACCTCGATTCGGCGCGAATCTTCGTCCAAAACGACTTTCGCAACCTCGGCAGGAGCCAGGGCATTCACGATGAATGTCGCCGGATCAGGCGACCACGGAATGATATCGATCTTTTCACCCTGTAGTTCGTTGACGACGGCCTGAACACGACTGCCCCGCATGCCCACGCAGGCTCCGACCGGATCGATACTGGCGTCGTTGGACAGCACGGCGATCTTGGCGCGGCTTCCAGGGTCTCGGGCAACAGCCTTGATCTCGATGATGCCGTCGTAAATCTCTGGCACCTCTTGACTGAAAAGGCGGGCCATGAACTGCGGATGTGTGCGGGACAGGAAAATCTGGGGACCCCGAGGCTCACGCCGCACATCATAAATGTAGGCCCGGATTCGATCACCCTGATGAAATGACTCGCGCGGCAGAATCTCGTCGCGCCGTACGACAGCTTCTGCGCGACCAAGGTCGACGGTTACATTTCCGTACTCCACGCGCTTCGCGAGACCGTTGACCACATCGCCGATGCGATCTTTGTACTCCTCGTACTGGCGCTCTCGTTCGGCGTCCCGCACTTTTTGGACAATGACTTGCTTCGCCGTTTGGGCCGCAATGCGGCCAAATGCGATCGGCGGCAGAGGTTCGGCTAGAATATCACCGAGCTGCGCGTCGGGATTGCGCTCGAGCGCCACATCCATGCCGATCTCGGTGCTGTCGTTTTCGACCAGATCAACAACCTCCAGGCACCGAAACAGACGGATCTCACCGGTGCCCTCATCGATCTCGGCCCGGATATCATTCTCGTGACCGTACTTCGACCGGGCGGCTTTCTGAATGGCCTCCTCCATCGCTTCGATCACGGTTCCTTTTTCTATGCTTTTCTCCTGCGCCACCGAATCGGCGATTTGCAGAAGCTCCATACGGTTCCAACTTGTTGCGGTCTCTGATTCCATGATTCCAACCGTTTATTCGCTATGTCCGTTTCCGTTCGCTTTGCCCTGAGCGAGGCTCGCTTCAATGAGGTCGTCCGTGAGCAAGAGCTTGGCCGACGCGACGTCATCGATGGAGATGTCGAATATTTCTTCTCCTGATTCGCCTTTGGCAGCGATGCGCACGCAATCCTCGACGTAGCCCAGCAGACGCCCGCGATATCTGCGGCGT
Organism: Alphaproteobacteria bacterium UBA2966; assembly: GCA_002348365.1. Lineage (GTDB taxonomy): Bacteria > Pseudomonadota > Alphaproteobacteria > UBA2966 > UBA2966 > UBA2966. Next base: position 158,925 of record DEBC01000008.1, on the reverse strand, counting down.
CCATCCTTCGAATGACCGGTCTCCAGCTTGATTTCAAAACCGGAGAAACGCTCGAAATCTTCTGGCCGCACGAGCGGCCGGTCGATTCCCGGTGAGCTGACTTCCAGCATGTACGATCCGTTTATCGGATCTTCCACGTCCAGAATCGCAGATACCAGCCGGCTCACCTCTGCACAATGTTCGACGCTCATTGCACTACCGTCGACGGGCTCCGCCATTATCTGCAACGTGTGCCGACCACTCCCGATCAACCTCACCCGAACCACGCGGAAACCGGCGTGCTCCAGCGACGGGGCAATCAGCTCTTCAATGCGAGCCGCGGGCTCCATCGCCTTGACATTCCTTATTCCATAAAAAAAGTGGGCCGCCGGCCCACCGCGGAAACTTACCTGATTTTGAGCCCTACCAAACCAACCAATGTCGGGCATATTAGCTCAGACGCGCATGACTTCAAGGGAATTCGGGTGGCATTTGCAGGTGGGGACCCGGTCAAACCCCAGGTGAACCGGGCCGGTCCCGACGGCGGAATGACAAATAGGTGCACGACTGCCCGGCAGCCAAAGCCTTTTCCTCATAGCGTGTGATCGTCCAGTCGCCGGGACGATCCGTCCAATCCGCAGGTGATTCCGCGGGCCATTCAATTGCCTCATGGTTAAGGGCATGCCACAGCGTCCATCGCGCATAGTCTGGATGGTCGGTGGCGAATCGGAGTTCCGCGCCATTCTTCAGAATTCGGGTGACCAGGTCGAGGTTCGGTTTAGAAATGAAACGCCGCTTGTGATGGCGCTTTTTTGGCCAAGGATCCGGAAACAGAAGGAAGAGGCGATCAACGGAGGCTTCGGGAAGGGCCTCCAGCAGGATGCGGGCATCATCATCATGAATCAGGATATTCCCGATCGCATTTGCTTCGATTGTCCGCAACAGCGTTGAGACGCCGTTGACGTAAGGTTCGCAGCCGATCAGGAGAACGTTGGGACATCTTTCTGCTTGGGCGACGAGATGCTCCCCCTGACCGAACCCGATCTCGACCCACAATTCCGGGCGGGTCCCGCAGAATTCCACCAATTTGTCGGAATCCAACGCCCCGGACTCCGTGACAGGCACGCGCACTTCAGGAAGCAGTGTCTCGAGGAGTTGTTGACGTCCGCTGCGGATCTTGCGACCGCGCCGTCGACCGTAATGGGCGTATCCGGGTCGAGCTGTAGATCGATGTGGGCTCGACCAGCTGAGCGGCACGTGTCGTCAGAGGTCTTCCGGCGACTCGCCTGTTCCCGGGGAGACGCCAGCCACAGCCTTGGTCAATTCGAAAACACGCTTGCGAACCGCCGGGTTTCGAATCTTGTAGTAGGCCCTCACCAGCTCCAGTGTTTCCCGGCGCGCGAACTGATCCTGTTGAAAGTTCTCAGAGGAATTCAACGACGCTCCCGGCTGACTCCTTGCGATTTCCTCCGGCATATCGTCGAAGAAAAAAGAGACCGGTACATCGAGTACCTGCGCAAACTGAAACAATCGACTGGATCCAATCCGGTTCGCGCCCCGTTCATATTTTTGAATCTGCTGGAACGTCAACCCGACCGCTGCCCCAAGCTTCTCCTGACTCATACCGAGCAGGGTACGCCGAAGTCGAACCCGGGAGCCCACATGAATGTCTACGGGATTTGGTTTGCTGACCACGCTTCGTCACTCCAATTCTTTGCGACCACTGGTTGTTACACTACAGCCATAGATAGAAATTTGTGGAATTTGTGGCTGCATTCGGCCCTCTTACACTCCGAACAGTGGGATAATGCAAATTAACCAATCGCATATTACTATTTTACGAGAAATGTCAGTAACTATAGTTGCAATCGCGAATGCCCGCGTATAGCTGACAATTCATATATCTCCTACTCCTTACGGGCGATCCTAGGAGCTTTAAGTGCTGCTGTATAGACCGCCACGACCATAAGAACTGCCAGTATTCCGGCGTCGCCCCATCGGGCGTAGGGAGTCAATTCAGTCAACGCAGCCGGAAGCGATACGTCAATGACACGTACCTCTCCGAGATCGCTTCGTACAATGATTCGACCATAAGAGTCAGCTACACCGGAGATTCCCGTGTTGGCGACCCGTACAATCGGGAGTCCTTCCTCGACCGCGCGCACCCGAGACATGGTGAAGTGCTGGTGGGGTCCTGCAGTGTGACCAAACCACGCGTCATTGGTCACATTTAGCAGCCAAGCGGGCCGCGACGCCGTTGACACGACCTCTCCCGGAAAAATTGCCTCATAGCAGATCAGTATCCCGAGGGGCGGAATTCCCGGCATTTCAATTGTCGTTTTCCCAACCCCGGCCTGAAAATCTCCTTGCCCGGAAGTGATCTTTTCAACGCCCAGCCGCCGCAACAACGGCCGCAAAGGAACATATTCTCCGAAAGGTAGAAGGTGCGACTTGTCATACGTGCCACTGATTTGTCCGTCGTGGTCTATCGCGTGAACAGCATTCCATACACGGAGGGGCCTTTCCCGCCAAGCAGTTGTTCTCGGCGCCCCGGTAATGACCATCCCCCCCGGCTTCACCAGTCTGCCGATGGCCCGGGACAGATCGGGATCCGCAGCCAAGAAATAGGGCACGGCCGTTTCAGGCCAAATGATGTGCGTGACATCCTCCGAGCCCGACTGAGAGCTCAACTGGAAATACCTGGCAAGGTTGGCGCGCCGGCGTTCCTCTTGCCACTTATGGTGCTGGGATATGTTGGCCTGAACCAACCGCAGGGTCACGTCCGGGACGATTTCGTCATGTGCAACGAGAAGGCGAACCGTGCCCCCAAGCCAGATCATGGCAATGCCCACAAGTACGAGCACAGCCGGACCGTATCGGCGGGCCCGCGAAATGTCCTCAGCTCCTCCGGCAAGCGTGGCCGGAATCGCTGCAGCGAGAACCACCAGGAACCCGAGTCCGTAGATTCCGACCAGGGCCGTCGCCTGAAGCAGGGCGTCTGATCCCGCTGCCGCATACCCGATAAGGTTCCATGGAAACCCGGTGAATGCATGCCCGCGCAGCCATTCCGCGGCGCACCACGCGCCCGCGAACAACAGGACGCGAGCCGCACCAGAAATATTCAGGAGCCGTACGACCAACGTCGCCAAACCGACCCAGAGCGCGAAGAATGCAGGAAGACCCAGTACGGCAAACGGAATCATCCAGCCGGTTCGGTCCGGTTCAATCAGCAGGGCGGATGAGATCCAGTAGAGGCTTAAACCGAGGTAGCCAAATCCAAAGCACCAACCCACCCCGAACGCGGACCTGCGGTCACTACACCCGTCCAGGATCCACAGGATTCCCGTGAAACCCACGAGCAGCGCAGGCCAGATATATAGCGGCGGCAGTGACAGCGACAGAACCGCGCCAAGTAGCCAAGCCAGCACGTAGCGCCGCCATCCCGTCAGGCCGCTCAACCAGAGACTCAATCGCGTCATGGAAGCGTGTCCGCCACTGCGGGGCTGCTATCTATTCCGGTGTTTCCGTGGAGCTGTGGTCCGTCGCAAGCTCGGGCGGAAGTCCTCGGACACGCAGGCGTTTTACCCGGCGTGGATCCGCATCCAGCACCTCGAACTCGAGACCAGAAGGATGCGTGATCAGCTCACCGCGCTGTGGCACGCGCCCGACCAAGGAGAATACGAATCCGCCCAGCGTGTCGACATCCTCATCACGTTCTTCGGGCAGAAGATCAACGCCCACGCGCGCTTCAAACTCATCAATATCCGCGCGGCCGTCCGCAACCAAGGTGCCGTCGCTTCTCTCCTCGATCGTCGGAGCTTCAACTTGATCATGTTCGTCTTCAATTTCCCCAACGATCTCTTCCACCAGATCCTCGATGGTCACTAGGCCATCCGTACCCCCGAACTCATCAACCACCAGCGCCATGTGAATGCGCCCCTCCCGCATCCTGAGCAGAAGATCAAGCACCGACATTGTCGGTGGCACGAAGAGAACATCATGGGCCACATCCGACAGTCGGAATTCTTCACGGCCTCGCCAGTAAGCAAGTAGATCCTTGATGTGCACAAACCCAAGCACATGATCCAGCGTGTCCTGGTAGATGGGGAGACGGGAGTGGAACGCCTCGTGCATCGCTTCCACCACCTTATCCAACGGTGCATCACTCTCAATGGCAACGATGTCTGGCCGCGGGACCATGACATCGTCAACTCGCAGCCCGTGTAGTTTGAGAATGTTCATGAGCATGAGACGCTCTTCTCGATTGAACGTCCCCTGCTCGTCCTCGGACTCCTCGATGAGCTCCGAAAGACTCTCTCGCAGCAACTCGTCCCCGTTTCGTGCTCGGGACGATCCGCGGATCCAGGTGAGAAGATTTTGCGTTAATGATGACTCATCTGCGTTGTCATCGGTGGCTTCAACGCTGATGCGCTCCTTGCCCGTGAGTTCACCCGGCTTGGTCATGCTGTGTCACCCAAATCCGGCCCGCCCGCCGCGTAGGGGTTGGGAACGCCCAAGAGAGCGAGAACACTGGTCTCTAACGACTCCATTGTACGGGCCTCGTCCTCCGTATCATGCGTATATCCAAGCAGGTGAAGAGCTCCGTGCACGATCAGATGGCGAACATGGTCCGCAACCGGTTTCCCTTGCTCTTTTGCCTCTCTCGCAATCGTGGATCGGGAAAGCACGACATCTCCCAAGAGGCACGGTGCACCTCTCGGCAGCTCGCCTCCCAGCGAATCCCCCGGAAACGCCAGGACATTGGTGGCGCGATCTTGTCCGAGGTTGTCGCGATTGAGGCGCCGAACCATCTGGTCGTCGGCCAGAACGATGGATATCTCCAATGTTTCATCGTGTACATCTGCGGCCGATAGGGCACTCCCGACCGCCTCACGACAAAGCGATTCAGCATCAAATCCCAGTGAATGCCATTCGGAATCCTGGACCAATACAACGATTTCCGCTTCTGCGATCGAGGGCCGGGTCATGGCCACCGGTCCGGCCGTAGGATCGGGGTCCTCAGTCATTTCTTCCAGCCTTGACCCGGCGATTCCGATCACGATCGTCATAGGCCTGCACAATCCGCGTCACCAGCGCGTGCCGGACCACATCAGCATGAGTGAAATGCACGATTTCCACCTCCGGCACGTCGTGGAGCATATCCACGGCATCCGCCAAACCCGAAATCTCACCCCGCTGCAGGTCGATTTGCGACAGGTCTCCTGTCACGACCATGCGTGAATTCTCACCGAGGCGCGTAAGCAACATCTTCATCTGCACAGGAGACGTGTTTTGCGCTTCATCAACAATGACGAACGCGTTGGTCAGCGTGCGGCCACGCATGAAAGCGACAGGTGCGACTTCGATCTCACCCGATTCGAGACGCCGGAACACCTGGTCCGCCGGTAGCATGTGATGCAATGCGTCATAGAGCGGACGCAGATAGGGATCGATTTTTTCGCGAAGGTCACCCGGCAGATATCCCAGGCGCTCTCCAGCCTCAACTGCGGGGCGTGAAAGGATGATGCGCTCGACCAGTCCCTCCAGCAGCATCGAAACACCTACGGCAACAGCAAGAAAGGTCTTGCCAGTACCTGCCGGCCCCAACCCGAACACCAGTTCATGGGAATTCAGCGCGCGGACGTACGCCGCCTGCATGGGTGATCGCGGCGAGATGACACGACGGCGCGTTCGAATCTGTGTTCCTTCGTCCGCGATGCTTATGGGCTCGTTCTCTTCCGTGACCTTCGCCTCGGCCATCCGTACTGCGCCATCGACCTCGCCCAGCCCGACATCCAGACCTTTCTTCAGTCGGTCGTACAGCTCGTTGAGAACCGCCTGTGTCGCCTTTTGCCGCCACGCCTCACCTTCAATCGACAGTCGATTGCCGCGCGCCGTCACTGAAACACCCAGCTTCTGCTCTATGCGAGCCAGAAAGCGATCGTGTTCTCCGAACAGCGCCGTCAACAGACTGTTGTCGTCGAAGTCCATGTAAAGCGGTGCCGGTTGGAGCGCTTCATTTACTGCAGTCAATTCTGATTATCCTTCATGCGGCGTCCACCGATCGAAGCCGTCCAACGTCGTTACCAACGATAGACCCGGAAAGGCTGTTGGGCATCGCCGCTTCAATGCGAACGCTGGCGATGCGGCCTAGGTGGGAGTCGTCCGCGTGTACATGTACCGCTTGCATATATGGGCTTCGACCCACGAGCTGTCCTGAATGACGTCCCGGCCTTTCCAGAAGGACCTGAAGCTCTCGACCCACCGTGGCCTCATTGAATGCCCTGCTCTGACGATCGATCAGGGCTTGTAGTTCGTTCAATCTCGCCGATTTCACATCCTCTGGGACCTGATCGTCACGATCTGCGGCAGGGGTCCCCGGCCGGGTGCTGTAACGGAATGAGTATGCACTTGCGAATTCCACATCCGCTACGAGTTCCAGTGTCGATTGGAATTCAGCGTCGGTTTCTCCCGGAAATCCGACGATGAAATCGCTCGACAGAGCGATATCCGGGCGCGCCAGTCGAATGCGCTCGACAATCGATCTGTATTCCGCCGCCGTGTGACGCCGATTCATTTCCGCGAGGATTCGATCCGAGCCAGATTGGACCGGCAGGTGAAGAAATGGCATCAGAGCCTCGACGTCGCCATGTGCCGATATCAATGCCTGGTCCATGTCTCTTGGATGTGACGTCGTGTAGCGAAGTCGATGAAGACCATCGATCAACGCCAGCTCGCGGATCAAGTCAGCCAGCGAACGCGGCCGCCGGTCAGCTCCGTTTCCGTGGTAGGCATTGACGTTTTGGCCCAGCAGCGTGATCTCGCTCGTCCCATTCTCGACCAATCGGCGCGCCTCGGCGAGGACGTCGCCCAGGGGCCGGGAAAACTCTGCGCCGCGCGTGTACGGCACCACGCAGAACGTACAGAACTTGTCACATCCCTCCTGGATTGTGAGAAATGCAGCGGCACCGCGTGGACTCGATTCTTCGGGCAGAAAATCGAATTTGGCCTCCACGGGAAATTCCGTATCCACTATGGCCTGTCGCGTAACCTGAGACACCATATCCGGTAGCCGGTGATATGCCTGAGGCCCGAAGACGACATCCACCCACGGGGCACGCCGGCGAACCTCATCACCTTCAGCCTGGGCCACACATCCGCCCACGGCCAGGATCATCTCACCGCCATCCTCTTCACGGGCCCGCTTGAGAGGCCGCAGCCGGCCCAGCTCTGAATACACTTTTTCGGCGGCCTTCTCGCGGATGTGGCACGTATTCAGGATAATCATGTCCGCGCCCTCGGGTTGATCCACGGGCACGTAACCCAACGGCGCCAGAACATCCGTCATACGAGCAGAGTCGTAGACGTTCATCTGACAACCGTAAGTTTTGATGAAGAGTTTCTTGCGCAAGGACAGTCTCTAGGCCCTTCGCGGAGAGCCAATCCGACGTGTCATCGTTTGCATGGACCGTCTTTGTTCCTCGAATACTTGAATAAACACTAGCACTTGACTTTGCACTGTCAAGTCAGGCGGCAACCTGAGGAATCAACCGATGCGGTCGACGCCTGCAGGCGATCGAGAATCTCCATCGTCGCGCGCAATGCCAATAAGCCGTGCATGCTCCGCGACGACGACACGCTCGCAATGCTTCGCCAGGGTCTTGCGGGATTGGCAGCAGACCTCCGGCACCGGCTCATGAAAAGTAACCTGGACGACAATACGTGCCAGCTGGAATACCCCCCACAAATGTGGAGCAAACTCCATATCTCCATACCACGCGACGGCGGGGCGTGTTTGCTCCGTCGCTGCCTCGCCATCGATCATCATATAGGCAACGGTTACCGGTTGAACGACTGGAACGGAGCCCTTCATTTGTCGCTCGACGGACGAGAACAAGGAACTCTTGAAAGGCAGTACATGGCTTCCGTCAGTGCTGGTTCCCTCGGGAAACATCACCAGGCGCGACTGTTCTTCGAACCTTCGCTGAATTCCGGTGACATGCAAATTTGTCCTCTGTCGTGTTCGCTCCACGAATTCAGTTCGCTGAAGACGTGCCAACAATCCCACACCAGGCCAATGTTCCACCTCCGATTTGGCGACGAACGAGCACTCCATCAAACAACCCAGAATGGGAATATCCAGCCAGGAGCTGTGATTCGCGACGAACAAGGCAGGCCGCAAGGTCACTGGCGAACCGACCACCCGGACCTCTATGCCAAGTATGCGACAAACACCCGAGTGATACAGACGGGGAAGCTTATCCGCGAAACCTTGTCCCGCTGCTCTCGATGCTACCTGAGCCGGAAGCAGAAGCAGTGTCCAGCATAGGGTAGCAAGCGCGCGACCAGATGCCCGGATTCGCCTCAATGTTCGATGTTTATGTGTCGGTAGGCTCGTCACCGTCTGCATCGAGTGGAACACCATAAAGCTCGAGCCGGTGACCAACGAGCTTGTAGCCGAGACGCTCCGCTATGCGTTCCTGCAGTTGTTCGATTTCCGTGTCGTGGAATTCCAGGACCCTACCACTTCGGATATCGATGAGGTGGTCGTGGTGCTCCTCGGGAACCTCTTCGTAACGCGCACGACCGTCACCGAAGTCATGACGGTCCAGGATACTCGCCTCCTCGAACAGGCGTACGGTTCGGTAGACGGTCGCAATCGAGATCTTCGGATCGTGTTCGCTGGCCCGGCGATACACCGCCTCAACGTCTGGATGGTCTTCCGATTCGGACAACACACGCGCAATGAGCCGGCGCTGGCCGGTCATTTTCATGCCTTTTTGGATGCACAGACGTTCGAGCCGTGAAGCCATGTGGATGATCTATATCATGCCACTGGTTTGGCGTGCCAATTACTTGCGGCGGCGGCGTTTTGTTCCCAAGCCGATCTTTTTCGCCAAATCGCTGCGTTGAGACGCATAATTTGGCGCGACCATGGGGTAGTCCGGCGACAATCCCCATCGTTCGCGGTACTCGTCCGGAGTGAGATCATAGCGAGTTTTGATATGCCGCTTGAGCATTTTCAGTTTCTTGCCGTCTTCTAGGCAAATGATGTAATCGGGCATCACCGATTTCTTGATCGGCACGGCGGGTTTCGGACGCTCGGGGGCTGGTTGGACCACGCCACCCACGACCGCTAATGCGCCATAAACCTGTTGTATTAATTGCGGCAACTCCACCACAGATACAGAGTTATTTGATACATGTGAAGCAACTATATCAGTGGTCAGTGCAAGCAGTTCACTGTTATCCGTCTGTTCTACCATTAACCTCTTTGTCCTCTAAACCTCATGTGCTCCGTATATAATTTACGTCTTATACTTCATTATACAAGGGAAACAGAGTCTTTATTGCTGAAACATGAATCTAGTGACTGAAACACCTGTCCACTTCCTAGATATAACAAGTGACGTCTGTCCGATCACTTTTGTGAAAACTAAGTTGTTAGTGGAGCGAATGCAGTCTGGTGAAGTTGCTGAGATTCGAATACCTCCCGGAGAACCCCTTGAAAATGTGCCTCGATCCGTCCGCGAAGAGGGTCACACGGTCCTGAGCCTGGAGCCAGTTCCGGATTCCAGCGCACACATACTGCGCATTCGCAAATCGTAAAGCGTCAAGTCACAGGAGGTGTCGAAGCGCGGAGAATGATGGCATCGATCCGCGCGTTACCGTGGCGGAAATAGTCCCGACGCCGGCCCACCACTACGAAACCGTGCTGTCGGTAGAGTTCCCTTGCCGGCGTGTTGTTTTCGGCAACTTCCAACACCATCGATGTCGTCCCGACTTCCGCCGCGAATCGAAGCACATTCTTAAGCAGGGCGCCGCCGACACCTCGCCGCCGCATCGTTGCCGTCACACCGAGTGACAGGACCTCGCCTTCCTCACCGCTGATCCGAATCACGGCGAATCCGATCGGGCTTTCTTCTTCCACTTCGTTGTCGAGAGCGACAAAGGCGGTTGTACCCGGCGTTGACAGGATCTTGCCGAGAAATTCGCGGGACCAACATTCGTCGTGATGGCCGGAGAATATGTCAGCGTGCAGGATGGCCACGATGTCGGCAGCCGCGACCGAGATGGGACGAATTCTTGTCGTCACGGATTCATCTTGCCAAAGCCTATGGACCGGCCGGCAGGCGAGCATCGGGCGCGCGTATATAGAGAGGCTCCGGCGGCCACTTCTCCGTCAGACCACGTCTGGCGAGCGCAGTTCCGATGCTGGCCAGGTGAACAGCGTCGGGAGAATCTGGCGCATCGGAAATCGTGACATCGGGCCGTTCGCTGACGATCCGGTCCTTCAATCGGCTCACGCCGCTGCCGACAACCGTCGCACCGCCACTCGGTATTATGGATAAGGCATCGACAAGCGTTATCAGACTCGGCGATGATGGCGAATCATCCGTGACCCGCGGGAACACCTGACAGAACAATTCGTCTCGACGGGCGTCGTGAAACACTGTGATGGCCGATTGCTTGTCGAGAGAACCAAGGGCGCGAGCCCCTTCGGCAATGACATCCAGGGTCGGCACACCGATCACCGGCACACCTGTCGTCAATGCAATCCCGCGGGCAGCCGACAATCCAATGCGAATGCCGGTAAATGTCCCGGGGCCCACTGTCACAGCAATGAAGTCGATCTCGCCGTACCTGACGTCCGCTTCTGTCAAAACCGACTGGATCATGGGTACGATCCGTTCGGCATGCCCTTTGGACAAGGTTTCGTGCCGGCGCGCAACAACGTGCTCATCCTTGCGAATGGCTACCGAACACACGCCGACCGACGTATCAAAGGCAAGAAGGTTCACCTGAAATCCTGGCAGTTACTGAATGCACTGTCGTAGTAGCATCGTCCGGCAGCTTTGTGATACATGCCGTCCAGAATATGCCCCTCGTCGAGATCACACGATCCGAATTTGATGTCGATATCGAACTCGCCTACGCGACCGACCAGAACTTCACGGGCGCACCCATATATCGTCGGAATGCCTGTTTTCTTCACTCCGAAGCCTCTTCGCTACTGCGGCGTGTTGTCGAACTCGCGGCACCTTTGGGGCTGCGCTTGAAAATCCTTGATGGATTTCGTCCGACCGAAGCGCAATGGGCGCTGTGGACCCACACGCCCGATGCAGAATTTGTCGCCGACCCACGACGCGGCTCTCCGCATTCGCGCGGTGCCGCAATCGATCTAACTCTGCTGGATTCCACCGGGGCCGAACTGGATATGGGGACGGGATTCGACGAGTTTTCCGATCGTGCGCACCATGGATCGCAGGAGATAAACTCAACGGCGCAACGGAATCGCGCACTGCTTTTGGGGCTCATGACCATGGCAGGATTCGACCACTACCGACTCGAATGGTGGCACTATCAACTCCATGATTCGCGCCGTCTCCCTTTGTTCAGTGATAGTGCCGCCGGAACCCGGTTGATGTGACCATGCGTCGACTTATCGATCTCCTCTCGCCGCTATGCCGGTTCAGGCCTGCCCGTAATCACGCGCGGGGCTCCAGCCAGCCGGCAACCGCGCGGATTCGATCTCGCTCCTCGGCTCTGGCATTGGCCCTGGCGTATGCTGCGGTTCCCGCGCCGACGACTGCTGCGGTAACAGCCGATCAAAGCGCGGCGTCCATCATCATGTATCATCGCTTTGGTGAGGGAGATTATCCCTCGACGAACGTGCGAATCGAGCAATTTGAAGCTCATATCGCCGAACTGGCTTCTGGCCGCTACAACGTGTTGCCGCTGGAGCAGATCATTGATGCGTTTCGCAGCGGGCGCACACTCCCCAAACAAACGGTCGCGATTACGATCGACGATGCCTACCAATCCATCTACACCGTGGCACTGCCCCGACTAAGAAAAGCCGGACTTCCTTTCACGGTGTTTGTGGCCACGGACCCCGTCGACGCCAAGTTTGCGAACTTTCTGTCTTGGGATCAAATCCGCGAAATCAGGGATGGCGGCGGAACCATTGGACATCATACGGCGTCTCACCTGCATATGGCGGACGCTTCAACCGAGCGCATCCTCGCCGAAATCAAGAAAGCCAATGAACGCTACGAGGCGGAACTCGGGGAAATTCCGCGCATCTTCGCCTACCCCTATGGTGAAGCCAGCCTCGCCGTCCGAAGCCTAATCATCGAGGCGGGATTTGTTGCGGCGCTCGGTCAGCACTCGGGAGTCGCCCACGCGGAGGCGGATCAATTCTATCTTCCCCGATTTCCCTTCAACGAAAATTTCGGCTCGATCAATCGCCTCAAGCTGGTGGCGTCAGCCCTGCCCCTTCCGGTTTCCGATATCACGCCCCTGGACTACGTTCTGGACGAGAATCCACCGCACTTCGGTTTCTCGGTTTCCCCCGAGATTCCGTCCCTTGATCGCCTCAGTTGCTTCGCTTCTACCGGAAGCGGTGGTCCGGCAGCGCTGACCAGGCTCGGTGAGCGACGAATTGAGATCAGAACAAGCCAGGCCTTTCCGGCGGGTCGCGCCCGGTTCAATTGCACACTGCCAACCCGGGAGGGGCTGTGGCGCTGGTTTGGAATGCAATTCTACGTACCGCGTAACCGGGCGGAGTAGAAATATGGAGACCGACTGAATGATGCGAACCAATCGCCTGAAAGCACGTTTGAAGGCTGGCGAACAGTCGTATTGCGGCTGGTCCATGATGGGAAATGCCATGGCAGCAGAAATCATGGCCTTGGCCGGCGTTGATGCAATCGTCATCGATCACGAGCACGGGCCTGCAGATCTGATGTCGGCCATCAGGATCATGCAGGCCGTGTCAGGTACAGATGCGACGACGATCATGCGTGTCCCGAGCCACGATCCGGTGTACGTCAAGCGCGCACTGGATGCGGGAATCGAAGGAATTATGTTTCCGTCAGTGAACACCGCAGATCAGGCACGCGCGGCGGTGTCCGCGTGCCGGTACCCGCCCAACGGGAAGAGGGGTGCCGCCTACTCCTATGTGAGGGCCTCGGATTATGGCCTGAACGCCAGTGATTACCCCGCACATGCAGAGGACAACGTCGTGATCCTGGCGCAGGTGGAATCAAAAACCGCCCTGGAAAATCTGGACGAAATCTCCCAAGTCGACGGCATTGACGGATTTTATATGGGACCTCTCGATATGAGTGGAAGCATCGGCAAACTGGGACAATTCCAGGAAGACGAAGTAGCCGGATTGCTCGCGGCCTCCGAGGACGGTGTCCTCAAGTCAGGCAAGGCACTCGGCGGGAGTGCCGGCGGACAGGAAGCCGCACGCAAAATGCGCGATCGAGGCTACACGCTGATCGGCATTGGCGCGGACATCGACCACATCCGCGATGGTGTAAGCGCCAATTTGGAGAATGTGCGTCGGAATTGACGCGTCAGGTCCCGAAACCGGGCGGGTCAGTTTCCTGAAGCCGGGCACGGTCGAAGGCGCTGAGACCGTTGACCCGCATGATCGTGCGAATGGTCTTTATGTACTTGAGACCCCGCTCCGAATACTTCTTCAGTGTGCCCGCCAATACCTTGCCCGTCAGAGGTGAGTTGGATTCTCTGAGCTCCTCGCGTACCCGACGAAATTCCTTGTAGGCCCAGTGGATATTGAGATTGTGCATGTAAGCTGCGACGGAGTGGCGGAGCCCTTCGAATGAGCGAACTTCGTGTCGTTTTCCTGCATCACGCCGGGCCGGCACAACACCTGTACCCTTGCGAAATGTCCACTGACCGAAAACCGCGTTTGCCTCCACGGCGAATCTTGACGTTCCCCATCCTGATTCTTCGGCAGCCTGCGCAATGGCCAAAGAAGGCGGCACGACGTCAACGCGCGGGACGAGGGCCTCGAGATCAATGGGGTCGCCGTCGTAGCGATCTGCCAGCGCCGCGAGCCATTCCTCTTCCCCTTGTGACCGTGCGCCGTCTCGGGAAAGCAGTTCGAGCAGCTTTCGTCGTTCAGACAGGATTTTTTCGTTGGCTTGAAGCACGAGCGGCAGGATGAATTTGATGAACAGCCGCTTCCTCTGTTTCGCCGAGTGAATTTCCGCGAGGTCCGGCGGTAAGTTAGCGAGCTGCAATCGCGGAACCGGCGCGGAGCCGCGCCGAATGTCGCTCAAGCTGTAATCAAGCGCCGACAGCTTCTGATCCAGTTCCCGGGCGCTCACCACTTGCAACGCGGCTACATGGGCCGTCTTGATCTGGCCCAATAACGCCACCTCGGCTGGACGTCCAAATAAGGGTCCATGAACGATTTCGGGTGCCGGCAGGACGCGCTTTGCCAGTAACGCCTTACCCGAACTTCGCGGGGTCTGACGCCGCCCATCTTCGGGACCGACCTCGGCCAGTTCGTACGAGGGAGGTTTCGGGGCTTCACCTGGAATGGTGAACATCACTGCGCCCAGCAGATAGACACAAACAACGCTCGTGCCCAGGAGGCCGAGCACACCGCGTTCGAAACGGCTGCTGAACATTTGAAGATAGAACATGGACCAGTTCCCTGCCGCCGGCCAACAGGAGAACGGGGCCCCACAATCCGATTGCAGGCTGCCCAAACGCAATAGGCTACAACCAGTCCCCGATTGCCAGGGAGTGTATCTCAAGACGGCGTTGAAGTCCATCGCCGGCCACAGCCACATAGCCATCGGGACTCCACCTCGAGGCCGGCATTGGCGGAAATTTATATTGTATTAACAACGAGATAGGCTGCTCTTCGCAGAGGCTACGATGTCAAGAATCCCACGATCTCCTGGGCCTCTTGAACGATGGGTGCGGCGAGCCCCCTCGCACGCTCGGCGCCATCCCGAAGAACTGAGTCGACATATGCGGGATCGTCCATCAGGCGCTGCATTTCGGTTGTAATTGGGGCCAGTTCGGCGATCGCCAGGTCTGCCAGTTCCTCTTTGAACTTGGAGAACTGGGCTCCATCGAAGCGCCGACAGGTATCTTCGACCGAGTCGTTGCACAGGGCAGCGAAGATACCGATCAGATTGGCGGCCTCCGGTCGAGTTTCCAGCCCTTCAGGTGACCCCGGCAAGGGTTCAGGGTCGGTCTTGGCGCGGCGAATCTTCTTGGCGATGAGATCAGGGGGATCGGTCAGATTGATCCGCGTGTTATCCGAGGAATCGGACTTGCTCATTTTCGATGTCCCGTCACGCAGGCTCATCACACGCGTCGCCTCACCGAATATCAACGGCTCGGTCAGCGGAAAGAACTCCACCCCATACTGACTGTTGAAGGCCTGAGCGATATCGCGGCACAACTCCAGGTGCTGTTTCTGATCCTCTCCAACCGGGACATGGGTGGCCTTGTATGCCAACACGTCCGCCGCCATGAGATTGGGATAGGCATAAAGGCCGACGCTCGCGTTTTCCCTGTTCTTTCCTGCCTTCTCCTTGAATTGGGTCATGCGGTTGAGCCAACCCAGGCGAGCGACACAATTAAAGATCCAGGCAAGCTCCGCGTGAGCGCTCACCTGACTCTGGTTGAAGAGAATACTGGTTTTCGCATCGATCCCGGCCGCCAGCAAACTGGCCGCCACTTCGCGCGTGCTGGCACGTAGCTCGTCCGGATCTTGAGCGACAGTGATCGCATGAAGATCGACCACGCAGTAAATACATTCGTAGTCAGCCTGCAGCGTCACCCAATTCCGGATTGCACCCAGATAGTTTCCGAGGTGGAGATTCCCCGTCGGCTGCACACCAGAAAATATGCGGTCCATCGCGCGCCTCTCACTCGCTAGCGCCCATCCTGACGGGCTGGAAAATCCTCGATTGCAAACTCGACAGGATCGTCGGCTTCAAGGCGCGGAGTTATGGCGTCTGCGCGCGGGAGGGTCAACCGTCACGAACCCGATCGAAACGCTCGAAGGTCGTGAAGTCGCGCAGCCCCGGTGACATAGGCCGCACAGGCGAACAAACCCACGCCCCCCGAGGCCAGTGCGACGACCGCCATCACGCGGTCGAGCAGGCTCCCCGCCAGCCAAGGCTCGAGCCCCACATGCAGCAGGCCGAGTCCAATCGCCATTATCAGGGTCGACAACAATGTCAGGGGTAGCCGCTTACGCAACCTCTGATCCATCACGAAATCACCACGCCGGGAAAGAGTCCGTGCCAGCAACAGACAATTGAGCCAGGCCGACAGCGCTGTCGCGAGTGCCAATCCAACGTGTTTCAACCACCACATGAGTGCGAGGTTCAGGATCAGATTTACGACTACGCAGAGTGCCGCGATCCGCACAGGCGTGGCTGTATCCTGTCGGGCGAAATATGCCGGACTGAGAACCTTGACCAGAACGTATGCGGGTAGACCGATGGCGTAGGCCATCAGAGC
>DEBC01000008.1:128720-142255 GCA_002348365.1 Alphaproteobacteria bacterium UBA2966 | reverse complement strand
GTCGAAACGAACGGATGTGCCAGGACGATGAATGCCGCCGCGGCCGGAAGCGCGAGAAGCAGCGCGAATTCTGTCGCCCGATTCTGATGACCCAGGGCGGCGTCTGCCCGCCCGGCGCTGATCTCGCGGGAGATCAACGGTAGTAGCGCCGTCCCAACCGCGACGCCGACCACCCCCAGTGGCAATTGATTGAGACGATCGGCATAAAAAAGATACGAGACTGATCCCGACGGGAGCAGAGACGCGAGCACGACATCGATGACGAGGTTGATCTGAACCACGCCTGCGCCGACCGCGGCCGGCGCCATCAGAGTCAACAGATGCTTGACCCGCGGGCTGAACCGGGGACGCGGAAACCTGAGGGTCATACCGGCACGACGCAACGCCCAGACCACCCAGATAAACTGAACCATTCCGGCCAGGGCCACTCCCCAGGCCAGCGCATGTCCCGGCGTGTCGGTATAGCGGGCCAGCCCCAGAAGAGCGCCGATCAGGCAGAGGTTCAGGAGAATCGGGGTTGCTGCCACCGCCGCGAACCGGCCCACGCTGTTCAAGACACCACCCATCAACGACACCACGCTGATGAACAGGAGGTAGGGGAACGTTATCCGTGTGAGCTGAACCGTTAGATCAAACTTTTCGGGCCAGTCCACGAATCCGGGGGCGAGCCCGTACATGAGCCACGGCATGAACGCCTGAAACAGGCCCACCAGAAGCACCAGGGCAACGACGAGCACCGCCAGTGCCGACTGGGCAAACTCGCGGGCAGCTTCTCGTCCGTCCTGTTCAAGAATCTCGGAAAAGATGGGGACAAAACCCGCGTTGAAAGCCCCCTCAGCGAACAGGCGCCGGAAAAAATTCGGCAGCTTGAAGGCGACGAAAAACGCGTCGGCAACCATCCCTGCGCCAAGAAACGCGGCAATCATGATGTCACGCACGAACCCCAACACCCGGCTCACCATGGTGTATCCGCCGACGGTGGCTATCGCGGGAAGCAATTTCATGACCGGCGTCGTAGCGCGAGAACTGGGCGGAAAAATGGCGGCCTTGGCCGGGAGCCCTCGATCTGCAGATCCCGCCAGCGCCATAGGGTCAACTGCGGGGCGGGGTCAATGCCGGTGTCAAACAGCTGCCGCCGCGACCTGATGAGTATCGGCACCTGTGTCCACAACCGTTTCGCCTCCCGTTCCGCCGATCGCTGCCGCAAGCTCGTTTCGAATTCGTTCCAGCTTGCCTTCGTGGTTCACCTTCAGACCGAATACATCCTTCACATAAAAGACGTCTACGGCGCTTTCGCCATAAGTCGCGACGCGTGCCGTCGCAATCGAGAGGCCCAGATCAGTGATCGCCCGTGTCACGTCGTAAAGAAGGCCGCGCCGGTCTCGCGCATTCACCTCGATCACAGTAAACACGTGACTCGCGGTATTATCGATAATCACTCGCGGCGTCACCTCGAAGATACGTGTGCGGCTTGGGATTGCGGTCTGTCTTGCAAGCTCCTGTCCGGGATCGGCCACACCAGTCAGGGTTCGCTCGATTGTAGCCTCCAGTTTCTCCAGCATGCGTTCGTCGTTCAGGGGACCACCTGCGGCATCCTGAATCCAGAACGTATCAAGTGCCATGCCATCGTTGGTCGTGAATATCTTGGCCTCTACAATATTGACGTTGGAGACCGCCATGGCGCCGGCCATGAGTGCGAACAATCCGTGATGGTCCTGCGTATAGATCGTGACCTCGGTTACGGCGTGAAACGAATCCGACCGGAATTCCACGGCGAGCCGATTGCCCCCATTGTCCGTGCGGCGCATCAATTCGGCATGTCGCACCAACGTACTTGTGTCGGCGGACAGCCAATAGGATGAGTGACCCCGGTCAAGGTAGGCCGCAAATTCCTCATCTGACCAGTCGGAAAGTTGTGGCCGAAGCGCATCCTGGGCCATTGCGACGCGTTCATCGGCCCGTTCCGTGGTCACGCCGCCGGAAAGCGCTTCATCGGTACGATGATAAAGCTCACGCAGGAGTTGGCCTTTCCAACCGTTCCACACCGCCGGACCGACGGCTCGAATATCCGCGACCGTGAGAACAAGCAAGAGCTTCAGTCGCTCGGGGCTCTGCACCAGGGCGGCAAAGTCGGAAACGGTCTTCGGATCCTGTATGTCGCGCTTGAAGGCGGTCGAACTCATCGCGAGGTGATGGCGCACCAGCCATGCGACCGTCTCCGTTTCAGCGTCGTTCAGGCCGACCCGGGGGCCGAGTTCATAAGCGATGTCCGCCCCGATTTCGGAATGATCGCCGCCCCGTCCCTTGGCGATGTCATGCAGGAGCACAGCCAGAAACAGGACAGGTCGAGACTGAATTTTATGAATGATCTCATTGGAAAGAGGCAGATCCTCTTCCAGAGAACCTCGCTCGATCTTTGCCAGCATACCGATGGCCCTGATCGTGTGCTCGTCCACCGTGTAGACGTGATACATGTCGTGCTGCATCTGCGCGACCACACGCCCGAAGTCGGGGATAAACCTGCCAAAGACGCCGGCCTCATTCATGCGGCGCAGGGTTTTTTCCGGATCCCGGTGGGACGTCAGAATCTCTAGAAAGAGCCGATTGGCATCAGGATCCTCGCGCAGGGCGGTATCGATCAGGCCGAGACTACGAGTGACCAGACGGAGAACGCGCGGATGAATGTCGACACCATGATTATCGGCGTGATGAAAGAGCCGAATAAGGGAAACCGGATCACGCTGAAACATGTCGTCGTCGGCAACGTCGATCCGGCCTCCCTCGATGATGAATCCACCCACGCGTTCGTGACGCTGGCCAATCCGCGGCAGGCGAAAGCGCGATTTCCGTTTGAACTGCTCTTCCAATGCGGCGCAGAAGATTCGGGTGAGATCGCCAACCTCCTTGGCAACCAAGTAGTAGTGCTTCATGAAGCGCTCGACGCCACGTGAACCGGGCCGATCGGCATACTGCATCCGCTGGCCAATCTCCGGCTGTGCGTCAAAAGTCAGCCGCTCCTCAGCGCGGACCGACAGATAATGCAGATGGCAACGGACGGCCCACAGATATTCCTCTGCCTTGGCGAAGTGCCTGAATTCGGCTTGTGTCAAAACACCGCGGTCTACAAGATCGGCGACCTTCGGCACTTGGAACGCGTACTTCCCGATCCAGAACAAGGTGTGAAGATCACGCAATCCGCCCTTTCCTTCTTTGATATTCGGCTCGACGACATAGCGTGAGTCACCGAAGCGCTTGTGGCGTTGATCGCGTTCTGCAAGCTTGGCCTCGACAAAATCCGGGCCTGTTTGGGCAACGATATCCCTTCGGAATCGACGTCGCATCTCGCGGTAAAGTGAGGGATCACCACACAGGTAACGCGCTTCCAGCAGACCCGTTCGAATGGTGATGTCCGAATGTGCCAGGCGAATGCACTCGTCGACCGAACGCGTCGCATTGCCGACCTTCAGTCCGAGATCCCACATCATGTAGAGGAGGTATTCGACAACCTGCTCGCCCCACGGGGTCTGCCTGTACGGAAAGAGAAACAATAGGTCGACATCTGAATACGGGGCCATCTCACCGCGTCCATAGCCGCCGACAGCGATGACAGACAGCCTCTCACCGGACGTTGGGTTGGACTGCCGGTAAACGTGGCGAACGGTGAACTTGTGAAGGACGCGAATCAACTGATCCATGGACCACGCGATCGCCCGTGTGGTTTGCCGTCCCGAGAGACCGGCTTCAAATCTCTCGCGGATACGCGCTTGTGAATCGGAAAGCGCCGCCTTGCACGCGGCCAATACCTCTCCTCGCACACCCAAATCGGTGGCACCACGTTCCTCGACCAGCGTGTCCAACGTTTCGGTGAGGTGTCTGGCATCCAGCACCTCGTGCCGATCCCGAAACGCCTCCACGTCGCGACGACGTGTGCTGGTTCCTGTTGGTAATTCTGGTTTCACGGCTTGCGCTGTCTGAATGTGTTTTGCATCATCATATCGGTCTACGCGTATCTCAAACAGCGTGCTGCTGGTCACCGGCCTGGTTCATGGCCATCCCGCCAGTCGCGCCGAAGCGGGACAGGGGAGGATTCATGGACGTCCGTGCCGCCGTCGCCCACAAAGCTGGCGACCCATTATCTATCGAAACCGTGCAACTCGACGGCCCGAAGGCCGGCGAGGTTCTGGTCAAGGTCAAGGCAACCGGCATCTGCCACACCGATGCCTATACATTGTCGGGCGCAGATCCCGAAGGGTTGTTTCCATCCATTCTGGGACACGAAGGGGCTGGGATCGTTGTAGAGGTAGGGGATGGCGTCACCAGCGTCAAACCCGGCGATCACGTCATCCCTCTATACACACCCGAATGCCGGCAGTGCGAATACTGCCTTTCGGGCAAGACCAACCTGTGCCAGGCCATTCGCGAAACCCAGGGCCAAGGCGTCATGCCCGACGGCACAAGCCGTTTCAGTATCGGCGGTGAGAAGCTGTATCACTACATGGGCACTTCGACCTTCGCCAACTACAGCGTCATGCCCGAAATCGCCGTGGCCAAGATTCGGGAGGACGCGCCGTTCGACAAGGTCTGCTACATCGGATGCGGCGTGACCACCGGCATCGGTGCGGTCATCAACACTGCTAAGGTGGAGCCGGGTTCCAACGTCGTCGTATTCGGGCTGGGAGGCATCGGTCTCAATGTCATTCAGGGCGCGCGTCTCGTAGGCGCCGATATGATCGTCGGTGTCGACCTCAATGCGGGCAAGAAGGAACTCGCCGAGAAATTCGGCATGACCCATTTTGTCAATCCGAACGATGTCGACGGTGATCTGACGTCCTATCTGGTGGATCTGACAGACGGGGGCGCCGACTACTCCTTCGAGTGCATCGGCAATGTCGATACCATGCGCCAGGCGCTCGAATGCTGTCACAAAGGTTGGGGCGAAAGCACCATCATCGGTGTGGCTCCATCCGGGACGGAGATCGCTACCCGGCCGTTCCAGCTGGTCACAGGCCGCGTCTGGCGTGGCACGGCGTTCGGCGGTGCGAAGGGACGCACGGACGTGCCGCGGATCGTCGACTGGTACATGGACGGGAAGATCAACATCGACGACCTCATCACTCACACCATGCCGCTGGAAGACATCAACAATGCCTTCCACCTCATGCATGAAGGGGAATCGATCCGTTCAGTCGTAATCTACGACTAGAACTGATTTGCGTTCTGGAAAGGGCCCATCACTCGATGGGCCCTTTTTCTTTGCCGGTGTGCTGAGTCCCTAGCCCGCAACCGTCAAGAAGGACGTGGCGCGAGCCCGAAGACGTCGGCCAGAAGTTCATATGATCTCAGGCGGGCCCCCGGGTCATGCACGATCGTGTTCACCACGAATTCCTCCACGGCATATTCCTCTGCCATCTCCGCAAGACACTGCTCGACCATCTCGGGAGTGCCAATGATGTGTCGCTGCCGATTGGCCTTCACGCGAGCTTCTTCATCGTCCGTGAATTCATGGGCGGCAACGTCCTCGACCGTCGGCACCGGACGCAGTTCGCCCTGTTCGAGCCACAGTCGCCATAGGTCGCGGCTTTTTGCGTGGTGCTCGGCTTCGTCCGCGGTCTCAGCGCAGATGACGAATACGCCCAGGCTGCACTTGGGCTCGGAGAGCATGGCGGAGGGCTTGAAAGCCTCTCGGTAGGCATTGGTCACCCAGGCACCACCTTGCGGACTGATGAATTGAGCGAAAGAGAAGGGCAGTCCGAAGTGCGCTGCCAATGTGGCGCTTTGATCGGACGAGCCCAGCAGCCAGACCTCGGGGGGGCGGTCCGGAATTGGCGACGCATGGATACCACGCAGGGGATGATCGTCGGGAAGCGTATCCGTCAGAAACAATGTCAGATCGCGAACCTTCGCCGGGAAGTACTCGGCGCCAATCGGAGAACCGTATGCGAGTGCCTGGGCGGTGAGTTGATCGCTGCCGGGGGCGCGGCCGATCCCGAGATCGATGCGCCCGGGATACATTGTCTCAAGCAATCCGAAATTCTCTGCCACCTTCAGTGGACTGTAGTGGCTCAGCATGACTCCCCCCGAACCGACCTTGATCTCCTCGGTCACACCAGCGATACGCGCCACAAGAACCTCGGGAGACGATCCGGCAAGTCCCTCCGTCGAATGGTGCTCGGCCACCCAGTAACGGGTGTACCCCAGACGGTCTGCGAGCTGTGCCAGTTCCAGCGTTTCCGCAACGGCGTCTGCGTAGGTGAAACCGGCCCGCACGGGCGATTGATCCAGAACGCTGAGCTTGATTGGCCCGGCCATGTCGGCTCCGTACGTTTATGGTGATGGTCAGGTGCTATCGGTCGACGCGTCGCGGAGTACGGCGACGAGCCTGTATACCAGATCAAGCGCCTCACGCGGGGTGAGCTCGTCCGGATGGACGGAATCGATCACCACCTCCAATGGATGTGGACCCGGGGACTGCGTCCGGGGCTTGCCACTGCCCGCGGCCGAGAAGAGCGGCAGATCCTCTGCGAGGCGCGTCGAGGCGCCAGCCTGTTCGTCCGTCTCAAGTGCCTCCAGCACATGAATGGCTCGCTCAACGACCCGGCCCGGCAGCCCGGCGAGCTTGGCGACGTGAATGCCGTAGGAACGATCGGCGGCACCGGGCGCAACCTCATGGAGGAACACCACCTCCCCCTGCCACTCCTTGATTCGCATGGTGCGATTGGCGAGGTGCTCCAACTTCGCGGAAAGTGCCGTAAGTTCGTGATAATGGGTGGCGAACAAAGCCCGGCAGCGGTTTACCTCGTGAAGATGCTCTGCGACGGCCCAGGCGATGGAGAGGCCATCATAAGTGGCGGTCCCTCGCCCGATCTCATCCAGAATAACCAGTGCACGTGGCCCCGCCTGATTGAGGATGGCGGCGGTTTCCACCATCTCGACCATGAACGTCGATCGCCCGCGGGCCAGATCATCTGCGGCGCCGACACGCGAGAACAACTGATCAACAACCCCGATACGGGCGCCGTCAGCCGGCACAAATGACCCCATCTGGGCCATGATGGCGATCACCGCATTCTGCCGGAGAAATGTACTCTTGCCCGCCATATTGGGCCCGGTCATCAGCCAAAGGCGTTGGCCGTCCCCGAGATGGCAGTCATTGGCAACGAAGGCTGATTCACCGCTGCGGTCCAACGCCGCTTCGACAACCGGATGGCGGCCACCCACGATTTCGAATGTCACTGACTCATCGACTGACGGTCGTGCATAACGTCGGTTTTCGGCCAGTTCAGCCAATGCCGCGGCCACATCGATGCGCGCCAAACCGTCTCCGGCAGTTGCGACAGATGGCGCCTGTGTCTCGACGGCCCCACACAAGACCTCGAAAATTTCGATCTCAAGCGAGACAGCCCTATCAGCTGCCGAACTCAGACGCGACTCTAGGTCCGCCAGTTCCGTCGTCGTAAAACGGACCGCGTTCGCCATTGTCTGTCGATGGATGAATCGATCGTCGTCGCCATTCAACAGTTTGTCCGCGTGCGTGTTGGTCACTTCGACAAAGTAACCAAGCACGTTGTTGTGACGAATCTTGAGTGAGGGAATTTCCGTTTCCTGTGCGTAGTCGGCCTGCATGCTTGCGATGTGTCGCCGGCTTTCGTCACGCAGTGTCCACAACTCATCCAGGTCCGCGTTGAATCCGGGGGCAACAAAGTTTCCGTCCCGGGCCTGTAACGGAAGTTCCTCATCCAGGGCGCGCGATAACTGATCGATCAGTTCGTCATGCTGTCCGAGATCGGCACGCATCTTCGCAATGCCCGTGGGCAACGGTCGAATGCCGTCATCCGCAAGACAGTCCCTCAACTCGTGCGCCGAACACAGGCCGTCCCGCAATGAAGCGAGATCTCTCGGGCCGCCCCGCCCCAGAATCAGGCGGCTCAAGGCACGCTCCATATCCGGTGTCTGCCGCAACACCCGTCGAACACTCTCCCGCAGGACGCCTTCACCGACGAAAAACGCGACGTCATCATGCCGGCCTGAAATCGTGTCCACATCGGTCGACGGCGCTCCCAGTCGGCGAGCCAGAAGGCGCGCGCCGGGACCCGTCACTGTGCGATCGATCTCCGAAAGCAGGCTGCCTGTCGTCTCACCGCTCAAGCTGCGCGACAGTTCCAGATTGCGGCGCGTCGCAGAGTCTATGAACATGGCCGTGTTGGCCTGCATTCTGACCGGTGGCTTCAACCCAGGCAGCTTGCCCCGTTGTGTCAGTTCCACGTAGTCGAGCAGTCCACCCAGGGCGGCAAGCTCGGCGCGGCCGAAGGCACCAAACCCCTCGAGTGTTGCGACGCCATACGTCTCTTTCAGGCGTCGCTCGGCAACCTGGGAATCAAACCTTTGGGCGGGCAGTGTCGTGAGTACAGGTTGCCAGTCCGCGAGGATGTCGCCGAGCTCGTCCGAATCGGTCAGACGATCAGAAACAAGCAGTTCTCCAGGATTTAGGCGGCCAAGCTCTCCCGCGATGCCGGCAGCATCCGAGGGCATCACCGTGACATCTCCCGTCGAGACATCCGCCCACCCGATGGCCAGATGGCCTTCGGCCCGCGCCACTGCCACGAGGTAATTATTCGAGCGCGCATCCAGCAGGGTATCTTCGAGAAGGGTTCCCGGCGTCACCACGCGCACGACCTCTCGTTTGACCACCGCCTTGGCGCCGCGCTTTTTGGCCTCCGCCGGGTCCTCGACCTGCTCGCAGACTGCGACTTTGAACCCTCGCCGGATCAATCTTTGAAGGTAACTGTAGTAGGAATGAACGGGCACACCACACATGGGTATGTCTTCACCACGGTGGCGTCCGCGTTTGGTCAGTACGATGTCGAGGGCGGCCGACGCTGCCTCGGCATCGCCGAAAAACAGTTCGTAAAAATCTCCCATGCGAAAGAAGAGCAGCTCATCGGGGTGGTCCTGCTTGATGGCAAGATACTGAGCCATCATGGGCGACACCGTCTCTTTGACGGGCGTCTGTCTGGGTGTCGGACCCTCGCCGGTCGCCGTGGCGGGAGTGAATTCTGATGCCTCGGGGCGCGGTGAAGAATCGGGCGCGGACGGCTCAATCCGGTTCATGTCTGGAAGGTATCACAGGCGACGGGCTGTGACACAAAGCGAGTGCCGGTTCCGTGAGATTCACTCCAGATCGAGCGTTTAGCAGGAACCAACTCTCCATTTGCAGGTTTACGCGCAGCCTCAATCCCCGTTAGTGTTTTCCGAACGCCTGCGGCGGCCGGGCCGAAATCGGCACACCTCCGCCACCAAACGAGTGGGAATACAACAATAATGAGCGATACGATCCGTGTGTCAGACGAAGAGGCACTGAGGTTTCATTCCACGGGCAAACCCGGCAAAATCGAGATTACGCCCACCAAGCCGCTGACGACTCAGCGCGATCTGACGCTTGCCTACTCACCTGGTGTTGCCGTCCCGTGTCTCGCAATCGCGAAGAATCCCGATGATGCCTACGATTACACGGCGCGCGCCAATGTCGTCGCCGTGATCAGCAACGGCACCGCCGTGCTCGGCCTGGGCGATCTTGGTGCCCTGGCGTCCAAGCCGGTGATGGAGGGAAAGGCCGTCCTGTTCAAGCGATTCGCCGATATCGATGGAATAGACATTGAAGTCGACACCAGTGATGTCGACGAATTCGTCAACTGCGTGCGCTATCTCGGACCGACGTGGGGTGGCATCAATCTCGAGGACATCAAGGCCCCCGAATGCTTCATCATCGAACAGCGGTTGCGAGAGTTGATGGACATACCGATTTTCCACGACGATCAGCACGGTACCGCGATTATCGCCACCGCCGGGCTGATCAATGCGCTGGCACTCACCGGGCGCAGAATTGAAGACGCCAGAGTCGTGGTCAACGGAGCTGGCGCCGGTGGCGTGGCCTGTATCGAATTGATCAAGGCGATGGGGTTACCACACGATCAAGCAATTTTGTGCGATTCCAAGGGAGTCATCTACAACGGTCGTGAAGACGGCATGAATCAGTGGAAATCTGCTCACGCGGTCGATACGGATGCGCGCACACTCCTGGATGCGATGACCGGTGCAGACGTCTTCTTCGGGCTCTCGGTAGCGGATTCGGTAACGCCCGAGATGGTCGCCGCGATGGCGGATGATCCAATCATTTTCGCCATGGCAAACCCCGATCCCGAGATTACGCCGGAGGAGGTCAGGGCAGTGCGAGAAGACGCCATCATGGCCACCGGGCGTTCGGACTACCCCAATCAGGTCAACAATGTCCTCGGCTTTCCATACATCTTTCGTGGCGCTCTCGACGTGCGGGCCTCGACTATCAACGACGAAATGAAGATCGCCGCGGCCCAAGCACTGGCCGAACTGGCCCGCGAGGATGTTCCCGACGAGGTTCTCGCGGCGTACCCAGGTGAGCGACTGCAATACGGTCGCGACTACATTATCCCGGTTCCGTTCGATCCCAGATTGATCTCGCGCATTCCCCCCGCCGTTGCCAATGCCGCCATGCAATCCGGCGTGGCGCGACGACCGATCATCGATATGGAGACCTACAAGAATCAGCTGCGCGCACGCCTCGATCCCATGATGGGAACGTTGCAACGCATCTTCGAGCAGGTGATGGCGGAACCAAAACGGGTGGCATACGCGGAGGGGGAGGACGAACGCGTCATCCGTGCCGCGCTGGCATACCGCAATGCCGGATTTGGCACGCCGATACTCATCGGCCGTGAGCCCCGCATCCGCCAAGCCATGGAGGAAATGGGTATCGACGATACGCTGGCCGGTGTCGAGATCCTCAATGCGGCTATCAACTCCCGCAATGACGAATACTACGACTATCTGTACAGCAGACTGCAGAGGCGTGGAGCCCTGTTCCGCGATTGTCGCCGCATGGTGAATGTCTATGGCACGGTATTCGGTGCCTGCATGGTGGCGCTCGGGGACGCAGATGCCCTGGTCGCGGGGCTCGCCCGAAGCCATGCCGAAGTCTACGAAGATATTCTGAAAGCCCTCGGGCCAAAGGATGGCGCGCGGGTCATTGGCGTCACCATTGTGGTCGCACAGGGCGGTCGAACGGTCCTGATCGCCGATACCACCGTTCATGCTTCACCGCGCCCCGACGAGCTCGCCGATATTGCACAGCAAGCCGCCCTGGTCGCTCGCGAGATGGGCCATGAACCACGCGTCGCACTTCTGTCATTTTCGAACTTCGGCAACCCGCCGCACGCACGTTCGGACCGTGTCCGCGAAGCGGTCGACGTCCTGGCGAGCCGGAATCCGGATTTCGAGTTCGATGGCGAAATGTCCGCTGACGTCGCGCTCAACAACCAGCTGCTCGACCACTACCCGTTCTCGCGACTGTCAGCGCCCGCCAATGTGCTCATCATGCCGGGACTGCACTCGGCAGACATCGCATCCAACCTGCTGCATGAACTGGGTGGCGGCACGGTCATCGGACCCTTGCTGGTCGGTCTCGCCAAACCTGCCCAGATCGTGCCGATGGGTGCGACGGTCACCGAGATCGTCAATCTCTCGGCGATCGCTGCGCATGGGGCTGTTCGCTAGAAGAGCTCCTCTGTCAAACGCTGTCGAGGGCGTTGTTGATGACGAGTGAGATTCCCGAAATCAACAACAAGGTCAGTACGACTTTCCGGAACCCGGCTTCGTCGACGCGCCGGTAAGCCATGAGTCCGAGCTGAACACCGACGAGGAGCGCCGGCACGCTGACCAGAGTCAACACGCCTACCTCCCGGGTGAGAAGCCCCTGCGACCCGTAGGCACCAACGACCAACGCGAGGATTACAAAGTTGTAGGGTTGGTAGGTGGCCCTTTGTACGTCCTTGGACCATCCCCTCAGGCCGCACCAGACTGTCATCAGGGGTCCGGACAATCCAGCGATGCCGCCAAAAATGCCACTGCTGAATCCAACACCGCCATCGCCCCATGGACCGGCATCGGCGAATACAGGTCCGAGCCTCACTGCGAGGCCGAAAAGACTGTAGGCAATCAGAAATGCCCCAAGACCCACTTTCAGGTCTGGGCCGTCTACATAGCTCAGCAGATAGACCCCGACCGGTATGCCCACGACCCCGCCGAGGATGAATGGGAGAACGCGCCGGATCGAGATGTCACGTCGAATATGAACAATCGACCGCACCTGCCCGGCCACGGAGCAGATGGCCACGAGCGGACCCGCGACGATCGGCTCCATGACGTGGAGCCAGAACCCGAGCGACGTGATACCCACGCCGAATCCCGCGAGGCCGGTCACAAAGCCGGCGGCGAGAGCACCGGCCACCACCCATAAGAACGTTAAGTCCACGAAATCACCACGCCACCTGAAATGGAGCACCGATCATGCGCTGGCCGCGCGGTGGGAACAAGCGGACGGGATGCGTCCGCGCGGGGGAACCAGAATCAGGCGACGCGTCGGTTGAGGTGGTTCAGATAACGAGCCGCGATGCGATCGACGGGCAGCAGAATGAATACATCGGTGGTACCGAACGCCTGATCGACGACCGCGCCGTCACCGATGAATGCGCCAAGGCGGAGGTAAGCCTTGATAAGCGGCGGCAGGCTGCGCAATGCCTCGCGCAGGGAATAGGCGTCCGGCGAAACCGTGTTCATCGATACATGCAGGTCCGGGACGGCACAAACGCGATATTCGGCCGGTGCCAGATGGTTTTCGTGGAGATAGCTCAATCCGACTTGATGTTGTTGCGGATATCGCCCCGGAAAGCTGGCGCATCCGAACATGACATCAATATTGAAGGCATCGAGGTAGCGGGCAATCCCCCGCCAGAGAAGTTGAATGGTGGCATGAGTACGATACGCCGGATGAACGCAGCTCCGCCCCAGCTCGAGAAATCCGCCAGACCGCCAGGGTCCCGTTCTCAATGGTGTCAGATCATATTCCCCCGCGGAGTAGAACCCGCCACAGCGCAAGGCCACTTCCTCTCGCAACAAGCGATAGGTTCCGACGACAGCTTCCTCGGGCGGTAGATCATGATCAACAACCAGCAGGTGGTCGCAGACATCATCGAAGGGGTCGAAGTCGCGGCGGGTCATTTGCGTGACCGGTTCAGCCTGGGCCTGCATCTCTTCAAAGAACACCTGGAATCTAAGAGCTTGTGCCGCCGCCACATCGTTTTGGTCCTGCGCGAACCGCACCTCGAGGCTGCCGGTTGCCGCCACCGCATGCTGCGCCAAGTCTTCCCGCAAGACCTGCTCGTCCAGCGCTGTTTGAACGTTCGTCACGAAGTCAGTGAATCACAGCTAGACGTCGATCGCATTATGATTGGGCAACAATAGCGCTACCAGGGGTACCAAATGAGATCGCCCGGCCGCGAGAACCCCGCGCCGGGCGATGTCTTATTTCGTCGCGGTGTCAGCACACCGCAAATCCAGCTCGGGCTGCTCAATCAGCCTTTTTTGTCGGAGGTGGTCTTCAGCGCCTTCTTGACAGCAGCCTTGGCCTCAGCCGTCGGTGCAGTCGATTTGACGGAGTGCACGCC
>DEBC01000008.1:91299-128393 GCA_002348365.1 Alphaproteobacteria bacterium UBA2966 | reverse complement strand
CGCCTCCGAGAGTAGGGTTCACTGCTCCGAACCCTAGAGGACCTCAGGGCCCGGGGTCAATTCACGTGATCGTCATCCACTGAACGCCTCTTCGATCACCGCCACGTAGGTATTTGTGGCTTCGGCGCCAAAGCAGGCAAAAACGAGTCTCTCAAGACCTCCGCCCCGTTCCAGATACGACTTTGCTTCAGTGACAGCGATACGGGCGGCCTGATCCATCGGATAGCCGTATACGCCGGCACTGATGGCTGGGAACGCGATCGATGTGAGCTCCGCTTCATCCGCAAGCCGAAAGCTGCACTGATAGCAACTTGCCAACAAGTCCGCCTCACTCTGACCGCCGCCCTGCCAAACGGGTCCCACCGTGTGAATCACGTATCGAGCCTGAAGTCCGTGACCGCCCGTGATCTTGGCATCCCCCGTTTCACAGCCGCCCAAGGTGCGGCATTCTTCCAGGAGTCCGGGACCCGCAGCCCGGTGAATGGCTCCATCCACTCCGCCGCCGCCCAGCAACGCGTTGTTTGCCGCGTTGACGATGGCATCAACATCCAACGACGTTATATCGCCTTCGAAAACCTCTATCCGCTCTCGCATGACGCTCTCCGGAACCAGGATCTGTAAAGCCTATCCCTGGCGGTGAACCAAGGGAAGAAACTCATTTCAAGCAGCATGGATTTGCGGCCTTGACCCGCCTCGGCGATGGCCTCAAGGTGCCGCACGCCTTCCCCAAACCGATGCAATCCGATGGCCGAACCAGCTCCCTGCCAAGTCTGCGCCACGACGGACCGTGATCACTTCATTCAGACGAAGGGCATGGATCTTTTCCGCTGCCGGAGTTGCGGCACCGTGTTCATGGACCCGATGCCGGATCCCGCAGCTGTCGAGGATCTCTACTCGGACGCCTACGACGGCGCCACCAAGGGTTACTTTGCAAAGGTGGAGAGCAAGTTGCGTCGTTCTCGTGGACGCGTCCGCCAACTTCGTCGGTACGTGAAAGAGGGTCGCTTCCTCGACGTCGGCACCAATGGCGGCTTCATGGCTAAGGCGGCGCAGGACGCCGGCTTCGTAGCCTGGGGCATTGAACCCGATCCCGTCTCAGTGGCTTATGCCCGGGACAACTATCCAGAAATCAACGTATTTCAGGGATTCATCGAGGACTTCGTGGAAACCGACGAAGGACAGATGCCCTTCGACGCGGTGTACTGCTCAGAGGTTCTGGAGCACGTTCTCGACGTCAACAGCTTCGTCGCAGCCATCTCAAAGGCGACAAAGCCGGGAGGCGTGCTCTACCTCACCACGCCCGACATCGGGCATCGCCGGGTTCCCGCCAACGTTCTCGACTGGGACTCCTTCTTTCCGCCCTCTCACTGCATCTACTTCACGCCGGCAAGCCTCACCCAGTTGCTGTCCCGCCACGACTTCACGGTCTTCCGCAAACGCCTGGCCTTCAAGCCCGGTATCAAAGTTTTTGCGCGGCGGCGCTAGGTTTCGGGGCCCCCTGAAGTTTGGAACCGTGTATCGGCCCGCCCGCCGGGGCGTGCCGCCATGCCAGCCCGTCCCAGCCACCACAGCAGGATCAATCCGGGAACGGCGGCACCGGTTGTCAGCAGGAAGAAGCCGATCCAGTCGAGCCACTCGGCCAGTGCACCGCCCGAGGATGACAGCCAGGTTCGTGCGACCACCATGAAGGACGACAACAAGGCGTACTGCGTTGCCGTGTAGGCGACGTTGCACAGCGATGAGAGGTAGGCGACGAACACGGCGGTGCCCATGCCACCCGCCAAATTCTCGAGACCGATGGTCAGCGCCAACAGCGCGATGTCGGCTCCCACCATTGCCTGCACGGCGAACATCAGATTTGAGACGAGCTGCAGGATGCCGCAAATCCACAGGCTCCGATAAAGGCCAACACCCGCCATGAGCGCGCCGCCAAGCGCCAGGCCCGCAAGCGTTGCTGCAAACCCGAATACCTTGGCGACGTTCGCGATATCGATCTTGCTGAATCCGATGTCATCGAGGAAGGGGAACGTCATCACACCAGCGAGGGAGTCTCCGAACTTGTAGAAGATCACGAACAGCAGAATGGCAACCCAAGCCGGACGGCCCATGAATTCAGCGAAGGGACAAACAACAGCGATGTAAAGCCAGGCAAGCGCTGCACCCAAGGGACCGGTCAAATGAGGACGCGCGGCGAGCCAGTCCTCAATTTCGCGCTCGCGCGCGCTCGTCTCCGCCGTTTCTGCAACCGCCGGTTCCGGATTCAGCAGGACCGTCGCCACACCAACCAGAACCAGAACCGCCATGGCGGCATAGACCATAGGCCAGGCCATAACACTGGCGAGATAGAGCGCGCCCGCGCCCGAAACCAGCATGCCCACCCGATAGCCGAATACGATCGCCGCCGCGCCCGCGGCGAACTGGCGTTCCTCAAGTATCTCGACCCGATAGGCATCGATAACGATGTCCTGACTTGCCGATGCAAACGCCACCCCGAGCGCCAGGACTGCCGTCAGGCCGATGTTTGACGATGGCCCGCTGAACCCGAGTGCCAACATCGCGACGATCAGCAGGAACTGGGTGACAATCAGCCACGAGCGCCGCCGACCCAGAGCAACTGAGAGCCCGGGTATCCACGCCTTGTCCATGATGGGAGCCCAGAGGAACTTCAGGGCATAGGGCGTGCCGACCGCCGCGAAAAGCCCGATCGCGGTCAAGGACAGCCCTTCGTCCTTGAGCCAGAGTGATAGCGTCTGCCCGGTGAGCGCCAGCGGAAGTCCGCTGGAAAATCCGAGGAACAGGATCGCAATGACCCGGGGGTGCCGATACACGGCGGCGGCGGCAAGCCAAGAATTCATTTGTCTAGAGCATACCGGTCGTGAAGGCATTGACCCAGTGGGATCGACAGCCATGGCGGCCGCAACCCTGAGGCCTTGAATCAGGACGGGGCGACCCCTTGGTGACCGCCCCGCCGCGTGGTTTGCGGAGCCCCAGCGCCCCCTGCGCCAGAAACGCCGCCCCCCAATTTCTCGCCCTCGTGAACTGAACGGATCAATGCCGCCGGTTCACCAGGATCGTGCCCACAGTCATATATATGCTAAGGACGACCCCTGCGCATCGCCAATCATCGTGCCCTGGCCACAAATCACCGACTCGTGGTGTTTGCCTGATACGAGCTCGCGCTCAACAGAACGCCGGCGTGACAAAATGGCGCTTTTTCATTACCGCCTCGACGTTCGAGAATCCCGCCACGCGCTGGCCGGACTTCGAGGACGGTATGCTACCGCGACCCTCCGTCGTGGTTATCACAAAAAGAGACAGCCGCGTGATCGGAACCTAGCCCTTCGGTTCGCCCAGACAATAGTGGTGTGACGAGAACGTGACGCCGGCACCACCCGACAGAAAGATCGCGCTCAGGACCAATAGCGTCCCGTCGTTGCCACAACAGCCGTGGCCAGGCCGAGAAGAAGGTTCCAGCGAATGGCCCTCCTCATACGATTCGCCTGATAGTTTGTCTTCGCCCAGTTCTCCTCATCCACCGCTTCGCTGAACCGCTTGTAGGGAGCGTGATACAGGTGGCCAAACAGCAGCATCATGACAATCCCAAGACCCTGCATGATGTCCGTGTGAAGACCCGACAGCGCTTGACCGGAGAGCAGCATCCAGTATCCCGTGATGAGAAGGACGGCGATCGACCCCCAGACCCACGGGAAGAACCACTGGAACACCTTGGCGAACAACCTGAACCGTTGTGGCGGTTCGATGCGAATGGAGGCGGGCCGCAGAATGACGAGGATAAAAAAGAACCCGCCGACCCAAATCAGCGCAGCAATGACGTGGAGCGCAGCAGCAATAATCATCTTGGTTCGCTGAAAATCTCTAGCTACTGGCGACGTGGGAGATGGTGCGATAGCGCTCCTCAATCGCATCCCAGATCAAGCCCGAGAGATTGACGTCATCAAAACGGTCAATCTCCTGAATACCCGTCGGCGAAGTCACGTTGATCTCGGTCAGAAACCCTCCAATGACATCAATGCCGACAAAAACCAATCCATTCTCACGGAGGCTTGGACCGATGGCATCACAAATTTCCTGCTCTCTCGGTGTGATCTCCGTCTTCTCCGGCCGCGCCCCCACATGCATGTTGGCTCGGGCCTCGCCTTCCTTGGGAACACGTGACACACCACCCACCACCTCGCCGTCAACAAGAATGATGCGCTTGTCTCCCTCGCGCACGGCCGGCAGGTACTTCTGCACCATGATCGGCTCGCGATAGAACTCGGTGAACATTTCGAGCAGCGCGTTCAGGTTTTCGTCTTGCGGGCTGACGTGAAATACGCCTGACCCGCCATTCCCGAACAGTGGCTTGATTACAATGTCCTCGTAACGCTCGCGAAATTCGTGGATCTCCTGGGCGTCCGTCGTAATCAGTGTCGGCGGCATGAGCTCGTCGAAGTGAGTGACAAAAAGCTTCTCCGGCGCGTTGCGCACGTGTACGGGATCGTTGACGACCAGGGTGGCCGGATGAATGTGTTCCAACAGATGCGTTGCGGAAATGTAGGCCATGTCGAAAGGCGGATCCTGGCGCATCAGCACCACGTCCATGGTTGCCAGATCGACGTTCACGGCCTCGCCGAGAGTGAAATGATTGTCTGTCTCGCGTCGCACCGCGAGCGGTCGCACGTTGGCCACCACCCGGCCCTCACGCAAACTCAACTCTCGCGGCAGATAGTGATAGAGACCGTGACCCCGTTCCTGGGCCTCTAGCGCCAGCGCAAAAGTGCTGTCGGCGTCGATGTCGATGGAATCGATCGGGTCCATCTGAATTGCGACAGCTAGGCTCATCCGTGACCTCCCAACGAACTTCCGGGGTGAACTAGCGGCATCGTTGCTCTGACGTCGTCGCTTGTCCGGCCGCACCACCTCTGGGGCGGAACATACGCCAGCCTTCCGACTCACTCAATTGAGCTTGGCATGTAGTTCCTGCATTAGCGTTGCCGCGTGGTGCCTGGCCGCGTCGTGCGCGGACTTGCTGAGGAATGTCTCGAGCGCTGTGATCGCGGCCCTCAGATTATCTGCCTGAGCCTCGAGCAGGCCCAGCTCGTACCACGCGTTCACATGATCCGGCGCAATCCGGATCATCGATTTCAATGCGGCGGCGGCGCGAACCACGTCGCCGGAGCGCAACGCGCGCGACTTGATGTTGTTCTGCAGACGCAGCAGTATTTCGCGATTGCCGACGGCATCGAAGAACCTGGTCTCGAGCTCGGCATCCTCCCCGGCCAGACGCTTGAAAAGTTCGCGCAGGTCATTTGCCTCCAGTCTCCGGCCCGGCTCAAACGGGTCCAGGATCACGCGCTCGCCTTCACACTCCATGCGCAGAAGGAAATGACCGGGAAAGTTGATTCCGACCATGGGCCAGCCTTGGGCCCGGGCCCCGTGAATGTACAGAATACCCAAAGCGACCGGCAGCCCGCGTCGCCGGTCGATGACACGCATCAGGTTGGCGTTCTGGAGATCGTCGTAGGTTGCCAGGTTTCCCTCGTAGCCATAGTCGTTTCCGAGGACCTCTCCGAGAACCGCTGCCCGGTCTTCGGCACTGACGGCTCCTCCCGCCCGACGAGCAATGTCGTCGGCCAGTTCCTGAAGGTGCCGCCGATACCGGTCCAACGAAACACGCGGGCGATCCAGCGCGGCGAGGGCCAGGGCGGTGAGGGCCAGATCGACGTCTTCATCCGTACATACCCCGGCCTCAGTGAGGATCTGCTCAGGTTCGTTCGAGTCTGACCACGCCGCCTGTTGATCGCTGGATTGTTCTGCCGTCAACTCCGTCCCCGCCGCGCGTCATCGCTCAGTCGCACGTGACTGATAACCTTTTGTACGCCCCCGATATTTCGCGCGTGCGTGGTGACTTTCTCGAGTTCGGTTTGATCGCGGGCAATTCCCATCAGGTAAACGATTCCGTTCACGGTTTCGACGGAGAAATTGATGTCAGAAATATCGCGATCCCGAAGCATCTGGTATCGCAGTTGCGTGGTGATCTTGACGTCCTTGAAGTAGTCGATAACGCCGGCGCGTTCATCAACCTGGATTTCGTTCAGGACCTCCAGAACGCCTTGGGCCTGCCAGGTCAATCGGACAGCCTCCACCCGGTCCTCGGCGGTCGGTACAACTCCCGTAAGCAAGACACGGCCCTCGTGCACTTCGCTTCCCACCCGGATGAACAGGCCGTCGCTTGCCTGTAACAGGTGATGCTTTATCTGAAGCTGGATCGCGGTGTCGTCAATTGCGGCGCCGACCGAACGTTCCTGGGCAACGGCGATCCCGGCCGTCGCTGCACCACCGGCGACGACACCCGGCCCGCCACATCCCGCCAGCATCAACAGCAGTCCGACGGACAACAGGGCGACAAGGGATCCGTGAAATGTGCGCGACGTCATATCTTCGTGCTCCACCTGACTGAACGGCACAGTGACCGCTGCGACCGCGGGCACCCCACTCCTATGTTCACAACACTATATATGCCAAGCATTGGCGTTATATATATGCCAAGCATTGGCGATATGCACGGGAAGCCGCCAAGGAACCACCAGGATGACATCGAATCGTGCATTCTCGTCAGCGTATTGGGGTTGGGAGGCCAGGAACATTTCAGCCGTTTTGGCGATGCGCCGGCGCTGATCAGGCCCGAGGGATTCCAGCGCATCGGCTAATGTCTGCCGCAGTTTGATTTCCGCAAACACCACGGTCTTGTTCCGATAAGCGATGATGTCGATTTCGCCACTGGGCCCCCGGAAGTTTCGGGAAAGAATGCCATACCCCCGCAGTCTCAGGTATACGGCGCAGATGATTTCAGCCAACCGCCCGGCGCGCTCTGATCTGCGCCGCCCATCGCGGTCACGCGCCATCACTCAATGTCCTGCGCCGACCCGCCTGTGCGTTTTTTGTCGAGAGACAGGGCGCGGCGATAGACGGCACGGCGTGGGGCTCCGGTCTGTGCGGTCACCTGATCGACAGCATCACGCAGGCTGTTTTGCGCCAGGGCCGACTGGATCGCCCTGTCCAGCGCGGCTTCGTCGACGGGCTCGGCGTGGGGGGGTCCCACCATGATGACGATCTCGCCGCGCGGCGTCTGTGCGCCCGCAAACTGGGCTGCCAGTTCGTGCACGAAACCCCGGGTGACCTCCTCGAATTGCTTGGTCAATTCGCGTCCAACCGCGCAGTCCCGTGGTCCCAGGATATCGGCCATATCCTCCAGCACGGCACCGAGCCGGCGCGGTGACTCGTAGAAGATCAGCGTGGCGTCTATCGCTTGAAGAGTTTCGAGAACACGGCGGCGGCCGGTTGACCGGTTGGGCAGAAATCCCGCGAACATGAAACGGTCGGTCGGCAATCCGGATACCGTCAACGCCGTGATCATGGCGGTAGGCCCGGGAAGCGTGGTCACGGGAATACCGGCATCAATCGCAGCCCGCACCAGCTTGAAGCCTGGATCGGAAATCAGTGGCGTCCCGGCATCGGTCACCAGGGCGATCGAGTCGCCACGCGCGAGCCTTTCGAGTAGCTGGGGCCGGACCCGTTCGGCGTTATGCTCGTGATACGTGAGCGTTGAGGTCGAGATGTCGTAGCGCTGGAGCAAACGGCGAGTAACCCGTGTATCCTCGCAGGCGATCACATCGACTGCCTTCAGCGTTTCGAGCGCCCGCAATGTGATATCGCCGAGATTTCCGATCGGCGTTGCCGTCACGAACAGCCCGGAAAGCGCCTCGCCTTCCTCAAGATCGTTGTTGCGTGGCCGTTTACTTGGCGCGCCTCGGCGGTTACCTTTGCCGCCCGGAGGAGGGGCCGTAGAGGAGCTCTCGGGTGCGCCGACCGCTGACGTCCGGGCGCCGGAACGCCCGCCAGATCGTTGCCGTGACATGGATCGCTGCAGCCCTCGTGGTGTCAGCGTGCGCGGAAACGAAGTTACCTGCCCAGCTGCCGGGTTGGCTAGACCTAGGCCAGGAAAAACCGCCACCTCAGGCAGAACCTGCACCGCCACCAAAACCCAAATTCGTCCGCAAACCGGAAAAGCCGTTCCGCGATCCTGCTGAACCCAGGGAAGTCAAGAGGCTTCCGAAGTCGGACTGGGAGCCCGAACCGGTGCTGCCGACGGCTCCCGAGTTGGCGCTGGAACAGCCGTCTTTCGTCGAATTGACTCCGCCCGTGAAAGAGGATGGACCCATACGGGTTGCTCTGCTGCTCCCGTTGTCAGGCCGGGAGGAGTCACTCGGACGGGCGCTGCTGGATGCCGCACTCATCGCGTTGTTCGAAATCGGTGATCCTCGCCTGACCATTCTGCCGCGGGATACCGGGGGCACGCCGGAAGGCGCCCGCGCAGCGGCCGAGGCCGTCCTGCAGGAAGGCGTTCAACTCATACTCGGTCCGGTTTTCAGTGCAGCAGTCGCGGCGGCAGCCGAACCCGCGCGGGAGCGGGGCGTGAATGTCATCGCCTTCTCCACCGATCGTCTTGTGGCCGGCAATGGCGTCTATCTGCTGGGCTTCATGCCCGACCAGCAGGTCGACCGTGTTGTCGAGTTTGCCGCCAAGAGCGGGATCTGGCAGTTCGCGGCACTGGCGCCGCAAACGGCCTATGGCGAAGCGGTTGTTGGTGCAATGGAGCAGTCGGTGTTTCGGAACGGGGGCCAGTTCGACCAGGTGGAGCGCTACTATCCTGATGACACGGAGTATTTCGAGCCGGTGCAACGACTCGCCGACTACGAACGGCGACACAATCTCTTGCTCATTCAACGCGAAGCACTTGAGGCGACCGACGATCCCGCCGCGAAGATCGAGCTCCAGAAACTCGAGGGACGGGATGCGGCCGGGCCTTTGGATTATCAAGCCGTGATGCTTGCGGACGGAGGGGCGAGACTCCGAGCGATTGCTCCCCTGCTTCCGTTCTACGACATCGATCCGGCGGAGATACGCTTTCTAGGCACCGGTCTCTGGGATGAACCGACACTGGGACGAGAGCCAGCCCTGGTGGGTGGCTGGTTTGCGAGCCCGCCGCCTGAAACCGCCGCGGCGTTTTCCAAGCGGTTCGAGAGCATCCATGGTTATGCGCCTCCTCGAATCGCCAGCCTTGCATACGATGCGGCGGCCCTGGCATCGGTACTCATGCAGGGTGAAGCAGGACCGGATTTCTCAGCCAATGCGCTGACCCAGCCCAGCGGGTTTGCAGGGGCCGACGGGATATTTCGATTCCAAAACGACGGGGTCGCTGAGCGAGGCCTGGCGGTCATCGAGGTGCATCCGCAAGGTCTGCGCGTCATCGATCAGGCGCCTCAAGCCTTTACGTCGGGTTCCCCCGAGGATTCTTCATAGGCAGCGCAATTCCTGCAGAATTGCGCCCTGCTTCTGAAATATTAGTACAATCGTTCGGTGGCCAACCGGGCCCCTTCGGCCAGGGCACTCAGTTTTGCCCATACGACTTCTTCAGCCACCGCGCCCATGCCTGCAGAGGTATCGAAGCCGCAATCCGTTCCTGCGATGACCCGAGTCGGATCTCCGACCGCCCGGGCGATGCGCTCCAGGCGCTCCGCCACGACTTCGGGATGTTCAACAAGGTTGCTCGTGGTATCGATCACACCGGCGACAAGCACCTGGTCGTCAGCCAGCGGAGTCTGCTCGAACGAATGATATTCGTGAGCATGCCGGGGATTCCCGAGCGGAAATACGAACGCCCCGACGTCTGCCGACGCCAAAGTAGAGCGAAGATCATCGAGGGGAATATCCAGATTGTGGGGGCCTTCATAGTTTCCCCAACATACGTGCAGCCGAACGCGCTCACGCGGAATGTTGATCAGCGCTCGATTGATCGCGTCGACCACGATCTCGGCAAATGCGAGGAACTCTGACAACGGTCGATCGGCGAACAGCATGTGCCGCTCCATCGCCAGATCGGGGCAATCGAGCTGGAGGACGAACCCGTTCCGTACAATAGCCTCGTACTCGAAACGCAGGGCATCCGCGATGGCGTTCACGTAGGCTTCCTGGGTGTCGTAGTGACGATTGCGCATGGCCGTCGCGATGATCCCCGGAGACGGCGCTGTGAGAAATCCTTCGACGAACCTACTCCCCGTCTCTTCCAAGACTGCTTTGAAGTCGCTGCCCTCCTTATTCGCAGCCTCGGGATCGAGGTACTCCACCTCTCCCACCGCCTCGGGGGGTCCAAAGTTCGTTACCGCCTCCCTGTTGCTGAGTTGCGATGCGCGTAGTTGCATGAAGGTCGGATACTGGGTGGCATCGCGACCGAAGGGCCGCTCCCATGATCCTTCGAACCCGCTCATTCGATGCTGGGCGTAGAGGAAAAAACCTTCGCGTGGAGCCTCTCCGTTATTGCCGATATCAACACCGGCCGCCTCTTGCCGGGGAATGACCCAGCGCAAGGCTGCCTGAACCCTTCCTTCGAGTTCCTCAGGTGAGATGTCCTCTCCACCCGCCCGACGTACATAGAGATCGAGCAGTTCAGGGGGGCGCGGCAGACTTCCCGCGTGGGTTGTCAGTATTCTCGTCTCGCTGCGTTTCATGCAGTCAAATTAAACAATCGTGGGCCTCGAACGCGACCCTGTTGCTGTCACGCGCCGAAATCGGATACCGGAACTCAGGCGAAGATGATATCGAACCGCCCCTCGAGTGCGCCGGGAGAGACCTGGGGTGCCGGTACCAAGGCGACCGTCAGGGACCGACGCGCGGCATCGTTCGGCAACCGACGGTAAAGACAATCCCTGGCATTGGACCCTTCGCCGGCAACGTACATTTGCGTTGTCAGGCGACGACCGTCCCGCGTCTGAACAGTGAAATGAATGTGTGGAGTCCGACCCGTGTAGGGCACGGGGCGGATCGTACGGAACCAGTAAGAGCCGTCCGACTCCGTGACCGCGCGTCCGTAGCCTTGAAATCCCGGGTCCGAGAGACCACGACCGGAATCCGCAGAATGAATATAACGGCCGTTGGCATCGCACTGCCAAATCTCAATCTGGGCGCCCGCCAAGGGCGTACCCCGGACATCCAACACACGCCCCGAAATCATCGTGACAATGCCCTTGGCAGGACCGGCCTGCGTCGCAATTTGAATCAAATCCTGATCGATATCGTCGGGCAGGGCGACAGGATAAAACGGTCCGGCAGTCTGCGCAGGCGTCGGGACCCACACGTCGTCCCCGGCTCGTGCCGTCGGCAGAACGGCGTGACCCAGAATTGCCAGGCCACCCTGCAAGATCGATCGGCGGCCCATGGCAGTCATTTATGAAACTCCGGCTCGGGAGTGGTCTTCATTCCGTTAAGTAGGATTTGTCTCGGGCTCGTCAACGACACTCGATCGAGTGA
This sequence comes from Alphaproteobacteria bacterium UBA2966, assembly GCA_002348365.1. Taxonomy (GTDB): domain Bacteria; phylum Pseudomonadota; class Alphaproteobacteria; order UBA2966; family UBA2966; genus UBA2966. The sequence continues at coordinate 117,026 of DEBC01000008.1, read as the reverse complement.
TATCCCAGCCTACACCGAGACAGAACCGTCAGATCAGGAGTGCAGTGACCAGCGTATTGAGAACGTTTCGCCCGCGCGCAGTCGCCCGGATCCCCTTCGTCGTCCGCTCAAGAAATCCTCCTGCAACGAGTTCGTCGAGCCGGTCACTGTTGATGCCATCCCACAGTGACGTCCCGACAATCCGCTCAAACCGTTTCGCCGAGACCCCCTCGGTCAAGCGCATTCCCATCATGAGCGCTTCCGCCGCACGGTCCGATTCATTCAGGGCTTCCACAGCCTCGAGGCCAGATCCGGAATCCTCCACGGCATCACGCCATTTTTCGGGACTGCGCCACTGCCGCAACGCAACGCGGTTTTCCCCCATGCCCATACGCCCGTGCGCGCCCGGCCCCACCCCGAGCCAGTCTCCCGAGCGCCAATAGATCAGATTGTGCCGGCACTCTTCGCCCGGGAATGCAAAATTCGAAACCTCGTAGGCCTGGAGACCAACTTCCCCGCATTGCGACACGGTGTCCTCGTACATTTCGGCAGCATCATCTTCATCGGGCAAAACCAGGTCACCGCGCGCATGCGCCTCGTGAAAACGCGTTCCTCGTTCGATGGTCAATTGATAAAGAGAGACGTGAGTGGGCTTCAGGGCGAGCACCCGCTTGAGCTCCTCCCGCCAGGCGGTGGGGGTTTGTCCTTGGCGGGCATAGATGAGATCGAAGGAAACCCGGTCGAAAACTTCACGAGCCGTCTCGACCGCGCCCAAGGCCTCGGTCACGTCATGACGCCTCCCGAGAAAGCGCAACGCACCGTCGTCGAGCGCTTGAACGCCCACGGAAAGTCGATTGACGCCGCTTTCACTGTAACCCTCGAAGCGTTCGGCGTCGGCTGACGACGGGTTCGCCTCCAGGGTTACCTCCGTGTCGTCGCCCAACAGGCTCCGGTCTTTCAAAGCGCCCAAGACGCCGGCCACAAGGTCCGGCTCCATCAAAGAGGGTGTACCCCCGCCGAAGAACACACTCGTCAATTTCTGATCCGTGGACACCGTAATGCTGTCCAGTGCGTGTTCGAGATCGCGGACCAGGGCCCGGCGCCAGCCCTCCTGGTCGATCGACTCCCGGACGTGGCTGTTGAAATCGCAATAGGGGCACTTCGATACGCAGAACGGCCAGTGCACATATATGCCGAAACCGCCATCAATCGGGTCCACGGATCGATCGCTGGGCGACGTCGCCATTGGACCCGAGGACTCAGCGCTCAAAGCAGGCATCGACCAACTTGCGAAAGGCATTCGCACGATGGCTGATGGCGTGTTTCTCGCCCGGGTCCATTTCGCCGAATGTCAGGTCATGGCCATCAGCGACGAACATGGGGTCGTAGCCAAAACCTTTTTCACCCCGCGGCGGCCATACCAAGCGCCCATCGACACGGCCGACGAACACCTCGACGTGGCCATCGGGCCACGCGAGGCACAATGCCGACGTGAAGTGCGCGCCGCGATTATCAGACTCAGATTGCCCCAGGCGCCGCTCGACCTCGGCCATCGCATGATGGAAGTTCTTGTCCGGACCCGCCCATCGCGCCGAATAAATCCCGGGTTCGCCGTCGAGTGCATGCACGACGAGACCTGAATCGTCGGCCAGCGCCGGCAGGCTGCTTGCTGTCGCGGAGGCCAGCGCCTTGATGCAGGCGTTTTCGCCGAACGACTGACCATCTTCCACCGGCTCAGCCAGGCAAAGTGATGCCGCGGCAACGATGTCGATGTCGAAGGGGCTGAGCAGTTCGTCCATTTCGCGGACTTTGCCTGGATTGTGGCTAGCGATGACCAGCCTTCTCTCACGGAAGAATCGCGCCAAGGGATTAACCCGTCAGCTATCTCAGGACGCCGGCCCGAGCGCCGCGCGCTGCAAATCCACAAGTCGCGCGCAACCTGCTTTCGCCAACGAGAGCAGTTCCAGGAACTGCTGTTCGGTGAATGGCTCCTTCTCCGCCGTTCCCTGAACCTCAACGATTGCGCCCGAGCCGGTCAGCACGAAATTCGCGTCAGCGTCGGCGTTCGAGTCCTCGGCATAATCGAGATCGAGCACAGAGACACCGTCGAAGATGCCGCAGCTGATCGCCACGACATGATCCGAAAAGGGGTCGCCCTGCACGATGCCGTCGGCCTGCATCTGGACGAACGCCTGTGCCAGAGCAACGTAGGATCCGGTAATTGCAGCGGTCCGCGTGCCGCCGTCGGCTTGAATGACGTCGCAGTCGACCTTGATCTGTCGTTCGCCGAATGCCTTGAGATCGACAACGGCGCGAAGGCTTCGCCCAATCAATCGTTGAATTTCGAGTGTGCGACCGCCCTGGCGCCCACGTGCCGCTTCTCGGTCGGTCCGCTCGTGGGTGGAACGCGGCAGCATGCCATATTCGGCCGTCACCCAGCCCCGACCCGAATTGCGCAACCAGGGGGGAACCCTCTCATCCAGGCTGGCTGTACACAGGACGTGCGTGTCACCAAACCGTGCCATGCATGAACCTTCAGCGTGCTTGGAAAAGCCGGGCTCGAGGATTATCTCACGAAGTTCGTCCGGGCGACGGCCTGATGGACGCATGCCATACCCCTGAAATTGCCGACGGTTGCTGAGTTCTCAGGTTCTATAGGTAAGGTTGGCTCTGGTCCAGTGACGCCCCGTAGGGATCGCAGTTTGCCGTTCAGATTGGTGGTGCCATGGTGTGCCAGGTGGTCGCCTGTTGATAGGCGTGACCAATCCGGAACAGCCGGCTTTCGGAGAACGGCGGTCCCAACAACTGGAAAGCCGTTGGCAACCCATTCGACGTGAATCCACAGGGGACCGACATACCCGGAATGCCGAGGTAGCTGGCAAACCGCACGCATGCCGCTGAGCCCGTAAAGGTTCGCTCGAGTTCGTCGGCGTCAGCGGTTTCGATTTCCGCAATGGCCGGAACCGGCGTTGCGATGACGGGTGTGATGAGAACATCCACCTGGCCATGAACGGCAGCGAGATGTTCCTCCAGGAGCGCGCCACGGAGAGAAACGGCTTCAAGGTAGCGGGTGGCGGGGATCAAGAATCCTTCGTACAGAACACTGCGGGCGGTGAACGAGACATCCTCGGGCCGGTCGCGTAGTGCGCGGCTGTAAATCGTAGCGCGTTCGGCCTTGGTGAGAACCTGCTGGAGGTCGTTGAGTTCGGCAATATTGGGAATCGTGACATCGATGATCTCGGCACCTAGGTCGCGGAGCACAATCAGGGCTTCAGCGATAGCCGAAGTGACTTCGCTGTCGACCGTGTCGAATGGCGTGCCCACAGCCCGGCCAATCTTGAGTCCATCCAATCTGCCGGTCAGCGACGCGCGGTAGTCTGGCACTCGAATCTCGGCGGTGGTGGGATCTTCAGGGTCCTGGCCAGCGATTGCCTGCAGAACAATGGCGCAATCCTCAACGGTCCGGGTCAGCGGGCCAAGACAGTCCACCGACCATGTCGTGTGGACGTTGCCGTAGCGGCTGACCAATCCGAAGGTCGGTTTGAGGCCGACGACACCGCACATCGCCGCGGGCATGCGGATTGATCCTCCCGCATCAGAGCCGATCGCACCACAAGCGACTCGCGCCGCGACAGCGACCCCGGGCCCGCTTGAGGAACCACCGCTTATGTGGTCGGCACTCCACGGGTTGACGCAGCGGCCGAAGTGCTCGTTCTTGCCGAGACCCGCGAACTCGTCGAGATTGAGGCGCCCGAGATTGACCGCTCCGGCAGAGTCCAGACGATCGATCAGAGTTGCGGTGAACGGCACCGGGGCATCCAGAACCCGCATTCCCGAGGTTACGGGAACGTTCGTGCGAAAGAACACATCCTTATGGGCGAGCGGCACTCCTTGCAGACCGCCTTGGTATCCACCGTTGGAAATGGTCCGATCCACGTTTTCTGCGGCAGTGCGCGCCGTGTCCGGCTCACTGGCGATGAAACAATTGATCTCGGGCTGCAGCCGCGCGATGCGCTCGAGATGCGCCTCCGTGGCCTCCAATGCGGTCAGCTCACCCGATGCGAGCGCCCTGCCCGTATCGACGATGGATAGCGACGTGATGTTCTCGTCCTGCGGCATTCATCTACCCGAATCTGCGCCCAGCGATGCGTACCGTCAGTTCGGGTCGGCTGACCAGATTGGTGTGCCACATTGGTGGCACAACACGTTGACGGAGAGAAACCCCATTACTACATTCAAATCAACGTGGGGCGAAGGGTTATGCCGCCTTTCATCCGGAGTTCGAGACGAAGATGATTACGGAGCTTAGCGAACGCTCCCGCGAAGTCTTGCGCCAGATCGTCGAGGTCTATGTGGAGACCGGCGAACCGGTGGGATCCAGAACGATCGCGGACCGTCTACCCATCACGCTGTCGCCGGCATCCATTCGGCATGTCATGGCCGACCTGGAGCGGGACGGCATGCTCTTTTCACCCCATACGTCGGCGGGCCGTTTACCCACGGAAGCCGGCTTGCGATTTTTCGTCGACGGCCTGCTGGAGGTTGGCAACCTGACCGAACAGGAGCGTGTCGACATTGAGGCGAGATGCGCAGCGGCAGGGAGAGGCACGGAAGAAGTTTTGACCGAAGCCTCACAGCTGTTGTCGGGCCTGTCCCACTACACCGGCCTGGTGGTCGCGCCGAAACGGAAAGACGCGGCGCTTAAACAGGCGGAATTCGTCAGCCTGTCGCCGGGGCGCGCGCTGGTCATCCTGGTGAGCCACGACGGCCTTGTCGAAAACCGCGTCATCGAGACTCCGGTCGACCTTCCCCCCTCGGTCCTGGTGGAAGCGTCGAACTACTTGAGTGCCCGTCTGATGGGGCTGACACTCGATGAGGCACGCCTCAGCATCGTCAACGAACTCGAAGCCGATCGGGCAGAGCTCAATCAACTGACGGCAAAAATTGTCGAGGCCGGATTGGCGACCTGGGGCGGCGACTCCACCCATGAAACCCTGATCGTCCGGGGCCAGGCACGATTGCTGGAGGACGTGAATGCCATCGAAGATCTGGAGCGCGTGCGCGAACTTTACGACGCGTTGGAAACCAAGAATGAAGTCGTCCACCTGCTGGAACTTGCAGAAGGGGGCGAAGGTGTCCAGATATACATCGGCGCTGAAAACAAGCTGTTCAACATGGCCGGCTGTTCCCTGGTCGTTGCGCCATACAGCAATTCGCACAACACGGTCATTGGCGCCATCGGCGTGATTGGACCAAAACGGCTCAACTATGCCCGCGTCATCCCGATGGTCGATTACACTGCCAAGGTCGTGGGAGGGCTGGTCAGCTAAACTCGAACGACGGAATGGATGAATGAATACGGGCATAGATGAAAGTGCCAACGACAACTCGGAGATCAAGCGCTTGAACGATAAGAAGGCGGAAACCGGTTCGGTGAACGACGGTGCAGAAGAGGCTCCCGAAGACGGGGTGGAGAACAAGTCCTCTGAACCGGTGGAGGAACACGCGGCTCCCGTGGAGGAAGACTCACAGGAAGTCCCATCCGAAACGGCCGAGCCATCACCGACCGAAAAGATCGGCGATCTCAAGGACCAACTGCTGCGCGCGCTTGCCGATGCCGAGAACACGCGTCGGCGGGCGCAACGGGAGAAGGAGGATACCGCCAAATACGCCATTGCGAGCTTTGCCCGCGATGTGCTGGCGGTTGCCGATAACCTCTCGCGCGCTTTGGAAGCGGTCCCAGAGGAGACCCGGGCCAGTAGCGAAGCCATGCAAACATTGTTTCAGGGCGTTGAGCTTACGCAGCGGGAACTCCAGACGACGATGGATCGCCACGGAATAAGCCAGATCGATCCGCTGGGTGAGAAATTCGACCACAACTTTCACCAGGCCATGTATGAGGTGGAAAGCGCGGACGCAGAACCGGGCACGGTCGTCCAGGTCGCCCAGTTGGGTTATGTCATCGGGGAACGTCTACTTCGACCGGCCATGGTCGGCGTTGCCAAAAAACCCGCGGGTCAGGACAGTGACGCGGATGGGCCCGACACGCCACCAGAGGCCGAGAGCGGCACGACGGTCGACACCAAAGCCTAGAAGGTCCGTTTCGAGTCCGAAACCAACAACCCGGTCATGATTGCGGCTTGCCCGCACGTATTTATCGAACGTTCGTACGAGAAGCGGTGCTGGTTGGCGCAGCGAAAGATAGTGTTTCTGATTCCGGGTTGTGCTGTTTGAGCGCCGCCATCGCGCGTGACCGGTCATTCACTGCATAGCAGTGGGTACACCCATGGGCGCATGTGTCGTAGGCCCCGATATGCCGGGACTCATCGCAGAGACAACCGGGCCTGTTTCCTTTTTGCCAGGCCGAAATCTCCCTTCCGGCGACCCGGGACAGTCGGTCAGCATCGATACATTTCGCTGGACTTGCCGGTGTGATCAGGTATTGCGGCTGCGCGCAGATCGTCAGACGCATTCCATTGGACGTCGCGATCGTGGCGAATTCCTGTGTCAGGACAGCAGCTTCAGACTCGCTGGTTTGCCGCCAGGCAAATCCGGACTGGCGAGCTGCGGCATCCAGATTTCGGCGGGACTTCCGATAAGGATTGACGAAAGAAATCACGACCTCGTCAGTTGAGCCCGCCAACTGCGTACAGATTCTGCAAAAGTTCTGGGTGTGAAAATCGAGGGTTGTCAGCGAACTCAGTACGACCGGGTCATATCGCCAGACCAGGACATGAGGCCCGAAATCGCGGGCTATCCGAATGAATGACTCGATCTGGGTTTCGAGCCGAGGAACGGACCGATCGATCTCCTGGGGATATCCGACAACGGTGAAATAGACCACAAACGTAATCCCATGATGGCTGATTTTGTTCAGAGCCGCGACAAAGGGCGCTGGATTGCGTGTCCAGAAGACAAAGCCGTCGACGTCGTCAGGAGCAAGGGAAACCATGAAGTCCCGGCCGCCGTATGGATTGGCGACCCGGCACGTACCCGCGTCGAGACGCCCCATGAACCAATCGCCGTAGAAGGCAGGAATATCGGTGCGATAACTGGCGGAAATGATCATGCCGGCGGGTTCATGGTTGAATCGTACGCTCGTTCGCAAATGCGCAGATGGATGATCCACTTAAGATACGGAAATCGATGCGACTTTTGGGCTTCAGAGTCCTTGCGGGGACAGGAGCCGATACTTATATAAGCCATCAGTATAAGCCGTCAGCGCTTCAGCACGGGTCAGAGACTTCCAAAGTTGAACAGCTCAGGGGTTTCGGGCGAAGCCGTATAGGGTCGCTTGGAATCGCCACGAAAGGGGTTTGTCATGGGCAAAATTATCGGCATCGATCTCGGCACCACCAATTCGTGTATTGCCGTGATGGAAGGCGGCGATTCGAAGGTCGTCGAGAATTCTGAGGGCGGACGCACCACGCCCTCGATGGTGGCATTCACCGAGGACGGCGAACGGCTGGTTGGACAGGCCGCCAAGCGCCAGGCCGTTACGAACCCCGAAAACACACTGTTTGCGATCAAACGTCTGATCGGCCGCACTTTCGATGATCCGATGACCCAGAAGGACATCGACATGGTGCCCTACAAGATCGTCAAAGCGGACAGTGGCGACGCCTGGGTGGCAGCACGAAACGAAGACTACGCACCGAGCCAGATCAGCGCCTTCATCCTGCAGAAGATGAAGGAGACCGCTGAGGCCAACCTGGGCGAGCCGGTCAATGAGGCCGTCATCACGGTCCCCGCCTACTTCAACGATGCTCAGCGGCAGGCCACCAAGGACGCCGGCCGGATTGCGGGCCTAGACGTCAAACGCATCATCAACGAGCCCACGGCTGCGGCCCTGGCCTACGGCCTGGACAAGGGCGACAATCGCGTCATTGCGGTTTACGACCTCGGCGGCGGGACCTTCGATGTCTCCATCCTGGAACTCGGTGACGGCGTATTCGAGGTCAAATCCACGAACGGCGACACCTTCCTCGGCGGCGAGGATTTCGACAAACGTGTCATCGATTACCTCGCGGATGAATTCAAGAAAGAGCAGGGCATAGATCTCCGCCAGGACAAACTTGCCCTTCAGCGGCTCAAGGAGGCCGCTGAGAAGGCGAAGATCGAACTGTCGAGCTCGACTCAGACGGAGGTGAATCTCCCGTTTATTACGGCCGACCAGTCGGGCCCCAAGCACCTCACCATGAAACTCACGCGGGCCAAGCTCGAGGCTCTGGTCGAGGATCTGGTCGAGCGGACTGTCGATCCCTGCAAACACGCGCTGAAGGACGCCGGACTTTCTGCCGGCGATATCCAGGAGGTCGTGCTGGTGGGCGGGATGACCCGCATGCCCAAAGTGATCGAGACCGTGAAGAATTTCTTCGGGCGTGAGCCTCACAAGGGCGTGAATCCGGACGAGGTCGTCGCTTTGGGCGCCGCCATCCAGGCGGGCGTGCTGCAGGGCGACATCAAGGACGTCCTGCTTCTCGACGTGACACCGCTGTCGCTCGGGATCGAGACGCTGGGCGGGGTTTTCACCCGGCTGATCGAGCGCAACACAACCATTCCGACCAAAAAGAGTCAGGTTTTTTCGACGGCGGAGGACAGTCAGAACGCCGTTACGATCCGCGTATTCCAGGGCGAGCGGGAAATGGCTTCAGACAACAAGCTGCTGGGCCAGTTCGACCTGGTCGGTATTCCCCCGGCGCCTCGCGGCGTGCCGCAGATCGAGGTCACCTTCGACATCGACGCCAACGGCATCGTCAATGTTTCGGCTAAGGACAAAGGCACCGGCAAAGAGCAGCAGATTCGTATTCAGGCCTCCGGCGGCCTCTCCGATGACGAGATCGACCAAATGGTGCAGGACGCAGAGGCGCACGCTTCGGAGGACCAGAAGCGCCGCGAACTTGCGGAAAACCGAAACCAGGCGGAAGCACTGGTCCATGCCACGGAGAAAAGTCTCGAGGAATTCGGCGACCAGGTCAGTGCCGAAGAGAAGTCGGCCATCGAGAGCGATCTCGAAGCCTTGAAATCGGCAATGGAAGGCGAAGATGCCGACGAAATCCAGAGCAAGTCACAAGCGCTGGCCCAGTCATCGATGAAACTTGGCGAAGCGATGTACAAGGCTCAAAACGAAGAAGCCGGCGCCGACGAGACGATGGCCGAACCTTCATCCGGCGAAGCACCCGATGAACCCGAAAGCCCGATGGGCGGCGCTGACAACGTTGTCGATGCCGACTTCGAGGAAGTGGACGACGAGGAGAAGCAGGACAAGTCTGCTTAACGCGATCGTCAACCGGATCATGTCGGGCACGCACCCGCCTTTTCTCGGACCCTGTCTGCGACTCTCGCACGCCGGAACCTAGTGCATGGCTAAATCGGACTACTACGAGCTTCTGGGTGTCCAGCGTGGTGCCTCCACGGACGAGATCAAGAAGGCCTATCGCAAACTCGCCATGAAGTATCATCCGGACCAGAATCCGGATGACACGGCCGCCGAGCAGAAGTTCAAGGAGGTCAGCGAGGCCTACGACGTCCTGTCGGACGAGCAAAAACGCGTCGCATACGACCAGTTCGGCCACGCGGCTTTCGATCAGTCCTCTGGGCCCGGCGCGGGCGGATTCGAATTCTCCTTCGGCGGTGGATCCTTTGCGGATGTCTTCGATGACCTTTTCGGCGAGTTCACGGGCGGCCAGCGTCGATCGAGCGGTGGCAGTTCACGGGGCGCGGACCTCCGCTACAACCTTGAAATCTCGCTCGAGGACGCATTCAAGGGCCGCAAGGCCGAAATCGACGTGCCGTCTTCCGTTTCGTGCGATGACTGCAGCGGCACAGGCGCGCGCAACGCAGCCGATCCGAAAGCGTGCGGCACCTGCCAAGGCGTCGGTAAGGTCCGCGCTCAACAGGGCTTTTTCACGATCGAACGGACATGCCCTGCCTGCCAGGGCGCGGGGTACGTTATTGACGACCCCTGCCCGTCTTGTCGCGGTAGCGGCCGTACAGCGAAATCACGCACCCTGAACGTCGATATCCCGCAGGGCGTCGAGGATGGAACCCGAATTCGTCTGTCCGGAGAGGGTGAGGCCGGGTTGCGCGGCGCGCCGGCGGGAGACCTCTACATCTTTATCTCGGTCCAGCAGCACGCCCTGTTTCAGCGCGACGGCCTGAACCTCTATTGCCGGGTTCCCATTCCCATGACGACCGCAGCGCTAGGAGGCGAGGTGGAAGTCCCCACTCTCGACGGCAAGCGGTCCCGAGTCTCGATCCCGGCGAGCACGCAGACTGGGACGCAGTTCCGGTTGAAGAGCAAGGGTATGCCGGCGCTTCGCGGCCGCGGTGTAGGCGATCTCTATATACAGGCGACCGTCGAAACGCCGCGCAATTTGACGCCTCGCCAGAAAGAGCTTCTGCAGGAATTCGAGAAGGGTGGCAGCGACAAGACCAACCCCGAATCTGAGAGCTTCCTCTCCAAGGTCAAGGAGATGTGGGAAGACCTGACCGACTGAGACGCTGTCGGCCCGAAGACATCCCCAATCACTCCATTTTCTTGCGTTCCCCCAACGGCTAAGGTGGAAGTCAAATCTGCGTTGCGGGAGGTCCGCCAACATGACGAACGAGATCAAGGTCGGGATTACCGGCTGCGCCGGCCGAATGGGTCGAGCACTGATGTGGCAGGTGGCCGAGCACGAGCGCTGTGCTCTCTCCGGCGGCAGCGAGCACGCAGACAGCGAGGCCATCGGGCTTGACCTTGGGGAGCTTGCAGGACTTGGGACTCTCGGACTTACGGTCAGCCGCGACACACGGCTGGTCTTCGAGACTGCAGATGTGGTCCTGGACTTCACGTCGCCCTCGGCGACCGCACATCACGCCGAGATCGCAGCAGCAACGGGCACGGCGTGGGTGGCCGGCACGACCGGGCTCGCACCGAAACAGGAAGCGGCAATCGTGGAGGCCGCCTCGAAAACGGCGATCGTTCGCGCCGCAAACATGAGTGTCGGGGTAAATCTCCTGCTGGCGTTGACCGAGCAGGTCGCCAATGTTCTCGGGCCCGACTTCGATATCGACGTTCTTGAGATGCACCACCGACACAAAGTGGATGCCCCTTCCGGTACCGCGCTGGCGCTGGGCCGGGCAGCAGCGGCAGGTCGAGGTGTCTCGCATGATGATGTCGCGGACCGCGGCCGCGACGGAATTACCGGCGAGCGGCGGCGGGGCGACATCGGCTATGCTGTGCTGCGGGGAGGTAATGTCGCAGGCGAACATTCCGTCATTTTCGCCGCCGACAACGAGCGGATTGAACTGACCCACAAGGCAACCGACCGCGCAATTTTCGCACGCGGCGCGATAATGGCCGCGCTCTGGCTGGATGGAAAATCACCCGGCTTCTACTCGATGATGGACGTCCTCGGACTCGGTAACTAGCCCGCAGCGTTACGGGCGTCGCGCCGCCGCGATCCCAGTGAAGATTATCAGCAGGGCAAGGAGCGAGCGGAGAGAAGGAGTCTCCCCGGCAATCATGACTCCAAGTCCGACGCCGATCGGAGGTATCAGGTAATTCACGAACGAAACGAAAGTCGCTCCGACGGAGCGCACCAACCGGAAGTACACGATGTACGCAAGCGTTGTGCTGAGTACGCCCAAGGCCGCCACCGCCAGGAGAGAGTCCCATGACGGCGTGAGATTCCACGGACGATCCACGACCGCACTGACTGGGACAGCCCACACAGTGGCGCAGATAAGCGCGGCGGCGCTGGCGCTGGCCGTCGATCCCGTCGTCACCTGTCGCGCAATGATGTTCGTGCAGGCGTAGGAAAGCGCGGCGCCGATGATGGCGAGCTGAGACAGGACGGTCGCGCCAAGGCCTGCCAGGGCTTCCCAGCCAATCAGGACCACCACACCGACAAGACCGAGGGAGATTCCGGCGAATCGCCGCAGGCTCAGGGGTTCGTCGTCTGTGAAGAAGTGGGCCAGCACGGCCGTGAACAGGGGGACCGTGGCCACGAGGATGGCAGCCAGCCCGCTGTCGATTCGGATCTCTCCCCAACCAATCAGGGCAAAGGGGATGACGTTTCCGAATAAGCCCATCAGAGCAAACCAGGTCCAGGCCCCGCGCGTCGCCGGCAACCGGTCGCCGAGCAACACGAGATAGGTCAGCATCAATGCGGTCGCGATCACGAGTCGGCCAACCACGATGGTGAACGGTGGCACTGTCGCAACGGCAATCTTGATCAGCAGGAAGGCAGCCCCCCACATCAGGGCAAGGGCCGCCAGCAACAGGTAATCGCCTGCCGTCGGAACCGATCGAAGGGACATTTATGACACCATGACGCGAGACGCCGTGAACCAAACGAGGTTCAGCTGCGAAGGAAGGAGCAGCTAGAACAATCGATGCGTTTGTGAGCGGGACTGTCGCGGTCCCACCCCGAGCGTCATTAGCCCCGAAAAACCCTGTTTGATCAAATGCGCATGCACTGACGTCCGGGTTTCAATCACCCTCGTGCGCACAACGCATGCCTCAGGCTGCGGACTGCACCTCTTCTGCATGCCGGGCGGCTTCCCATCCGAGCAAGGCACGCTTTCGAATGTGCCCCCAGCGGTAGCCCGTCACCAGCCCAGACTTGTGGATGACCCGGTGACAAGGAACCAGATAGGAAATTGAGTTTCGCCCCACCGCCGATCCAATCGCTCGCGATGCCTTCGGCTTGCCCAGATAGGCGCCCAGCGCCTCGTAAGACGTCACGTGTCCCGGGGGAATGCACATCAACGCCTCCCATACCCGTACCTGGAAATTGGTGCCTTTGAGAACGAGACGAAGGGGTACGTCCTGGGCCAGGCCTTCGCCAAATATCTGTTCCGCAAAGGGCGCCGTGGCAGCCTGGTCGTGCAGATGCGTGGCCAGCGACCATTGAGCACCCAGATTCTGAAGCGAGGCGTCGCGATCGTCCTCAACAAATGCGAGCCCGCATATTCCACGCTCCGTCACAAAGAGTAGGCATTCACCAAACGGTGTTGGATGAAACCCATAGCGGATAACCAATCCAGAGCCCAGCTCCTTGTATTCCCCCGGTGTCATGGCCTCGCAAGACACGAACAGATCGTGCAACCGGCTCGGCCCTGACAGACCGACATCGAAGGCCGTATCGAGAACGCTCTGTGATTCGTTCAGCGCGTCTTTGGCGTACCCGACGGTTAGATATTGCAGGAATCGTTTAGGCGAAATGCCGGCCCAGCGGCGAAACGACCGCTGAAAATGAAACTCGCTCATATTCACCGCTGCGGCAACTTCGGAGAGTACCGGCTGCTCACGTACGTGAGCTTCGAGATAGCGAATCGCTGCACCAACCCGTTTGTAATCGCGCAGCACCTGTCGAGAGGCTTGGCGTGTTTCGTCGGCCATCGTGTCTTCCGTCACGTTATCGGCGCTCGGACCTTGCCGCAGAACAATCGGTCGGCCGGCGCCCTTGGGTGTGTCCATGCCCAAAAAATTGGCAGTTCACGGTCTCAGCAACCACCCGATTCTTGCTGACATTTCAGCCTTGCCTTCGACACAAGGACTCAGCTGAAACCGGGGGACTCCCGCCATTGCGCGAGCGCCGTGCGCAGCGCCGTCGTGACTTCATCCCGCTCCTCAGGCGTGAGAAAGCTCCCGATGTCAACGTGGCGTCCATGACTGGACAAGACGAGCTGACTTTCGTGGCGCAACGGTTCATCGAGAGTGACTCGGACCCAATAAGGCGCGAAGCGCCACTCCCTGATCCGCCCGTTGGGAAAACTCCGGGTGACGACAAGATCTTTCCGGTCCAGACGGATCGTTTCCACCAAACGCCCGGACCGGTAGTTGAGACGAAAAGCCACGTAGAGAAGTGCGACATCGAGTCCCAAAAAACCGAAAACGGGCCACGCCCCGACCGCCAGGAAAGCCAGCCCCGCAGTGAAGCAAACGGCCGACACAGCAGCCATGAGCAACCAGAACCCCACGGGGCTGAGAGAACGGTGTGGCCGCAATTCTGCTTCGAACAGGAGATTCTCGCTCGACTGGTTCCGACGAATGGGTGGTGGGAGGTGCATGCCTGAATGTTAGATGGGTGGGCCGACGTCAGCAATCCAATCAGGGACTTTGCCGTCGGCGGATTGGTCCGCTATAGGGTGTTGCCATGAAGCGTCCCGATATCGACGAGATGTTCAAGCGCATGGCAGCGAAGACTCCGGCGCCCAAAACCGAACTGGTCTCCACATCTCCGTACACAATGCTGGTGGCCGTGGTCCTGTCTGCCCAGGCAACCGACGTCGGGGTTAACAAGGCGACACCGGCGCTCTTCGCCGCAGCCGATACACCGGAAAAGATGGTGAAATTGGGCGAAGCGAAAGTGCGCAATTTTGTACGCTCCATCGGGCTCTACCAGGCAAAGGCCAAAAACATCATCGCGCTGAGCAAGATGTTGATTGAGGAACACGGGAGCGAGGTGCCGAACGACAGAGACGCACTCGAAAGGCTTCCCGGCGTCGGCCGGAAGACTGCAAATGTGGTTCTCAACAACGTATTCGATCAGCCGACCATCGCCGTCGATACACACGTGTTCAGGGTATCAAACCGGACCGGCCTGGCCCGCGGAAAGACACCACTCGCCGTGGAGAATAAGCTTGAAAAAGCCGTTCCCGACACCTGGAAACAGCACGCCCACCATTGGCTCATCCTGCACGGTCGTTACGTGTGCAAGGCCCGCAAGCCCGACTGCCCGACCTGTGCGATCGCCGATCTCTGCGCCTTCAAGGGAAAAACCATCGACTGAAGGCCAGGCGCTATCCGGAAGATTGCGGCCTGTCGCGAAAAAGACGGCGGAAGCAACCCGACGGGACGGCGTCGAGCCCGCCTCGCGGAAGCAGCTCCACATGGGTCACCTGGTACAACCGATCCGCGGTGTTCTCATATAGGTAGACGTGTAAGACGCAGCCATCTCCGGCGAACTGCCAGAACTCCGCTGGCGGTTCCCGGCGCAACAGGCCCGGAACACCGAGGCGGGCGATGAGATCACCCTTTCCGGCACCGATCAGAGAGCTTGGCAACAATTCGGGTTCGGGTTTGGGCGGCGGAGGTGGGTCGGGCGCAACGGAGGCCGCCGCCTGGCCGTTTGACGATGTATCAACAATCGCCGTGGCGTCAGCTTCGCTTTTGTCCTGAGGCTCATCGACGTCGACAACCGCCTGCGGCTGAGGTTCCGGATTTACGGGAGTTGGCGGAAGGTTGTCAGAACGCGGTTGAGTCTGTGGTGTCTCGTCCACAGAGACAGGGGTTGGCGGCGCCTGGTTCACAGCGGGACGAGGCGCCGGATCCGCGGCGACTGCGGCGGCGCTAGACGCGACAGGGGGCTCTTTTCCCGTCTGATGGCATGCAGAGGCCGTAACCAATACAACACACAGTAGCGCTCCCCGCAGGGTCAAACCGTGCCGCACCTGTGCCAGCCCAGTGATGCGATTGGCAGCGCCGGGTACAGTCAAGCCGCCTCACCCGTGCGAAGAGATCTGAAGATATGCGCCATGGCCGCAACGCCGATAACGGGAGCGAAAAGGTTCACGATCGGGATCGTGAACAGGAAGGTAATAATGACGCCGGCAAGAAACAGCCGCTGTTTGTTGACCTTACGCATTGATACCGCATCCGCGGCATCCAGGCGGCGCAGCGCGACGAGTTCGTAGTATTCGCGGCTGAGAAGATAGCCGTTCAGGCAATAGAAGATTGCCATTGCGAATGGCGGAAACCAGAACGTCAGGAGATAGAACGGTAGCGCTATGATATTGAGCGCCACAGTGATTCCCGTGAAGCGCAGGGAAACCATGACCGTCGTGGAGAGTGCCACGGGCCGCGCCGGTGGATCGTCGGGATAGTGACGATCCTCGACGGCATCCACGATCTCCTCCAGAAACAAACTCACAAAAAAAGATGCCACCGCCGGAAACAACAGCCATGTCACGACGGCGACGGCAATGCCGCCGAGCACGTCGACAATCGTCTCCAGCAGCCAGAACGTGAAAAAACTGGTGCCCGCCAGAAAGAACCAAACCACGCCGGCCAGACCAATAAAAACGATAATCGCCAAAGCCAATGCCCGAACCAGCACCCTGCGAAATGCAGGATCCGGCAATTGGCGTATGGAGAGTGAAAAAGACCTGATCACGTCTGCTTGCCCTTCAGTGCGTTGACCCCATGTAACCTCTCGTCGGCGCTCCGACAAGACTCACCCGATTGGTCAGTGGTGAAAAAGCGACCCGTGACGATCAGGACCTGCCCTGTCGTCTCGATTCGAGCCGTGATAGTTTGCAGCGCGTCTGGGCGGGAGTGGTGTGGAATGAACAATGGTCCTCTCGATGTCGTAGGCATCGGTAACGCTATTGTCGATGTGTTATCGCACGCCGGAGATGAATTCCTGGTGCGCGAAAGTCTTGTGAAAGGCAGCATGGCCTTGATCGATTCAGCGCGCGCCGAAACTCTATACGACTCCATGGGTCCCGCCATCGAAGTGTCGGGTGGCTCCGCCGCAAATACCATCGCCGGCCTGGCGAGCTTTGGCGGCAAGGGCGGATTTGTCGGACGCGTTCGGGACGATCAGCTGGGTGCCGTGTTCTCGCACGATCTGCGCGCGATGGGTGTTGAGTTCGACGTCGCACCAGCCTCGGAGGGTCCCCCCACCGGGCGCTGTCTGATTCTGGTTACGCCCGACGCCCAACGCACGCTTAATACCTTTCTGGGCGCAGGTGCAGACCTTGGACCCAATGACGTGGACGAGTCGCTCATCGCCCGGGCGCAGATAACCTACCTCGAGGGATACCTTTGGGACCCGCCGGCCGCCAAGGAAGCGTTCCGGAAAGCATCCAAGGTCGCCCATGCGGCCGGTCGCAAGATCGCTTTTTCGCTTTCAGATTCGTTTTGTGTCGACCGGTGGCGTCAGGAATTCGTTCATCTGGCTGAACACGAGATCGACGTTCTTTTCGCCAACGAAGATGAGATCAAATCGCTCTACCAGGTCGATTCATTCGACGAAGCGCTCCAACACGTCCGTGGGCATTGTGAAATTGCAGCGCTGACTCGATCTGAGAAAGGCTCAGTCATCGTCGCGGGGGATGAGGTTCACATCATCGACACAGAGCCGACAGATGCCGTCATCGACACCACCGGGGCCGGAGACCTCTATGCGGCAGGATTCCTGTACGGATTGTGCCGCGATCATGATCTTCAAACCTGCGGACGCCTCGGTTCGATCGCTGCCAGCGAGGTAATAAGCCACATGGGCGCACGTCCCGAATCTTCGCTCGCGCAATTGTCTCAAGAAAGACTGGGCGAGACGGCGTGACGGACAGCCATGCCCGCCGCGAATTGAGAATTTGATCAAGAAATACGACCTGATTGGCCGCCTGCGCCTTTATTCGGGTGCCATCCTCTACGTCTACGTGGCGATGCACCTGCTGAACCACGCGCTCGGCCTGATATCGCTTGAGGCGATGGAGTGGGGTCGCGGACCCTTCCTCGCCCTGTGGCGCAATCCGGTGGGAACGTTCGTGCTGATCGGATCTCTCGTGATCCACGCCGGACTTTCTCTCTACACGCTGTACCGCCGCCGTACATTGCGGATGCCGATGCACGAGGCTGTTCAAGTCGTGAGTGGTCTTCTTCTTCCGCCTCTCCTGGCCGGTCACATAATCGGCAACCGATTGCTGCACGAGAAATTCGGCGTCGATGACACATACACATGGGTTTTGCTCAACCTGTGGGTGTTCGATCCCAAACTTGGCGCCCAACAGGCGTTGGCGCTCGCGGTGGCGTGGATCCACGGGACTCTCGGGCTGCGACGCACCTTGATGCTCAAGCCTTGGTTCGCGTCGTGGCGCCCGGTCCTGTTCATGGGCTCCATCCTGGTGCCACTTCTATCACTTCTCGGGTTCGCCCAGGGTGGCCGCGAAGTTATCCTGCGCCTGCAAAGTCCAATGTGGATCGCCGATGTGCGGGAGGCCATAAACTGGCCCGGAGACGATGCCATCGAGTGGTATCTCGATACGCTGGACACGACACTCGTCGGCATGGCTTCGCTCCTCGTATTCGTGCTGGTCGCGCGCGTCGGTCGGACCTTTTGGTACCGACGTATGGGTCTGGTGTCCGTCTCCTATCCTGCCGGTCAACGGACATCGATCACAAAGGGCATGTCGATCCTGGAAGCAAGCCGCGTCGCCGGCGTTCCACATGCATCGGTTTGCGGTGGCCGCGGGCGTTGCTCGACCTGTCGAATCAATGTCGATTTCTGTAATGGCGAACTCCCGGCGGCAAACGAAGACGAGCTCCGTGTTCTGCATCGAGTGGGAGCACCGGAGGGCGTCCGTCTCGCCTGCCAGCTACGGCCCCAGGCCGATGTTCAGGTCACCCCGCTGTTGCCGGCGACAGCGACGGTGAGAGATGCCCAGAGTCGAGCCACGTATCTCGCCGGCGATGAGCGTGAGATCGCCGTGTTGTTTGCCGACCTGCGGGCGTTTACGAAAGTCAGCGAAGGACGCCTGCCGTACGACGTTGTGTTTATCCTCAATCAGTATTTCCATCTCATGGGCAAGGCGATCGAGGACGCGGGAGGTCGCATCGACAAATATATTGGCGATGGCA
This sequence comes from Alphaproteobacteria bacterium UBA2966, assembly GCA_002348365.1. GTDB lineage: Bacteria > Pseudomonadota > Alphaproteobacteria > UBA2966 > UBA2966 > UBA2966. The sequence continues at coordinate 98,413 of DEBC01000008.1, read as the reverse complement.
TCATGGCGCTGTTCGGAATCGAGAGCGGACCTGAACAAGGCTGTCGTGAGGCGTTGGCCGCGGCAGAGGCCACGGGACGCGCCCTGGAGACACTCAACGAGTTGTTGAGCCACCAGATTTCCGAACCGCTGCGCATGGGAATGGGCATCCACTCCGGAATGGCGATCGTCGGCGAGATGGGCTACGGCGAGATCATGTCACTCACCGCCATGGGCGATACGGTCAATACCGCTGCCAGGCTCGAGACCGCGACAAAAGAGTTTCACTGCAAGCTGGTTTTGAGCCACAACGTCAGCGAACGGGCCGGTGTGGACCTGTCCAGGTTTCCCAGTCAGGAGATCGAAGTGCGCGGCCGGACCGAAACCGTCCCGGTCTATCTGATCTCCGACGGCTTGGAGACCATGCTCACCGACAGCGCCAGCGCTTCCGATCAGCCGTGAAGGAAGAGTGCGCTTCCTAGTCCTGGCGTTTGATCATCGGTCCGGTGTCGGCACCGCCAAATACATGAATATGAAGGTGTGGCACTTCCTGATGTCCATTGACACCAATGTTGGAAAGAATGCGGTACCCGTCGTCGGTCACCCCCGTCTGCTTGGCAACCTGACCCACGGCACGGAACAAACCTGCGATCTCCGCGTCTGACGCGTTCGCGGTGAAATCGTCGACGTCGACATAATGCCCTTTGGGGATCACCAGAACATGGACGGGGCGCTGCGGGTTGATATCGTTGAAGGCCAGAGCGTGATCATCCTCGTACACCTTGTCGCAAGGAATCTCACCCCGGAGAATCTTCGCGAAAATGTTCTGGTCGTCGTATGCCATTCTGTTCCCCCCACCCAATGATTCTCGACATCAATCTGCGTTACCATTCCGGCCTTTCTTCTCTTCCAGGCCCGATGTGCCTTCCCGTCGCGCGAGTTCGGCATAGACATCGTGCGGACGCACACCCGTCTCCGACCACAAGACCAACAGATGATAAATAAGATCCGCGCTTTCCTTGGCCACTTCGGCTGGATCATCCGCCATGGCGGCGATGATTGTCTCAACGGCTTCCTCACCGGTTTTCTGGAGGATTTTGGACCGTCCGCGCGAAAACAGCTTCGCCGTATAACTCTCGTCAGGATCAGCGGTGCGCCGCTCCTCGATCAAGGCGAACAGGCGATCGATCGCCTCACCATTCAGTGTTTCTTCGGTCATCTGTCTCAGCGGTTCCCTGTACGTCGTCGCCTGATTACGGGGACATATCTGGGTATCAGGTCGCCCCAGGCATGTCACCGGCGCTGCGTCAGCGCCGAATAGGTATGCCAGCTGCGTCGATGTATTCCTTGGCCTCGGCGATGCTGTGAATCCCAAAGTGAAAAATTGACGCAGCCAGGACTGCCGTCGCATGTCCTGAGCAGATTCCCTCGACGAGATGCTCGAGCGTGCCCACACCCCCGCTGGCCACAACGGGGATAGACACGGAATCGGCCACTTGCTGCGTCAATTCGATATCGAAGCCTTCCCGCGTTCCGTCGCGGTCCATTGAGGTCAGGAGAATCTCTCCGGCACCGAGTTCAGCCATCCGCTGACACCATGAAATCGCTTCGAGCCCCGTGGCCTCGCGGCCTCCATGCGTAAAGATCTCGTAGCGCCCATTGCTGGCGAGTTTGGCGTCAACGGCAACAACGATGCACTGACTGCCAAACTTGATCGCGGCCTCTCCCACAAACTCGGGCCGGTGTACCGCTGCCGTATTGATCGACACCTTGTCGGCGCCCGCCAGGAGCAGGGCGCGGATATCTTCCAATGCCCGAACGCCGCCGCCCACCGTGAGCGGCATAAAGCATCTCTCAGCCGTCCGAGATACCACGTCCATCAAAGGTTCGCGGCCTTCATGGCTGGCCGTAATGTCGAGAAAGCAGAGCTCATCGGCGCCTTGCGAGTCATAGACACCGGCTTGTTCGACCGGGTCACCCGCGTCAACCAGATCGACGAAGTTGATGCCCTTGACCACGCGCCCACCCTGGACATCCAGGCAAGGAATAATTCGTGGTTTCAGCACAACTGTTCTCGCTCAGGCAGCAAGCAGCTTGAGAGCAGCGGCGGGTTCGATACGGCCGTCGTAGAGCGCCCGCCCCGAGATCACACCCTCCAGCCCATTGTGGGCGATCCGCTTCAACGCCTCGAGATCGTCGAGCGACGCCACACCACCGCTTGCAATGACGGGGGTTTCGGTATTCCGAGCGAATTCCTCCGTCGCGGATACGTTCGGACCAGCCATCGCGCCGTCCCGTTCGATATCGGTGTAGACAATCGCCGCGGCGCCCGCGTTCTCAAATTCCGCTGCAAGATCCGATGCCCGCACGGAAGAAGCGCTGGCCCACCCTTCCGTTGCAACGTATCCCGACCGAGCATCAATCCCGATCACGACCCGATCTGGATACTGCCGGCACGCCTCGTGAACGATCTCGGGCGTATCCACTGCAGCTGTTCCAAAGATGATGCGGCGCACACCCCGCTCGAGCCAGCCCGCAGCAGTTTGAAGGTCCCGAATTCCCCCGCCCAACTGGACCGGTATCGAGACTGCGGTGAGGATCGCTTCGACAGCCTCGGCGTTGACGGGTTTCCCGGCGAATGCGCCGTTGAGGTCAACGATATGCAACCAGGAGAATCCAGCCGCTTCAAATGCGCGCGCCTGACCAGCGGGATTGTCGTTGAAGACAGTCGCCGATCCCATTTCGCCGCGCAGCAAACGCACGCATTGGCCATCCTTGAGATCGATCGCCGGATAGAGGATCACTTGGCCGCGGCTCCAAGATCCTTCGTGAAATATATGCCTGGCACGAACTCACCGCCCACAAAGGCATACTTCTTCTTGGTCGCCCATTTCTTGAAGCCGGCGCGCTCGTAAAGCCGGATCGCGGCCGTCTGGGTTGCTCGAACATCGAGCTCCAGGGTTCCGAACCCCGCTTCGCGTGCCCGGTTTTCCATCGCATCGAGCATCGCCTGGCCTAGACCGTGCGCCCGCGCCCAGGGTGCCAGAAAGAATGTTGTGATGTGTGCCGAGAAAGATTGCGCTTCGTTGTTCGGCGACGGCCGGAGCAGTTGCGCGGATCCAACAATACTGCCCTCCAAACGCGCGACGATGAGTTCGCGCTCAGGAACCAGCAGCACACCGTGCCAATACGACTCGAGAACCCGTCGCGGTGGCGGGGTCAGCCAGCCAAATCCGTTGCCGTCCAGGATGGCCTCTTCGGTTGCCTGACACAGATCCTCAATATCCTGATCCGTGAGTTCGTAAACCCACTCAATCCCGGTCTGCTCAATTACGGTCGCCATGACAGGAAATTACCAATGATTTGCAGGCCAACGGCCTGACTTTTCTCAGGGTGAAATTGCGTTCCAACAAGATTGTCCCGGCCAACGGCGGCTACCACCGGTCCACCGTAATCCACATGGGCCAACTGATTCTCCGGCTTTTCGCAGACCATGTGGTAGCTGTGCACAAAATAGGCGTGGTTCCCATTCTGTACTCCTGCGAACAGAGGATGATCCGCACAATCCAGCTTGATGTCGTTCCACCCCATATGGGGAATCTTTATGGCCGTGCCATTCTTTTCTGCAGTCCCTGCGGGCTTGATCGCGGTGACCTCACCATCGATCCAACCGAAGCCTTTATGCTCACCGTGTTCGAGGCCACGGGTCGCCATCAGCTGCATTCCAACGCAGATGCCCAAAAAGGGCTTTCCCCGACCGATTATCGCCTCTTCAAGCGCATCCACCATACCGTCTAGGTTCTCCAGGCCATTGCGGCAGTCGGCGAACGCACCGACGCCAGGCAGAACAATCTGATCGGCGGCCAGGATCTCATCGGCGCTATTCGTAACATTGACACGATCCGACCGTTCACTTTCGCGAATTGCCCGTTCAAAGGCTTTTGCGGCGGAGCGGAGATTGCCCGAGCCATAGTCGATGATGGCCACCGTCATGGCAGATATATGCGCGGCCCCAGGGCCGAGAAAAGGCGCATCGCCGCGTCAGGTTCATTCCGCCCCACCACCACACCGGTGAATGAGTATCCGCTGGAGACCAGGAAGTATTGCCGGATGTTATTTCCCTCGGCGCCGAAAACCAGAGAAAGGGCAACCAGGCCAAGCGCCGCATACGGCTCACTGCCACGAAAGAACACGGTCGCCATTCCGGCACCGACAAGCAGGACCATAACCGTCAGTGAGACAATCCAAAGTCGGTGATAGAGAAGCCATATCAGGGGGGCGAAGGCCACGGGCCAGCAGAAGCCCTCCTTCACTAGGATGACATCCTCTTCCGCATCGCGACCGGTCTCACCGGCCTGTTCGTAGACTGCATAAACCCGCATGCTTCAATACTCGATTGCCCAACCGGATCAGGCGTTCAGCACGCCCTTGGTAGACGGCACATCGTCTGAACTCCGCGAATCGCTCTCGATGGCATCACGCAACGCGCGAGCCAATCCCTTGTAACAGGACTCCACAATATGATGGTTGTTCTCGCCGTAGGCATTCTCAACATGCAGCGTCACGCCCGCGTTCTGTGCGAATGCCTGGAACCACTCTTTGAAGAGTTCGGTGTCCATCTCGCCCAGTTTGGGGCGCGAAAACTCAACCCGCCAGATAAGATAGGGACGATTGGAGACGTCGATGGAGACACGCGACAACGTCTCGTCCATCGGAATTGTTGCGGATCCGAAACGACGTATGCCCCGCCTGTCTCCCAGGGCTTCCGACACCGCTTGTCCGATGACGATCCCGGTATCTTCCGTCGTATGGTGAAAGTCTATGTGGAGGTCGCCCTCGGCCTGCAGCTTCAGGTCAATGAGCGAATGCCGGGACAGCTGTTCCAGCATGTGGTCCAGGAAACCGATGCCGGTGCTGACTTCGTACGTTCCCGTACCGTCGAGATCGACCTCTGCAGTTATACGCGTTTCTTTTGTAGCGCGTTCGACCGCGGCCTTGCGCATGACAACCTCCGTGAAAATCGGCGCCCTTGTAGCAGCAACATCGTGCAGGCGCCAGTCAAGATGCATTCTCCACGCTTAACGGCACCTAAAGTGCGAGACAGTTTCGGAAGCCCTTGACCGCGGCGCGGCAAACACCACATGGTTGTCCGCACCCGAAAATTCGGGCACCGATTCTATCCAAATTTCTTTTTGCGGGGCTTTGCATGACTCAGGCGTCATCCGCCACTTGGCACGGCACGACAATCCTCTCGGTTCGAAAGGCGGGTTCGGTTGTGATCGCGGGCGACGGACAGGTCTCCATGGGCGACACCGTCGTCAAGTCATCCGCGCGGAAGGTCCGGCGCCTGGGAGATGGCTCTGTCATCGGCGGGTTTGCCGGCGCCACCGCGGACGCATTCACACTGTTCGAGCGGTTGGAGTCCAAGCTGGAGCAGTATCCAACCCAACTCACGCGTGCCTGCGTCGAACTCGCCAAGGACTGGCGGACGGACCGTTATCTGCGCCGCCTTGAAGCCATGATGGCTGTGGCGGACAACAAGGTTTCCCTCATCCTCAGCGGAACCGGCGACGTACTGGAACCGGACGACGGCCTCATCGCCATCGGTTCGGGTGGAAACTATGCACTGGCCGCCGCCCGCGCTCTGATCGATCGCGGTGATCTAAACGGGGAAGACGTTGCCCGCCAAGCGATGAAAATCGCGGCCGACATCTGCATCTATACAAACGACCAAGTCATCATCGAGACCCTGTAGCCATATGACAGAGTTCAGTCCCCGCGAGATCGTTTCCGAGCTCGATCGTTTCATCATCGGACAAAACGACGCTAAGCGCGCCGTGGCGATCGCGCTGCGGAATCGCTGGCGCCGACAGCAGCTTCCTGACGACTTGCGAGATGAGGTGCTGCCCAAGAACATCCTGATGATCGGCCCCACCGGAGTGGGTAAGACCGAAATCTCGAGACGGCTGGCCCGTCTTGCCAATGCACCGTTCATAAAAGTCGAGGCGACGAAATTCACTGAAGTCGGCTATGTCGGACGGGATGTCGAACAGATCATTCGAGACCTCGTCGAAATCGCCATCACGATGCAGCGGGAGCAGAGCCGAAAGGAGGTGATGGCGCGCGCTGAGCTGGCGGCCGAGGACCGCGTCCTCGACGCCTTGGTGGGTGAACATGCTTCGGAAGGAACGCGCCAGTCCTTCCGGAAGAAGCTCCGGGAAGGCGAGCTCGAGGACAAGGAAATCGAGCTTGAAGTTGCCGACTCCGGCGGCGGTGGAATGCCCACGTTCGACATTCCCGGTATGCCCGGTGCCAGTATGGGCATGATCAATCTCAATGACCTCTTCGGAAAAGCGTTCGGCCAGAAGACGTCAAAACGACGCCTGACCGTAGGAGAGTCCTATGACGTCCTGATCGCCGAGGAAAGCGACAAGCTTCTGGACCAGGACAAGCTCGTCAAAGATGCCATCGAGATGGTGGAACAGAACGGCATCGTTTTCCTGGATGAAATCGACAAGATCTGTGCCCGTTCGGAACGTGTGGGTGCGGACGTCAGCCGCGAAGGCGTTCAGCGAGATCTGTTACCCCTGATCGAAGGCACAACGGTCGCGACCAAGCATGGCACCGTTCAAACCGACCATGTCCTGTTCATCGCTTCAGGTGCGTTCCATCTCGCGAAGCCGGCGGACCTTCTTCCCGAACTTCAAGGCCGACTGCCCATTCGTGTCGAACTCCAGGCGCTGACCCACGAAGACTTCAAACGCATTCTCGTCGAGCCCGAGACCAGCTTGATCAAGCAATATACGGCCTTGATGGGGACCGAAGAGGTCACCCTTGCTTTCAGCGACGATGCCATCGAGGAAATCGCGACGTTGGCCGAGGAGGTGAACTCAGGTGTCGAGAACATCGGCGCCCGACGCCTTCACACAATTTTGGAGCGGCTGCTCGAAGAGATCAGCTTCACCGCGTCAGACCGTCCCGGGGAATCGATCACCATTGACTCGACATATGTTCGTGAGCAGGTCGAGGATCTGGCGAAAGACGCCGACCTATCCAAATTCATCCTCTGAACTGTCGTTCAGTCCCGTTTGGCCAAACCGCGCAATGTCGCGTGTATGCGCTGTGCCACGGTGATA
>DEBC01000008.1:49965-90916 GCA_002348365.1 Alphaproteobacteria bacterium UBA2966 | reverse complement strand
AGCAACACGATCCGCTCGGGACGGGTCGCTATTCCCACTTTGCACGCAATACCCATTGCTTCAGCTCGGGCGCGTGTGTAGCTCACCAGAAGGGAGCCCAGAAGCGCCAGCAACACCATGCCGGCGTCTCCAGCCTGGCCCTAGCTGGCAAAGGCGTAGGCGATCGCCGCAAAGACCACGCCCTCCGAAACGCGATCCAGCGTGGAATCGAGATAGGCCCCGGCCGCGGTGACTCTGTTTGAAGCGCGCGCCAGCATCCCATCAAGGAGGTCGAACCCACCGCCCAGAAGATAAACCGCACCCGCGAGAAAAAAGTCACCCCGGATGACGAGCCACGCAGCGGCAAGATTGACAAACAGACCCGCTATCGTGACCTGGTTCGGAGAGATTTCAAATCTTGTCAGCACCAGCACGATTGGACCCAACAGAGCCTCCAGTCGTTGACCAGCCCGATCACGCAAACTGGGCATTACGAATCCCTAGTCTTTGCCGCCCGGTTGAACTCGGCGCAGCTGAACATACAGTGCACCGGCACCACCGTGTTGAGGCAGGGCCGGCTCGAACCCAGAGACGTGCATCGATAGATCCGGAGCCGAGAGCCATTGGGGCACCATCCGGCGGAGAACGCCTCGCGGTGAGTCCCGGAAATCCGCCTCGCTATCCGAACGGCTACCTTTTCCCGTAATCACAAGAACGCACCGACAACCGCGGGCGGCCGTGTCGCGTATGAAATGGCGCAGATCAGCATGGGCTTCCTTCTGCGTCATTCCGTGCAGATCAAGGCGCGCCTCGATGTTCTGAGCGCCGCGCTTCAACCGCCGAACGACGTGCTTGTCCAGCCGCCCTGGCACGGCGGGAGGCAGAGCCGAATTGCGCTTCGCCGGCACGGCCTGGCGGCGGACCGCCGGGTTCGATGTCGGTTGCGCCTGTAGGGGAGCATCGAAATCCTCCACATCCAACTCTGTCGCGCGGCGGCGGCGCGGCGCAAGAGGCTCGGTATCGCGCATGGCGCGCTGCCAAATATCGGTATCGTCTTCCGGTTTTGGTGGATCAGGTTTCTTCGAAGAGCCCCGGCTATTCGCCATCATCCGATACCAGAATAATGTGAAGGCGGCGAGGACCGTGTGCTCCCAGGTAAAGCGTCATGGCAATGTCCGCGGTCCGCGACGGACCGGTGATAAAGTTCACGGTCCGCGGCATCGAGGTTTCGCCGCCCGACCCTTCGCTCTGCTCCCGCAGTCGACGCCAGCCCTCTTCATAAGTCCCGACGACTTCGCTTTCGCGAAGAACCACGACATGATTTTCGGGTAGGAAGTTGAGGGTCGTCGGCGTGGCCGATCCTGACGCCGCCATGATGGTTCCGGTTTCGGCAATGCCGGCCAGCGCCGGTGTGACCGATACCGCGTCCGATTCCTCGGCACTCCCTCTACGCACTTCGAGGGTCGGTTTCCGCGCCCATGGAATCGTCTCGAGTCGTTCATCTGGTGCCGCTACCAGTCGCGCCGGAAGGTTATGTGCGGTCAGGAAATCTGCGACGGCGCCCGGAACATCTCCGATCGTGGAAACCCGCGCTACGCTTGCGTCGACCTCTTCCGCCATGGCGGCGAAAAGATCAACCTGTGCTGCATGGGGGAGCTGGGCGCGCTCGGGGCGAATGCCCTCTTCGTGCCTGGTCAATCGCTCCTCGACGGCATCGGTGCCCAATTCACCGCGCTGCAGATTATCCCGGATGCGTCCGAGTATGGCATCGCGCGCGCTCATGCCATGCTATGCCTTATCACGAGCCGCACCCCCGGACTGTCGCCAAAGATCCAGGAAGGTATCTCCCTGGGGGGCCGGGAAATCCCGCTCCTTTGTCCATCCGCGGGCAAAGGGGAGTCGGCGCAGCCGGCCCGTCCTTCCCGAAAATGTTCGAAGCGCTCCGGCCATGAAACGGGCCCAGAGTCGGTAAACCGCTGGTCGCTGGGCCATCCAGGCCCACGCTCTGAGAGCGAGACGCTCGTGCAGCGGAGTCACGCTTTCAGCGTGAGCCTCCTCACGTAGCCGCCGCAGCATCCGGGGAATGGGAATTCGGACGGGACACACAGATTCGCAACGTCCGCACAGGCTGGACGCGTTGGGTAGATGCCGGGTCGTGGGCAACCCGATGAGATTGGGAGTCAACACGGCACCCATGGGACCCTGATACACCGATCCGTAGGCGTGACCGCCGACCGAAGCGTACACAGGGCAGTGAAACAGGCACGTGCCACACTTGATGCACCGGAGCATGTCCTGAAACGGCCCGCCAACGAGTTGACTCCGCCCGTTATCGAGAATGACAACGTGAAAGCTCTCGGGGCCGTCCAGATCTTGCTGACGTTTCGGGCCCGTGGAAAAGGTCGTGTAGACCGAGAATTCCTGTCCCGTGGCCGACCGCGCCAGAACCCGCAACAGGGTCGTCGCGTCTTCGAGCGTAGGAACGATCTTTTCCGGAGTCGCCAGTACAATGTGTCGCTGAGGCAATGTCTGGGTCAGGTCGCCATTACCCTCGTTGGTGACAATCACCGTGCTCCCGGTTTCGGCGATGAGGAAGTTCGCCCCGGTAATACCAACATCGGCCTCGATGTATTTTCTTCGCAGAACCTGGCGTGCCTCATCGACGAGTTCGCCCGGATCATCGAGGCGCTCCGTCTTGCCGTAGGCCTGATGATGCTCGTGAAACAGATCCGCGACCTGATCTTTGGTCTTGTGGATCGCCGGAGCGATGATGTGACTCGGCGGCTCGTCAGCCAGCTGAATGATGTATTCGCCGAGGTCCGTCTCTATCGGCGTAATTCCGTGCGCTTCTAGGAAAGGATTGAGCCCGATCTCTTCTGCGATCATGGTCTTTCCCTTAGTCACCGTCCGGGCATCGACCTCTTGGCAAAGTCGTAAGATCAGGTCGCGCGCCTCATCCGGTGTTTCACACCAGTGGACGACGCCACCACTCTCGATCACACGTTGCTCAAATCGTTCGAGGTAAAGATCGAGATGCGATATTGCGTGGTTCTTGATATCGCGTGCCGCATCTCGCAGAGCGTCGAATTCCGGCAACCGGTCGACCGCAGCCTGGCGGCGGGCGCCGCCAAATCCGTCCCGGACTTTGTTCAGCGCCATTCTCAGCTGATCGTCGGTGATCGCCTTGACAGCATTCTCCGGAAAGGTCTCGCTCGACTCCATCAGGTCCCGTCCTGATCGGGTGCGCAAATGGGCGCATCTTGAACCATGTCCGCAAGCACCTCGGCGGCATGCCGAACGGGAATATCCATGCCTTCGCGCCGCAGCTTTCCGGAGATATTCATGAGGCAGCCGAGATCGCCCCCCAAAATCAGGTCGGGATTCACGGAAGAGAGTGCATCGGCTTTGCGGCCCACGATATCCGCCGATATCGGTCCGTATTTGACTGAGAAGGTCCCGCCAAATCCGCAGCAGGCTTCGGCCTCGGGCGCTTCTTGCAGGGTTAGTCCCTCGATTGTCTGGAGCAGGTCGCGCGGCTGATCCCGAACACCCATGTCTCGGAGGCTCGAGCACGAATCCTGATACGCCACCGTCCCCTGATATGTCGCGGCCGTCGACGTCACGCCACAGATATCCACCAGGAACGACAGGAGCTCATGGCTTCGACGGGCCAGATCCTTCGCTCTGGGACCCCAGTGGTCGTCTCCGGTCAACAGGTCGGGATAGTGACGCCTCAACATTCCAGCGCAACTTCCCGAGGGGGCCACCACATAGTCGAAGGTGTCGAACGCCGCGACGACCCGGCGGGCGACCGCCTGCGCTTCGGACCGAGCCCCCGAATTGAAGGCAGGCTGTCCACAACAGGTTTGAGAGATGGGCACCTCAACGGTGCAGCCGGCATTTTCCAGCAGCTTCACCGCAGCAAACCCAATCGTGGGCCGAAACAAATCCACGAGACAGGTCACGAACAGCCCCACCCGTGGACTCCCGAAATCGGCGTCATCCTTCAGGTCGGGACCCGACGATGCAGATGCGTCTTTCGTCGCACTCACCCGATGAACCTCATGGTTTCTCTGCAATCTATGGCCAATAAATCCCACCCTCCAAAACCGCGCAAGCGATGGGATTCATAAGCCGGATGCTTCACTGGGTTTTCTCCCGGGCGGCAGCCAGTCTTTCGTGTAGCGCCTTGGGCAACAGCAGGAAATATTGTCCTGCCTCACTCATCCGGCCTGCCAGCTCTTCGGCCTCCCGGCCACCGCCCCAGAATACATCTCCGCGCACCGGCCCGCGGATTGCGCTGCCGGTATCCTGGGTGATCATGAGCCGGCGGAGCGTTGCACCTTCCGGCCGATCGCTTCCCGGCGGCCACGTCGTTTCCAACCATACAGGCAAATGCAACGGTATCAGCGTCGTATCGATCGCCAGGGACCGTCCTGGGCTTAAGACGACCTGCGCAGCGCCGAACGGGCCGTCTCCAATCAGTTCACTAAAGAAGATGTAGCGTGCGTTGACCGACATGAGATCGCGGGCTTTGGCGGAATTCGCTTCAAGCCAGCGACGAATCGACTGCATCGAGACTCCATCTTCGGCCAGTGCTCCTCTCGCGACGAGTTCTTTACCGATGGCCGTATAGGGATGGCCATTGCTGGCGACATATCCAACCCGGGTCTCGCTTCCGTCACTCAACCGAATGCGCCCGGATCCCTGAATCTGAAGGAAAAACGCGTCGACAGCGCTGCGCAGCCAGAGGATGACTTCGGCCCGATCTTCCAGTCCGTCGCTTTCGATCGCCTCGCGCGTATCGAATGGCAGGAGTTTTCCTTCTTCCAATCTTCCCACAAGGTGAACCCCCTCCCACTTCGCCTGAAACGCGCCGAGGTCCGCCGTGACCAGATCTTCGGGTCGGCCGTAAACAGGCACGTTGTAGCGGCCAATGCGTTCTCGACTGCCCTCGTAGTGCGGTTCGTAATAACCGGTGAACAGGCCCTCTGCCTTCCCGCCATCGCTAATTGCGGTGGGAACGAACTCATCTTCAAAAAATTGTCGGGCGGCCGCCGGGTTTGCCTGCGTCAGGCCTTGGCCGCGTTCGCAAGGCCGCCGCCAATCTGAGGCGGTGGCATCAAATCGGTCGGGTCCGACCTGACTTTCCAGCGGCAGTGCCTCCAGACGCGCGCACGAACGCAAAAACGCCTGCAGGGCGAGGTGATGATCGTCGTCTGTCCAATCAGCAAGCTGACGATGCTCCACGGCCTCCATAAGCAATTCCGTCCGGTCTGGAGGCGGAGGCTTGGTCACCCACCAGATGGCGAGTGCGATACCCAGCGCTGCCAGCCAAACACTGACGGCCGCGGGGCGTCCTTGAATCATCTTTCCGGGGGCGTTGCGATATTACTGGGGGCTTCGGGTCTCAACCAGCTGCCAGTTAGGATCAGAACTGCGAGCATTCCGGGCGAATGTCCAGAAGTCGGTTACGTCTTGGGCCATGTCAGGATCGCCTGAGACAACGGTTCCGTCCTCTTCACGAGTCACATTGATCACGTCGGAGACAAACTTGACTGTAACCTCAGCCGTGTCTCCAGCGAGCCGCGCCTCGACGATATCGGCGGACCGAATCGCCAACAGAGTCGTTTCCAGCGTATGGCCCATAGAAATCCGCTCCTGGATGGCGCCCGCAAAATTCTCGTAAACCTCGTCCGACAGCAACTGCTGGAGCACCGCATCGTCCGCGACCGCGTAAGCCGTTACGATCATCTCATAAGCAGCACGGGCCCCCTGCAGGAACTCATCCGGCGAAAACTGATTATCTGCGGCACGGATGTCTCTCAGTCCCGCCCCAACGACCGCTTCCTCTTCCGCCTCATATTCTTGGTCGGACTCTTCGGGTGAGTCTTGAGCACGGTCCGGCAACGTAATGACATTCTCGTCGCCTTGCTGGCGACGGGAAAGCGCGTCGTAGTTAGGCCGGCCGTTTCCCGGACGCCGGCCCAGTACACCGCGGAGCCGCAAAATGATGAATGCAGCCACCATGGCGAACAAAACGATGTCAAGAAAGGGGAAGCCCTCGCCCATTATCCGAGATCCCGTGGGTGAAGCCACGTCACATCCGTGGCCCGGTCCGACATGCTGGATCGCCAACTTGGCATCAAAATTCCAGGCCTGTCGATTGCTGGTACACTAGCGGCTTGTCCTTACGCGGTCCAGAGTGTGCACGCGTGGGACCGATCACATTGGGGATCGAAAGAAACCGAGTTCACGCCATGCCCCTCATTCTACTGTGTCTGTTCATCGGGATTCCAATATTGGAGATCGCGGTATTTATCCAGGTCGGCGGCGTGGTCGGCCTGTGGCCGACGCTGGCCGCGATTGTTGCGACGGCCGCGCTGGGTTCAATACTGATCCGACATCAGGGACTGGCAATTCTCAAACAAGCACAGGCCAATTTTGCGTCCGGCCGTTTGCCGGTTCGTGAAATCTTCGATGGAATCTGCCTGCTTCTGGCAGGCGCACTGTTGCTCACTCCCGGCTTCATAACGGACATGGTAGGCGGATTGTTTTTGATCCCATTGTTTCGCTCCTGGATACGAACAGTCGTGCGCGCGCAATTTCTTGACAGCAATAGGGTGTGGATGAATGGTGGCGCCCCGCGGGGGCACACGCGAGACGACGGCGGCGGCTCTACAACGATCGAAGGAAATTTCACTATTTCCCGTCAAGAAGAAGATCAGCGTAGCGAACCGCAAATGGATGATAATGACATCAAGCACGATAACGGTGTCTCTTCCCGATGGGGGCGCAAGTGAGTTATGTGACAGCGTTGGGTTCAGGGGGATGGCAGCATGTCAGATGCGGCTGAAAGCGAACCAAGGGCAGCGCCGCGACTGAGCGTACGGGCGCGATACATCAAGGATCTCTCTTTCGAGAACCCCAACGCACCCGGCAGTCTTCGGTCTGAGCAAAATCAGCCGGCGATCAATGTCGATGTCGATGTCGACGCCCGGGCGCTCGGTAACGCGAACCACGAAGTCGGATTACGCATCACGGCCAATGCCACCCGTGGCGACACGACCTTGTTCGTCGTGGAGCTGCAATACTCTGGTGTGTTTCTGATTCAGAACTTCCCACCCGAACGCCTGGAATCCGTGTGCATGATCGAATGCCCCCGAATCATGTTCCCCTTCGCCCGACGGGTGATTGCGGAGACCACGCGGGACGGTGGATTCGCGCCTCTGTTGCTGGATCCGATCAATTTCGCCGCGCTCTATCGGCAGCGCCGTGCCGAGCAGGAGGGCACGCAGGCGGATCCAAACGTCCCTGCCACCGTGCCGGACTAGAGCACGCCCCGTTCCGAACCGATCGAGTTCAAAATTTCAGCGGCGCCAGAGAGGATTCTCCAGCGAATCCAGAAATGCCTCATGCGCAGCAAGTTCTTCCGGCGAGGGGGCGTGCGGCCGCGCCGGGCGTTCCTCCCGCGCTACCTGGGCAGACACCATAACCCTCGTGTTCGTCTCCAGCATGAGACCCGGCTGCCGCCCGCCGATCAGTTCCAGATACACTTCGGCGAGTAGTTCTGCGTCCAACAATGCGCTGTGCTTGATGCGTGCAGAATTGTCGATGTTGAAGCGCCGACACAAGGCATCCAGACTGGCTTGCCCGCCCGGATATTTCTTGCGGGCGAGGGTCAGCGTATCGGTAACGACATTCGTGAGTGAGCCGCGCTCCAGGCGCTTCAGTTCCGCATTCAGAAAACCGAGATCGAATTCGGCGTTGTGAATGATCAGTTTCGCTCCTGCCACGAACTCCAGAAATCTGTCCGCCACCGACGCAAAGAGAGGTTTCGACGATAGGAATTCGTCTGTCAGACCATGTATCTGCACGGCCTCGGCGGGGACATCCCTCTCGGGATTGAGATATTCGTGGAACACGGCACCCGTCGGCATGTGATTGACCAGCTCGAGACACCCGATCTCGATCACGCGGTGACCTGCAGACGGGCTCAGGCCCGTTGTTTCCGTATCGACGACGATTTCACGCATGGTTCTTTTTGTGACGAATTCTGGAGTTCTTCTGCCGGTGTCGATCCCGCAAGGTCGTGCGCCCGCCTTCCGCGCGGTGACGAAACATTGTGACGATGCCTTTGATATGCTGCAAGGAATAGCGCTTGCCGTTGCCGGTCGGAATCACGAAATCGGCTCGCCGGCGTTTCTCGGCATCAGGCATCTGACGCGACAGCACGCCGGCGAACTTTGCAGGCGTCATGCCCGCTCGCCCCAGCACACGATCGGATTGGACGAAGGCCGGAGCGCTGACCACACAGGTGACGTCGCATTCGGCGTCACCCCCGGTTTCAAAGAGAAGCGGAATATCCAGCACAGCGAGACGCTCCCCGCGTGAGCGAGCACTGCGGAGAAATCGGGCGCGCGAGGCCCTGACTTTGGGATGCAAGATGCGTTCAAGTATGTGCAGCGCATCCGCATCACCAAACACCCGGCGACCGAGGCTTTCCCTGTCGACCGCACCGTCCTTCACGACCCCGGGGAAAGCAGCCTCCACCTCGGGAACGGCAGCACCCTGCCTGGCCAACAACCGATGCACTTCTTCGTCCGCATCAAACACAGGCACGCCGAGGGTTCTGAAGGCGTTGGCGGCGGTCGTCTTCCCCATGCCGATCGAACCAGTGAGGCCGAGGATGATCACGCGCGTGGCACGCCTTTCAGATCATCTTCGATGCAAGCGCGAAGCGCATCGGTAACAGCCGGCTCCACACCGAACCAGGACGCAAAACCTGGCCGCGCCTGGTGGAGCAGCATACCTAAACCGTCGACGACCTGATTTCCCCGTGACTCGGCCGAAGCAAGAAGTTGAGTCTTCAATGGGACGTAGACCGCGTCCGTGACCACCGCCTCGACGGGCAATGACTCCAGCGAAAGATCAAGAGACGCTTCTCCCTGCATGCCCAGTTTTGTCGTGTTCACCAGAAGTGCAGCATCAGCGAGCGCGTGGTTACGGTCGATCCAGGGCCAGACTCTTGCGACCGGCCCTAATTCGATCGCCAGGGCGTCAGCTCGCGCAGTGGTTCGATTTACGATTCTGATTTCCGGCGCACCGGCATCGATTAGCGCGACCGCCACGGCCCGTGCCGCGCCGCCTGCACCAATGATGACGGCCGGCCCGTGCTCAGCCAACCAATTCGGGACAGACTGACGCAAATTCTCCGTGAACCCGAAGGCGTCCGTGTTGGAACCGTACAAGCTGCCGTCCTCACGAACGACGATCGTATTCACTGCCCCGATTCGACGGGCCAACGGTTCGGCCTCGTCCACCACTTCGAGTGCTACTTCCTTGTGCGGAACGGTCACATTCGCACCAACAAACCCCAGTCTAGGCAAGATTCGCAGCGCCTGGGGAAAGTGCTCTGGTTCCACCCCCAACGGAACATAGGCACCATCGATCCCGTAATGATCCAGCCAATAGCTGTGCAACAGCGGCGACCTCGAGTGTTTCACCGGCCAGCCGAAGATGCCCGCGATCCGACCCGCAGCCGAGTTTCTCATAACGCAATCACCCCCTGTCCCCGCAAGAAGCCCAGTAACGGCAGCAACGGCAGCCCCAGAACCGAGAAATAGTCCCCATCGACCCTTGAAAAAAGCTGCGCACCCAGCCCTTCCAATCTATACGCCCCGACGGAGTCCAAAAGACTATTCCCCGATTTCGAGAGATACTTTTCGAGAAACGTGTCCGAATACTCCCTGACGTGAAGCGTTACGGTTTCCGTGTGACGCCAGACCAAGTGTTGTTCGCGGGTTACACAGACGGCGCTAATAAGATCATGCGAACGTCCGCGAAACTGGCGCAGATGCGACGCGGCCTCTTTCATGTCGGCAGGCTTATCGAAGATCCGGTTCTCGAGAACCAGAACCTGATCCGCACCGATGACCCAGGCTTGCGGACGGCGCATCGAGACCACCTGGGCCTTCTTCTCGGCCAGGGTCATGGCGATAGCCTCTGCCGCGACTCCTTGTGAGCTCATGTCTTGCTTGATGGCGTTCTCATCGACGTCTGCCGGGTCGACATCAAATACCAAACCCGCGTTTTCCAGCACCCAGGATCTGACCCTACTCGCGCTCGCCAGGACGAGCCTTTCTCCAGCGGTCACGGCATTAGCCGTTCGTTGTAGATATTGATGATGGCAGCCGCAGTTTCCTCGATAGATCGGCGCGTCACGTCAATGACCGGCCAGTCGTGCCGGTCAAAAATCTTACGAGCCTGGTTTACCTCTTCGCGGATGGATTCCAAATCGACGTAGTCTGTTTCTTCGTCCTGATTGAGCGACGACATTCGATTCAATCGTAGTTGCACGAGCCGATCGGGATTTGTCGTCAGTCCGATCACCGCCGGTCCATCGAGGGCCGCGAGTTCGTCGGGTTCCGGTAAACCCGGGACCAGCGGAATGTTTGCCACCTTCAGACCACGATTTGCCAGATACACAGATGTCGGTGTTTTGGAGACCCGTGACACGCCCACCAGAACAATGTCGGCATCCCGCAATGTTTCGAGCGACTGGCCGTCGTCGTGTGACAGACAGAATCCCATCGCCTCGATGCGATCGAAGTATGTGGAGTCTAATGCGTGTTGAATACCGGGCAAGTGCTGCGGTTTCTGACCGAGAAATTGGCTGAACGCTGCAAACAGCGGATCGAGAACCGGAATACAGGGGACCTGCAGTCGTCGACATCCTCTGTTCAACGACTCTCGGACCTCGACATCCACAAGTGTGAAGAGAACGATACCCGGATTCTCTTCGATTTCTGTGAGAACCTTGTCGACCTGGTCAGTGTTTCTGACTAGCGCCCACAGGTGCTGTTCCGGGTCTGCACCCTCGAATTGAGCGATCACGGCCTGCGCCAGACCAATCAGTGTTTCGCCGGTCGCGTCGGAGACGAGATGAAGATGAAACCATGTCACGGTGTTGATCGCTCCGCCCTGAACTCGGGGGATAACCCCTGCCGAATATATGGACAACAAACCATACTCGGTGGAACCCGCAACTTATCCATATTCATAAACGGTTCGTCCGAGAGTCGTTAGAATGTGAATGGTGTACCGCCAGTATCGTCAATTGCGTGAACAATCCACTGGGTACAGATTGTTGCACATGTTATCACCGTGATTCACGACGGGACTCACTCCCCCATTTCGGTCGTTCTCAAACACTGATCACACAGGCATTCACAGGCGGAGAAGCGAAAAGTTCCCACTGCCACCAATCGTGAACAACCTGTGGAGCAAAAAGAATCCCCACTCATCACCGCACAACTACAACTACATCCTTTTATCTATAAGAGTAGTTATATGTTGCTCGTGGGATAGATATGAGTTTATCGACCTCGTCAATCGCAACGGAATCCACAGTGACGAAGAAGCTCACCCAGGCCTTAAACGGTAAAAGAACATCTCCGCCCCCTATCTGGCTCATGCGCCAGGCTGGCCGCTATCTGCCGGAGTACATGGAAATCCGAAAATCGGCTGGTGATTTCCTTTCTCTCTGCTACACACCGGAGCTGGCAGCAGAAGTGACGCTGCAGCCCGTTCGGAGATTCGGACTGGATGCAGCCATCATCTTCTCCGACATTCTGGTTATACCCGACGCTCTCGGTCAGAACGTGAGGTTTGCGGAGGGAGAAGGTCCGCTACTCGAGCCGGTCCGTACATCGGAGCAGATTGAACGCTTGGACCGGGGTGGTCTTGAGGACCGGTTAGGGCCGGTCTATCAGGCTCTCGAATGCGTCAGAAAGGAACTTTCCCCTGATGTTGCGCTCATCGGATTTGCGGGAGCACCGTGGACGGTGGCGACTTACATGGTGGAAGGCGGTGGCAGCCGGGATTTCTCGTTGGTCAAAGGATGGGCCTTCTCGGCTCCGGACGAGTTCCAGCGCTTGATCGATGTTCTGGTAGAAGCCACATCGGCGCATCTGATCTCGCAGATCGCCGCCGGGGCTGAGGCGCTTCAGATCTTCGATACCTGGGCTGGTGCGCTACCCGAGCAGGCATTTATTCGCTGGTGCGTCCTGCCTGTTAAGGAAATCGTCTCACGCGTGCGTGAGAAACATCCGCGTGTGCCCATCATTGGATTTCCGCGTGGTGTGGGCGTTGCCTACAAAATGTACGGACGGGAGACGGGCGTGAATGCGCTCAGTATCGATAGTTCTGTGCCTCTCGCATGGGCTGCAAGCGATTTGCAGCCAATATGTGTGGTTCAGGGGAATCTCGATCCAGCGATGCTCTTGGCTGGTGGGAAGCCCATGATCTCTGCAGCCAAGGATATCGTCGCGACGCTTGGCGAGAGGGGATTTGTTTTCAACCTGGGACATGGAATCATTCGGACGACGCCTCCCGATCATGTTGCGGCTCTGGTCGAAGAGGTACGTGCATCGTGAAGACGGCGGTCGTTCTATTTAATCTGGGCGGACCTGATTCGCCGGAAGCGGTTCGTCCGTTCTTGAACAATCTTTTCAACGATCCGGCTATCCTGAGAGTACCGTCTTTGGTGCGGCGTTTTCTTGCCTGGTTGATCGCGAAGCGGCGTGCGGGAGAAGCGGCGGAAATCTATGCGCAGCTGGGTGGTGCATCGCCCATACTTTCGGAGACCACGGCCCAAGCTGAGGCGCTGGAGGGTGTTCTCAGGGAGCGCGGCGATTATCGTGTGTTTATCGCCATGCGGTATTGGCATCCCATGAGCGAGGCGACCGCGAGGAAGGTGGCGGCGTATGCACCAGACAAAGTGTGCCTGGTGCCGCTTTATCCCCAGTATTCAACGACGACAACCGGCTCTTCGCTGACGGCGTGGAATGCTGCGGCAGCGGAAGCTGGGATCAGTGCCGATACAACAGCGGTTTGCTGCTATCCAACCAACCGCGGTTTTGTTGCAGCACAGGCCGATATTGTCGCTGATGCCGTCGATCGATGCCGCTCGGCATCAGGAGGCCAGGAACCGAGAATTCTGTTTTCGGCGCATGGGCTGCCCCAGAAAATTGTTGATTCCGGGGACCCGTACCAGTGGCAGGTTGAGACCACGACGCGTGCGGTGGCAGCCGAGGCAGGACTGGCCGAAGGTTCGTGGATCGTGTGCTATCAGAGTCGCGTGGGTCCTCTGCAGTGGATCGGTCCCGAGACGAAGGCTGAAATCGAACGGGCAGGCTCGGAAGGTCATTCGCTGGTCATTGTTCCGATCGCCTTCGTTTCGGAGCACTCCGAGACCCTGGTGGAGTTAGATATCGAATACCGGCATGTCGCGAAGGAGGCAGGCGTACCTGTTTACGAGCGGGCTGCGACGGTGCGAACGCATCCCGCGTTCATCAACGGGCTGGCTGAACTCGTGGTGGCATCCAGAAAAGCAGGCACGGGACTACGATCATCTCAGGGACAGCGGCAATGTCTTGATTCCATGATCTGCTGTGCCTTGATCGAATAGGCGGGAGACAAGGACCCATGACTTGGCTGGCCGACGGATACTTGTGGATAAAGGCATTCCACATCATTTCCGTGATTGCCTGGATGGCAGGCATGCTCTATCTGCCGCGACTCTATGTTTATCACTGCGATGTAGAGCCGGGTTCACCCCAGGCCGAGACCTTTAAGGTCATGGAACGGAGGCTGCTGCGCGCCATCATCAATCCGGCCATGGGCGCCACATTTCTTTTCGGAATTCTCCTCATTCTGACCCCTGGAATCGTTGACTGGGGTGTCTCCTGGCCGTGGCTGAAAGCGGCGCTGGTCATAGCGATGACGGCGGTTCATGGCGCCCTGTCTCGCTGGCGAAGACATTTCGCCAACGATGAGAATCGGCACTCACGGAATTTTTATCGCGCCATGAACGAGGTTCCGACGGCGCTCTTGATCGCCATCGTCCTAGTCGTCGTTGTCAAACCGTCATAAATCTGAAGACTAAGCCCCTGTAAAATCATAGTTTGACTTCCATATCTTCTTGAGTAAACCTATTGAGGCTGATCCTCAGCGGGATGTCCGGGAAGTCCGCTCCCGCCTCGAACTTCTCTCGACAGTACCGAATCCCGCCTCTTCCAAGCGCGCAAGCTGGCGCCTGCCCTGTTATCGAACCTGAAACCTCAATCATCGAATTTAGAGTCCAAGTAGGCCGGAAATGCATCTTCAGGAGCTGAAAAAGAAATCGCCGACAGACCTTCTCGCGTTTGCCGAGAAGCTCGAGGTCGAAAACGCGAGTGCCATGCGAACGCAGGACATGATGTTCGCGATCCTCAAGCAACTGGCAGACAAGAACGAGGAAATATCCGGCGGAGGCGTCCTTGAAATTCTTCAGGATGGTTTTGGATTCCTGAGGTCTCCCGAAGCCAACTATTTGCCCGGACCTGATGATATCTACGTGTCACCCAGTCAAATTCGGCGCTTCGCGTTGCGCACCGGTGATACCGTCACGGGACCGATCCGTGCGCCGAAAGACGGCGAGCGCTACTTCGCGTTGCTGAAGGTCAACGAGGTCAATTTCGAGAGTCCGGAGAAGAGTCGCCACAAGGTCAATTTCGACAACCTGACGCCGCTTTACCCCGAGGAAAAGCTCAATCTCGAAATCGACGATCCGACGGGTCAGGATCTGAGTTCACGAGTCATAGATTTGATCACGCCGCTCGGTAAGGGTCAGCGGGCTCTCATTGTGGCGCCACCCCGGACCGGCAAGACGATGATGCTGCAGAACATTGCGCACTCGATCACTGCCAATCATCCAGAGGTCTACCTCATCGTGCTGCTCATCGACGAACGGCCCGAGGAGGTCACCGATATGCAGCGCTCAGTCAACGGCGAAGTCATCAGTTCGACCTTTGATGAACCGGCGTCGCGCCATGTTCAGGTCACTGAAATGGTGATCTCGAAGGCCAAGCGTCTGGTCGAACACAAACGCGATGTTGTCATTCTCCTGGACTCTATTACGCGTTTGGCACGGGCTTACAACACGGTCGTTCCGTCTTCCGGCAAGGTCCTGACGGGTGGCGTGGACGCCAACGCACTGCAGCGCCCCAAGCGGTTCTTCGGTGCAGCGCGGAATATCGAGCAGGGCGGTTCTTTGACCATTATTGCCACCGCGCTCGTCGATACGGGCAGCCGGATGGATGAGGTCATCTTTGAAGAGTTCAAGGGGACGGGCAACTCCGAGATCCTTCTCGATCGCAAGCTTTCTGACAAGCGGACCTGGCCGGCGATGGACATCACAAAGTCGGGCACACGCAAGGAAGAGCTGCTCGTCGACAAGGCAACGCTTGCCAAGATGTGGGTGTTGCGACGCATCCTGATGCCGATGGGTGTAACGGACGCGATGGAGTTCCTGCTCGAGAAGCTCAAGTCCACCAAGAGCAATTCTGATTTCTTCGACTCTATGAATACCTAGTGCGCCCCAGGCGGCGTGTCAGACGAGAAGGACGGAGGACCCCGTCGTCTTGCGTCCTTCAAGGTCTCTGTGCGCCTGAACTGCGTCAGCAAGGGCGTAGGTCTGGTTGATCTCGATCTTCACTGCTCCTGAGCGTATGGCATCGAACAAGTGTTCTGCCATTTCCACCCGTCGAGCCCTCGAATTGGCATGTACGTCCATTGATGCTCGGGTCAAAAACAAGCCCTGGCGTGTCAATAGTTCCCGCATGTCGAATGGTGGTACCGGACCGGACGATTGGCCGTAGCACAACATCAGGCCCAACGGGCGAAGGCAGTCGAGAGAACTGAAGAAGGTGTCTTTACCCACTGAGTCAAAGACGACGGATACGCCTTCGCTCTCGGTGATTTTCCTCACACGTTCCACGACGTTTTCGCGCTTATAGACAACAGTATGGTCGCATCCGGCGGCACGCGCTAAATCCGCCTTCTCCTCGGTCCCGGCCGTGCCAATTACCGTGGCTCCGAGGTTCTTGAGCCACTGGCACAGGATGAGTCCGACGCCTCCGGCCGCCGCGTGCACCAGAACGAATTCGCCCGGCGAAATATCACGAGAACGAAAGACCATGAATTCCGCCGTCAGCCCTTTTAGTGTGGCTGCTGCTGCCGTCAAGTCATCGATGTCGTCTGGAAGCGGGATGAGGTGCTCGACAGGATGGTTCCGCTCTTCTACATACGCGCCAATATCGCCCGTCGCGTAGACCACGCGATCTCCAACCGAGACGTCGATCACGTCATCGGCCACGGCCTCGACAATGCCAGCGGCTTCCTTCCCGACAATCAGCGGCAATCGCGGCGGCGCATAGATGCCGCTCCGGAAATAGCAATCCAGGAAGTTGAGGCCAACCGCCGTATGCCGCACACGGGCCTCGCCCATGCCGGGAGGTCCCACTTCAAGCCCCTCCCAACGCATGACCTCGGGTGGACCTGGTTCATGAACAACCAAGGCGTTGGCCATCGACCTAACTTTTAAGAGGCACGACCGATATCGTGGTGAATGGCTCCTACACGCGGAAGACGGTGGACCCCGTCGTCTTTCGACCTTCCAGGTCCTTGTGCGCGCGGACAGCATCCTTGAGTGGATAGGTCTGGTTGACCTTGACCTTGACCGCACCCGACGCCACGACGTCGAACAGGGCGTTGGCGCTGGCCTCGAGTTCCCGCCGCGTACCGTTGTAGCCCATGAGGGAGGGCCGCGTGAGAAAGAGCGAGCCCTTGGCAGCCAGCAGACCTGGATCGAATTTCGGAACCGGGCCGGAGGACTGCCCGAACAGAGCCATAACACCACGCGGACGCAGGCAGTCGAGCGATTTGCTGAAGGTCGTCTTGCCCACGGAATCGTAAACGACGGGGACGCCCTTTCCGTTGGTCAGATCCATCACGGCTTCGTGGAAGTCTTCCTTGTTGTAGTTGATGGGGTAATCGCAGCCGTTGCGCTTGGCGAGGCGGGCCTTCGCGTCCGATCCCACAGTTCCGATCACGGTGGCCCCGAGGTGCTTGAGCCACTGACACGCGATCAAACCAACACCGCCGGCGGCGGCGTGAAACAGCACCGTGTCACCACGTTTGACGCGGTACGTGCGGCGGATGAGGTATTCGGTGGTCGTGCCTTTCAGCATCAGTGCGGCAGCTTCCTTGTCCGACACCTTGCGGGGGACTTTCACGATGCTGGCAGCAGAAATATTGCGTTTCTGAGCGTAGGCGCCCAACGTTGGCGCGTAGGCGATGCGGTTGCCCTTTCTGAAATTCTTGACGCCGGGGCCGACGGCTTCGACCACGCCCGCGCCCTCCATTCCGATGATCGCGGGAAAGCCGGCCAGGGGGTAGAGGCCCGTGCGAAAGTAACAGTCTATGTAGTTGAGGCCGACGTATGTGTGCTTGATCTGGACTTCGCCGGGGCCCGGGGCCGGGAGATCGATGTCCTGCCATTTCATGACGGACGGTCCGCCCGTCTTTCGAATTTGGATTGCTTTGACCATGAATACCTTCCTGTTTAATTGGCGTGGCGGTTGTTGCTGTGTACGTCGCCATGTCCGGTTCGGCGGGGAGTTTGTCTTAACGCATCGGGCGTGCGCAAACGTGGAACGGCACGATCAGCTCAGAAGAACTCCTTCGAGACGCAGCAGATAGGATTTTGTCTCAAGACCGGCGCCACCCGAGTAACCGCCGAGCCCAGTGGCGGCGACGATCCGATGGCAGGGAATAATGATGGGGATGGGATTGGCGCCACATGCCATGCCGACGGCGCGCGGGGCGCTGCCGAGTGTGCGGGCCATTTCGCCGTACGTGCGCGTCTCGCCGCGTGGGATGGCTAGCATCTCCCGCCAGACCCTCCGCTGAAACTCACTTCCCGCAGGAGAAAGAGACAGGTCGAAAAGTTCGGGTGCTCCGGAAAAGTAGAGCTCGAGCGCAGCGCAGGCGCGTTCGAGTACTGGAGTCGACGGTTTGAGCGTGGAAGGCAGTTCGGGCGCCCAACTCACACGAACGATCTCTTTGTGGCGTTCTTCCACTTCCAGGGTCCCGACCGGGCTTTCTACGACGGCGAAGGGCATCAGGCGGGTGAGGCGCCGGTGGCACTGACAGGATCGTTCAGGGCCACACGCAGGCTCGCCGGGTCCACGATGGGAAGGGAACACGAAGTGCCATGACAGACATAGGCAGTCGGCCTGTCGTCGATCATCGTCTTACCAGACGCGGGGTGGCTCGTAGCGAGCGCTGTCCCGGGGGGGATAACTTGGAGTACGCCTGTCGGAACGGGCGATTCAAAATATGTCTGTACAAGCATGCGTGTATTGGGATTGTCCCGAACGCCTATCACTGCGACCTGCACGGCATTCGCTAGAAGTTCAAAGCCACTGAGGAGAGATGTGATACCCATGAAGTTCCGATGAATTTCGCCGGCGAAAGCCAGGCAAAGACTCTCCGCGCGCTGTCGATAGATCTCTTCGCCCATAAGGTGGTAAAGCCTCGCCAGGACGAGCGCCATGATCCCGTTTCCGGAGGGTGTGGCGTTGTCTGCTGCGTTGCGCGGGCGCGTGATTAGGGTTTCGGCGTCATCAGCGGTGAGAAAGTAGCCGCCATGCGCTGAGTCCAGATAGTGACTCTCGACCGTCTCTACCCAGGTGCGGGCGTCATTCAGGTAGGTGGGCTCACCCGTGATTTCAAACAAGGCGAGAGCGGCGTGGGCCATATTGGCGTAATCGTCCAAGAAGGCGACCTCGGTGGCCCGTCCGTCGCGGAAGCAGTGAAGGAGGCGGTCGCCGGTGCTCATTTTTTCCTTGATGAAGTTGAACGCTTGCCGGGCAGAGGCAATCCACGAGGGTTCCGCGAAGGCGGCGCCTGCAGATGCCATCGCGGAAATCATCAGGCCGTTCCAGTCAGCCAGAACTTTGTCGTCCCAGCCCGGTTTGATGCGTTTGTCACGAATGGCGAACAGGATTTGGCGATCTGCTACCAGTGCGGCCTCGGAAGCATCGTCGAGGGGATCTGGATGGGCGGAGCGGTTGAGAATCGCGTTGCCTTCCCAGTTGCCGCCCGGGGACACGTCATAGATCTTCTTGAAGAGGGTGGCGTCGCTGAGGGCCTCGTCGACTTCCGCTTCTGTCCAGACGTAAAAACGCCCTTCCTCGCCTTCGGAGTCTGCGTCCTGAGATGCCGCGAAAGCATCGCCTTCGGCTAGCATCTCGCGCAGCGTCCACCCGATGGTTTCGCGGATGCGCTCGGCGTAGAGGGCGCTGCCGGTTTTTCGCCAGACGCTAGTCATCAGGGCGATGAGCTGCGCGTTGTCGTAAAGCATTTTCTCGAAGTGGGGGACGAGCCAGGTTTCGTCCGTGGAGTAGCGGGCGAAACCACCCCCGAGATGATCGTATATGCCTCCCTGGCACATACGGTTGAGTGACAGAGACACCGAGTGCTCAAAAATCTTCTCGCCGCCTCGAATATGGGCACGCCATAGAAAATCGAAGATCGAAGGTTGGGGAAACTTTGGGGCTCCGACGAGCCCGCCATTGACGGGATCGAGGGCGCGGAGGAACTGGGTGGCGGCTTGATCCAGTACGGCGGTGGAAAGTTGAATGGGTCCGTCGACGTCGGGTGGTTGCGACAGATTGGCAAGAGCCGCCTTTATCGCATCGGAGTTTTCAGTGACCTTGTCTCGTTGATCGGAATATATGGCATGCATTTGCCGCAGTACGTCTGGAAAGCCGGGACGGCCGTATCGAGAATCGGGTGGAAAGTAAGTGCCGCCCCAGAATGGATCGCCCTGAGGGGTCAAGAACATGGTCAGAGGCCAGCCACCGTTTTGGCCGAGGAGTTGCAGTGTTTGCTGATAGATGGCGTCGACGTCGGGCCGTTCTTCGCGGTCAACTTTTATGTTGACGAAGAGATCGTTCATGAGACCTGCGATGGCGTCGTCTTCGAAGCTTTCGTGCGCCATGACATGGCACCAGTGACATGCGGCGTAACCGATACTCAACAGGATCGGTTTGTCGTTTCTGGTTGCCTCTGCGAAGGCGTCAGGGCCCCAGACCTGCCAGTGCACCGGATTGTCCTTGTGTTGGATAAGGTAGGGGCTCGCGGCGGTGTCGAGGATGTTGCGCATGGACGTTTCCGGGTGGTTGGGGTTGAGGTCGAATGTAGTGAATTACAATCGGTGGATTGCGCTATGGCAGCGGCTAACCTACTTTTCCGGCTCCCAGGGTCAGCCCGTGTGGCTGGCTGACAAGATACACAGCCAAATTGGGCAGGCGCCAGCGCTGGCTCCGAGTTTAGTGACGGTGGGCATCAATTGGCAGGAGAGGTTTGAAGCTCGATGAATGATGTAAGCAGCGATCCCCCGCTTTTCTATCAGCGCCATGTGTTCTGTTGCGTGAATGAACGTGAAGAAGGGCATCCGCGAGGGTGTTGCAAGGAGAAGGGTGCGCAGGACCTGAGGAATTATATGAAGGAGCGGGCCAAGGAGTTGGGGATCAAGCGCCTGCGGATTAACAACGCGGGTTGCCTGGATCGTTGTGAGCTCGGACCTACGATGGTCATCTATCCCGAGGGCGTGTGGTACAGCTGTACGACGAAGGAAGAGATCGACGAAGTTCTGCAAGTGCACCTGGTTGAGGGTGGACGGGTCGAGCGTTTGCAGCTTTGGCCAGGCAAGCTGGAGCGTGGTAAGCCGGAAGCTTAAAGTCGGTTAGGGACTAGAGAGAAAAGTCTTCGACGGTGAGAAGCGGGCGTAAGGCGACATTCTCTCGTTGCAAATTCTCGGAAGCACCCTGGAGTCGATCAACAACGGTGACAACAGCTGGTACGTGGGCGCCTTCTTCCCGGACGGCTGTGATGGCCTTGATGACGGAGCCTCCGGTGGTAGTGACATCTTCAAGTAGAACAATGGATTTGCCGGCCA
This sequence comes from Alphaproteobacteria bacterium UBA2966, assembly GCA_002348365.1. Taxonomy (GTDB): domain Bacteria; phylum Pseudomonadota; class Alphaproteobacteria; order UBA2966; family UBA2966; genus UBA2966. Next base: position 70,089 of record DEBC01000008.1, on the reverse strand, counting down.
GGGACTCGTCCTGCGGAAGGCCTTCGATCAGACGGCGGGTACCGTGTTCTTTGGGTTGTTTGCGGACAAAGAAGCCGCCAATGGGGTGCTCTGGAAAGCTTTTTTGAATGACGCATGCGACAAGAGGAACCGCGCCCATCTCGAGGCCTCCGACATAGTCCACGGAAATATCAGAGAGTTCATAAAGAATGAGTTCGGCGATCAGGCTGGCGCCTTCGGGGTGAAAGGCCGTGCGTTTCATGTCGAAGTAGAAGCTGCTGCTTGCTCCGGAGGCAAGTTTCATTTCCGTACCGCGCAAAAGAGAGCGGTCTGAAACAATCTGGATGAGACGCTCACGCAGTGCGGATTTTGGGTCAGTGCCTTGGGCATGAGGTGCGGTCATGAAATCTCCGGCTTAGGTAGGATATATAGGGTCAGGTATTCGGTGGGGCACTATATATAGTGACTAAATCGTCGGTGTGAGTCTGTCCTTTGCACTGTCGCTGCGTGTCAAATGTAACCCCTGAAATGTTGGTTGGGAATCGGTCTGCTTGTGTGACTGGAAACCGGATGCCAGTTTCGGGCTATGACAATCGTTGCGTTATCGAGCGGGCGGGGGCGTGCCGGGGTTGCGGTGATCCGTATGTCTGGTTCACGAGCGGGTAAAGCCCTAATGGAAGTCATCGGTTGTATCCCGCCGCCTCGGGTGGCGACTCGTGCGAGTATCCGAGACCCGCGCAGCGGGGAGGCGTTGGACGAGGGGCTAATATTTTGGTTTCCGGGTCCATTCAGTTACACAGGGGAGGATGTGGCGGAGTTGCATGTCCATGGCGGGTTGGCCGTTGTTGACGGTGTGCTCGGAGTGTTGTGCGGTTTGGATGGGGTCCGGCCTGCTGATCCGGGGGAGTTCACCCGGCGGGGTTTTTTGAATGGGAAGATGGATCTCATACAGGCGGAGGGAATCGCCGATCTGATCGACGCGCATACCGAAATGCAGCGCCAGCAGGCGCTGGACCAGTTCGGCGGGCGGCTCAGCAATGTTTATGAATCCTGGCGTCAGCAGTTGCGGGATGCCCTTGCACATATAGAGGCTGTGATCGATTTCCCAGATGAGGAGTTGCCGGGGGACTTGATTTCAGGTGTTCGGTCCCGGGTTTCTGAATTGGTGGTGGAGTTGGAGAATCATCTTGCCGACGAGCGAAGAGGCGAGCGTTTGCGGGATGGAGTATGCGTCGTCATCGCAGGGCCACCAAACGTGGGCAAGTCCAGTCTGTTGAATGTGCTGGCGCGTCGTGATGCAGCGATCGTTTCGGCGCGTGCAGGAACGACGCGAGATGTGGTTGAGGTGCGTCTTGATCTGGGAGGGTTTCCAGTAATCCTTGCAGACACAGCGGGTCTGCGTGAAAGCAGTGATGAGATTGAGGCGGAGGGCGTGCGACGTGCGTTGTTGCGTGTCGAGGAAGCGGACCTGAGAATTGTGATGGTGGAGGCCGCGCAACATTTCTCTGTGGGAACGCAGATCAGGGACTTGCTGGACGATAAGTCGATGGTGGTCATCAACAAGATCGACAAGCAGTCTGTAGCAGAGGGAACGCGGTTGGAGGGGTGCGAGGCTTGGCCGATGTCCGTTGCGACCGGAGAGGGTCTTGACAGTTTTCTTGGAGCACTTGAAAAGAGGGTCGAGGAAAGGGTCGGCCGTGGGGAAGCACCGGTAATTACCCGAACAAGGCATCGGATTTCTGTTGAGGAATGTGTTTCTTGCCTGAAGAGATTCCTGTCCGGCACTGAGACTCTTAAAATGACGAACGTTCGTATTGAATTAGGGGCGGAGGATCTCAGGCTGGCGGTACGAGCGCTCGGTCGCATGGTGGGAAAGGTCGATGTCGAGGAATTGTTGGACGTGGTGTTTCGCGACTTCTGCATTGGCAAATAATTGATTCGGATTCGAGAGGAAGTGAAGAATTGTTTCACGTGAAAGATGACGGAGCCCAACTGAGCTGAAGTGTGATGATCGAGGCGACGACAATACACGGGGACGCGATCTATGACGTGATCGTCATTGGCGGGGGACATGCCGGCTGCGAAGCTGCCGCTGCTTCGGCCCGCTTTGGGGCCAAGACACTGCTGGTGACCCACAGGGTCGAGACGATCGGCGAGATGTCCTGCAATCCGGCGATTGGCGGCCTCGGGAAGGGGCACCTGGTGCGTGAAATCGATGCGTTGGATGGATTAATGGGTCGGGTGGCCGATGCCGCGGGAATACAGTTCCGGGTGCTCAATAGACGAAAGGGCCCGGCCGTAAGGGGCCCCAGGGCGCAGGCTGATCGAGCTCTGTACCGCTGTGCCATGCAGGCAGCGCTGTCAGAAATTGGTTGTTTGGATATCGCAGAATCCTCGGTGGAGGATTTGGTGATCTCGACGTCGGAGGCTCGCGTCGAAGTGAAGGCTGTGGTTCTGTCTGATGGTCAAAAAGTGGAGGCGGGTGCGGTCGTTCTGACGACCGGGACCTTCTTGCGGGGCCTTATTCATGTGGGTGATGAGAGCGTGAGAGCGGGGCGGGTCGGTGAGCCGCCGGCGCTGGGGCTGGCCGACACACTGGAGCGTCTCGGATTTCGAAGAGGCCGCCTGAAGACCGGGACGCCGCCTCGCCTTTGCGGCAGTACCATCGACTACGGAAGTTTACAGGAACAACCCGGCGATGATCCGCCGGTCCCGTTTTCTTATCTGACGAATGAGATCAAGACGCCGCAAATAGTGTGTCACATCACGGGGACCACAGAGGCTTCGCACGCGCTCATTCGCGCCAATCTCGAGCGATCGCCAATGTACTCAGGTCAGATTGAGGGTGTTGGACCGCGGTATTGCCCGTCCATCGAGGACAAGGTAGTTCGTTTCGAGGAGCGGAACACACACCAGATTTTCCTTGAACCGGAGGGGTTGGATGACGACACCGTATATCCCAATGGAATTTCCACCTCCCTCCCGCAAGATGTTCAGTTGGCGCTGCTGAAAACCATTCCAGGACTCGAAACAGCGAAAATGGTTCGGTCTGGGTATGCCATTGAATACGACTATGTTGATCCGCGGGAACTGGGACCGACACTGGAGACCGAGAAAGTTGAACGGCTCTTTCTGGCGGGTCAGATTAACGGAACCACTGGATACGAGGAGGCGGCAGCCCAGGGTTTGATGGCCGGTGTCAATGCGGCCATCCGGGTTGTCGGGGGTAGCGCCTTCACGATTGACCGCGCGGCCGGCTATGTTGGCGTGCTGATTGACGATCTAATCACGCGGGGTGTGGATGAGCCGTATCGAATGTTCACCTCCCGGGCAGAGTATCGTTTGACTCTCCGTGCCGACAATGCGGATCGGAGGCTGACAGGATTGGGCATGCAGCGAGGGCTGGTGGGTGTAGAACGCGCGAAGGCATTTGAAGCGAAGAGTGAGGCCCTGAAGTTGGCGAGGGAAGCGATAGATTCGCTTTCTTTAACGCCAAGCCAGGCCCGCCAACACGGCATCACCGTCAATCGGGACGGATCGCGGCGGTCTGCCTTTGATCTGCTTGGCGGATACGGGTTGACCGTCACCGATCTCATGAGAATATGGCCTCAGCTCGGAGATGTGACGGCGGATGTCGCTGAGCAAATCGAATGCGATGCACACTATCGCGGTTACCTGGCGCGGCAGGAGACGGACATCAGGGCGTTCCGGCGTGACGAGGCGCTCTCAATTCCACCGGAGTTTGATTTCCTGGGGGTGGAGGGATTGTCGAACGAACAGCGGGAGAAGCTTGCGGCTGTGCGGCCGGCAACGATCGGTGCGGCGGCACGTGTCCCGGGCGTTACGCCTGCGGCCGTCAATCTGCTACTTATTCATGTGCGACGGAGCGAATTGAGCGGCCATCAATTGCCAAAGTCCGCTTAAGTCTACACAGAGGCGATGTGACAGCGGAATTCACGGCGAGTGACTTTCAACGTGAGACAAATGTTTCACGTGAAACACTCGAGCGCCTGGAAGTCTATGTTGCGCTTCTGACCAAATGGCAGAAAGCGATAAACCTGATCAGCTCGCGAACGCTTGCCGACGTATGGTTCCGGCACGTGTTCGACTCCGCTCAACTTCTGGATCTGGCGCCGGCCACGTCGAGAAATTGGTTTGACGTAGGAAGCGGAGCCGGATTTCCGGGACTCGTGTTGTCGATTCTCGGCGCGCGGCATGTCTTCCTACTTGAAAAGGATTCCCGGAAGTGTGCCTTCCTCAGGGAAGCCAACCGAGTCACGGAAGCTGGCGCCAATATCGTTGAGGGCAAGGTAGAGGAAATTGCAGCATTAGATCCGGCATCGCGGACGATTCCAGTGCCGCATGTGATTACTGCCAGGGCGGTCGCGCCGCTGGATCAACTCTTATCAATGGTCGCACCGCTCTGCGCCCCCGAAACGATTTGCTTGTTTCCCAAGGGACAAGATGTAGGGCGTGAATTGACGTCTGTCGCAAAATATCCCAATATTCGTGTGGATAAGTTGCCGAGCCGTACTGCGCCTGGCGCGGCGATCCTTCTTATCAAAGGATTGGCGAATGGAACATGATATCGGTGAACTCGCGGGGGCGGTGACGATGTCGCATGACAGCCGGGTCATCGCTGTTGCAAACCAGAAAGGCGGTGTCGGCAAAACGACGACGGCGATCAATCTGGCCACCGCGCTGGCGGCGGTCGGATGTCGCGTTCTGATCATAGACCTCGACCCCCAAGGAAACGCAAGTACCGGATTCGGCATTGATAGAGCCAGGCGGCCGCTGAGCAGCTATGACGTATTGGCCGGTGCAGCCACGGTCAAAGAGGCCGCGGTGGCCAGTAACATACCGTCATTGGACATCGTTCCCTCTACCGTAGATCTCTCCGGCGCTGAGCTTGAACTCGTGGATATGGAAAGACGCAGCCACAGATTGCGCGACGCCGTTGTTGGATCAGTGTCGGTATACGATTACGTATTGATAGACTGTCCGCCGTCACTGGGACTTCTGACCTTAAATGCCTTGGTCGCGGCTGACGCCGTCCTGGTACCCCTGCAGTGCGAGTTCTTTGCCCTGGAGGGCCTGAGCCAACTCATGCGGACAATTGAAAGGGTGCGCGTCGGCTTCAATCCCTCGCTTGAGATCCAGGGTGTCGTACTCACCATGTTCGACCGGCGAAATAATTTGTCCGACCAGGTGGCGGCGGACGTTCGTGGGGTGCTCGGGGACAAGGTGTATGAGACGGTCATTCCACGGAACGTGAGGGTGTCAGAGGCACCTTCACATGGGAAACCAGCACTGCTGTATGATTTCCAGTGCGCGGGCAGTCGCGCCTATATCAGCCTGGCTGGCGAAGTGTTGCGACGAGAGAAGGCCTTGGCGGCATGACGGAAGAAGCCCAAAGTCGGCGGCGGGGTCTGGGTCGAGGGCTCTCGGCCTTGCTTGGCGATGATGCCGAAGACTATGCACGTTTAGACCAGGTCCGGGCCTCGAAGGTGGTGGCAATTGAACAGTTGCACCCGAATCCCAATCAGCCGCGTCGGCGATTTGACGAGGTCGAGATGGAGACGCTCGTTGAGTCCATTCAGGAAGTCGGGATGCTTCAGCCAATCCTGGTCCGGCGCATTGACGATGATGACGAATCCTTCGAAATCGTCGCGGGTGAAAGGCGTTGGCGTGCAGCGCAACGTGCACAATTGCACCAAGTACCGATCGTCATCAAAGAACTTGATGACGGACAGTCACTCAAGATCGCCCTAGTCGAAAACATTCAAAGAGAGGATTTGAATGCCATCGAAGAGGCGGAAGGCTATCGCCGATTGATGGATGAATTCTCGCTTACGCAAGAGGCGGTATCTCTGGCAGTCGGGCGAAGTCGCAGTCACATCGCCAACAGCGTTCGGCTTCTTGGACTTCCGGATTCGGTCAAGACCGTGTTGGAAGAAGGAAAGCTCTCGGCGGGCCACGGCAGGGCCCTGCTGGCCACGGACGATCCAGAGAATCTGGCCAAGAAGGCACTGAAAAAAGAGCTGACAGTACGAGAACTCGAGGCACTGACGAAAAGAGAATCCGCGCCCAAATCGCCTCCCAAGCCGGTCGCTGATAAGGATCCTGACACACGTGCCTTGGAGCACGATTTAACGGAAGCTCTGGGCCTCCATGTCAATATCAGCCACCGAGGTGAATCAGGCGGATCTGTCAGAATTGACTACAAAACGCTTGAACAACTTGATGAGGTTTGTCGCCGATTGTGCCATCAAGAGCATGAATCGAGCGTTACAATCACCGGAAATGAGGAACTTGAAAAGGAACTCGCCGAGTTTTAATTTCCAAACAGAAATGAAAATTGTCTCCTGGGGGATTAGTCCCAGTTGTAGCAGAAAAATTTATTCTCGTATCGGTACATAGAATCTGAGGGAATGAGACTCGAAAAGCAGAGTCAATTTCCTCTCAGTTCTATATCAAAATAAATTTCATTCTGTGATTATTGTCGAAAATCAGGACGATACACTATTTGTTCCGAACGGTCGTTTGTATTATCGACGCCTTGTAGCGCTCGCAATTTGGAACAACGCCCGTTCGCTGACAAGATCTCCCGGCATTCCAGTTGATTTGCACAATCGTTCGGCATTCAACACAATGCCCATAGCGTCTTCTAGACGAACGGTCGTCCATTTTGAAACCTGCGCGGAGAACTTTGCTTTGTCCTTGAAAAACACGGGCGGTCGCAATTTCGACATCGCCTTTGCGACATCAACACCTCTGTCACGCGCGATTGAAGTTTCATGGAGCCGTTGCAGGTGTCGATAAAGAGCCCGCAATATCGAAATGTCCGTTTGTCCTGTCGCAACACAGCGATCATATGCACGCGATAACTCGGTCATATCACCCGTGCAAGTGGCTGTGGCGACATCGTCCAGGACATGCTCCGACTCATCACCTATACAGTCCGCGGTCTGTTCTAACGTAATTTTTCCTTCTTCGTCAATTACATAGAGGAGCAGCTTCTCCAATTCGCGGCGTGCAATTCCGCGATCCCCCCCGAGCCGCGCGGCCATGTAATCCAGTGCGGGAAGCTCCGCTTCCCGCCCGGCATCCCGAAGAATTCCATCGATTACCCGACCTCTGGACACATCGTCGTCGGCATAGCATGGCAGGGCCGCGCCTAGCGTCGCCTCTTCAAACAACCGCCGCAAACGAGAACGGGGGCCCAAATTCCCCGCCTCAAGAACGATGAAAACATTTTCCACCGACCGTTCGAACACAAATTGCATGCTCTCTGCTACACTATCAGAAACACCTTGAGCCCGTACGACCCGCAATCCGCCGCCAAGCGAAATGGCTGTCGCCTCGTCATACAGGCGTCCAGGGTCTTTGGACAATTCGTCTCCGCGCAATGTCACTGCGGCAAACGGGTCGTCAAGGTCCACTCCCCGCGATTGCAACAATCTTAACGCACGTTCGTTCACTAGACCAGAATCGGGTCCATAAACCAAAACAGCACATACGTTTGGATCAGGAGCATCCGTGAAACCTTCGGCCTGTCGCGCACTGACCTTCACGCCGATCGACCCCCTTACGATCGATCGTTTTGGGAAAGATAAACCGAGAGGCGAGTCTTTATCTCATCACTGAGCTCTCTTGCCGCTCTCAGCTCGGCGTCGCGTTCCGTCACAACGTTGGCATAATCCGACGAGACGACATTGTACGCCGCGACCGATCGTGCTTCGCCCTGGAGTACAGAATTGCCAGAGCGAACGTGTACGAGGTTGTAGTCGGCTTGCAGAGAAACATTAAACCTCGTCGCTGAATCGTCGCGTGCAATCGCCAGGGCTTCTTTCGCTACCCGAAGGGAAACAATGAACCGGTACTCAGCAAACACCGGTTCACCTAAGGGCGTTAATCGATCAAGCAAATGATTGCGCACTACCTGCCCCAAACGATTTGGGATCGGCGCAATATCAATACCGGCTAGAACAGTTGGTACGGCGCCCCCACTTGGCGCATGCAATGGCTCAAATCCACAGGCCGAGACGAGCGCCGCCAGCGCGACAACAGAGGATCTAAAGCACCACATTTACGATACGGTTCGGAACCACGATCACCTTGCGAACGGCCCGGTCACCGATACTCTTTCGGACGTTATCGTGGGCCAAGGCAGCCTCACGCACAGCCTCTTCCTCAGTATCGCGTGCCAACTCGATTGTGCCGCGAAGCTTTCCGCTGACCTGGATACCAATGGTCACGCTTTCGTCTTCGATCAACTCGGCCTCAAAGGCTGGCCAGGGCGTGTCGGCCAAGAGCGTCTCGTGCCCCAGCACCTGCCAGAGCTCTTCCCCCAAATGCGGCATCATCGGGCCGACGAGTTGTACCAGCGTATCCAAAGCCTCACGCAGAGCCGCGGCGTCGGCGCTCGAAAGGTCGCCAGCCTGACCTGGCGACCAACCTCCCAAAGTGTTGACGTACTCGTATATACGGGCCACCGCCTTGTTGAAACGAAAGGCTTCAATATCCTCCTCGACGGCTGCGATCGTCTGGTGGGTGGCGCGTCGCAACTCGCCGGCAGACCCCACGGAGCCATCCTGCACCACGGCATCGACCGGACCAGCCAAATCCTTCAATTCGTCAACCAATCGCCACATGCGCTGAACGAACCGCCAAGCGCCGGATACACCAGAATCCGTCCACTCCAGATCACGCTCGGGAGGGCTGTCGGACAACATGAACCAACGAGCCGTATCCGCACCAAAACGGCCGATGATAGAACTCGGATCGACGACGTTCTTTTTGGATTTGCTCATGGATTCGGAGCGGCCGACGACAACCGGAAGCCCGGACTCCACATGCACGGATTTTCCATCCGATCCCTGGCTAACCTCTTCAGGATACAACCAGTTTCCTTCCCCATCCCGATAGGTTTCGTGGCAAACCATGCCTTGGGTAAACAGGCCGGCGAAAGGCTCATCGAACCCCAGGTGACTGCACTGCTTCATCGCGCGCATGAAAAACCGCGAGTAAAGCAGATGCAGAATGGCGTGCTCGATGCCGCCGATATACTGATCGACGGGCATCCAGTAGTCGATTGCTGTGCGGTCGACCGGAATCTCCGCCCGCGGGCTACAAAAGCGCGCGAAATACCATGACGAATCAACAAAAGTATCCAGTGTGTCGGTTTCGCGGAGCGATGGCTGACCACAGTTCGGGCAGTCTACCTGTCGCCACGCCATATGCTCATCGAGCGGATTACCTGGCTTATCGAACGTTACGTCGTCCGGCAATTCCACAGGCAGATCCGTTTCGGGTACCGGAACAATCCCGCAAGCCTCGCAATGGATGACCGGGATGGGGCAACCCCAATACCGTTGGCGAGACGCTCCCCAGTCGCGCAACCGATAATTGACCGTGCGCTCACCCTTGCCCACACTCGTGAGACGATTCGCAATTTCTTCCTTGGCGGCCTCTACTGACAGGCCATCGAGAAATTCGGAGTTCCCGAGGACAACGTCGGAAGTTTCGAGGTAGGCCTCATCCTCGACAGAGAAACTTGCGCTATCCGTGCCGGATGGAATGACGACAGGAACGACGGGAAGTTCATACTTTCGGGCGAAATCAAGATCACGCTGGTCGTGAGCGGGACAGCCGAATATCGCGCCTGTCCCGTACTCCATGAGCACAAAATTGGCGATATACACTGGCAGCTCTTTACCCTCGAGAAAGGGGTGAGCAACCCGCAGTCCGGTGTTGTAACCTTTCTTTTCTGCCGTCTCAATGGCCTCCTCACTCGTACCCATGCGGTGGCATTCGGCGATGAACTCCGCCGCACCCTCGTCCTGGTCGCCCACTTCACCCGCCAGTGGATGGTCCGCGGAGAGAGCCATGAAGCTGGCGCCGAAGATTGTGTCATGCCGTGTCGTGTAAACCTCCAGAGTGTCTTCACGACCGCAGATCTCAAAGGACATGGTGAGACCTTCGGAACGCCCAATCCAATTTTGCTGCATGGTGCGCACTTGTGGCGGCCAACGCTCGAGGTCGCCCAGCGCCTCGAGGAGGTCATCAGCAAAGGCCGTAATTCGGAAAAACCATTGGCTCAGCTTGCGCTTTTCCACGAGGGCACCCGAACGCCACCCGCGACCATCGATAACCTGTTCGTTGGCGAGCACCGTGTGATCCACGGGATCCCAGTTTACCCACGATTCACGCCGGTAGATGAGACCTTGCTCAAACATGTCGAGAATCAGCTTTTGCTGGTGCTCATAGTACCCGGGATGACAGGTTGCAAGCTCGCGTGACCAATCAAGAGACAGGCCCATCGCCTTGAGCTCGTCACGCATGTTGGCAATGTTTCCGTAGGTCCACTCGGCCGGGTGAATCTTCTGATCACGTGCGGCATTCTCTGCGGGTAACCCGAAGGCATCCCACCCCATCGGATGGAGAACACTGAACCCCTTGGCCCGCTTAAAGCGGGCAATCACGTCACCCAGGGTATAGTTGCGCACGTGACCCATGTGGATGCGTCCCGAAGGATAGGGAAACATCTCAAGCACGTAGTACTTTGGCTTATCCGGATCCTCGCAGGCCTCGAACGTACGACGGCTGGCCCACACTTCCTGCCATTTGGATTCCGTTTCCTGAGCGTTGTATCTGGTTGCTGACGACATCTGGGCGGCCGAAGAAACTCATCACAGAGAAAGATGTGCCCCGGAAATTCCGAGGGGCGGCGCAACCTATCACAGAGGGAAACCGTTCTCCAGCGTGCCCACCCCGCATCGCCGGCGTAGGCAGGCGCTTGGATTATGGGATCAGAATTGGGTTATTCTGCTGCTTGTAATCCGGGTCCGCATAGGGCACGAGGCTCAAGGTTGCCTGTCCAATCGCTTGTGCCAAGAGAGAATCAAATGGGCCGGAAATCGGGCCAAACTTCACGCGTGCGGAAGATAGCGGACGCTCCTTGTGACAGAACGCAGCCTGCATCGTGACGCGGCCGCTTGTGGGTGAGGAAGGATCCCCATCAGCCCCTGCGCATGCGGCCCTTTCCCCCGCGTATTCCGCTGGACCAAAAACAAACACGATCCGGTAATTCTTTCGTGCCTGATCAGACGGGACCGTGGTGAACTCGGCAGGGGGACCCCCATGGCGACCATGCATGGCGGCCAAGACGGCACCGTCAAAAGTTGCCTTCGGTGCAGTGGTTGGGTTTCCCCTGATTTCGACCAGGAAATCTCGACCCCCAGCCGCATAACGGAATACATCTATGATTTCTGAATGATCGTAGTAGACGTGGGTTATGACGGTTGGATTAGCGCAGCTCGCCAACGCCAACAAGAGAATCAAGTAGAGAAAGCGTATCGGTATCGTTCTGTCCCCTTGCCCAAAAAAAGTACATGGTGACAGAGCGGGAACATCCCCGAAGCCGTGCAAACACGAACGGTCGATTCATTTTGTAAACTTCGCCGTCTGCGCCGCAGACTTCCCACTCTCAACTATCTCAATTACATAGGTGTGCCAGTCATCCTGTACAAGAATGAAATGCCACGCGCTCGACTAGTGTCCGCACTACATCGGCAAAGACCATTATCTGCTCATGAACCGTGCCGAACGACGAAGACAGCGTAAGCTCGGCGGGTCCCAGCCGGGCCCCTCATCACCTGCCTTGCACAGAGCTGTTGAGGAGGCGATTCGGCTCCATCAATCCGGCCAGTTACTGGAGGCGGAGAAGGCCTATCGCCACGTGCTCGATCTCGCTCCGGGACACCCCGATGCCCTTCACCTGATTGGTGTGGCCCGCCTTCAGGGTGGGGATCCATCTACGGCCGAGCGGTACATTCGGGAGGCGCTCCAGATAAACGGAAAAAATCCTGCTTACCATCGCAGTCTCGGCAAGGTGTTGCTGAGTACGCGCCAGCATGACGCAGCAATTGCATGCTTTAACGCTGCATTGGAATTGGATCCTCAATACATCGACGCGCACAATGACCTCGGAACAACGTTTTGGGACCTATCAAGGACTGAGGAGGCCCTCACTTGCTTTCGCCGCGTCCTCGAAATTGATCCTGGGGACATATCAGCGAACAACAATCTTGGTCTCGCGCTCAGAGACGGTGGCGACATTGATGGCGCCATTTCCCGCTTTCGAAAGGCTGCGCAGGGCGATCCGAATTCTGTCGAGGTACAGAACAATCTGGGATTGATGTTGCAGGAACAGGGCGAGCAGGCGGCCGCCTTGGCGGCATTCCGAACCGCGATTCGATTGGCGCCACAGCAGACGACGTCCTGGATCACCTTTGCGGAGGCCCTTCGATTCGCGCGTATCGATAGCGCCGACCCGGACCTGGAACAGGACATTGTCGACTGTTTCGCCCAGGAAGGCGTCAACAAGCAGCGGCTGGCAGTATCATCAATTGGGTTGCTGAGACTGGATCCAGAGTTTTCGAAGACACTGCGCGAGTTGTCAGTTGAGGGCGTCGAACCGAACGAGGTGCTGACACCCCATCATGTGGACGTCCTCAGTCATCGGTTGCTGATCGCGTTGTTGTGGCGCGCGATTATTCCCGATTTTGAGTTCGAGCGTCTGCTGACCAACGCCCGCAGAGCGATGTTGCAGGCCTGCCTGAGTCGAACACTGCCCTCGGGAATCGAGAACTTCGCCAACGCTCTATCCGCGAATTGTTTCACCAACGAGTATGTCTTTGCCGTGAGCGATGCAGAGGAGCGATCGGTCGCAAGTTTGGTCGAATGCTTGCCCGTCGACCTGGATAAATTCGACGAAGAGACCCGGGTCTCCTGGGCAATCGTCGGCTGCTACGCGGCACTCCATTCACTACCCGAACTGGCAGGCCTCAACAACACCGCCGCCGAATCGCTGGAGGGGGAGTTCGGAGATCTTGTCCGTCGTCAATTGATCGAACCCCGAAAAGAGGCCGAGTTAAAGCAAACGATCCCAAGCCTCAGCGCGATTAATGACTCGGTGTCACAAAAGGTTCGTGAACAATACGAAGAGAATCCTTATCCCCGCTGGGTAACCGTCAATGCGGGTCGGCCCCGGCCACTCGTCTCGGTCGTAAGGCAGCTGTTTCCGCACGCGCCCGACCTGCCCATACAGGGGAGGCAGGATAGCGATATTCTCATAGCCGGGTGCGGGACGGGGCAAACGGCCGTGCAGGCATCGTACCGGTTAACCAATCCAAACATTCTGGCAGTTGACCTCAGCCGTGCCAGCCTGGCCTTCGCAAAAAGACGCGCGCAGGAACTTGGCGTCGACACGGTTGAGTTCGTGCAAGGAGATATCCTCGAGCTCGGTACGTGCGGGCGCACTTTCGATTTTATCGAGGCCGCGGGTGTGCTTCATCACATGGCGGATCCGCGGGCCGGTTGGCAGGTGCTCCGGGGATTGCTGCGCCCCGGTGGTTTTATGAAGGTCGCGCTCTATAGCGAATACGCGCGACGAAACGTAGCCGCTGCGCGCGCATTCGTGGCGGAAGGTGGCTATGACTCATCTGCGGCAGGAATTCGACGATGCCGCCAAGACATATATGGGCTTCCTCAGGAAGAGGGTGCTCGCCAAGTATCCGGAAGTCTGGATTTCCACGCCGTTTCCCCCTGTCGGGACCTCATATTCCACGTTCAAGAGCAGGTTTACACCTTGCCCGAGATTGCCGATCTCATCGAATCACTGGGACTTAGATTCATTGGGTTCGAACTGCGGGACCGCTCCATTCAGAATGTCTACCGCGAGCGTTTCCCAAACGATGACTCGCTGTCCAACCTCGGCAATTGGCACGAGTTTGAGGCCGCGAATCCGGACACATTTGCTGGCATGTACCAAATCTGGACACGCGATATCTCGACCTGAGAGGTGAAGCGTCAGCGCGTTGATTTCCGGTCGTTTGTGACGGGCGGTGACGTTTATTCTGTGACGATATCTGAACGCAGCTGGCGGGCCCGGGTCAGGATTGCATTCTCGAGTTCGGTCGCGGTTCCGATGCCCACACTCGAATCGACCCACCGATTCCCGGAGGCGAGTTGCTGGCGGAATACTGAGACTTTCACTCCGTCGGCACGCAACTGGCGATCCAGGATATACACGGTCATCTTGAAGCGTTCGGACGGAACTTCGGGCGGGGAATACCAATCGGTGATGATGACGCCGCCAAAGGGATCTACCGAGGACAACGGCATGAAGGCGACGGTGTCGAGCGAGGCGCGCCACAAGAATGTGTTCACACCAATCCCGGCACTGCCCCCGCCACCGGACGTTCGTGTACTGGGGGCACCGACTAGTGGGACGCCCAGTCCATCTAATATGCCGCCGCCAGTATCTACATCGCCGAAGCGCCCCTTTCGGTTTCCATAGTCGATCTCGCCGACGTCACCGACCCGTACAGTGTCACAGCTCATCAGGAGGACTGCCGCACCGCCGGCAATCAACGAGACAAGCGTTCGATTCAGTGAAGTGCGGGCGGTCTTCATGAGCGATATCTATCCCTGACTGTGACTTGGCGCCAACCGTACGCCACAACGCACCAGTCACATATGTCAGCGCTGCTGAAATGTCCATGGCAGTTTGCGACGGCGCATCGGGGCGTGCAACGAAGAATTTTGCCTGGTGAAATTTGCATCCCCGGCGCAACCCAATCGAAAGTCCACGGGGGATGAGAACAGGAGGTTGGCGCACTGTGAAATTAATATCACTGGAACCGGGGAGCGAGTATTTTGCAACCGAAATTTACGTGTTGTCGAAATGCCACAGTTTCGGAATTACTCGAGGAATCCGGGTGAAACGTGCTTGACGACTTCCCCTGTTCTACGGCTATCTAGGCTCGCTTGAAAAGGGGGCAAACCCTTCGACGTCGCCCCGGAGTACCGGGGCTTTAAAGTATCGATCGATAATCAAAGGAATAGAGATGGATAAAAAGTATCTCCTAGGGACCACCAGTTTGGTGGCAGCCACGGTGTTGGCTGGAGGGAATGCGCTGGCCGAAGCCCAGCCCCTCAACATGCAACTCAGTGGTTTTTATAACTTCGACGTGCACCTTTATAGCGAAGATCAAGAAGGCGGTAATGACAACCATGGCATGGTTACCGCTCAAGACGCCGAAGTGAACTTCAATCTGCGCGGCGAACTCGACAACGGCATGAAGATTGGTGGCCGTATCGAGCTCGAAGGTTCCAACAATAATGACCAGATTGACCAGAGTTGGATCACTCTTGAAGCCGGTTGGGGCCGCATCGACCTCGGTGGTATCAACTCCGGTCGCTATAACTGGAGCTGGGGGGTCAATGCACCGAACGTTGCGCATGGCATCTCATCTGGTGTCCAAACTGAATGGCTGACGATCAATGGTGCATTGATTGGATTCATGTTCCGGCGTCCGCTTGGCTCGGCCAACAACGACGCGTCGAACGATGACCAGGGCATCCACTACTATTCTCCGAACTTCAGTGGCTTCCAGTTCGCTCTCAGCTATCGTCCTTCGGTCAGCACCACGACGGGCGGTGGCGGTGGTTCGGAGAACATTGGCCAGATCAATGAGAACACGAACTACCACGATGCCATGGACCTCGGTCTCCGCTATTCGGGTGACATGGGTGGCGTAGGTGTGACGGCGATGGTTGGTTATGCCACCGCTGCGGCACCGAACAATGCCAACAATGGCCTCTCCAATGGTGGTGGCGCCAGCGCGATCGCAGCCTTTGACGACTATGAACTCGTCAGTGGCGGCATCCGTCTGTCCTACGAGGGCTTCCGGATCGGCGGCATGTTTGCCGACGTTTCCGAAGGCTTCTGCGTTGACGGCGGCGACGCTGACTGCGCCGACACTACGGATCGTAGTACCGAAGGTTCCGCTTACACCTTCGGAGTAAGCTATGGCCAAGGACCCTGGGCGGTCAGTGCTCAGGTGCACTCGGGTGGAGTCGAAGATGCCATCGGAATCGCCGGCGACTCGGAGCTCGACGTTTGGTCGGTTGGCGCAAGCTACACGCTTGGGCCGGGACTGCGCGTCATCGCGTCGTACCAAGATGCTGAATTGGATAACGAGGACAACCTTGCCGCCAGCGGCAACGAAGGTGACTCGTTCTCCATCGGTCTTGCGGCCGGCTTCTAATCGAAGTCGAACATAAGTTTCATCTTGGGGCGGGATTTTCCCGCCCCATTTTTTTCATTCAGCGCCATCTTATATGGCACTCAGGAAAGCCCGTTCGTTGGTATAATCATCCAACTCGCAACGTTATCGGGGTCGCGTTGAACGAGATTAAAAGCAACCCGCGCGTGTCGCGGGAGTCAGCTGCTGCGCCATCGCCTGAAACTCTTGCGCAGGCGCAAGCTCATATCGCAGAAGCGTTGGACCACTTCGCAGGCGGACGCGTGGTCGATGCCGAAAACTGTCTGCATCAGGCATTAAATCAAGCTCCCGATCACCCGGATGCTCTCCACCTTTTGGGACTGGCGGCGAAACAACGTGGAAACGACGATCAGGCGATAGACTTGATTGAGCAGGCGCTCGATCTCGTTCCTCAGAATCCGGTTTTCCTGAGCAATCTCGCAAATATCTTGCTTGACGCGGGCGAAGTCGAGGCCGCGATCGACCACTATCGCCGCGCGCTCGATGCCGAACCCAGTTACGCGGACGCTCATTTCAACCTCGGAATCGCATTGGAGCGCCGAGGCCAGACCGAAGACGCAATCACCAGCTACCGTAAGACATTGGAGTTGGACGCCGACTTTGTCGCTGCCATACACAATCTGGGCAGCGCACTCGAATCCCTCGGTCGCGTCGAGGAGGCGCTGACCGAATATCGAAAGGCCGTATCCAAGTCTCCTGAGTATGCCCGGGCATACTACCGAATTGCCTCGGCCTCAAATGCAGAACTCGATGAGAATGAATTGAGCAAGATGGAGGACTTGCTTACAACGGTTGAACCCACGAGCGACTCGGCTATTCACCTGCATTTTGGGTTGGCCCGGGCCTACAACAACAGCGGACGGATAGACGCTGCCTTCAGGCAGTGGGTCCTGGGCAACAGGGCAAAGCGGGCGACGCTCGACTACGACATCCAGAACATCACGCGATTCCACGAGCGGATCGCTGAAACATTCTCGCCGGAGTTTCTACATGAGCGGCACGGTGAGGGCGACGATAGTGATGTACCCATATTTGTCGTCGGGATGCCGCGATCGGGAACGACATTGGTAGAGCAAATTCTGGCGAGTCATCCCAACGTAGCGGCGGCGGGGGAACTCCCTTATTTGAGGGATATATCCCGCGGACTTGCCGATCCTTCCAGTGAGAAGGAATTCCCGGAGATTGTGAGTTCACTGCCGGAGGGAGAATTCAAGAATTTGGCCTCTGACTACATCGGCAGGCTTCGCGATTGGGCACCGGCGGCACCCCATATCATCGACAAGATGCCGGGAAACTTCCTTTATGTCGGCTTGATAAAGCTGATGTTGCCGAATTCCCGAATCATCCATTGTGTAAGGGATCCGATGGCGACCTGCTTCTCCTGTTACACGCATCTGTTTAATTCGCCTCAGCGGTTCACCTATGATCTCGTTGAACTTGGAATCTACTATTCGTCCTATCGCCGCCTCATGGCGCATTGGCATCGCGTAGCACCGGAGAGAATCTTTGATCTCCACTACGAAGAATTGGTCGATGAACAAGAGGCTGTGACCCGAGAGCTTTTGGAATTCTGCAACTTGGATTGGAACGATTCCTGTCTTGCCTTTCACAAGACGAACAGGGCCGTCAGGACCGCGAGCGCACTGCAGGTTCGGAAGCCGTTGTACAAAAGCGCTCTGGACGAGTGGCGCCGATATCAAGGCCATCTTTCGCCACTCCTGGAAGCGTTAAACTAGGTTACCGCCAACATCGAATGGGCCAATCAACCTTGTTGCTGGCGGGTAAAACGAATCGAGTGTTTTTGAGATAGAGGTACGCAGCTTGCCTCCGACACAAGAGCCAAGAGCCAATTCTCTACGCGCTGAGCGACTGGCCCGCGGGTTGGCTGCTGCTCACGAGCTTTTCAAGCGGGGCAAGTTCGATCAAGCCGAGGCGGCGTGCCTTGATTTGCAAGCCAGTGAAGGCAGTGATCCGGATATTCTGACGTTGCTCGGCACGGTGACCATTGAAAGAGGTGATCCCGAAGGATCCATACGCTACTTCGAGGATGCGGTCACACTGGCCCCTGACGCGGCACGGCTTCACAATAATCTTGGCATTGCATTTAAGCGCGCGGGCTGCTTGGACGCAGCAGAGGCTGCCTATCGCCGAGCCCTGGCCATCGACGCCGCGTATGCCCAGGCGCACAACAATCTGGGGGTCGTCCTCATCGAGCGCGACAATTTGGCGGAGGCGGTCCGATGCTTTGAGGCCGCAACCAACCTCGACGAGACTTACTTCGAAGCGCGACGGAACCTGGGCCGGGCGTTGCTGGAATCGAATCAAGTTGAACGAGCGAACACCGAGTTCCGGCGAATGTTGGAAACTTCACCAAACGATATCGGAGCAAATCTGTCGTTGGGAGCAATTGAAAGGCAGGCAGGTCATTTCCAGGAGGCTCAGTCGCATCTCCAACGGGTGCTCGATTTGGAACCAGACCACGCCGATGCCTTGTACCAGAAGGGATTGGTGCTACAGGACCAGGGCGCGCTGCCCGAAGCGCTGGCAGTATTCGAACAAGTTCTTGCCTTGAACTCGACACACGCAGGTGCCTGCAACAGTTTGGGTGTTGTATCCCAGGCACTGGGGAATCTTGGGGGGGCCGTCCAATATTTTCGGCGTGCAATATCAGCCCAACCAGAATTTGCCGAAGCTCACAGGAATCTGGCCTTCGCCCGCCGACACGCGGAAATGGACGATGATGCTCGACGAACACAGGCACTTCTGGAAACCGAACTCGACGACGCCTCCGCGATGCATGTGTCCTTCGCGTTGTCGAAAATTTACGACGATCTGGATCAATACGATCAAGCGTTTGGCCACCTGTCGCAGGCAAATGAATTGAAGCGACGTTCGATCGACTACGATATTGGTCAGGAGAGAAACTTTTTTGCCAATCTTGAACGAACGTTCGTTTCTTCATTCTTCGAGGACCGAACCGTTTGGGGCATTGGTGACCGGACGCCAATATTCATCGTCGGCATGCCGCGGTCAGGAACAACACTCGTCGAGCAGATCATTGCAAGTCACCCGCGCGCCGGGGGTGCGGGAGAGATTCTGGATCTTGATCGACTCTTGTGGGACTGCGGAACTGACGAGCGTGAAGGGGACTGGTGCCAAGCGATGAATTCGCTCTCAGGATCCCAGATTGATGACCTGTCCGCATCTTATCTGGAGGGACTCAGGAAAAGATTTCCTGATATGGATCACGTCACTGACAAAACGCCGGGCAACTTCCATTACATCGGCATGATTCGGGTCATGTTGCCAGAGGCCAAGGTGATCAATTGCACCAGAGACCCGGTCGACACATGCTTCTCATGCTACCAGAACTACTTCACCCAAGGGGTCCCGTTCTCCTATTCGCTCGAGGATCTCGGGAATTACTATCGTCTCTATTCCAATTTAATGAAGCATTGGCGACGAGAGCTGCCTGGCTTCGTCTACGATCTCAGCTATGAGAGCCTCCTCAACGATCAAGAGGGTGAATCGAAGAAGCTTCTGGCGTTTTGCGGTTTGGAATGGAACCCCGCCTGCCTAAACTTCCATAAGACAGAACGGCCAGTCGAAACTGCTAGCGCGGTTCAGGTGCGCCAACCGATCTATCGGTCGTCGATCGCCCGCGCTGCTCATTACAGGTCGCATCTTGCGCCACTGCGCGACGCCCTGGGCGATGTCGCATGAACCGGGCGGAGCATCGACGTCGGGAGAGTCTGAATAGCAGCTCGGCGACAGCGCGAAAGGTTGAGCGGACTCTCGCGGAAGGTCTGGAACATCATGGTGCGCGTCGTTTTGCAGAAGCACGACGATCGTACAAAAAGGTCCTTCGTCAGGATGCCAGAAATGCACGTGCCTTGTTTCTCATGGGCACATTGGCGCTGCAGGAAAAGGACTATCCGACAGCGGAGTCATTGATCAAGAAGGCGATAGCCGAAGACCCCAAAGACCCCTCATTCCACAATAACCTGGGCGT
>DEBC01000008.1:28821-49571 GCA_002348365.1 Alphaproteobacteria bacterium UBA2966 | reverse complement strand
AACTGCGTCCCGAATACGCCGAAGCACATTGTAATCTGGGCATTGCGCTGAGGGAACTGGGACAGTTGGAGGACGCCATTTTGGCACTCGAACACACCATAGAGCTCGATCCCAGCTTTGGCGGCGCCTATTCGAACCTCGGAAATGCGTATAACGCCGTTGGGCGGACGGGCGAGGCCATGCCCGTCTTCGACAAAGCCCTGGGTTTAAACCCTCACGATCTCTCGGCGCATTTCAATCGAGCGATCGCCAACCAGGATCGCGGTTATCTCGATGCTGCTCAGGATGGCTTTCGAGACGTGTTGCGTTTGCAACCTCAACATGGTGAGGCATGGCGGCTGTTATCAGGTCTCAAAAGATTTGCATCGGCGGACGATAACGACATCGAGGAAATGACCCGCCTGCTCCGTGATGCGACGCTGAAGAAGCCAGACGAGATGCACGTGCGATTTGGACTGGGTAAGGCGCTTGTAGATATTGGGGAATTTGACGACGCCTTCAGGCAGATTGCGGCAGCCAATGCCGCCTATCGCAATTCATACGAATACGACATCGAAAAAGATGCGGAGTATTTCGAGTCGATTCAGGATGTCTTCTCGGAGGAATTCCTGTCGGACCGCGAAGGCTGGGGAAGCGCTTCAGACCGCCCGATCTTCATTGTTGGGATGATGCGTTCCGGGACATCTCTCGTGGAGCAGATACTGGCGAGTCATCCCTCCGTCACGGGCTGTGGCGAATTGAAAGAACTGGATCGACTGACACGGAATGATGAAGCTCGTCCGGGCGGTCTGGACTATCCGCAATCGATGCGTTCGCTGGACAGGACACTCTCAAAGTCCCTTGCCGAAGAGTATCTGCGAAGGGTGCAGGTCTATGCGCCCGGCGCGGAACGAACCACCGACAAGATGCCGGGGAATTTTCTCCACATTGGCTTGATACGCGTCTTGCTACCCAACGCCACAATCATCCACTGCGCGAGAGATCCAGTGGATACCTGCCTTTCCTGTTTCCGGAACTATTTCGCTGGATTTCACTCCTTCGCCTATGATCTTGAAGACCTTGGCACATATTACTGTCTGTACCAGAAATTGATGGATCATTGGCGTAGCGTGGCGTCCATAAATTTGCACGAAATCTGCTACGAGGATCTCGTCGCGAACCCCGAGGATGAAATTCGTCGCTTGCTGCACGCATGTGGACTGAGCTGGAATGATCAGTGTCTCAATTTTCACCAAACCACGCGTCCGGTACGAACGGCAAGCGCCGCCCAGGTTCGTCGACCCATGTATAGTTCCTCTGTCGAAGCCTGGCGGAAGTTCGAATCGCACCTCGGACCATTACTCAGGGCTCTCAGTTGACTGACCCGCTACCGGAACTGT
Source organism: Alphaproteobacteria bacterium UBA2966 (assembly GCA_002348365.1). Taxonomy (GTDB): domain Bacteria; phylum Pseudomonadota; class Alphaproteobacteria; order UBA2966; family UBA2966; genus UBA2966. The sequence goes on along the minus strand of DEBC01000008.1, from coordinate 48,192 downwards.
CGATAGGTGCGGTCGCCCAATTTTGGGTTGCCCGGACTGGACGGCGAGTTCTATTCCTTTCATGAACGGGTCCGCGGCAACCGGACACTCTTGTTCCTGAGTTCTGGTCTCGATCAAAAGACCGATTCCATCATTACGGCGCTGGATTCGGCACGGAGAGATTTCGAAGCTCTCGCCACGGATGTGTTGGCGGTCGTCTCGGGTACGGTGGAAGAGGTGGCAGTCAGTGCCGCCGCTCGGGAAGCGACGGAATTGCCCTTTCAGATATTTGCCGACGTGAAGGGGAAAATCCTCCAGGGATTTCGTGAAATGCTGAGAGATTCGACATCGACACCGATCAGCCTCGTGCTCGACGCAAATCAACGCGTGTTGATGCGCATCGACGCAGACAACGGCGCGGGCGAGTATGTCGACAGCACCATTGCCTACTTGAAATCCGTTCCGCAGCCGTCCGACCGACATGTTCTCGGCAACTCGGCCCCAGTGCTCCTTGTTCTAAATGTCATCGAGCCGGAACTATGCTCCGCACTGATCCATCGCTGGCAAACCATGGGGCATGAGGAGGGTAAGGTGCAGTCGGTATTGGATGGGCGTGATCATGAGAGGGTGGCCTTTGAAGGTAAGCGGCGGCTGGATCACTACATTCAAGATCAGGCATTGACGCGAGAGCTTGGGCTACGCGTGGTTCGGCGCCTTGCTCCCGAAATTGAGAAAGCCTATCGGTTCGAAGGATTTCGCCTCGATCCGTTTCTCATCGGATGCTATCAGGCTGAGAGAAAGGATTTTTTTCGTCCGCATCGGGACAACCTCTCGCCGACCAACGCAGATCGAATGTTTGCCCTCAGCATTAACCTCAATGCGGAAGAGTATGATGGCGGCGATTTGCGATTCCCCGAGTACGGACCCCATCTGTATCGCCCCGGTACCGGCGCTGCTCTCGTATTCTCGTGCTCGCTCATACATGAGGCGTTGCCGGTGACCAGGGGTCGCAGATTCGTCTTGCTGAACTTCATGCGCGATGTTCGTCCTCCCGGCGCACCGCGAACGGGACGGCCAGCAGGTGGCGCATGAAGAAGGCAAGAAAATTTCGGCTTGGTCGAGGCTGGCAATCTCCGTCTCACTTGTCGCCAAGTCTGGATTGAGATAGATACCGCTGGTTATAGACGGCTTTCAGCCCTGAACCCGTCATGGGTCATTTTATCGGCGAGAGCTGGTTGTACACACCGTCTCAAATGAGGGAGCATTGTGCCTGGAGTATTGTGGCTCGCGTCGTATCCCAAGTCGGGTAACACTTGGGTTCGTGCATTCCTTGCCAACTATTTGGTGAATGCGGACTCACCAGTATCAATCAATGAATTGCCCGAGTTTGTCAGGGGCGATGGACCCAAACACTACTACGAGGAAGTCCTCGGCTATCCTATTAGCAAGCCGCTTTCGCCCAAGGAAACTCAGGAACTGAGACTTATCGTCCACGAAAAATTTGCGTACGAAAGCCAGAACACAACGATCGTCAAGACACACAACGCCATCGCCTATTTGGACGACATCCCGACCATCAATCCCAAAGCGACAGAGGGCGCCATCTACATCATGCGCAATCCGCTCGATGTAGCCCTCAGTTATGCGCATCACTATGGCATGACCTACGACAAGGCCATTGAAAGGCTTGCATCAGAGCAGAACTCGTTAGGCGGCACCGAGAGGCAGGTATTTCAGTTCTTGGGGAGTTGGAGCGAACATGTTCGGAGCTGGGTCGAAGCACCGGGACTCAAGCTCCACGTAATGCGGTACGAAGATATGATCATCGATGCACCGGCCGCGTTCGCGAAGCTGGTAGAATTTCTCGAACTTCCGGATGAACCGGGGCGGTGTGAAAGAGCAGTCGAGTTCAGTTCCTTCGAGTCGTTGACGGATCAGGAGAAGTCGGAGGGATTTGTCGAAGCCGTTCCGGCTCGTGAACACCCTGCATTTCTTGGTACGGAACTGGCTCGGGTCCCTCAAACCGCGAAGTATAGAGGCGAGAGCCGCATTCGGTTCTTCCGGGAGGGAAAACTGGGAATGTGGCGCGATGAGCTCAGCTCGGAACAGGTCGCACGCATCATCGAGGACCATCGCGAGGTTATGTCCGCGCACGGTTATCTCGATGAGAAGGATGAGCCGGTGTTCTGAGTGATGGTCGGATTCATCCCAGTTGTTCCAACCAGTATTGCGGTCCTTCATCTCCTGCTTCTCGAATTTCGAGACAGGCACTGAGGACCAATCTCCAATGAGCAAAGGCGATTGAGTGGTAGATCACAGTTGGCCACTGCTTAACCTCCTGATTATCGGCCCAAAGGAAGCGGGCGCGTCAGAACTGACGAAGTGCCTCTCGGGTGAAATCGGCGGTGTATTCTCCGCCGAAGAGAGAAACTACGTCGCGATAGATGTCTCGGCAGACCCTCGGGGCACGATCCAGCAGGTCATGCAAGGGACAATTGTTGCTGACGGCGCCGTTCTGGTCGCAGACGCATCAGATGGGCGCACCGAATCGCTGGAGAGTATTGGCCTGCTGCTGTCGAACATGGGTGTCGATCAGGTCATCGTGGCACTCAACAAGATTGATCTGCTGGACGGGCCCGCACGACTTGATGCGGCCAGGGAGCGCGTTCGCCAGCTCATGCCTCAGGTGGACCTGCAATGCCTGTCGATCGTTCCACTGTCCGCAAAGACATGTGAAAACGTCTGTGAGCCGGAAGGTATCGGGTCGGGAAACGACGGCCCCACCTTGTCCGAGGCTTTGAATGGATTTGAGGCACTGCCCTCATTGGCTGATCAGCCGCTGCGGCTTCCACTGACGACATCCACTGAGCGGCAGGGCTCGCGGTTTTATGAAGGTCGCCTGCGAAGCGGGGTGCTGGTCGAAGGCGATCAAGTACTGCTTTCGCCATCCAACGCGCTGGCTCGAGTGGCTCGAGTACAAATTTTGGATGGCAGGCAGTACGCTCAGATCGCCCATCCTGGTGATCAAGTATCTCTCCTTCTCGATATGGACAGCCACATCGAGGCCGGGGAACTGCTGAGTCATGTCGAGGAGGCACCGATCGAGTCCGATGTTTTTCGTGGAAGGATTCTTTGGCGCCGCAAAGAACCGCTGACGGCAGGGGCTAGAGTGGATCTGGATGCGGGAGGGTCAGTGGTCCAGGCAGAAGTTCAGTCAATTTCTCGCTGCATCGATGCGACTGATCCCCAAAAAGAAACATCGAACGATTTACTGCCGGGGCAGGTTGGAGAGGTGATCCTTCGGGCCGTAAACCTAATAGCCATCGACACCCGAGCGACGTGTCCGGCCAACTCGCGATTACAGATCTTGGACGAGCAGGGTGTCGCGGGAGTCGGGTCCATCAGCATGGACGGCTACGCCGACCAAAGGGGTGTTGTCACGGTCCGAGCCACGAACGTGACTCGTGTCGCACATCAGGTCAGTACCGACGCCCGTGTGAACAGGCACGAGCATCGTGGAGCAGTACTATGGTTCACGGGCCTCTCCGGAGCCGGCAAGTCCACTTTAGCAATCGAAGTGGAGCGGGCCATGTTCGAGAAGGGTTATGAGGTTTACGTTCTCGACGGAGACAACATCCGGCACGGCTTGAACGCAGATCTCGGATTCTCGCCTGAAGATCGCTCGGAAAACATCCGGCGCGTTGGGGAAGTTGCGGCGCTGTTCTCGCGGGCGGGCATCGTTGCGATTTCAGCCTTTATTTCTCCGTACCGTTCGGATCGCGCCCGTGCCCGCGCAGCGGCCGGAAGCGATTTCCACGAAGTCTATATAAAAGCACCTATCGAAGTGTGCGAGCGACGCGATCCAAAGGGACTGTATGCACGGGCTCGCAGCGGCGAGCTTAGGGAGTTCACTGGCATCTCCGCACCCTATGAAACGCCGGAATCGCCAGAACTCACCGTCGATACCGCAACCCATGACGTTGCGGCTTGTGTTGCACAGGTGATTGCCTACGTCGATTCTGAATTGTCGATTTCTCCGCAGTCGCCGCCGTCTAGTTCCTAGCGCGGGTAATTCCAGAAATGCCGGCGATACCGATTGCGCCGGAATTCGATAGACGTTTTCCGCTTTCTGCTGTCACGCCTCCCAGCGCGTAGACCGGGTATCCCCTTTGTAGACGCTGCACTCCCGTGACCCACGAAGTAAACCGTACGGGCCCGATTGTTGCAGCATTCGGATGGCTCTCCGTGGGAAATACTGAGCCCAGCAGCGCAGCATCCGATCCAGCGCGCGCCGCCAGGACGAGGCTTTTCCAGGTGTGCGCTGCGGTTGTGATGAGCCAGCAGGGGCACCGCTGCCGCCACGACGTCGCTTCCATGATTCGTGCTTCGGGAAAGTGGACGCCGTGCGCTGCTACACGCATGGCCATCGGTCCGTCACCAGCAATCAGCAACCGAAGACCACGTCGGCGGCATAACATCGACAACTCCTTGGCCAATTGAGCCCGATTAGGATCGTTGTAGTGCCGGAGGATAACGCCGGACCCATGGGGTAAACGGGCCGCAGCCGGAAGCGGGTCGGCTAAACGCTTCTCGTCGGTGAGCAGTAGCAGGGGCGGATAGAGGTGCCCGGCAGGGTGCCGTGAATTGAGGCTGTTAGCGAGGTCTGATAGGGTCATGGAAAGAGACAAAAATTTTCCGCGACAGTGCCATGAGTGTTGAAACTCCGCAATTAGCGGCTGACGAATCACATACGATTGACGTTGCGGCCAATCTTCAAGCGGTACGAAACCGTGTTGACTTGGCCGCAAGACAGTCCGCCCAAGGCAGCGAAGGTGTGAGTCTGATTGCGGTTTCCAAGACTCATGATGCCTCACGAATTAGACCGGCCCTCGATGCGGGTCATCGTGTATTCGGAGAGAATCGTATCCAGGAAGCCGCGGCCAAATGGCCGGAATTGCGGGAGGTCTATGACACTCTCGAACTCCACCTCATTGGTCCGCTGCAGACCAACAAGGTGAAAACCGCCATCGCCCATTTCGATGTGATTCAGACCGTTGACCGGCCTAAGTTGGCACGAGTCCTGGCGGAGGAAATGACCAGAAGCGACCGGCGTCGTGAGTGCTTTGTTGAGGTGAATGTCGGCGAAGAGCCACAAAAATCAGGGATATTGCCGAGAGAGGCAGACGCCTTCATCAAGGAATGCCGGGACCAGTTCCAGCTTCCCATACGCGGAGTCATGTGCATCCCACCGATCGGGCGGGAACCCTCGCCATATTTCGCGCTCCTGGCAATGATCGGTGAACGGAATGGATTGTCGGCGGTCAGCATGGGCATGAGTGGCGACTACGAAGTCGCAATTGCGTTTGGTGCGACACACGTCCGGGTGGGGACGGCAATTTTTGGACCTCGTCAGCGCTGACTCGGGAAGCGGACGACTTTCTGGTGTTTACCCGCGAATATTGATCCGGGTGTCGCTCGTGCAGTCGTGCAGGACCTCCAATAGATCGTCGATCGCTAACGCCACGCACCCTTGAGTCGGACCAAGATTTTCGGCGGCGACATGAAGGAAAATGGCACTGCCGCGGCCTGGGATCGGTGGCAGATCGTTAAAACCGATTACCGTGATGATGTCGTACAGGCAGTCTTCCCGCCACAACTCCTCGGATTTGGCTGAATACGGTAAGGTAACGTGCTGATTGTAGCGTTCGTCCATGGGGTCGTCGCACCATCCATCCTCTTCTCGGAGGCTTCGGACGGGAAGCGCGGTTCGGGGTTTATCTAGTCGATCGGGACGGTAGAGCACCTGCCGTAGTGGAAATTCACCCGCCGGCGTCGCGCCATCACCCTCGTGTTTGTCAGTTGTGACACCGCTGCGACCCAGGGCGCATGTGTACGTCACTCCCCTGAACGTCAGGACGCCGCCACCGCTCACTTCAATTTGTGACATGAGGGACAGTTTACACGTCGCGAACAGTGCCGGGCCCCGTACGAGGGCAGATTTATTTGAGTGGTCCGATGGGAGGTGTGCTGCGGCAGCGCCGAGGCTATTTGCTTGTGCTGGATTGAGCCTCGTCTGCGAGTTTGGCCCGTTGCTGGCATGTCTCATAGAGCTTCAACACAGCGGCGACGTCGACACCACTCTGCGTGATAGCCTGTAATTCGCCCACGCCGGGTAGCTGTGTCAAATCGGCAGGATCAAGTGCTGCGTTCACGCTGCTGAAGGGTGAGTAGTTTTCTCTCTTGAGCCAGCCGCTGTCGAGCAGGTTTCTCACAGTCGGAGTCTGAGCGAGTTCAGTTCCGGACGCCGCGGTCGCCGGCGCGGTATTCAGCTCGTCGGTTTGAAGGGGTTGATCCGTGAGGGAGCTGTCATCAGTGCCGGCGAACATAGGTGATGGCGGTGTGTTGTCACCATCCACGGAATCGCCGTTGGAGAACAACGCGGCGACATGCTCTCCCACATCCTACACCACTCCCGGGATGCCCCCCAACAGAGTCCCGCCAAACATTCTGGCGCCGGGTGCAATTTCATCCCCGGTAATCTCGCGATAGATCGTTGCAACGCCCGGGATGGGTTGCAGTGGATTTACCAGATCAATGAGATCGGCAAAGGAGAATCCATCCTCTCCCCAAAACTGGTGACCCTGTTCGCCTGACAGATTGACGGAGCCGACAGGTGTCTCGAACTTGTCGAACCCGTAGTTCCGATCCGGTGTGGGTGCAGTAGGTGTGATGGCCACAGCGTTGACGCAGAAATGATTGATCCTCGTTGATACAAGCAATCCCCGAGCCAACCTGACTCTTTTATTATCAATAGGTTAGGCGGACATAATAGGTGAAGGTCCTGCCGATCCGGCAACAACTGCCTACTTCCCCCCAATACATGTGTTTCCAGTCGAAGATCAGAATTCGTGACCGGCCCGCTTGGACTTGGCATCCAGATAGTGAGCGTTGTGTGGGTTGGCGGGGAAAGCGTGTGGCACCCGTTCGGCGACGTCGATTCCGCACTGAACCAGGCCGGCTACCTTCTTTGGGTTGTTGGTTAGCAGTCGAACCCGGGAAATACCGAGCAATTGCAGCATCTGGGCCGCAGGCTCAAAAATTCTTTCATCCGCCTCGAAGCCCAATCGTTCATTGGCATCATAGGTATCAAATCCCTGATCCTGAAGGCGGTAGGCGCGAAGTTTATTGATCAACCCGATGCCGCGCCCCTCCTGCGCCAAATACAGTAATACGCCGCCACCCTCCTTGGTCAGTAAGTCAACTGCTGCACGCAACTGGGTGCCGCAGTCACAACGCAGCGATTCGAGTAAGTCACCGGTAAAGCATTCAGAGTGCAACCGCGTTAAGACCGCAGAGCGACGACTCGGTTCACCAATGATGATTGCGAGGTGTTCTATGCCGCCGTCGCGGGGTCTGAAGGCAACAATCTCAGCCAACTCCGATCCGGCCAATGGCACGCGTGCGGAGGTCACACGAACCAATGTGTCCGAGGTGTCGGTCTGATACGTGAGGATGCTCTCGACTGAAACCAGCATCATATCGTGAGAGATCGCGAAGTCTCCCGCATGCTGATTCTCCACGTTTCGAACCGTGGCGGTCACCACAGCCGGCAAGAGCTTGGCGAGCTTGCAAAGCTCTACGGCCGCGGAAGACGCTTGCGAAGGAGGGGCTTCCATGACCGAAAAGGGACCACGCAAGGGGTGATCAAGATCCGCGGTTGGATCCGCCAACTCTCGGATTGCTGCTGGATCCAGACGGTTCTCAATTTGCAGTGCCGTGACCGCCGCACCACTCGGCGGGATATGAAGAACTGCGGCGCGTTCAGCGGTGATTACCATGACTGGAGGCACATCACCGATCTCCGAAAGAAAATCCGCCGTGTCCTTGGTCACCTGCTCCGCTGGAACGGCAACGACATACTCAAAACCGCCGGCTGCCACAACTACTGGCAATCCACGACGTAGATCTGATATCGCTCGGTCAACGGACCGTATCGATCGGCCGATTTCGTGATAGTCCGGCGCGGTCAGTCCGTCATGGCGCTGGCCGGGAATGTCGTTGCGGTCTTTCATGCGGGCGGAGTATAGCTGATTCGCCTGGGAACACATGGGGCCCCGGTGCGGTCGGCAACGGGTGGAGTACGCGATCTTGTCCGCGAAAGGACGGCGATTGATATACCGGGACTTCAGTCAGGCTCAGCTCGACGAGCAGTACAACAATCTGGCCCGGATCCCCGATCACGAAGCCTATGTTGCACGGTGGGCGGCCGACAGCGAGCGTTATCGGTCACATGCAAATTGCCGGCTGGACATCGCTTATGGCGATCATCCTCGCCAGCGACTGGATCTGTTCTTTCCTGGCGATTCCTTAAGCCTCCGCAGCGCGCCAATTCATGCGTTTGTTCACGGCGGATACTGGTATGCGCAAGCCAAGGAGAACTTCTCGTACGTTGCCGACGGTCTGACCGACAGCGGCATCATTGTTGCCGTAATCGAATATGCCTTGTGTCCCGAAGTCTTGATTTCCGAGATTGTCAGACAAGTTCGCTCAGCCATGTCGTGGTTGTGGTTCAACGCCGGAACGTTCGGGGGCGATCCCCAGTGCCTCTCTGCGTCCGGGCATTCGGCGGGCGCTCACCTGGTTGCCATGTCTCTGGCGACCGACTGGCCAACCTTCGATCAGAGACTGCCGATCAATATCGTTACCAGTGGTGTGACGATCGGAGGGGTGTTTGACCTGGAGCCGATCCGCCTGAGTTTTTTGAATGAAACACTTGGCCTGGATCGTATCACGGAACGCCGTGAGAGCCCCATGCAAAACTTGCCCTCAGATCAGGTTTCACTGGTCGTCATGGTCGGTTCCGAAGAATCATCAGAGTTTATTCGGCAATCCAATGACTTCGCCAGTGCCTGCATCGGCAAAGGAATCGACACCAAACTCATGGTCATTCCCGATCATCACCATATATCTGTCATGGATGAGTTCAGAGGTCCCAACGGAGAGATCACCGCCGCAATCAAGCAGCAGGTTGAGAGACGCCAGAACGCAGAATGACTCGGTGACCCAAGCATATTCGCGGAGGTTGTCGGGTTGTGTAGCATGCTTGACGGCCAAACTGATGTGAGGCGATAGGTCTTAAATGACAGCAAAAAGAGTACTTCTTGTTGAGGATGACGACACTCTTCGCGAGTCGCTGTCTGAACAGCTCGACATGCATGAGGAATTCCAGACCACGTCTGCGTCGAGCGGCAGCGAAGCGCTCGAAGAAGTCAAAGGCGAGCACTACGATCTTGTTCTGCTCGACATCGGACTTCCCGACCTTGATGGGCGCGAGGTCAGCCGCATGATGCGCCGCGCTGGCGTGAAATGCCCTATCATAATGTTGACAGGCGCTGATTCGGATGCGGATACGATCCTTGGACTGGAGTCCGGCGTCAACGATTACATCACCAAACCGTTCAAGATGGGTGTCCTGGTAGCCCGGATGAGGGCGCAGCTCCGTCAGCATGAGCAGAGCGAGGACGCGGTATTCAATATCGGGCCCTACGTATTTCGACCGAGCGCAAAGCTTCTCACGGAAGAGGAGGATGGGCAGAAGGTGCGTCTCACCGAGAAAGAAACTGCAATCCTGAAGTATCTCTACCGGGCGGGCTCGAAGGTTGTCTCGCGAGACACGCTGTTGTCAGAGGTATGGGGATACAATACCGGCGTGACGACTCACACGCTCGAGACCCACATTTACCGGCTGCGCCAGAAGATCGAGCGCAATCCCTCCGGGGCTCAGATTCTGGTTACGGAACCCGGCGGCTACCGGCTCGTAACATAAACCCCTTGGTGTTTCCGTCATCATCTTGAGCAGTATGAACTTCGGGCCGCTTTCGCTGGATGTAAGCGGTCGGTCTAATGGCCTGTAAACCTGGGTGCGCGTTTCTGAATTTTCGCGGCGACGCCTTCGGTGATGTCTGTGGAGTCGAAGCATTCTGCAATCGCCCGTTTTGACTCCGTTTCATCCAGCGTCCCGTCGGCAATTTGATTGAGAGCACGTTTCATCCCCCGGACCGCGAGAGGGGCCAGTGCCGCAAGTCTCTGCGCCAGCTCATTCGTTCGTTTCTGCAACATTGATGTTTCCACCACCCAGTCAAGATAGCCGAGACGATGCAGCTCGTGGCAATCCAGGGGTTCCGCCGCCAGTAGGATGCGCTTCGCGGCGCCAAGTCCAAGACGAGTGTGAAAACGTCGGAGACCGCGGACACCGTAATGCACTCCAATTTCAGCGGCGGGCAGGTGGAGGCTTGATCTCTCAACCCCGATTCGGAAGTCGCACGCCAGGGCCAGGTCGGTGCCTCCACCGTAGACATTGCCGTTCAGAGCGCAGATCGTTGGCAGGGACAGGCCCTCCACGCGATTGACCGCCCGTTCAAACGGATCTTGAGTCCAGTCCACAGAGTTAATCTGGTTGATGTCGAATCCGGAACAAAACGTCTTGGAACCAGTCCCGGTGAGAACCACGACTCGACAACCGGGCTGGTTTTCTACATGTTCTAGTGCCGAAATCAGTGCAGCCAGTTCGTCGACGCCGAGCTTGTTGTGCTGATCAGGTCGGTTGAGCGTGATCGTCGCTCTTTCGCCATTCATTACCAATGTGACGTAGTCTGATGCCATTCCCCATCATTTCTGAAAGTTGTCCCGGAGCCGTCTTTGGTGGAGTTTCCGCGCAACACAATCATTGTGTGAGAAACACCTATTTAGCTCTTTCGTGTCATATCACAGTAAGGCCCAATACGCTGGGGAATTGGTGGTGTGGGCGTTGGCCGAAGGGGGGCGTTTGACCACTTCGGATGTATTCAGTGTGAGGTTTTGGGGGGTTCGCGGAAGCATTCCGTGCTCCGATCCCGGCATACCCCGCTATGGCGGCAATACTTCCTGTCTCGAAGTACGTTGCGGTGAGCATCTGATCATTCTGGATGCCGGAACGGGTGTCCGGTACCTGGGACAGGCGCTCGATCAAAGCAAGCCGATCGACGCAGATGTATTCCTGACGCACACGCATTTTGATCATGTGTGCGGGATTCCTTTTTTCGGTCCGTTTTACAACCCGAACAACACCTTCCGCATTTGGGCAGGACATCTGATCCCGGAAATGACGATCGAGCAGGTCTTGGTTGATATGATGATGGCCCCGTTGTTTCCGGTGCCGCTAAAAATATTTGCGGCCAACATCAGCTATCACGACTTCCCCGCAGGGGAGACGGTGGATGTCAAGCCAGGTGTATCGGTCAGGACGGCCAAGCTGAATCATCCAAATCGTGCAACCGGATATCGAGTGGATTACAAGGGCAAGTCGTTCTGCTACCTCACCGACACCGAACACGTTCACGACCAGTTGGACCAAAACATTCTGGAACTCATCGAGGGCGCCGATTGCGTCGCCTATGACGGCATGTACACCGACGACGAATACCCGAACCGTATGGGGTGGGGTCATTCGACGTGGCAGGAAGGTGTCCGCCTCTGCGATGCGGCGAACGTCGAAACGTTTGTTCTATTTCACCATAACCCCGATCATGACGATGATTTCCTGGATGACATCGGGAAACAGTTGGAGGCCCGCCGCCCTGGATCCGTAATGGCGCGCGAGGGCCTCGTGATCGATCTGCTCTAAACCGGGTATGAACGTTCGAGGGTTGCGCCTGGGCCTGATGACGGTCTTGGGTTTCGCTCGGCGCGGTTTTTTCATCCCATACCGCTACGCCCATCAGTTGCAGAGGGCTGGTCACCATGCCCCGTACACGGCGGTGGCGGACGCGTTCGCCGGGCAGCAGTCGCGGTTTCGCGAGACCCTTGAATTCATCGACTCGTACCGCGGGGATTTGATCGCGATTGGTTCGGATCCGCCACCGGCCCCTCGTTGGAATCAGGACTGGTTTCCGCGCCTTGACGCAGCAGTCTTGTATGCCTTTGTGCGCCACCATCGGCCAGCTCGGATAATCGAGGTGGGATCGGGACATTCGACGCGGTTTGCGGCCCGCGCGATCGCGGACGGTGAAATCGACTGTTCTGTTACGGCGATCGACCCGGCACCGCGAGCGCCCATACTTGGTCTCGATGTCGAATTCCTGGAATCGACGGTGCAGAAAGCCGGAGCAACGCCTTTTCAAGAACTCGAGGCCGGGGATTTTCTGGTCATCGACTCGAGCCATATTCTCATGCCGGGAAGCGATGTCGATGCCATCCTCAACCGCGTCCTTCCGGCGCTGCCCTCAGGTGTGTGGGTGCATTTTCATGATATTTTTCTGCCGGATGACTATCCAGGCGACTGGGACTGGCGAAACTACAATGAGCAGATTGCGGTGGCCCAGCTGGTGTTCGGTGGCTACGACGTCGAGTTTTCTAGTCACTATGTCGTCACAGCCATGGCCACAGAATTTGGTGCGAGCGTCGTGAGCCGTTTGCCCTTTGTAACCGGAGCACATGAATCAAGTTTGTGGCTGCGTAAGAGGATGTAGTCAGACAGTGACCGCGGCAATGTGAACGAGTGTGATCCGCAAATGCACACAAGCATGCGACATATAGGGACAAAGAAGGAATTTCGATGTCCATCGCATTTACCGGCCGATCCATGGATTTGCTGAAGATACTCCTGTTCGGCCAGGCCGAGCCTCTCGAAGTGCCCGAGCGGGTTCGCACCGCTATTGAGCGGCAGCAATCACAAAGCGAGATTTTGATCGGCTGGGTTCAGTTGGGTGTGGTCGTGGTTTTCGGAACGCTATACGCCCTGTCTCCGAAAACCTTCGACATGGACGTCATGATCACGCCCGTGCCATGGGCGCTGGCAGCGTATCTGGCGTTCACCATCGTCCGGCTCGTACTGGGTTACCGTGATGCCCTCACCAGATGGTTCCTCACGCTTTCGGTCATTGTGGATATGGCGCTGCTCATAGGCCTGATCTGGAGCTTTCACATCCAGTATGAGCAACCGGCCGCATTCGTCCTCAAGGTCCCGACCTTACTGTACGTTTTTATTTTCATTGCCCTGCGAGCGCTGAGGTTTGATGCCTATTTCGTGCTGTTGGCCGGGCTTATCGCCGCTGTCGGCTGGTTGTTCGTGCTGACCGCTTCTTTGGCCGAAGGCAGCAGCGAGATTACGCGCGACTTTGTCCTCTACATGACGTCGAATCAGGTTCTTCTCGGTGCGGAATTCGACAAGATCATCTCGATCCTGGTTGTGACGATGATTCTGGCGCTGGCAATCGTGCGTGCACGCCGCCTGCTTGTGCGATCCGTGACCGAGGGTGCGGCGGCCGAAGATCTTTCGCGCTTCTTTGCGCCGGAGATAGCTGATCAGATTACCAAAGCGGGACAGCGTATCGAACCCGGACACGGGGAGCTTGTCGAGGCTGCGGTGCTGTTCTGCGACATTCGCGGATTCACGCAACTGGCATCATGGCGACATTTGGAGCGGCGCCCAAATCAGATACGTGGGCGGCGGATGCCATGCGCACGGTCGATGAGCTCATATTTGTGACTGAAGCCTGGCGGGAAGAGAGGCGTTCGGCGGGACAGCCGCCTCTCGATATTGGGTTTGCGGTGGCGACGGGTCCCGTTGTGTTTGGTGCCGTGGGGGATCCAAACAGGCGCGAGTACACGGTGACCGGCGACCCAGTGAGCCTTGCTGCCAAGCTCGAGAAGCACAACAAGATCGCGGGGGTTGCGGCTATAACGACGGCCGAGGCCTTTGATACGGCTCGCTCGCAGGGCTATGTTCCGCCACAACCGAGGCGCTCGTTAGAGAAGTCAGACGTTGGCGGTGTTGAATTCGCTACGGATCTGATCGTCCTGGCCGATCGTTATTGAATCACACATTGTGGGACGGACAGTCGGTCCGAACGGTGAAAGCCGCGACGCTAACGAGATCGAACGTGCCGATGCTGCGCGACAGAACCCTCAACGGTAGGGGTCGGCGGCATCCCGCAGCCCGTCACCGAAGAAGTTAAGCGTCAGGACAACGATGATGACCGGAACAACCGGCAACATCAGCCAGGGATACAGTGCAACGACATTGATGTTCTGCGCCTCGTTGAGGAGAACGCCCCAACTGGTGATCGGCGGTCGAAGACCCAGTCCCAGGAACGACAACGCCGTTTCGCCCAGAATCATAGAGGGAATGGAGAGCGTTGCTGAGGCTATCAGGTGACTCATGAAACTTGGCATGAGGTGTCGGCCGATGATTCGAGAGGAGCTGGCTCCCATGAGCTGCGCAGCCGTTGCAAAATCCTCTTCGCGTAACGACAGGATTTTGCCGCGAACCGCGCGTGCCAAACCCGTCCAGTCGATGAGTCCCAGTATGACGGTAATACCGAAATAGATCAGAGTCGGACTCCAGGTCACCGGTAATGCAGCGGACAGCGCCATCCACAGTGGCAATTCCGGGAACGAACGAATGATCTCGATAAGGCGTTGAGTCAAGGTGTCCCACCAGCCCCCGAAATATCCCGAGACGCCGCCAAAGAACAATCCAAGCAGGAAACTGATCGAAATACCGATGAGTCCAACGGTCAGTGAGATCCGCGTGCCATACACAATACGAGACAGCATGTCCCGACCCAGGCGGTCAGTTCCGAGCAAGTAGAGCGTGCCGCCTTCGGCAGGGCAGAACAGGTGAGCGCTTGCCTCGAACAAGCCCCAGAACTTGTAGCTGTCTCCTGAACAGAAGAACCGAATGGGCTGCACTTTGTCAGGGTTTGGGGTGTACTCCCGCTTCAGATTCTCCATGTTCAGTCGATAGTCGAGTCCGTACACGAACGGGCCGACGAACTCTCCCTTGTGGAAGAGATGGAGAGATTGGGGCGGGGCGAAGATGTGCTGCGCATCACGTGAATGAAGATGGTAGGGCGCGAGGAATTCACTGATGAGAATGGAGAAATAGAAGACTGCGAGAATTGCGCCCGAGATTACCGCCAGACGATGGCGGCAGAATTTCCACCACATCATCTGCCACTGGGAGGCCATGTAGTAGCGCTCCTGTTCGGACGTCATGCTCTCGACCGAATAGGGATCGAAGGGTTCGCCACTGACGTAGTGATCGAGTTTGCCGTCCCCGCCGCTGGTGGTGCGAAGCGTCATCTGACTGCCTGCTCGCCGAGCCGGATTCGAGGATCCAAGCCTGCCAGGGCGACATCGGACAGGAACATTCCGATCACCGTGAGAAAGGACAGAAACATCAGAAAGGATCCGGCCAGGTATTGATCCTGGGACTGCAGCGCGTGAACCAGCATCGGTCCTGTGGTGGGGAGTGACAGGACGACGGACACGATGGCGGCTCCCGATATAACTTGCGGCAGCAGGTTTCCAATGTCGGAAATGAACGGATTGAGGGACACCCTGAGCGGGTACTTGATCAACAGGCGGAGCGGCGGCAGACCCTTCGCCCGCCCCGTCACCACATACTGTTTCTGAAGCTCATCGAGAAGATTGGCTCTCAAGCGCCGGATCATGCCCGCCGTCCCTGATGTCCCGATAACGATCACGGGTATCCAGAGGTGTTCGAGGACAGATACAAACTTGCCCCACGACCACGGTTGATCCAGGTACTGCGGATCCATCAGACCGCCGATCGATGTCCCAAACGTGATGTTGGCGAAGTAGATCAAGACGAGGGCCAACAAGAAGTTGGGGGTCGCGAGGCCGATGAATCCAAGGAACGTCAGAGAGTGATCACCGATGCTGTACTGATGCGTGGCGGAGTAGACGCCAATCGGAAAAGACACGACCCACGTAAAGATGATGGTCGCAAACGAGACGATAAATGACAAAAGCAGGCGATCGCCGACCACCTCGGTCACTGGCAGATCGAACTCGAACGAATAGCCAAGATCGCCTTGAAGCAGGCCGGAGAATCCATTCGGGCCGGACCAGACACCCAGCCAAATCGCATACTGTTCAATGAGCGGACGATCCAACCCGTATTGGTGGCGCAGAAATTCCGCCTTTGCCAATGCGGCAGTGTCGCCCTGACTTTTGAGTTCCAGGATCTGATTCGAGAGATAGTCGCCCGGCGGCAACTGAATGATGATGAAGATCAACACGCTGATAGCGAGCAGCGTGGGGATCATGATCAGCACGCGGTGAATGAAATAGGTGAACATTGCCGGAGATTGCCTGCCCTTACGACGTCAACGACGTGACGGATTGTCCGAGCCGCCGTTCATCACTTGGCGAACCAGAATGTGTCAGGCCGGTAGACGCCAAATTGGGCGCCAGGGTCCCAGTTGTAGACAGCCTTCACAGGAACATTCATCAGTTTTCTCTTGGCCACGACAGGCTGTAGGACACCGGAGACGATACCGATCGAAAAAAGCATGTCCCGGTGAATCTGCAGCATGCGACGCCAGATATTCTCGCGCTCCTGTCTCGTTGACGCATTCAGCCACGTCTCATTCAGCCGCGCCAATTCGACGGCGATCTCCATGTCCGGAGCTTCACCCGACTTGCCCTTTGTCTCAAAGTACTGGCCCCACTTCGGCCATTGCAACTGCAGCTGGCTGGTAGGTGCCAACTCCTCGGGGCTCATGTCAGCGGTGGGCAGGCCGTTTTCCAGCCCAAACCAGATCGACATAAGGGTCTCTCCGGAAAAGATCCTGTTCCGGAAGACCTCGCGCTGAGATGGCTTGGTGAAAAGCTTGACTCCCATCTTGGCCCAGTCATCGCGAATCAGTTCGAGCACGTCGGTCTGCTCCGTGTCCTCGCCGGCCGTTTCAATGATGATGTGGATGGGTCGCCCGTCAGGCAGCAACCGGGTCTCATCGTCATCCCATTCCGTGAGGCCCATCTCATCCAGCAGGGCATTCGCCTTCTCGACGTTGAACTCGGTCAGGGCGAGGCTTTCATCGTATAGCGGACTTTCAGGCAGGACGGTGTTGTGGTGTTCCAGGGCCAGACCGAAGTAGAGCGCCTGATTTATGAGAGGACGATCGATCGCCAGGCTCAAAGCCTCACGGAATCGCCGGTCCCGCATCACTTTTCGCCATACCGGATCGTTATGATTCAGATTCGGGAACAGGGCCAGATGGGCCCCCTTGGCCGTGCGCCACAAATGCACGTCGTAGTCGTTTCGTTTCGAGCCGTCCTTCAGGAACGTGTAGTCATTGAAAGAAATATTGCGTGACTGCAGATCGGACTCACCTGCACCTGTCTTAGCTGAAATCAGTCTGCCATCGGCCTGGACCAGCACCACCTCATCTATATAGGGCAGCTGCCGACCCTGAGAGTCAATACGATGGAAATATGGGTTGCGTTGCGCGGCAAACCGGGTCGCCGGCGGTCGTGTGGTGTTGCGCCAGGGCTGAAGGGTTGGCAGGTCCGGGTTGTCGAACTTGTACAAATTGTCGCGACGGTTATGAAGCGCGGCCCAACTCCGTTGGCCCTCGGCCTCGGCTCGCTCCGCAGCCTTCGAATCACCCACGTACCGTGGATGGAACTGCTTGAGGTAGTGAGCTGGTCGGTAGATGAAGAGTGGCGAAGCACCTGCAAGTCTGGGCAGGAAAAACGGATTGGGTACGGGCCAGGTGTATCGAACGGTGTATTCGTCAAGCACCTCAAACTGGGGCGGGTGTCCGGAAACGACCATATCCCGCGGAGGCCCTGAAGGTGCCAGACTCTGGTTGTTGGCAACGTCTTCCCAGTAGTAGCGGAAATCCTCTGCTGTGAAAGGTTGACCGTCCGACCACCTATGTCCTTTTCGAAGCTTGAACGTAAATATCCTGCCGTCTCGGATATCAAAGCTTTCCAGAATGTCGGGTTTGAGATCGAAGTTGCTGTCGTATCCGATCAATCGTGCGTATCCGTAGACCACCAGGAGGCGTATATCCTTGGGCCGCCCAATCAGCATGTTCAAGGACCCGCCGTGCCGTCCCGGCCGCATCGATTGGCCGTCGAACTGCACCACCAGCGGGCTTTCCGGGATGCGCTGCGCGACAGGAGGCAGCGTGCCCTGTTTGACTGCCGCTTCGAGCGAAGGCGTCTCATGCAACACGGCGGCTTGGGCAGGCGCGACAGCCAGCAGAATCAGGACTGCAATCGAGAGAAATCGGCTTGAGACGATCTTCATGGCAGCAACTGGCTCGCCTCGGAGTCGTCGATCGTTGCTCTTACGAAATGATCGTCTCCGAGGTGGACAAGGTGAGGCTTGACCTCACCATCAACCGTGAAAGGGGATTCCCAGGCGGAAGGATCTGAGGCCCGGCCGGCCATGAGCGACGTCAGGTCCAGTCGGCTGTTTGGATCCGTCTTGGGAACGGCGGAAAGCAACGCCTTGGTGTACGGATGAACAGGATCCCGCAGCAGGACATCGCGTGGTGCCATTTCGACCAGTCGACCCTTGCACATGACCGCGACCTTGTCCGCGATGTAGTCAACAACGGCCAGGTCATGCGAAATGAAGAGATAGGTGAGCCCGAGTTCCTTCTGGAGGTCCTTCAGCAAATTGAGAACCTGGGCCTGCACCGATACGTCCAGAGCGGAGACGGGTTCGTCGCAAATCAGCAATTCCGGCTGAAGTGCGAGCGCCCTAGCAATGCCGATGCGTTGGCGCTGGCCACCTGAAAAGCTGTGCGGATAGCGTCGCAGGTATCGCACATCCAGTCCGACCAGCCTCATCAATTCGCGAACCCGTTCAAATCTTTCGTCGGGTTCGTCCACACCATGAATAACCAGGGGTTCGTTGATGATATCGAAAACCGTCATCCTGGGGTTCAGCGAACTGAAGGGGTCCTGGAAGATGTACTGGACCTTGCGGCGAAAATCGAACAGGTCCTGTCCGTCGAGGCTGAGCACGTCGATCGGCGTGCCCCGGTCATTGAAAGTGACGGAACCTTCTCCGGGGCTCACAGCGCGGATGATGATTTTGCTGGTCGTGGTTTTGCCGCAGCCCGACTCGCCGACCAGACCGAGACATTCCCCACGTTCGATATCAAAACTGATGTCATCGACGGCAAGAATGCTTCCGCCCGGCTTGGAACCGAATATCGACGTCTTGCGCGTCGTGAATTCCTTGCTGAGATTCTTGACCGAAAGCAGCGGTGCCCGGGCTGCTTCAGTGTTCGGCCACGGTTCCTTGCTTTTCAGAAGGTTTCCGCCCTCAGCCTTGATTTCGCGCAGGGGGACGAGCCGTTCTCCCGCCTTCATATCGAAGCGGGGTACGGCGCGCATCAGCGCCTGGAGATAAGCGTGCTGTGGATTCTGGAATATGTCGTCGAGTGTCCCCGACTCCATAACCTTGCCATGATACATCACGACGATTTCATCAGCGACGTTCGCGACGACACCGAGGTCATGCGTGATCATGAGAATGGCCATACCCAGCTCGGCCTGGAGATCCTGCATGAGTTTTAGAAT
>DEBC01000008.1:0-28412 GCA_002348365.1 Alphaproteobacteria bacterium UBA2966 | reverse complement strand
GCCATGGCAATCATGGCGCGCTGACGCAGTCCGCCAGACAATTCGAATGGATAGGTGTGGAGCGCCTTGACCGGATCAGGGAAGCCTACCAGACGGAGCATTTCGACAGTCATATCGCTGGCTGCCGACGCATCGCATCGTGCATGCAGAAGAATTGCTTCGCTGATCTGGTTACCGATCGTATGGAGCGGCGACAGCGACGTCATCGGCTCCTGGAAAATGATCGATATGCGACCGCCCCTCAGATCGCGCATTGTCCGGCCGTCGGGCTTTAGGTTCGCGATGTCGACGAAATTTCCCTCCTTCTCCGGGTCGAAGAACAAAATCTCGCCGCCGGAGATATTTGCGGGTTTGGGAAGAATTCCCATGATCGACTGAGACACGACGGACTTGCCCGAACCTGACTCGCCCACCAGCGCCACGGTTTTTCCCTCCGGAATCCGGAAGGTCACGCCGTCAACAGCCTTGATGACGCCTTCAGGAAGGTGAAATTCGACCTTGAGATCGCGAACGAGTAGGACGTTTCCCATTAAACAGTCGGTACTCTTGTGCTCTCCGACAGCCCACCAATGCCCAGTGCCCGCACATTTTCATGCGTTGGCTCGCTCAGAGTGATGCCACGCTCCGCTGCTTCTTCGACAGCGCGCGCAACAATGTTGGAAAACCCCTGCAAAGTCGAGTCCAGGCGAATGGTGTCGTCGGCTGATTTTATCCTGAGTTGCATCCAACCCCGCCTGCGATCTCGGCGCGTTGAGTAATACCTCAGCTCAACGCCTTCGAGATCAGCCCACTTGATCGACGCCCGAGCGAGTCCAGCCGCTCGAAGTTCATTGTCTGTAACTTCGTAACGCGTCATCTGGCGCAGCACAGTGCGGCCGGCAAAGAGCCCGAACAGGATAGCAAGAGGCAGGAGGACGTATGCAACCGCCCGAATAGGATTGAGCAAGATCAGTGGTCCGGCGGTCAACGCAAGCCCGATACCGGCGCGGAAGTAATCGCCTGCGATCGTCGATGCTGGATAGTGATGGAGGCTCACACCCTCAGACCAAATACGTCCTGAGCACGAAGCCACTGAACGGCAGGGTGCTGTCGGGTTTCAGATAGAAGCTGGATGACGAATTTGAATGCTTCATCGGTCCATATGGCGTGGTGTGTCAGCAGTCCGGTCGGTTCATCCGCATCGACTTTTCCAAGTCGGCGGCACTTCAAGTGGTCGATCAACGCGTCGAGAGCCCTTCCGGCGCCCATAAACTTCCGTTCGTTGCGCCAATCGATAGGGTCGACATGGCAATTCACTTGCAGGAGTCCCTCGGTCGGTCTGTCGGTCCTGCGATGTCCATAGGTTGATAATCCGGCGAAGCCGTGACCCGGAAGCAGGGGAATGAACGCGGGAGCAATTCGATTCCACGGCGGTACCAGAACCGGGATCGTCATTTCGCCTGCCACTTCGATCAGGCGTTCCAATCCGTAAACCAGCTGTTTTGCGGTTGCCTCGATGGGCCGGTTCTCCGTCAGTTCGCACTTCTTTGCTCCGCTCACGGCAAAATTCTCATGTGTGATGCCGTGAACGGCAATGGCAATGTCGCCGCCGGCTTCCAACAACGATCTCAAATCCGGTTGCACAGCATTAGGGATTGCGGCGAGGCATAGAGGAATTCGATGACTTTTGGCGACGTTGAGGAGGCGCTCGAGATTACCTGTCGCGCTGCACGCATCGTCGTCCCGCCACCACAGCGTCGCCTTTCTGCGGCTGCTCGACCAGGCATTCAGTTCGTCGCATAGCGCCGACCACTCAGCCATCACTGCGTCTCGCCAGTGGAATTTTCATGTCGGGGCCAGCGGGCATACGTCACGATCCTGCCTCTCCAGGTCCCGTTGCCCAGACATGGAGAAGCTGTGCCGTAACTTCCGCTCCGGACAAGTCGATGACCGGGATGTCTCGACTGGAGCCAAGCGCGGCATTTACCGCTGCGGCCAGCGTTTCCTGCGAAAGATCTGATTCCGACACCGTCTCAATCACGCCGCGCCGAGCCATCAGTTCGGCTCTCATAACCTGTTCGGTTTCGTTACCACCCGCATAGGGAACGATAACAGCGCGCGCACCAGCCTGCAGGGTTTCGACGACCGTGTTGTAACCTCCCTGGCTGATCGAGAGAGCACACCCCCGAAGCAGAGCAGGGAAGTCCGATCGAGCGGGTTCGATGATGACGCCGTCACCGAATTCCCCGAGCCGCCCGTTGAGATCCTCGTAGGCGCCACGCGATCCCACAAGAACACGCCACGTATGGTCTCGAAGTGGCGTGAGGTGGCGACAGGTCAGTGCGGTCTCTATGAGCTGCTGTCCTGCAGCGCCGCTTCCGGCGGACACCAGAACCTCGCTGGTAGGTTGCTCGGGACTGTCGCCGCCGGAGTGTTCGGCGATATAGCCCGTGTAGGTCACGAGCCTTTTGATTCTGGAGACCAGGGGAAACGTCGCATCGAGCGCTACAAATCTTGGATCGGCGTGGACAAGAACGTGATCAAAATAGGTCTGCAGCTGATCACACACCCTCTCTGCGCGGCCGGGCCTGTCCTGACCGACCAGAATATCCCGGACTGATGAGACCACGATGGGTCGAGGATCGGCTGCCAGCGCCGCGTCAAGCAGCGGCACAAGCTCGAACTGCATTTGCCGACGGCCGAAAGGAAATAATTCGGTCACGAGAACACGGGGGTGGACTCGCTCGAAAACATTCAGCAATTCCGCAGTGCGCCGGGCTCGCCACTCATCATCAACCACCGAACCGCCTTCGGTATACAAAGTCGAGTAGTCTCCGACCTTTGCATGTGTCGGAGGCAACTGCACAAGCTCGACAGATCCCAGGTCCATTTGCAGGGGTGCACTGCCCCCCGATACCAACGTAACGTCGAGACCCCTCGCTGCGGCAGTGCGGGCAATGATCGCTGCTCTTTTGTAGTGTCCAACACCTATGAGGTGTTGGACGTAGACCAGAATTCTTGGCGTGCTCACTATGTTTGCCCAATGCGTTCAGTGGTGGGAGCTTTCTCCGTCAGCGCAAGATTAATTGCCAGAACCTCCGGATGGCCCTGCTCATCCACCGTGAACAGGTGAGCGCAAGACCAGCCAAGTTTTTGCGGTGGGGGTCCGAGCATGTTCCAACCGGTGGCCGCAGCAAATACCGCCCGAATCACTCCCTTATGCGTGACAGCCGCTGTATCGCGACCGCCCTGTGCAATATCCGCGAGAAACGGTTGCACTCGGTGCCACACGTCGTTGGGGCTCTCGCCGCCCTCGGGACGGAAGTCCATGCCACGATCCTCATTGTCCTGCATCTCTTGCCCTAATTCCGTCCTGAGTTCCTCCAATGTGCGCCCTTCCCAAGTACCCCAATCCATCTCCAGAAGACGTTCTTCGATTGAGACTTGATCGCCGGCGAGGAGTCGTACGGTTTCGGTAGCGCGCGCGAGAGGGCTGCTGAACCAGTCAAATCCGTCCAGCACTGGCGGAACGCGGTAGGCACGCACCTTCATGCGACCTTGCACGGACAACGGCACATCTAGACGACCCTGAATCCGACGCTGTGCGTTGTAATTCGTTGGCCCATGGCGGATGAGGGCGAGCCTTGTCATGAGGCTCTTATGCCGCGTCGCGGATGAACAACGACGGCATGCTCTACGGCCTCGTTCACAATTTGACTCGCCTGTGCCAGAGAACGTTCAGAATGTACGTACGCCCGTGCTCGTTCACCAAACGTCGCTCGAAGCGAAGGGCTTTCAATCATGCTGCGAACTGCTCCGGTGAATTGCTCGAGACTGCCGGGCTCGACCAGGAGTCCCGTGACCCCATCCTGTAAGACCTCGGGAACGCCACCATAGTTCCCGGCAACAGCGGGTATTCCGGCTGCCTGCGCTTCGAGGAGAGCCATGCCATATGCTTCGTTGACAGCGGGCCAGACAAAGACATCGCAGGCGGCATAGACATCGATCAATGCCGCCTCATCGAGCTGGCCCGTCCAGGCGACCGGGCCCCCATCGATTGCCGAGCCGATAGATGAGAAGGCGCTCTCGACATCTGCGCGGGCTGTGCCGTCACCGACGATGAGCAACTGCCAGTCGTCATTCGATAGTGCGCCGAGCGCCCGAGCGAGGAACTCATAGGAATTGAGCTTATCCCCCGGCCGCATCATGGCGACGGCAAGGAGCCATTGCTTTCGAGTATCCAGTCCATACCGGTTTGCCACCGCATGGCGAACCTCTTCTCGACTGGCGATCTGATCGGGATTCTTTTCGAGGAACGGGGGCAGATAGAATTGACGAGCGAGATCATGCATCAGTGGTGTGACGCAGGGCATATCGCGTTTCGTCAATGACAGGATGGAATCTGCCGTCTGAATGGCATTCACCACGGCTTCATGGCCCGATGCCCAGGGACCGTGCTGACGCTTGGGTGCATGACTTGCTTCCGCGATCACATACCCCATCCCCAGCGCTTGGCACACCCTCGGTCCAATCCAATCGGGCGCTTTGTAATACAGATGGTAAGTGAACCAGACCTCGGGCCGCAGTTGACGATCGGTCTCCTGAATGACGCGGATGATTCGTTTGGCTTCCGAGTCGGCCTCATGCCGAATGATCGCTTGATGCTCTGGATTCCCATGTCCTTCGAAGCTTCTCAGGTCAGATGTGATGGTCACGGTGTGGCCTGAACATCGAAGCGCGGATATGAGCTGCCGCGCCATTCGGCGATCACCCGATGGCGCCGAGTGACAGGGCGATTTTAAGGGGCTGTAGAACGCAATTTGCACTCGGCTTGGTCCTCCTCCGCCGGCGAGAGTCCGAACAGCGAAGCGATATGCCCGATGTGCTCGACCAGTGAAAAGTGCTCCCGTACGCGCCTGAGGGCGGCAGTTCCGAGCTGGCGACGTCGTTGTGGATCCTGCGCGAGGCTCGAAATTGCTGCACTGAGCGCCGTGACATCGCCAGGATCGATAAGGATCCCTGTGGTGCCGTCTGCAATCAGTTCGGAAATTCCGGGAAGACGCGCAGAGATGCAAGCCACGCCTTGACTCTGGGCTTCGAGGAGGACGTTTGGGAGTCCATCCCTGTCCCCATTCTTCGCAATGACACTCGGCAAAACAAACAGATCAGCTGACCGGTAGTTCTCCAGGACGATTTTCTGCGGTTTCGGGCCAAGCCAGATGACTCGATCGCCCAGGCCCAGGTTCTCTGCCATGTGTTTGAGCTGGTTTAGCTCAGGCCCGCCACCGATATGAACGAAGCGCCACGCAATGGTCGAGGGGAGTTCGTGAAGGGCTGCAACCAAGGTATCGAGCCCCTTTTTTTCGACAGCCCGTCCCACGCACAACAGGACAACGGGCTCCTCAGAGTCCGATCCATCGTGGAGTGATGTCGCTTTCTCAGGTGGAGGAAATCGGTCCAGATCCAGACCGTGATAAACTAGGTGGACGCGATTGCTCGGTGCAAGGTTGGTGAGATGCTCGTGGCCGGAAGCGGTGCAGGTAACGGCCCAGTCACAGTCCGCAAGTTTCTCCCGTTTTTCCCAATCCGGTATGGTCCAGATGTCCTTCGCGTGAGCGGAAACGCTCCAAGGAAGTCCGGTCATTATGGATGCATAACGGGCGACGGAGGCCGGTGTGTGCAAGAAGTGCGCATAGAGATGTGTCACGTGGGGAGTTAAATCGGCGGCCAGAACCGCTGCTTGACCAAACCGGCGCACCCGGTTGGGCGTCGGGTCTCGCAGCAGGTCGCGGAACCACACTCTAAGGGCTGTTCGGAACTGAGGCCGACGACAGATAGTGAACAACGCCTTCAGCACCCTGACGGGTTCGGCGTACAGATATTCCGGCAGATAATTGACTGGCGCTTTGATTTCGCCGTGGATGGGGTGCGTGCTTGTATCTGTAGGGTGGCGCAGGCTGACGATCTCAACCTCGAGCCCCCGAAGTTCAAGCGAGCGTATTTCCTGGGCGATAAACGTCTCGGAAAGACGCGGATAGCCTTTCAGTATGAAGGCGACCGACTTCATCGTTCGTCAAATTTAGCAGATTCGCTCTACGCCGGGCGAAAGGCAGTGACGGTGTCTTCGACCCGTGAGGTTGCCGGCTGTCTGAGCCAGGGCCCAATCAACCGGTTCACATTGATGAGGCCTTCGAGCAAACCTGGAACGACAGACTCCGAGGGCCGCGGCTGCCGTGGCAGTTCTCGCAATGCTTGCGCCATTTCTGCAGGGTCCATGTGTCCGTTGTCTTCAAGCATTCTGACGAGGCCGAGCTCCTGAGCCTTGGAGGTGCGAATCAGCTGTTCCTGCCTCGGAACCGTTCTCGGTACGATGACGGCTCGTTTGTCCAGGGAAAGAATTTCGCAAAACGTGTTGTAACCGCCCATCGCCACGATTCCGACGGCGTTCTCTTCGAGACGTTCGACGTGCGGATTGAAGATGATGGCTTCGACACGATCCAGTTTCGCAGCGCGAGCCATGAACTGGGATTGCTTTTCCGGCTGCAGAAATGGGCCCAGCACGAGCAATGCCGGATACGGCAACATCTGATCGGACTCATACGCGCGCAAGACCCACTCGATTAAAAAGTCGCCATCTCCGCCCCCTCCAGTGGTAACCAGCAGGTAGGGCCGTTGCGTGATTTCCGGCGCGGCGGCCGGGAATTCCGCTTCAGGCACCTTGATGGGCAAATAGCCCGTGTAGGTGATCTTTCGCTGCATCTCCTCCGTCAGCGTCAGACCTTCCAGCGGTTCGCATATCTGTGGAAGCCCGTAGATCCAGACCTCATCGTAGTAATCCTGAATCGCCGGGAGAGCGTTCTTTCTCTCCCACTCGTTGACGAGCGTAACCGGGTCATCCAGGACATCACGCAGTCCCAGCACCAGGTGCTTTCCTCGTGAGCGCAACATCTCGAGGGTGCCCTGGATTTCCCCCCTCAATCCCAGAGGCTCCTTATCGACGATGAGCACATCAGGATCGAAGATGTCAGCTGTGTGTTCGATGATCGATGATCTCATCGACAGCGTTTCCTCCAGCTGGAGCTGAAGGTTCAAGGACGTGTATTCACCATTCCGCAGCTTGATAACGCCGGGAACGCGGACGAAATCCACGCGACGGCGAAAATCGAAACTGCCTATGATGGGCGATCCCGACAGGATGAGAACCGATAGATCCTCATGACTCTCCACGAGTGAGTGGGCAATGGTTCGACAGCGTCGCAGGTGACCCAGTCCGAACGTATCGTGACTGTAGATCAGGACCCTGGCCCCGCGAGATGCCCGTGAAGCGATCACGGGATTGTGTATTTCCCGTAACATGGTGGCGACTCTTGCATACGCGACCGGGGGTGAGAAAGCGTAAATTGTATCCCTGTAACAATTTTCCTGTTGCTTCACATCGGCGTTTTCCGGCACGCTCCAGAACCAAGCTCTGGGAATCCTGTATGCTGGCGAATCAGGTGCTTACGCGTGCAGTTTGGTTCACTGCTTGGTGACGTGCGGGGCGCATGGAAAAGACCGTATACAAGTATCTGATCCGCTATAGCCTGCCGCAGCAGATATGGCTCACTGCGCTCGCCGCCCTGTCATTTCCGTTTCTCTACGCGTTTTACGAGCTGCCCAAGCGGATTATCAACGGGGCCATCCAGGGCGACCCCGAAGACTTCCCGATTGCAATTTTCGACTTCGATTTTGACCAGACCGGGTATCTGTTCCTGCTCTGCGGCGGCTTTCTCGTTCTCGTTCTGATCAATCAGGTGTTCAAGTACTACATCAACGTCTATCAGGGCCTGACCGGGGAACGGATGCTGCGTCGACTCCGATTCCAGCTGTTCAGCCGGGTCTTGAGATTTCCCCAGCCGACGTTCAAAAACATGTCGCAGGGCGAAATCATCCCGATGATCACCGCGGAGGTCGAGCCGCTGGGCGGGTTTTTTGGCGAGGCTTTCGCTCTGCCTGCGTTCCAGGGGGGAACGCTGGTCGTGATCCTCGCTTTTCTGTTCTATCAGAATTGGATCATGGCGGCGGCGGCCGTGGCGCTCTATCCAATCCAGCTCTATCTCATTCCTCGATTGCAGATGCGGGTGAACGCTCTCGGTAAAGAGCGCGTGCGGCTCGTGCGCCGCTTGTCCGATCGAATAGGCGAGGCTGTTCAGGGCGTGCCGGAGGTACACATTCACGATACGTCCCAGTTCGTGCTCTCCGATTTTTCGGACCGTCTGGGGAGCATTTTTCATGTTCGCTATCGCATCTATCGGCAGAAATTCGTCATCAAGTTCATCAACAACTTCATCCAGCAGCTCGGACCATTTTTCTTCTACTCCCTCGGCGGCTACCTGGTGATCTCCGGCTCGCTCGAGATGGGAACGCTGGTCGCGGCCATTGCGGCTCACAAGGATCTCGGAGGGCCCTGGAAGGAGTTGCTGTCCTTCTACCAGCGTCGCGAGGACGCGAAGATCAAGTACGACCAGGTCATCGGCCAGTTTGAGCCAGTGGGCATGCCGGATGAAAGCATGCAGACGGACGAGCCTGAGATGATTGAACCGCTGACGGGCGATCTCACAATGGCGAATCTGACGCTAACGGACGAAGTCGGTGACAATGTCGTAGATGGCATTTCACTGAATGTCACGATGCCGGCGCGGGTTGCTATCGTGGGTGAATCGGGAAGCGGCACCAGTGACCTGGCACAATTGCTCAGCAGGCTTCTGTATCCTACCCGGGGTGGTGTTTCGATCGGCGGACGAGAGCTGACCGGGATGCCCGAGGCCGTCACGGGGCGCCGGCTCGCTTACGTGGGTCAGCAGGGCTACGTGTTTGCCGGATCCCTGGGCTTCAATCTCTTGTATGGGCTCAAGCATCGTCCGATGCAGGAGTTTGAGTACGAGGGCGAAGCGAAAAGCCAGCGAACGTGGCACGAAAACGAGGCAGAGGCAGCCGGGAACACGACGCTCGACATCAACGCGGACTGGATTGATATGGAAGCCGCCGGTGCGGACTCTCCGGAATCACTTCAGGCACAGGGTCTGCGAGCTTTGGAGCTGGTCGGTCTCGACGACGAGGTATACAGACTGGGCCTCCGAGGGACCATTGATCCGAAGGAGCGGAATGATCTGGCCGAAGCCATTCTGAGGGCCCGGGCAAGTTTTCGCGATCACCTAGAAGAAGACGACCACATGGCGGATTTGATCGAGGTCTTTGATCGATCTGCGTACAACACCAATGCCACGATGGGTGAAAACCTGCTGTTCGGCAACATTGTGGGCGAGGCCTTCGATATGGATCGCCTCGCGGACAATCCGTATGTCCTGGAGGTTCTGGAAAAGGTTGGACTGACAGAACGGGTCTTGCAAATCGGCTATGACACGGCGGCGACAATGGTCGAGATATTTGCCGACGTGCCACCGGACCACGAGCTCTTCCAGCAATACAGTTTCGTTTCGGCTGAAGAGCTGGGCGAACTTCAACACTGGCTGACGCGGGTCGATCGCGAGAACCTCATCGGACTGTCCGAGGAGGAACGCTCGCAGATCATGTCGTTGCCATTCAAGCTCATCCCGGCACGGCACCGGTTGGGCATGATTGACGAGGATATACAGGAAAAACTGCTCGATGCGCGGGAGGTATTCGCCCGGGATCTGCCCGAAGACGCAAAGGACTCGGTGGAATTCTTCGACCTTGATACCTACGCCAGCACCGCGAACATTCAGGACAACATTATCTTTGGTCGCATCGTCTACGGTCGTCCCGAGGCGACTGAACGCGTCAGCGCTCTCATCTCCGAGGTGATCGAGGAACTCGGATTGCGTGACACGGTGGTCGAGGTCGGGCTGAGTTACGACGTGGGTGTCTCTGGATCGCGCCTCTCGTCGGGACAACGCCAGAAGCTCGCACTCGCGCGCAGCATACTCAAGCGCCCGGACATCTTGTTCCTCTCCGAGGCGACAGCTGCCCTGGACACCGCAAGCCAGGCGCTGATAATGGAAAACTTGCTCGAGGAATTCGCTGACCGCGGGCTGGTGTGGGTGCTCCACAAAGCCGATCTAGCGAGAGAATTCGATTACGTGCTCGTGATGCGGTCTGGAAAGGTCGCCGAAGAAGGTACGTTCGAAGAACTCATCAGTGACGGGACTTACTTCAAGCAGCTGCTTGACGGCGCTTGATCTCCGGTGGGACGGGAACCATGAGCCTGAATGAGGAAGTTGATCTTCTGCGGAAGATCCCACTGTTTGCGAATATCGAGCCTTCCAAGCTCAAACTACTGGCGTTCACGAGCGAGCGTCTCAAGTTCAGAGAGGGAACCGAGCTGTTTCATCAGGGTGATATGGGCGATTCGGCCTACATCATCATCGATGGAGCTGTCGGGATCGTCGTGTCGACGCCAAACGGCGACGTCAAAGTCGCGGAGGTGAACAAGAACGACATCATTGGCGAGATTGCGATCCTGTGCGATGTGCCGCGAACGGCCACCGTAATCGCCGATCAGGATGTCGAGGTTCTGAAAATCTCCAAAGAGTTGTTCTTCCAAATGGTGGGCGAGTTCCCCCAGATGGCGGTTGAAATAATGCGTGAACTGGCAATTCGCCTGGAGAAGACGACGAGCCAGCTTACGCAAGCACTCAATTCATAGCGGGTTCGCGAATCAAGGGGGGTCTCAGCTGTGCGGCACGTGTGCCCGGTGGGGAGCCGGCCGCTCAGCCAACCACATATCCTGTTGAGAATGCGATGAACCGGCTCGATTTCCTCATTCGCCGCCTCACGGCGCAACGTGCGTGCCTGCAACTGGCAGCGGAGTTGATTTCGGAAATTGAAGGGCCGGTTCTCGAGGTCGGACTCGGCAAGGGACGCACATATGATTTTCTGAGGGAGCTGTTTCCCGCGAGGGAAATTTTCGCCTTCGATCGCAACGTTGGCTCCTATCCTGACGCCACGCCTGATCTCGATCACATCATTCTGGGAGACTTCCGAGAGACGCTCATGTCCGCTCAAGAGAGGATTGGGGCCTCCGCAGCTTTGGTGCACTGCGACTTCGGCAGTGAGAATCGAGAAGAGGATACTGTGCTCGCCAGGTGGCTGGGGCCGGCGATCGATAGGTTGTTGGGGCCAAACGGTGTCGTTGCGGCAGACCGCGAGATGACGGTGAGCCGCTGGACGCCGGTCTCATTGCCCTCGACCGTCGACGAAGACGCTTACTATCTGTATCGCGCCGGTACGGGGTCCGCGCCGTAGCCTCAGAAAATGTTGAAGGTGCTGCCGATGATGCCGATCGGCCAATGGCCAGCCTCGAATACCCGGTATTTGAGTGCAACTGCGTGCTCTTCGTCGCCACCTCCGGCGAGCAACAACGCCGCCTGATAACAAGCCTTTGTCGCGGCGCCCGCCGCCGCATCCAGGAGTGCCGGGTCCGAATGTCCGGCAAGTGCCGCGGCTTCCTCGATCGCCATCTTTGCGGCATCTCCGGCCGTTGCGGATACGTGAGTCAAAGCAGCGGAAAGCTCGTCTTCGCCGACAACGTCCAGTGCCTGGTCCATCAACGAAGCGGTGAGTTGCTCTTCAATCTCCCAGGACACATCGTCGATCCCGGGACTCTCCGCCGCGTCGCCGGCTTCCTCCCAGTCACGGACACGGGCGATCGAGCAGTGCGGAAACCCCAGAGCCAGAGCGTAGTCCGCTGCGATGCCTAGGGCTTCCGGTGTTAGTGGTTCCCCCAGATGGAGAAACCACGGAACGTGCGGAACCGCTTGGGCAAATCTGGCCACTGCTTGAAGGGTTGGAAAATCCTCGAGGTCCAGCGGTTCGGGGTCATCGAAGTCCTCGGGATCAAAGCTCATTGACGGGTGTGCGCCCGATTTTTCACGGCTTCGCTGAACGCGTCGAACAGCGCTCCGTAATGCGAGGTTTCTTCGGCCCGCCATTCCGGATGCCATTGCACACCCAGGGCAAGTGATTCGGCGCCATCAACCCGAAATGCTTCCACAGTACCGTCGTCTGTGAGGGCCTCAACGATCAGGTTCTTTCCCAATCTGTCGATGCCCTGGCCGTGCAGGGAATTGACGACAATTCGCGAGGAATCGGTGAGATCCGAAAGATAACCCCCTGGCGTGAGTGATACATGGTGTCGGGGCGCAAACCGCTCGTCATGTGGTTTGTCATTGCCGCCGCGGTGGTCCCATTTTCCAGGAACTTCATGCAAAAGCTGATGGAGGCTCCCTCCCAGGGCGACGTTGACCTCCTGGAATCCCCTGCAGATCGCGAAGAAGGGCACGGCATTCGCCAATGCGCATCGGATAAGCGGAAGCGTCGTGGCGTCTCGATCGGGATCCCGTTTGTCGGGAGTCAGATTTACGGGCTCATCGTAGTGATGGGGCTCAACGTTCGAAGGACAGCCCGTGAAAAAGAACCCGTCGAACCGGCTCACCAGATCCTCAAAATCCAGCTGGCCACCAATCGCGGGGACAACGACGGGTTCGGCGCCTGCCAGTCGCGTGACCGCATCCACATAGCGCGTGGAAACGGCATGAAAGTCGTTTCCGTTGACGCGCCGGATGCTTGCGGGAATTCCCACGATGGGACGATTTCTTGCGGTCATGTACTGGTGCGCCTCAGGTCTTCGGGCCGAAATTCCTTCCGGCTGTGCCTCCTCGAATGATCAAGCAATATTTAGTCGCGCGAATGGTTCGCGTCTAGGGGGGATGCGGGTGCCAGAGCGACCGCATTCCGTTAACGTCCATCGATGCCGTCGACGTTTTCGGGACGTTGAAAAACAAAGAGCTCCGGGTCGAGCTCGTGATTGATGGTTACCGCGTCGAGCGCCACGGTGGTCAGAAGTCCCTGCGGATCGATGATTTCCCACTTGCGAAGCTCGAGAGGGCGCTCGCTGAAGACCAGTGTCAGAGTCCCACGCCCTGGCTCTTCCGTATCAACAGTTGTCAATGATATGACCGCCGCGTCACGCCTGACGGATGTGACCGCAATTCGCCCGTCTAGCTTTACCTCCTTGGCGACGACGACTCCCAGCGGGGTCGAGTAGACGCCGATCTGGCTCAACTGCCCCAGTTCAACATCGAAGTAATTCACGTAAGTCCCGTCGGCGACCACAAGAATGGGCGCGGGAGGTTTATATTCGAACCTTAATCGCCCGGGCCGCTTGAGATAAAACCGCCCCCGGCTGATCGAACCATCCGGAGAAATCTGGATGAAGTCGGCAGCCAGCGTCTGGACGCCGTTCAGATAGGATTCGATCCTGGCAATATCATCCTCGTCCTGCAGCGACAGTTCAGCCCGGCCTTCCGGCACGGTCGCACCGAGCACGAATGCTAACGCGACGGCAACCAACGCGTGTCGTAAGACCCTCAACTGTCCTGATCCAATCAGCCTGGAAACGCACATTGCGCTTCCAGGTTATTCAAAGCCCCCGCCATCCGGCAGCAGAACTTCGCGCTTTCCAACGCGATCCGCCGGCGTGACGATGCCCTGGGCTTCCATTTGCTCGATGATGCGCGCGGCGCGGTTGTAGCCAATTTGCAGGTGACGCTGGATAAAGCTTGTTGATGCGCGGTTCTCCCTCATCACCAGGGCTACGGCCTCGTTGTAGAGCTCGTCACCGCCGGAGTTTCCTTCCGTTTCGAAGGATGTCTCAACGTCTTCGGTGACCGCGTCGAGGTACACCGGACTGCCCTGTTTCTTGAGGGCGGATGCGATCTTTTCGACCTCCTTGTCGGACACAAACGGACCATGCACGCGCTGCACCCGTCCGCCGCTCGCCTGATAGAGCATGTCGCCGGAACCCAAGAGCTGCTCCGCGCCTTGCTCGTCCAGAATGGTCCGACTGTCGATCTTCGAGGTGACCTGGAAACTGATTCGGGAGGGAAAGTTTGCCTTGATTGTGCCGGTGATAACGTCCACGGAAGGCCGTTGGGTTGCCATGATCAGGTGAATTCCGGCGGCGCGCGCCATTTGTGCCAATCGTCGGATGGCGCCCTCAATGTCTTTGCCCGCGACCAGCATGAGATCGGCCATCTCGTCGACAACGACGACGATGTACGGAAAGGGCTGCAGATCAAGAGCCTGATCCTCGAAAACCGGTTCACCGGTTTCGCGGTCGAAACCTGTCTGAACGGTGCGCTGAATCTGTTCGCCCTTGGAGATGACTTCCGCAAGACGCTGGTTGTACCCGGTAATATTACGAACGCCGAGCTGAGACATGGCGCGATAGCGATTCTCCATCTCCCGCACGGTCCATTTAAGCGCAACAACAGCTTTTCCGGGCTCCGTTACGACGGGCGTCAAGAGGTGCGGAATGCCGTCGTACACCGAAAGCTCGAGCATTTTCGGATCAATGAGGATGAGTTTGCATTGATCGGGGGGCAGCCGATACAGCAGTGAAAGAATCATCGAATTGATGCCGACCGATTTGCCCGAACCGGTTGTTCCGGCAACAAGCAGATGTGGCATCCTCGCCAGGTCGACGATCACCGGTGCGCCGGCGATATCCTTGCCCAGAGCTAGGGTGAGATTGGCGGCGGTGCTTTCATATGCGGCAGAGGACAGCAATTCACGCAAATGGACGACCTCGCGGTCGCTGTTGGGCAGCTCGATTCCGATCGCATTCTTACCCTGCACGACAGCAATGCGTGCCGACACGGCACTCATGGATCGCGCGATATCATCTGCCAGTCCGATCACGCGGGACGTCTTGGTGCCCGGCGCCGGGTGCAGTTCGTAGAGTGTTACCACCGGTCCGGGGCGCACTTCGCTGATCTGTCCCTTGACACCGAACTCCTCCAGCACGGACTCCAGCAGTCGGGCGTTTTGTTCCAGTGCGTCGTCGCTGACGGCTCGTGAAGACTTGCCCGCCGGTGGCGAAGAGAGCAATGACAGGGACGGGAGCTGGTACTCATTGGATGGAACCAGATCCAACGCGGGTTGACGCTCGGCATCTGCGCGTTTTCCAGACTTAAGTTTGGCCAGCCGTTTTTGTACGCGTCGTGAGGCCTTCGAGGGCGCCGGGCTGGCGTCTGCCGGTTCACTCGTCTCCGTCTCCGCTGC
Source organism: Alphaproteobacteria bacterium UBA2966 (assembly GCA_002348365.1). Classification (GTDB taxonomy): domain Bacteria; phylum Pseudomonadota; class Alphaproteobacteria; order UBA2966; family UBA2966; genus UBA2966. Next base: position 13,349 of record DEBC01000008.1, on the reverse strand, counting down.
TCCGTCGGACACGCCTTTCACGTCGGTCTGACGCTTCATGACGGGCTCCCGCCGATTGAGGGGGTCACCACGAGATTTTCGTGCCTGTCGACGAAGGTCCAACCACTCTCCGAAATAGGCGAGCGTGTTTACGGCGCGGAACATGCGGGCAACGAGTTGGCTGCTCCGGTGGTAGATAGCACTCCATTCGGCAATGGTGAGCGCCATACTCAACATGAGAGATGCCAGGCCCACTGCCCCAATAACGATGAAGTAAATGACAGGGGGCAACGCGGGTATGTAGGTCTGGCCAGCGGCAGCAATATGTCCGCCCAGGATATCTCCCATGAGACCACCAAGCCCGGCGGAGATCGGCCAAATCTCTGGCGGCGGCAGGCTCTCCACGGCCACCGCGCCAAGGATGAGTGCAACGGGTAGCAGGCTGAGTCTGAGCCAGAACCTGGGGATGGACCTGTCGGAGACCAGGCGCCACGACCAGGACGCAAGGACCACCGTGAACAAACCGGAAATTACGCCAAGTGTCTGCAGGAAAAACTCTGCGATGTAGGCGCCGGGGAGACCGAGCAGATTTTCGGCCGCCTTTCCAGTCGCGCTGTTGAAGTTGGGATCATCCGGCGCATAGGTGATCAGGGCCAGACCGAACAGAATGCCGGTAATCAGCAACCCCAATCCCGCCGTTTCAACGGCTCGTCGCCGCACGAAATCTCCAAATCCTTCAGGAAGGATCGGGGCTTTGCCGTGGGTGTTCGATGTTTGGGTCATGGTAGCAACGTGGCGACTAAAGGGTGTGCCGAATGCGTTCAAGTGCCTCGCTCGTGGTTTCAATTTCGTGAACGAGCGGAATTCGAATGTAATCGGCGCCGGGATTGCAGCCATTCACATCGGCAGCCAGGTACGAACCGGGCAAGAGCTTAACGGCGGCATCGCGCCAGAGCCTTACTGCCGCCGCAACGCTGTCTCCCACCTCCAGCCACAGAAAGAATCCTCCGGCCGGTCGGTAGAAGCCTGGATAGTCACCGAGGATCTTCTCCGCGGTGTCAAACTGCTCGCGATAACCGTTGCGGATGTGCTCCACGTGCGCCTCATCCCGCCACAATTCTGACGCGGCTGCCTCGATCGGCAGTGGAATAACGGCGGCCCCATAGGTCCGAAGACGCATGAAGGCGTCAATTATTTCAGGATCGCCGGCGGCGAAACCGACTCGCAATCCAGGCGCGCTGGAACGCTTGGAGAGTGAGTGAAATACGACGACGTTGTCGAGGGTTCCATCGGCTGCACATACCTCCAACGCGCCAGTCGGCGGCGAGTCGGAGTAGATCTCTGCATAGCACTCATCCACGAGCAGGATGAATTCATGCCTACGGGCGAGGGCGATGAGATCGCCAAGGTAGGTGCGATCGGCAACGGCGCCCTGGGGATTGGCCGGGGAGCAAACGATACAGAGCGCTGTTCGATCCAGGACGTCGCTGTCCAGGGCGGCGTAGTCGGGCAGGAAACCGGTTTCCCGCGTGGCGGGTATGAAGGCCGGCTCGGCACCTGCCGACACGACGGCACCGGCATAGGTGTGGTAGTACGGGTTGGGAATCAGCGCCAGAGGTCGATCGGGACCCGTCCGCTCGGGGATGGCGATCTGAGCGAACATGAACATGCCTTCTTTCGTTCCCGAGACGGGGGCGATATGGCGGTCTGGATCGAGCAGATCAGCGGGCAGGTCATATCGTCGATTCAGCCAACTCGTCACAGCTTCACGATAGTCGGAGGTACCTTTTGGCGGAGGATACTTTCCGTAGAGGTGACGATGCGCGTTGATCACATCGCCGACCAGCTCAGGACAGCCGAATTGAGGCTCTCCGATCGAGAGATTGATCGGCGGCAAGTTTGCGGCCGGCGTCATGGGCTCGATAAGTTTTGCCAAACGACGGAAGGGGCCATCGCCCAGAGTATCGAGCCGGTTGTTGAGCATTGGGCGCGTGCAGCGATCTCTTTGCCTTGAGTACAAAACGCAAACAAACCTAAACGGCGTCCTGGTGGCGTACAAGTCACTACCAATGTTTGGGCTTGGAACTCGTAAGCCAACGCCACAAGATTTGGCGTCCATTCCCTTTCAAACCTACAGGATATTGACGCTCGTGGGTATGGAAAAGGCCAGTGAGGGCTGGTCCGGACAGAGGGTCGGGACCATCGCCGGATAATGCGATTCTCAAGAAAAGTGCGCCCGGGCAACGCAAGGCGGCACCGGGCGCAAGGGGTGAGCGCTGAGAATTTCTGTCTAGGTGACGCTCTCTCCGTGTAGAGCGATGTCCAGACCTTCGCGTTCCTGCTCTTCGTCGACACGAAGGCCAACCACTGCGTCGATAATCTTTAGCAGGACAAATGACGCCACGGCGCAGTAGACGATCGTGGCGATGATGCCGTAGATCTGGGTGCCGATTTGCCCGACATTTCCCTCAAGCGCTCCGGCCGTTCCGCCGATTGCTTCGACGGCAAACACCCCGGTGAGGATAGCCCCGGTGATTCCACCCAGACCATGGACAGCGAAGACATCCAGCGAATCATCGTAACCGACTTTGTGCTTGAGCCATGTCGCGCCCCAGAAGCAGACGACGCCTGCAATCAGGCCGATGGCGAGGGCGCCCGCCGGGCCGACAAATCCTGATGCCGGTGTGATTGCCACCAGGCCCGCGACAGCTCCGGAAGCAATTCCCAGCACACTGGGCTTTTGGTGGGTCATCCATTCGGCAAACATCCAGGCAAGCGCAGCAGCTGCGGTGGCAATCTGGGTGACTGCCATCGCCATACCGGCGGTTCCGTTGGCTGCCACAGCGGAGCCGCCATTGAAGCCGAACCAACCGACCCACAGGAAGGAGGCGCCGACCACAGTGAGAACGACGTTGTGAGGAGCCAGATTTTCACGGCCGTAGCCCACGCGTTTGCCCAGCACGATGGCAGCGACTAGCGCCGCGATGCCCGAGTTGATATGCACCACGGTGCCACCAGCAAAGTCCAAGACGCCGGCATCGCCGAGGAAGCCGCCACCCCAGACCCAGTAGCAGACGGGCGAATACACCAGGATCGACCAGGAACCGAGGAACAACAGTAACGCTGAGAACTTCATGCGCTCGGCGATCGCACCGGTAATGAGCGCCGCCGTAATGACGGCGAATGTCATCTGAAATGTCATGAACACGGATTCCGGAATCGATCCGCTCATCGCCTCAACCGTCATCCCGTCGAGGAACAGTTTACCGAAACCTCCGACGAAGCTCGTGCCTTCAGAGAAAGCCAGGCTGTAGCCGATGATCATCCAGATAACGGTGATCAGGCAGGTTGCAGCGAAGCTGTGCATGACCGTGCTCAGGACGTTCTTCTTGCGAACCATCCCGCCGTAGAAGAGCGCGACGCCGGGAATGGTCATCATCAATACGATAACGGTGGATGTCAGCATCCAGGCGGTATCTCCGGAGCTCAGGCCGTCTTCCCGCGCGAGGGCCGGATTCACGGCTGCCATGGCCCATACGACGGCTGCCAGGAAGGAAATAGATTTTGTCTGTCTCATTGTGTCCGTCTCCTATAACGCCTGTTCGTTGGTTTCTCCGGTTCGGATCCGAACCGCTGTATCGAGGTCGAAGGAAAAAATCTTTCCATCACCGATCTGCCCGGTCTGGGCCGCCTGCTGAATGCATTCGACGACTCTTTCCTCGAGCTCATCGGAAACGGCTACCTCGACCTTGATCTTCGGGACAAAGTTCACGACGTACTCGGCGCCCCTGTAGAACTCTGTGTGCCCCTTTTGACGACCGAATCCCTGAACTTCACTGACGGTCAGGCCCTGAACGCCCAACTCGGTGAGCGCCTCGCGCACCTCGTCCAGTTTGAAGGGCTTGATGACAGCCATTATGAATTTCATGTGTTGTCCCCCATTGGCAGTATGAGGCGAAGCGCTTTAGACGCCATGCCATGCGAGAGCAAACTCAAACTCTATGCCAGCTTTGAGTAAAGAGACCTAAGTGTATGATTTCCAGTTGTTTTTCGGAGAAATCTCTCAGGTGGCCAAGCCACCCGCGGGGCAGTCATGATGAAAAAATAGGCAGCAACATCGTGCTGCCTAATTATTGGGCGGACTCGCCCTAGACGTCCGTCAATGCGAGTTCGATGCCCCGTGCCACGCGGAGGACGTAGCGGTCCTGGTCGGGGAGGCCGTAGACCATCAGCCCGGCTGGCAATCCACCGGCAAACCCGGCCGGTACCGTGACGGCGCACAACCTCAAAAGGTTTCCCGTTCGTGTATTGATCGGAATGCGTCGCTGCGCGGCGGCATATCCTTCTGCATCGGACTCGACGTCGGTGATGGCCGGTGGCGACATCGTGGTCGTCGGACACAGGACCGCGGTGTAAGGGGCAACGCGTTTGCAATAGGCTTGCGCACAGCGGTCGATCTCCATCCAGGCGTGCAGAACATCGACGGCAGACGCGCCTACCGAGAGATGCAGCCGCCTGAGAATTTGTTCGTAAACAAGATCGGGCTGGGCATCGACTTTGTCGCGCAGCTCCGCATAGGCGGTGGCGCTGAAGAGGTCTCCGAAGTTCAGGAAGATCTGCGTCACTTCGTCAAGTTCAGGAACGGCTTCGCGAATGATGTGCGCTCCCGCGGCCTCCAGGCGGCCGATGGCATCGTCCATAACGACGGCGATCTCGTCGTCGACGTCATTCCAGAGCATTTCGGGTAGAAGGAACCGCGCTCCGCGAACACTGGCGCCGGCTAGATCGACAGGTTCATCCGATGCCAGAACGGCAAAGATGGCGGCGGCGTCGGCGACGTCCCGGGTCAATGGACCGACCGTATCGAGATCGCGGACGAGAGGCAGGACGCCATCATTGGGCAGCATGCCGGCGGTTGTTTTGAGACCCACAAGATTATTCCACGCAGCCGGAACGCGCACCGAGCCACCCGTATCGGATCCGATTCCTGCCGGTGCGAGTCCGCGAGCTACGGAAACCGCGGCCCCGGATGATGAACCACCAGGGACGCGAGGCGTCTTCGCATCGAAAGGATTTGGCGGCGTTCCAAAATGAGGATTGATCCCCATCGCCGAGAACGCAAACTCCGGCAGATTGGTGCGGCCGAGACAAACCATGCCGGCGCGCGTCGCCCGGGACAACAACAGGGCATCGCTGGTTGCCGGTGGCTGCTGGGCAAACAAAGGAGAGCCACCCGTCGTAGGCTCGCCGGCCATTGCCACCAGGTCCTTCCACGACATGGGTACGCCATCGAGCGGTCCGCGCCTCAGTCCGCTTCGGGCGCGATCCGCCGCAGCGGCTGCCTCCGCCCGCGCACGCTCAGGTGTCGCCCGAATGTAGATGTTGTGTTCCGTATCCTGTTGCTCGATGCGGTCAAGGAAATGTTCGGCGAGATCGAGCGCATCGATATCACCGTTCGCAATTCCGGACCCCAGCTCCAAGGCTGTCATTTCGTGCCACGTGTTTGTCATACGCGAAGACTACCCGTCTGGCCTTTCCCTCACAATGACAGGCAGGATTGCATTGGAACGGCTGGACACTCCGGGCCGGGAGCGCAATGTTTATGGAATGGCCAATATAAACCGCCAGAAAACTCAACTCGAAGCAGATGTCATCATCGTCGGAAGCGGCATGGTTGGCGCCACGCTCGCGGTCGCGCTCGGTGGCGCAGGTCTTCGCGTGGCGCTCGTAGACCGACTGGATCCAGCGGAAATGACCGACATGCCGTTCGACGGACGCGCCTCGGCCATTGCCTATGCGAGCTACCGTGCCCTGAATGCTATCGGTGCCTGGGCGCATATGGCTGACGAGGCCGAGCCTATTCTCGACATCCGTGTCAGTGAAGGAAGTTCACCGCTGTTCCTTCACTACGATCACCGGGATCTCGGTGATGGACCACTGGGCTATATGCTGGAGAATCGGCATTTAAGACGCGGGCTGTTTGATGCCATTGCGGAAGTTTCCGACGTTTCTTTGTTCGCTCCCGCTGAACTCGAAGGACTCGAGAGGTCCGACTCGGGTGTCATCGCCCGATTGAACGGCGGGCTGACGGTACGCGGGCGTCTCGCGGTTGCGGCGGACGGCCGCATGTCTCCGGTCCGGGAAGCTGCTGGGATTCGTACCCAGGGCTGGTCCTATGCCCAATCCGGCATTGTCTGCACTATTGTCCATGAACGGCCTCACCGTGGCGTCGCGCATGAACGGTTTCTGCCCGCGGGTCCCTTCGCAATCCTGCCCTTGACGGGAAATCGCGCTTCTTTGGTCTGGACCGAGCCATCAGCCATGGCGGATCGGCTGATGTCGTTGGAGGAAACGGCATTCAACAATGAGATGCGGAAGAGAATCGGCGGTTTCTTGGGAGACACCGAGGCAGCGGGGCCACGCTGGTGCTATCCGTTATCGCTGCACAATGCCGAATCATACACGGCGGAGAAGCTGGCTCTTGTGGGCGACGCAGCGCATGGCATGCACCCGATCGCAGGGCAGGGACTCAACCTGGGGTTTCGTGATGTGGCGGCCCTTGCGGAAGTCGTGATCGATGCGGCTCGTCTGGGCCTCGATATTGGCAGCGCTGAAGTCCTTGCCCGCTATGAAAAATGGCGAAGGTTCGATTCTTTGACGCTTCTTGCCGTCACAGATGGGCTGAACCGGCTGTTTTCAAATGATGTCGGAGCCGTTCGGGCGGTGCGGGATCTGGGCCTAGCGGCCGTCAACTGCACTCCCCCATTGAAGCGTTTTTTCATGCGTCACGCCCGGGGTACCGTTGGAAAGCTGCCACGTATGCTCCACGGTGCGGCGCTATAGCGAATACATGATTCGGGAGAGTTCCCAGCCCGGGCTTAGGTTTCTCGGCTGAGTCCTTTCGACTCCAACGCCTCAACATAGCGCTGCCAGATAGTGTCCTGGTCACGCCCCATCTCGTACAGATAGGCCCAGGAGTAAATCCCGGTATCGTGCTGGTCATCGAACCGAATGCGCAGCGCGTAGTGTCCAATGGGTTCGAGGCCGAGGATCGCGACCTGTTTCTTGCCTGGTACGATGACTCTCTGGCTCGGACTGTGGCCCTGCACCTCGGCGGACGGGCTTTCAACCCGGAGAAATTCCGCCGGATATCGAAAGACACACCCGTCATCGAAGTCGATCTCGAGGGCCTTCTCCTCCTTATTCAACCGAACCTCCACCGGCCGCGGAGACTTGTCCGAACCGTCACTCATGTTGGGAGGGGTCCGCATCAGAAGTCGCCCCGTCGCCGCCCAGCTGACGTGCTTCATCGACGAGCATGATGGGGATTCCGTCGCGGATCGGGTAAGCCAGGCCAGCCTGCTCGCTGATCAGTTCCTGGGCCTGATGGTCGTACTGTAATGGACCCTTGGTCAGAGGGCACACAAGGATCTCGAGAAGTTTAGGATCCACTGTACTGTTGTCACTGTTCATTGAGTGCTCCGGCACGCCATTGGCCTCGAACGCGGCGAGAGAAATCCAAATAGTTCACTGCCCAAATAATTTATTGCAATGAAGATGGCCCGTCGCCACTTGCAATCATTCCACCCATTTTAAACAGCGCGATCAACGCCTCGGATCGCTCCGCCAGGCTTGGCGCTTCGAGAAGTGCCTGTTTCTCACGCGGGTCAAACGGGCACATCATGGCTAAAGCGTTGATCAATGTCTCTTCGTCGACATCGCCAATCTGTGTCCAGTCGGTCTCAAGCTCACGCGCATCCAGATAGTTTCTCAGCGCGGCCAGGAGTTCTTCTCGATTGGCACCCGAAGGCGGTGGCGGATCGAGGTCGGAAAGGAAATGCTCATAATTTGCAACCACTTCCCGGTAGCCGTGTGCCATGGGCAGTTCTTCAACAACGGAGTAGCGGCAAAGGCCTATGAGCGTCAGGTAATTACGTCCGTCATCGGTTTCCCGCAAACCAGAGACGCGGCCGACACAACCAATTCGGTAGAGATCCGGCTGCTCGCTGGTCCACTCTGGTTCGATCGGCTGAATCATGCCGATCAGCCCGTGGGCAGACGCGGAGTCACGGACCATGTCTCGGTAGCGTTGCTCGAAGATGTGGAGCGGGAGTTCGCCGCGCGGCAGCAGCAAGGCCCCCGACAGCGGGAACACCGGGATGGTCGGCGAGAGTGTATCGGCCGCGACGACAGGTGACATGGTCACGAGAACAATAGTGAAGACAATTGACGCCGGCCGCTCAGTGTCAATTCATCGGTTGGACCGAATGCCTCGAACAGTGTGATGAGCTGTTTTCGCGCGGCTTCATCATTCCAGTTCCGGTCCCGGCGCATGATCTCGAGCAACTCGTCAACCGCTTCCTCGCGCTGACCTGCCGCCATCAGGGCTTCCGACAGCTCGAAACGAGCCTGGTGATCGCTGGGATTGGATTCGACTTTGGCACGGAGTTCCTGGACGTCACCCGTGTCGCCCGAACCCTCTGCCAGCGTCAGCGCGGCTTCCACGCTACGTACTTCGGCGTGGTTCTGGTGCTCGGGTGGCACGACCGACAGGGTCTGGCGAGCACGCTCCAGATCGCCATTTTCCATGTAGCACTTCGCGAGCCCGGCTGCAGCGTCGGGATTGCCTGGCTCCGCCTTCAATGCCTCGCCGAACAACCCTGCTGCCGAAGCGAGATCGCCTTGCTCGAACAGCGCGCGCGCATGGGCTGTTGCTTCCTCGACAGGCGACGGCCCGATCTCGCCCGCGAGGCGTTCCACAAATGCCTTGATTTGACTTTCCGGAAGGGCGCCAACGAAGCCGTCAACGGGTTGGCCGTTCTTGAAGGCGAATACCGCCGGAATGGACTGCACACGCAACTGGGCTGCCAGTTGCTGGTTCTCGTCGACGTTGATCTTGACCAGTTTTACGGCGCCCGCTGCCGCTGTGACAACCTTCTCAATAGCGGGGCCCAGCTGTTTGCAGGGGCCGCACCAGGGCGCCCAGAAATCAACGATGACTGGCGTCTCCATGGATGCCTGGATGACATCCTCTCCGAAGGAAGTCGTGTCGCCCTCTTTAATCAATGCAGCGCCGTCCGGGGCTCCTAGCCCCTCGCCCCCGATAATCTGTTCCATGGTGTCTCTGTGTTCCGTGAAGAAGATGTTTGCTATGTCGGCGAGTCCGCTGCCGAAGTTCGACAAATATGATAGCACGCGTGTCGCGCGCCAAGTCCGGCGATATCAGTTTTGTTCGGCTTGCGGGCTATCCAACTCGTCGAAGTCCAGTACCTGGGGTTCGTGTCCACAGGCATGCACAAAGGCGACGAGGTCATTCGGGGCGATCGCTGTCGTCGCCTCGTTGGTCAGAGGGTGATAGTTGAGAGGGTCGCGCTCCAACATATCGCGGTCGAGAACGACGTGGACGCGGGCCTCGACATCGTTGATCAGGCCAAACGGCGTCACTGCGCCCGGAATGACCCCCAATACCTCCATCAGGAGCTCAGGCCGGCCGAACGAGAGTTGCGCGGCGCCGATGGGTCTGCGCAACCATTTCAAATCGACCTCGCGGTCTTCGAGCGTGACGACCAGAAAGAGGCGCCCCTTCTTGTCCTTGAGGAACAGACTCTTGCAGTGCCCGCCAGGAAGATCACCGCGCAGGCGTTTGCTTTCCTCGACCGTCCACACAGCCGGATGGCGGAGTGTGGAGCATTCGATGTTCAGCTCAGAAAGGCGCTGGTTAAGATCTTGTTCCGTCGCAGGCATGGTTGAACCCGTGTAGCTTGTGGGCCCGCGACGATAGCCAAGGGGTGCGGCGATGCCAAGAATGCCCGGGCCCCGACCCTGACGCCGTGCAGCGAACGTCGCTCAATTCTTGGTGCTTGCGTCCAGCCCGGCTATGGTTATGATCACCCGCCGCCACGAGTGTGGCGGCATGTATCCCGGGACTGCGGGCGTAGCTCAGGGGTAGAGCGCGACCTTGCCAAGGTCGAAGTCGTGAGTTCGAATCTCATCGCCCGCTCCATTCCTGCGCGTGGCATTCGCGGCAGCGGCCCACTCATCATTTCGTTCCATAAAGGCGATCGCCGGCATCACCCAAACCCGGGATGATATAGCCATGATCGTTCAGGTGGTCATCGATCGCCGCCGTGAAAACCGGAACGTCGGGGTGCGCCGCTTCGAAGGCCGCGACGCCCTCGGGCGCTGCCAGCAGACAGAGGAATTTGATGCTTTTTGCGCCAGCCTGCTTGAGTCTTGCGACAGCCGCGATTGCGGAATGCCCCGTCGCCAGCATGGGATCGACGACCACGACCTGCCGGTCTTCCAGGTTGCCGGGCACCTTGAAGTAATACTCGATGGCTTCCAGCGTCTCGGGGTCGCGGTACAGCCCTATGTGACCCACCCGGGCCGCTGGAACGAGATCCAGCAAACCGTCAAGGAGGCCGGTTCCCGCGCGGAGGATCGAGACGAGAACGAGTTTCTTCCCCTCCAGTTTCGGCGCCTCCATGGGAGCCAATGGAGTCTCGATTGTCTGTGTGGTCAGGGGCAGGTCGTGGAGCACTTCATAGCCCAGGAGTAATGCCGTCTCACGCAGCAACTGGCGGAATTCTGCCGTGGGTGTGTCCTTTGCACGCATCAAGGAGAGTTTGTGGCGGACGAGCGGGTGATCGACGACGGTGGCATCTTGCGGCATGCTTTCCCCTTTCTGTTGTCTGTAATCCTCTAGAAAACCGTGCCTTCGCTCAAGGTACGGATCGGGGGACCTCCCCCACTGCGTCGCTCGGCCGCGATGCGGCGCCCGGCTTGCCACGTTCCGCCTTCGAGGATCTTGGCAAGTGGGAATGTCCCTGAGTCCTGGCCCAATTCGGACCGCAAAGGATCAGCAATGCGGTCAAGCAGAGCGATGGTCAGTGCCCGCCATTCCACCACAATCTCGGAGTCGACCCGATGCTCGCGCGAAAGGACGTCGTCGTGTTTTGGCCGAAGCAACCCCAGATCGACGAAAAGACCCCCGTTTCGGTATTCTGCCAGACCGGTGAGACCGTCAAGATCTGTCACTGTGATGCCGGCCTCTTGCAATGGTTCGACCAGAGAGTAGGTCAGCCATTGCGACAACTTGTGGAATGGCATCAAGCCTGCCGTGGCGTCATCTGCCTGCACGGCGGGATGGTACCAGGTGTCCCCCAGGTTCACGCCACCAAGCATCAACTGGCCCGGCCACAGATCACCGAAGCCGTCCAGGACCACTCCGAGGATGTCGGGCGCGGCGATGGTTCCTTCACGGGCATACCTGGCGATGCCGTCAAAGAGGTTTCCGACACGGGCCGCCTGTCCTCTCTCACTGCCGAAGAGGTCGCTGCGTCTTTCGATGGTCGTCGCCAATCGGCGCATGAGCTCGGTTCGGCCGGAAACGCCGACCAGTGGATTTTGCTCCGTTACCTGGAATGACCTGCCGAGATCCTGCTCGGTGAGCGCGGCGAGTCCGGCGGCATCGGCCTGCAGGGGCGATGCCGCGTCACCCGAGAGCATTCCAGAGTTGAACAGTTCGAAACTCGCCACCGCCAGGCCTTCCGAGCGACGAAATGTTTGCCCCGATGCGGTCTCGATGTAGCGCCAACTTTCTCCGGCCCCGGCGTCAAGCAGTACGCTGGTAATGACGAGGTCGAACTGAATACGTCCGACTTCCGCCGGCGAAGCCGTGTCGAGTCGGTCTCGGATCTCAGCCCAGCGGTCCCGCCCACCTACGGAGAAATGGCGCCATCGGCTGTGAAACGGGACGTTCAGGTCCGGAAAATTTTTCCGCACCACATCCGCGACGTAGGTCACCGCTGCGTCGAGTCTGTCCATGTCGATTGCGAAGTGCTGCAGGCCGTCCTGCTCGCCGATCTCCAGGAGCTCCACCGCACGATCGCGAACGGCCGCAGCCCGCATCAAGCGCGCGGCGGCGGCGCGATCGTCATCGACGCCCGTCAACGGATCGATCCGGGTCAGTCGTGAAGGTCGCGGCCTCTGACGGCCGCGAGTTCTTCTTCGGTAGGCGGTCCTTCGTGGCTGAAGTAGCCTGCCGCCTTCTTTGCCTCGATTTCGACCTGCGCATCCGGGGGCACGAGGCCGTCGGGAATCGGTACTCTCTCCAGTATTTCAATACCCTGGCGGGTGATGGCGTCGTGCTTCTGATCGCTCATCGACACGAACCTGTCGATCTGGGTGATCCCCAGCCAGTGCAGGACGTCTGGCATGAGCTCCTGAAAGCGTAGGTCCTGCACTCCTGCGACGCATTCAGTCCGTTCGAAGTATGTCTCGGCCCGATCTCCGCCTTCCTGACGTTTGCGGGCGTTGTAGACGAGGAACTTGGTGACTTCACCCAGCGCCCGGCCCTCTTTTCGGCTGTAAATGATCAGGCCGGCGCCACCTTCCTGCGCCGTTTCGATGCAAACCTCCACGCCGTGGGCGAGATAGGGCCGGCACGTGCAAATGTCGGAACCGAATACGTCCGAACCATTGCATTCGTCGTGCACGCGGCAGGCGAGCTTGCCCACGGGTGTGGTCAACGCCGCCATATTGCCAAAGCAGTAAACGGTAATTCCGCCGATCGGCGGCATGAACATCTTGAGGTCGCGGCGGGTGATGAGTTCCGGAAACATGCCCCCCGAGTGCTCAAACAGGCTTCGCCGAAGATCGCTTTCGCTGACGCCGAAGCGCTCCGCGATACCCGGCAGATACCATACGGGTTCGATGGCCGCCTTGGTCACGCGCACGCTCCCCGCATCCGTCAGAATATCGCCGTCGGGCATCAGGCGACCTTCGCGTATGGCCTCCTTGATTTCCGGCATGTTCACGTGAGCCCGGGTTACGGCGATTGTGGGCCGAATGTCCCAGCCCTCACCAAGCTCGTCCGCGAATGCATCACTGACGACATGACCGAAAGGATCAAGCGAGACAATCTTGTCCGGCTGATGCCACTGCGGGTGGGGTCCGATCGAGGCGGCAGGCGAGGTATCCGTCAGATCCGGGATGTGAACCGGGTCCAGTGTTCCGGCGGCCACGGCCAAAGCACGGTAGAGACCGTAAGCACCTGAGTGCGTACCGATTACATTGCGCCGGGCCGGATCCGCCAACGATGCAACGATGGGTCCCCGGTCACGAGGCGATGCCGCTCCCCACGTGACGGGCGGAGGTTTCTCTCCGTTTCCGCTTGGATGGGAAGCCAGGACGATGTGCTTCTTCTTGCCTGGCGTTGTCGCATTCATGTCGGACCTCAATGGCTCAGTTCGGGCCGCGTCAGTAAAAAACCCCCCTTGCCCAGCCGGGGCACATTCCCTTTCTGACGTAGGGGGCAGCACTTTATGTGAATTGAGGGCAATACCCTAATCGAAATTCTTAACAGGCGC
>DEBC01000052.1 GCA_002348365.1 Alphaproteobacteria bacterium UBA2966 | reverse complement strand
GGACGGATACTGGCCAGCGGGGCACCTGAAGACATCCGCTCGGACCCCGCCGTCCGCAAGGCATATCTCGGCGACGCGGAGGGGTGAAGCAACCAGCTAATTCTCCGAGTTCACATTCCCAGGAGAGAAGGCGCATTTTATGGGGTTCTCTTCACCAAAGTTCTCTGATCCCTCCCCCTGGCAGGGGGAGGTTAGGTGGGGGTGGACACCGGCAATAATTTTCACTCATTCAAAATCACCAAACACCCCCCTCTACGCTCCCCCCTGCAAGGGGGGAGAAGGAAAATAGAGAGATTGGGATCCCCTACGCCACTGGAGCGCAATTCGAGTCGGGGGACAGTAACGCTTCGTCCAACGCACGGGTGATCTCGACCGACAGCGCCGCCGGGTCGTCAGCCAACTTCTCGCGCCAGTCGATGCAAAGCGCCTCCATCCGCGACAGCCCCCTATCGCGTACATCGCCATAACCGCGGACCCAGCGGGCAACATCGACGAGCCGACAGGCGAGTTCGTAGTCGCTTGATGCCACGCCCACCACCGCCTCGATCCATCGGTCGATGGCATCCTGTTCGTCCGCATACCGCATCATGCCGCGGCGCAAAGGCCGGAGTCCGGCCAGCACCTTCAACAACGCATAGCCCCATGGAGCACTGGTGGTGATTTTGAATGCGATCCCGCCGCGCGGACGGCCCGACTCGGGACGCGACAGCTGCCGGCCGATCCAAGCCGGCAGCAAACCCGCAAATTCAGCCCGTCCCGGCTTCAGGAAATCGACCACACGGACGATTTCTCCCGCGGAGGCACCACATTCCTCACGGATCCGCCGAAGGCGTTCGGGCCGGGTCTTGAGTTGAGCCACGCGGATGACGTCTTCGAAGGCCATCCAGGCGGCGAGCCTCGGGACAATTGCGCAGGCGAGGCGAAATTCTTGTATCGCACCGCCCGCAGATTCGTCAGCGGCGTACACCATTCTCAGGCGATCGACGAACAATCTCGCATAGGCCTCGTCTTGGTAGTCGATGAGTCGCGAAATCGCTTGATCGACGACTGCACGCAGCTGTTGTGGGAACTGGGCCGTAAGTTCCGCCAGACTCGGTGGTGCTGTTTCCGGCGCGGTGGCCGGATCCTCATCGTCTGATCGTTCCGGCGCGCTGGCTGCCACCAGCCCGGCCTCGAAACCGGCCAGATTGCTTTCAACCGCTATTCCTGTGGCCGAGATCGCTTGGCGGCAACTGTCTTTTTCGAATGGCAATACACCTGTCGCCGCGATGGCACCGAAGAAAGTCGCATTGGGCCGCTCACGCATCGCACCGATGTCCAGGGAGACAAGTTTTTTTGCCGCAGCCTCGAGCGCTGTCAGCACGGGACTGGCCGATGCCGTGCCATCTCCGGGAACAACTTTCTCACCAATGCTGTAAATGCGGTCACTGGCGGTCACGACGGTTGTCTCCAGCGTGACGTAACCCGCATTGAGCGCCCGGCCCGTCTCCATTGGTTCGAGCGAAACCACGAGATCGACGTCGCCGGCGCTGGGGAACAGACAGAACACGGGATCAGCGTCAGGTTCGCGTTCGGGATAGATTTCGACGTAGTAGTTGGTTGCCCCGGTTCGCTGGGCGACCCCCGGGATCGAGGTGCCCTGTGCCCGATAGCCCGCGAGATGGGCAGCTTCGACCAGCCAGTCGCTGAGCACACCACCACCCTGCCCGCCCAGGGCATAGATGATTACCGAAATAGGCTGTGGCGCAGTCATGACGCACCCAGAGCCCGCATCAGCCCTCGGTTCAACCAGTCTCCGAGGCGGCGCAAAAGGTTTGGGTTGGCGAACCGTTCAGTGCGGTGGAAAGACGGACACAGGCCCACCGTCTCCACGATTTCGCCACAAAGGCCGCAGCCGACACAGGTTTTGTCAATGTGGGCAATCGGGCCATCCTTGAGTGGATCTTCCGTGTGTTTCAGGGTCAGCGACGGACAGCCATTGACCCGCATGCATGAATGATCGCTAACGCATACCTCTTCATCAATTCCGAATTTTTGTGTCGTGACGGGTCTCCCCGCGGCTTTGTCGGCGGCTTTAGCCGGACGCTCGCGACGCTGGCGAGCGAGCATGCATTCCTGATCGGAGATGACAACACGCAGGCCGGCGCCTCGCTTGTCGAAAGCCTCACGTAGCGTTTTGAGAGACCCTCCGAGGTCATAGGAATTGATGCGCCGCACCCATTCGATACCCAGCCCCTTCAGTGTCCGCTCGGTCGAAACCTGGATCTGGCGCCCCCACGGCGTCGAGCCGGTGGACGGCAGATGATGTTGACCGGTGGCCGAGGCATAGCCGTTCTCGAGGACAACGAGCACGCCATCATGACCGTTCCAATGGGCGTTGATTGCACCCGTGGTAAGACCGTTATGCCAGAAGCCGCCGTCACCCATGACAGCGACGGTTGGCGTACCTAGAGACGGCCCTACAGCGCCGCCACTTGCCAGACTCAGGCCGTAACCCAGCACCGTGCTGCCCACGTTGAAGGGTGGCAGGGTCGCGAATGTGCTGCAGCCGATGTCTGACGAAATGTGCATCGCGCCTCGCTCGCGCTCCAGTAACTTGAGCGCGGTGAAAACGGGGCGCTCGGGACAGCCTGTACAGAAACCGGGCGGACGCGGGGGGATCGGTTCATTCAGTTGCGCCCTGGCCGAATCGACGTCCTGTTGCAACGCACCAGCACGCGATTTCGCCGTCTCTGTGAGATCGGTCCTGGGTAAGCCCTCGAGAAAGAGCCGAAGCCCATCGCGCACCGTGTCCGCCGTGTATTCTCCGGCCTCAGGGAGCAATCCTTTCCCGTGGATGCGGCAAACGAGTCCAGCCTCCTGGGCGAACGCCTTGATCTGCTGCTCGATGAACGCCGGTGCCCCCTCCTCAACGATCAGAACGGAGTCCTTTCCCGCCAGGAAATCCTGAATCTGTTCGGGCACGAGTGGATAGGTAACGTTGAGGACGAGCAACGGCACCTTCGTGACGCCCTGGGCATCGGCGGCGCCGAGCAGCGTTAACCCCCGCATCATGGTGCCGTAGGCACCGCCCTGGAGAATGATGCCCATCCTGCCGCCCGAAGGCCCAAACGTCTCATTCAATTCGTTGTCGACGATGAACCGCCGTGCGGCGGGGAGCCGTTCCTCGAACTTCGCCTTCTCCTGGACGTACGTTGAGGGCGGCAGAACGATACGCTCGTAGTCGTAATTGGCTCCGGGCAGAGGCGAATTGATGCCGAAAGCCGGAGAACGATTATCGCGGCAGACGAATTCGCCTGTCATATGCGCGGCGCGGATTCGCAGCGACAGCATGGCTGGCAGGTGGCTCGCCTCCGACAGCTCGAATCCACGTTCGATCATGTCGACGATCTTGGGCATGTGGGTGCGCGGCTCCAGGAGCGGTATCGACGACTTCATCGCCATCGCGTAAGTGCGTTCCTGCATGATGCTCGCGCCTTCGCCGTAGTCATCGCCAAGCACGATGAGGGCGCCGCCGACCACGCCTGCCGAAGCCAGGTTCGAGAGCGCATCCGATGCGACGTTGGTGCCGACGATTGACTTCCAGGTCACAGCGCCCCGCAGGGGATACTGGATGGACGCACCCAGCAGCGCCGCGGCGCCTGCCTCGCTTGCCGAAGCCTCAAATTGGACGCCCAGCGGCGCGAGCACGGTATCGCGCGCATCGGCGAGCACGTCCATAAGATGAGAGACCGGGGCGCCCGGATAGCCACCCACGTAGGAAACACCCGACTGCAGAAGCGCCTTGGTCACGGCGAGAATGGTCTCGCCGTGAAACGTCTCACCCTCGCCGAGCTGCAGTTTGGCGACCTGCCGGGCGAACGAACGCTCCCGGTTTACCGCCTTGGCGACCTCCGCCATGCCGCGACCTCCACAATTCGGCGCAAATCTTACACGAAGTCGGCACGGTCGGCTCAAGGACCGCTGTGACCTCTTCTGGCGTGCTCCTCACCGAGACATGAGCCAGGATGACTCCAGCGCCGGCCGCACCAAAGTGCAGCGCGGCATATTGGGGCGAATTGCGGCCGAGTACGGCAATGAATTCTCCCGGCACGACGCCCGCACTGAGCAAGGAGTTGGCCAGCTGTCCCGCGATCGATTCCAGCTCACGAAATCTCAGCGTCCGCCCCATACCGATGACCGCGACCTTGTCGGGATTTTCGGCTGCAGCCCGGCTGAGAAGTTCAGTGGCTAAAATGGCGTTTCATCCTGAAGAGAGAGATTTAGGGCAACAAGGACGCATGCCTACTTTCGGCGTCGCACGACTCTCAACGGCGTCGCGTCATTGTCGTGAGATTCTCCCCAGCGCCGAACCACGCCCGCATCGATCCCGAAAAGATCGAGAGCCCGACCGACCGTATGGTCAACGATATCGTCTATGGATTCGGGCTGGGTATAGAACGCCGGTACCGGAGGCATGACAGTTGCGCCAAACTCGCTGAGGTTCACCATCGTGCGCAGATGGCCGGTATGAAGTGGCGTCTCGCGAATGAGAAGAACAAGCGGTCTGCGTTCTTTCAAGGTCACATCGGCTGATCGCGTCAGCAGGTTCGATGTGACGCCCGTTGCAATTTCCGACATCGAACGCACCGAGCATGGCGCGACGATCATACCGATCGAGGAGAACGAGCCGCTGGCCGTCGCTGCGCCGATATCGCGAACGGAATGACTGACATCCGCCAAGGCTTGAATTTCGGCAACCTTGTAGGCTGTCTCGTAGGCCAGCGTGACTTCCGCTGACTGGCTGATGATCAGATGCGTCTCAATATCGGTTGGTTGCAGCACCTGAAGCAGTCGCACGCCATACACGACGCCCGACGCACCACTGATCCCCACGATGAGCCGTTTCTGTGAAGACATCAATTCAAGCCGTTCTCAAAAGACAGTGCAATCCGTTGCAAGGTTTGGCGATGACGGCAAACCATATCTCCAGCCTTTTCTACCAGCAACCAAACCGCTCCTCTGTCCCCTACCCCGATCACGAATTTTTTTGCGGTGGACGCTCACGACAGGTCTACATGCGCGATGGTTCCCGGCATCATGCGCCGCGCAATATACACTTCCCAATACTCACAAAGAGTAAGAGTCCTGTCCAAACCGGAATTGAAGAAGATCCTCTATATCGAGGATGACCTTGATATTCAGGAAGTCGCCCGCATGGCCCTCGAAGTTGTTGGTGACCATGAGATCGCGCTTTGCAGCTCTGGGCGGGAAGCCCTTGAGGAAGTATCCTAATTTCACCCGGACCTTATCCTGCTCGACGTCATGATGCCGGGCATGGATGGCCTGAGCACTCTGGAAGCGTTACGTACCCTGCCCGACTCAGCGGATACACCTGTGGTTTTCGTAACGGCAAATGTCCAAGCCAACGAGATTGCCCAATATCGGCAGCTTGGCGCCATCGAGGTCATCGCCAAGCCATTTGATCCCATGAATCTCGCCGAGGACATCCGCCAGCTCTGGGACCGCCACGTCGCGGGAGCTGAATCCCCCGCGCCCTAATTTCGGGTAGCTGAAATTCGACTGGCAACAAGATCCATCTCCCCTCACATTACTAAGTGGAGAGTTAGGACAGCGCGCCGAGCATCTCCTCGATCGAGACAAATTTGCGCCGAGGCGCCCCTTCAGGAGCATTCGCAATCTCGACCGCTTCGATGGACTTCCAGTCCTCGAAACTCACACGGCGAATCTTGCGTTCCGCAAGTAGGGATTCCAGTGCAGACCGTCCGGGTTTGCTGCCCTCAGGGAATTTCTCGCCGATCTGATCCGCGACCTGCACGGCATCGTTCCGATTGGTGGAAATCACGCCGGTCGATCCCCGCATGACCCAGCCCACCGCGTAGACATTGTCACCAACCCATCCATCCGTGTTGACGACAATGCCCTGCTGATCATCAAACGGCACACCATCGACAGCCTCCGACTGCGAGCCGATCGCCGCGACGACAAGTCCACAGGGGATCTCAAAGTGCTCGCCGGTGCCGACCGTACGGCCGTCCTCAAGCCGAGTGCGTTCAAACCTCACTGCCTCGACCCTCTCATCGCCGAGGATCTCTACCGGTGAGGAAAAGAATTGAAAATGTACGCGCTTGGGCCTGTCGCCCGGCTCAATTTCGGCAAAACCCTTGAGGGTTCCGAGGTTCTTCTCGCGAAGTCGTCGGTCCCGGTCGGACCATTCACCGGTGACCTCATCGGACAGGATGGCCGGATCGATGACCGGCGTACAGATTTCCAGCTCGCCCATTTCTCGCAATTCGACGTTCGTGAACTTGGCTTCCACTGGACCGCGGCGGCCACACATATAAACGTCTGACAGCTGAGACGCCTCAATGGCAGCAACCGCATACTCTGGAAGATCCGAGTGCGCCATCTCCTGACGGTTCTTTACCAGCACCCGCGCGACATCGATCGCGACGTTTCCGTTGCCAACTACAACTGCGCTATCGACGTTGAGGTCGGGGTCTAGATTCCAGCAATCCGGGTGTCCGTTGTACCAGTTGACGAACTCGACGGACCCGTAGACGCCTTTCAAATCCTCACCCGGGATGCCGAGACGCTTGTCGAGCCGGGCGCCGACGGCGAGTACCACGACGTCGTAAAAGGATTTTAGTTCGTCCAAGGTAACATCGCGTCCCAGCTCGACGTTTCCGAAATACTGCACCTCGTCTCGCAGCGCGGTCTTTTCGAAGGCCCGTGAGACGTTCTTGGTTGTCTGATGGTCAGGAGCCACGCCGTAGCGAATCAATCCGTATGGCGCGGGTATACGGTCGATGATGTCGATAGAGTAGTCGAGGCCGGACTTCAGCAGGACGTCCGCCGTGTAGAAACCGCTGGGGCCCGCCCCGATGATCGCAACCGTTACTGGCATGAACTCAATCCGAGAGAAGTAGATAGGGAACGAACCTGGACGTGAGCGTCCTATACCGTCCAGGTATGACCGCGCCGGAGATACTCATCGAGGTCGGCTTCAGGCAGTCGGTCCTTGGCTTCCTGAACCTGCGCGAGAACGCTGGCGTCGTATGTTTCTGCCGGATCGCAGTAGAGGACGCCGAGGGCTACCGGGTACTCGGGCGCCTCCATGGTGGCGAGCATTCTGGCAAGTGTTGGATTGGTCTCATCATGGACCAGGATATCCGACTCGCTAATACCGTTTTCACCGAGAGTGACGACCTCCAGTTGCAAACTCTCGGCATCAACCCGCAGGCCTTTGTCTTCATTGGCACCGAAAATCATTGGTTCGCCATGCATGACGTGTACTTGCCGGTCCTGGGCAATATCCTTGGCAGTGAACTCTGCAAACACATCGTCGTTGTAGACGATGCAGTTCTGGAGGATCTCGACGAACGACGTACCCTGATGCTCCCAGGCACGCTGAAAAACGCCTGGCAGGTGCTTTTGCTGGGTATCCACACCGCGAGCGACGAATCGTGCCCCTGAGCCCAGCGCGAACTCACAAGCGGAGATCGGACTTTCCACCGAGCCCAATGGCGTCGACGGCGAGCGGGTGCCCATTCGTGATGTCGGCGAGTATTGACCCTTGGTCAGTCCATAGATCTCGTTGTTGAACAGCAGGTACTGCAGGTTGACGTTGCGGCGCAACAGATGAAGAAGATGGTTGCCGCCGATCGAAAGAGAGTCACCATCTCCGGATGCAACCCATATGTCGAGGTTGGGATTGGCGAGCTTAATGCCGGTCGAGATCGCGGCGGCACGGCCGTGGATAGTGTGGAATCCGTAGGTCGACATGTAATAGGGAAACCGGGCGGCACACCCGATACCTGACACAAAGACGGTCGATTCCCGTGTCGCCCCGATGTCTGCCAATGTTTTCTGCATGGCCTTGATGATGGCGTAATCGCCGCATCCGGGACACCAGCGGACCTCTTGGTCCGAAGCGAAATCCTTGGCCTTGAGCGGGTCGATTTTCGTAGCGACGTTCATGTCAACCTTCCAAAAGCTTGCGGACGGCGTCCTTGATTTCCGTGGTTTTGAACGGCAATCCAGAAATATTGTTGAGAGCTTCAGCTGGAACCAGGTACTCGCTTCTGAGAATGGTGCGAAGCTGACCCGTATTCATTTCAGCCACCAGTACGTGTTTGAAGGAACTCAGCAGCTCGGCCATGTTGGCCGGCAAGGGCCACAGGTGACGAACATGTATGTGCGCAACCGGCAAACCTTCAACACGGAGGTCGTCGACCGCACGATTGATTGGACCGTAGGTTGATCCCCAACCGACCACCGCCACTGTATCCTCTTCCGAGCCAAGCGTTACCGCTTGCTCTGGAATATCATTGGCGATGCCATCGATTTTCGCTTTGCGGACCATCGTCATGCGATGGTGATTTTCCGGATCATAGGAAATGTTGCCGCTGTCGTAGTCCTTCTCGAGTCCCCCGATCCGGTGCTCCAGGCCTGGCGTTCCAGGAAGAGCCCAGACCCTGGCCAGAGTATCTTCATCACGCAGGAAGGGGTGGAAACCGTCCGCGTCGTCGCAGAACTCGACCTTGTGCTGAGGCAAACTTGACACATCGGGAATGAGCCAGGGTTCGGCAGCATTGATGATGTAGGAGTCCGTCAGCAGGAATACCGGGGTCATGTATTTTGTTGCGATGCGCACGGCCTCGATGGCTGTGTCGAAGGCATCGGCCGGCGAAGAGGCTGCAAGCACGGGCACCGGCGCGTCAGCGTTGCGACCGTACACGGCTTGATAGAGATCGGACTGCTCTGTCTTTGTCGGCATGCCCGTCGATGGCCCTGATCGTTGAGAATTGACGATGACCAGCGGCAACTCGGTGCTGACCGCCAGGCCGATCGCCTCGGTCTTCAGCGCAACACCAGGACCCGAGCTCGATGTCACACCGAGCGACCCGGCATAGGACGCCCCGATGGCGCAACAAACGGCCGATATCTCATCTTCGGCCTGGAATGTTGTGACACCGAACTCTTTCATGCCCGCCAATACGTGTAGCAACGCGGAGGCTGGCGTGATCGGATAAGAACCGAGCATCAGCTTCAGGCCCGCAAGATTGGCGCCCGCAACGAGGCCATAGGCGAGCGCGTCCGCACCGGTGATCGTCCTGTAGAGACCGCGCGGCATCACGGCAGGCGGAACGAAATATCCCTTAACTTCCTCACCGAGTTCAGCAGTCTCACCGTAGGCATGACCCGCATTGATTGCGGCAATGTTGGCGTCTGCTATACCCGGCAGCTTGCCGAACTTGACGTTGAGCCAGTCAATCGTCGGCTGACGATCGCGGCTGTACAGCCAGTAGACCAGGCCGAGGGTCCAGAAATTCTTGCAGCGCAAGGCCTGCTTTTGTGAAAGGCCGTAAGATTCAACCGACTCGAGAGTGCGCTTAGAGATGTCGATCTCGATGACTCGGAAATTGTCGAGGGTCTGATCCTCGAGCGGGTTGGTCTCATAGCCTGCCTTCTTCATATTGCGGTCAGAGAAAGCACCCGTATCGACGATGATCAGACTGCCGCCAGGCATGTCACCGATATTGACCTTGAGCGCTGCCGGATTGAAGGCGACCAATACGTCGGGCTGATCTCCTGCCGTGCGAATTCGCCGCGCCCCAAAATTAATCTGAAATGCCGATACGCCGTACGTCGTTCCGGCCGGTGCACGGATCTCGGCCGGGAAGTCCGGGAATGTGGCCAGATCGTTCCCGGCGATCGCCGTCACCTGAGTCAGCTGTCCGCCCGTGACTTGTACGCCATCGCCCGAATCTCCGGCGAACCGGATCACGACGGATTCGAGTTCTTCTCGGTCCTCGAACGTCTCGTATGTTTCAGCAGTACTCGCAGCTGTCGACATTCGCTTCGTAACTCCCTTGCCGCCACAAACTCCCGGCGCTCGTACCTTTTCGGCCTGCTTCGACCGTATCAGTCCAACAAGTGCATTGAGCGGAGTTGATTATGACGATGAAACCGCTGGTCAACCAAGTTGAAACCGCGGGCCTCGCGATCATGTGAAAGTATGGTGGACACCCGAGATCGACAAGCGCACACCGTGAAAACGCCGGGATTATACAAAGGATAGAGTCAGTGGAGCAACTTCGAGAAGACCCTGAACAAAGAGAAATTCGGCTCGAAGAACTTTGGGTTTGCGACTTGGCGTCAGTTAACCGTGGCCGGGGTCCGAACACCGTCGGACGTAAACCGGATTACATCGCGCTGCGCACTTAAAAACCCCTGGGATTGGTGCACGAGATGCGGCGCCAGGAATTCATGAAGCCGCGGCAGGGCATGGAAAGGTACCGAAGAGATCGCGTGATGTTCTACGTGAAGCGCCATGTTCCAGTTCAACCACCTCAAGAGGGGGGTTGTCTGCGTCGTCCGCGTATTTCGCAGCATATCCGGGTCCAGCTCGCATCCTGTGTGCTCGGCGATCCGGAGCATGCGCTGGAAGGGTTCTCCGACCACGATAGGTATCACCCAGTAGATGAGTGCGGCCCACGTCTGAAAATAGAGGCTGGCGGCGAACACCACCGCGTAAACCGCCAGATAAATCCATGCGTCACGCTGTAATTCAGGAATTCGATCCTCAGGGATGTAGGTCTTCTCGGTTTCACTGATCCGACCCAGCGGATGATTGATGAGGCGCCAGAGCTTCAATTTAAGGGACGGTATCGCTGTCGAGTAGTAGATGTATCCCCGGAACGTCTCCGCCATGGGAATACGTTGCGGGTCCTTTTCGACGTCCTGGGTATACGCGTGGTGCGCCATGTGCTCGATACGAAACGTGGTCTTCATATAAAACGTCGCAACTCCGGTAAGCCAGAAGACACTCTCGTTCAACCAGCGAATCTTGAAGGCGCTGTAGTGCGCAGTTTCATGAAACGGAGAAAACAGGGCCGCGAGGACAAAACCGTGCGCCAGCATCGCTGGAATCACCCACCAGGTGCCAAGTGACAGAAAGAGCAGGTAACCGGTCCCGCCCATAACTCCGAAGTGGTAGACCAGGAACGCAATCCCCGGACCGTCCCGCGGTTCGTTCAACTCATTTCGGATTTGGCGCGGAACAATTTGATTTATTTGCGCTGCCGACAACTCGGATCCTCCGATTGGCTGCATGCACATAGTCGCGGGAAACAGTTTAGCACGATGATCCGTTGCCTAACAAAAGCAGGAGCAGAGGGCAGCATCGCGTGCGTTCTGCGTCTAACCACCAAGGACGATGGGCGCCCCCGTAAACGGTTCATGTATTGACCACAACGCGACATACAGCCCCAGTCCGACTGCGATCCGCCACCAACCCAGCTCCGAAAGGTTGAAGGTGTTGCGTCCCTGCATGATAGCCACAAAGGGCACGATAGACGTGGTCTGTGCGAGTTTTTCCCAGGCCTCGGGTTTGCGCTTCTGAAGCTTCGCATCGATGTTCAATGGACCGATGGTCCCCAAGACGAGAAATCCTCCGAAAAAGATCATCGAGGCGACTTCCCCGTTGGCGATGATATGACCGGCCGCCCATAACACCACACCAACCAGAAAGGGGTGCCGGGTGACGCGCGTGATTCCGGTGGCAGGCTGATCACGCTCGATCGCCTTGTCCTGGCCGGCACTTGTGGGATTCGAACTCGTCACGCCGAGAACGATCAGCATTGCTGAAAAAGGCATGAGAATCACGGGGGCCCAGGCCAGCTCAGGGACAATCCACAGGGGCTCATAGGGAGCCGCTTCGTATGCCAGCACCATCCACGCGAGCCCCCCGATCGAGAGCAATGCAAACGCGGCTTGGAACGCAGCCTCGCCCACAACTCCGGTAATCACGGCGCGCAGCGGCGAACCGGAGACGGCGGGATGGATTCCAACGAAAAAGACGGTCGCGATGACCAGCCATGTGAGATCACCAGTCATCACAGACTGTCCCACAACCGCCCATGTCCAGCAACAACGCCCCTACCTGCCCGACCGGGATGAAGCGGCCCCAGCAGACAAAAAGCCGCCGGTCAATCTTGGCCGGCGGCATTTGTAACAGGGAGGACATTGAAAAGGCTCGCGCCTTTGATGATGGAATCATCACAGAACTTCGTTAACAAATACTGAGCATGTTCGAAAATGAGCGTCGGCCAACGCATTGCCTTGCCGGCGCATTCACTTCTCGATTACGGCGTCCCGCCCTTTATCCGTCAACTTGCAAACCAGCCAGTCAGGTTTCAGAGGATTGTGGAACCAGGGTTCAGCCAAGCCAGCCTCGATACACGCTCGAATCGTTCGCGGATTGACGGCCTGGCCCTGCTCATCGAAAAGCGGCAGTTTCCCGCCCGGCTGATCGATTCCGCGCCGAAGGTACCGTCGTTGCGCCGCTGTCATTTTTTTTGCCGCCATGATGTGCGGAACCCGCGGTCAGGATGCCTCGACTTCCTGGGGTGTTTCAGCCTCTGGGGCAACATCCGCTGATGCCTCTCCGCCGGCATCCTGGGGGGCCGTCGCCTTCATTCCCGACGACGATGTCGACCGTCCCCGATTGAATGAGGTAGGCGCAAAGAGGCGCGTCGCCTGTCTTGAACAGATACTCGCCGATCTTGAACGTCTGACGATTCAGGATGACTTTGGCCATCGTCACCCACCCCCCCCCAACAGTTGGAACAACCAAATATATGCAGTCACACGGGGCAGTCAAACCACCCAAACTGGACTATGGAAGCTGACGCCACGTACGACCGCCTGCATTACCGGATTGTTCCCGCAGCGGGGAATACCATAGACGTGCGCATTACGTTCCGCGCAACGAATGCAGAAGGACGCTCTTTCAAGAAAACGGAAGTCTGCAACTTGCCCAAGGAAGCAGCCTTCAGTGAAGAGGACGCCCGTGCCTATCTGGAAGAGCAGCAACGCGAAAAAGCCAAGGCTGCATCAGAAATGGGGAAAGTGGACGAAGGGCCGACCTTGGAGGAGCAACGGCAGAAGTATCACGACTACATGAAGGACCGCACCGAGAGGATGCTGCAGGCTGAGGATGACGAGGGCAAAGCAATCTTGCGTGAACTTCAGGAACTGATGACCATCCAAAAGGAAGGTTATAAGGACTCCCCGACCAAACCGTCAGAATAGGTTTCCACAAAATGCGCGATGACCTCGAGCACGGTTTCGGCCTGATCGCGGTGCGGAGAATGACCACAGCCATCCAGAACAGTTGAATCGCATGGACCGGCAACACCTCGCTTGATAGCCGCAACCTGTGCGAGAGTGCCATACTCATCGTCGCGGCCCTGCACGATATGGATCGGCACAGTGATGTCTTTCAACAGGTCGACGATGTTCCAGTCGCGGAACAGCGGATCAAGCCAGACCTGATTCCAGCCGAGAAACGCTCCATCGACATTGCTGCCGTGGTGCCGTCGGAGTCGCTTCCGCAACCCGCCATTTCGAAAAGCGTCGCCGATGGCGGCAATACTTTGGACCGTAACATCCTCCACAAATGCGTGCGGGGCCTCGAGACAGAGCCCCTGAAGGCCTTCGATGGCAGGCACGCCCGCTGCAGCAAAAATCAATGCGATAGAGGCGCCATCCGAGTGGCCGACGAGAACGTAGCGCCTGACCCCCGCCTCTCGAAGCAGTTCGGGCAAAACGGTACAGGCCTCGTAGTTCATGAAGTCAGTGGCGCGGGGCAGTGTGACCGGGTCTGACTTTCCATATCCTTGTCGACTATAGACGAGCGCACCAAATCCAGTCCGCGACGCCACACGTTCGGGGAAATCGCGCCAAGTCGACACGCACCCCAGACCTTCATGAAGAAAAACCAGCGTGGGTGCGCTATCCGGGCCTGGCCCCGTCCATGTGAACTCCAGGCGTGCACCACCTGCCCGTATATAACCCGATTGCGTATGGCTCATTGGATCTTGTGACTCGGAATCACTGTCAAAAGAACAGCCAACACGACTTCAGATACAGCTCAACGGGACCGCGCCCGTTGTGATCGACAGCCTTCGATCCTCCTTCACGAGCAGGAAGGGGGTCTGGATGAAGTGACAGGCAATCTTCCTTATGGACCTCTATGACTCGCGAAGCTTGAACCTTTGAATCTTTCCGGTCGCAGTTTTGGGCAGTTCGTCGACAAAATCGATCCACCGGGGATACTTGAACGGCGCCAATCGGTCCTTGACGAAACCCTTCAATTCATCGGCGACGGCATCGTTGGCGATGACACCCTCCTTCAGAATGATGAACGCCTTGGGTTTCACCAGTTCATCGTCGTCACGATGTCCTACCACGGCGGTTTCCAAGACGCTCTCGTGAGCGAGCAACGCCGACTCGACCTCGAACGGTGAGACCCATTGGCCGCTCACCTTGAGCATATCGTCAGAGCGACCGCAGTAGACGTAATAGCCGTCGTCTCGGCGTATGTACTTGTCGCCCGTACGCGTCCAGGCCCCCTGGAACGTATCCAGGCTGCGCTCACGCTTGTTAAAGTAATGGCTGGCGCTCGACGGCCCGCGTACCAGGAGTTCACCGATTTCGCCGTCGACAGCCTCTTCCCCTTCTTCGTCGACGATTTTGAGGTCGTATCCTGGAACGGCTTTCCCTGATGTCCCGTAGCTGATGTCACTCGGTGCGTTGGACAGGAAAATATGCAGCATTTCGGTTGAGCCGAGACCATCGAGAATATCGACACCAAAGCGTTCGACCCACCTATGGGCGATGTCCTCGGGAAGAGCTTCTCCCGCCGAAATGCAAATCCGGAGCGAAGTCGACGACCGGGTTTTGTCGTTGTCAGGGTCCGCAAGGATGGCACCAAACAGGGTGGGTACCCCGTAGAAAATCGAGACATCGTGAGACCTCACCTGCTCCAGAACGGATTCAGGCGTGGGCCGCCCCGCCAAGAGAACGGTGGTCGCTCCGACATGGAAGGGAAAGGTCATCGCGTTGCCGAGCCCATACGCAAAGAAGAGTTTCGCTGCCGAGAAAACGATGTCTTCTTCGGTTATTCCCAGGACCTGACTGCCATAGAGCTCCGCGGTGTTGATGGCGTCGCTCTGCAGATGGACGGCACCCTTGGGCGCTCCTGTCGAGCCAGAGGAATAAAGCCAGAAAGCCACGTCGTCGCACGTGGTTGCCGCCGCGTCGAGGACATCTGAAGCGGCGCCCCGCAATGTATCAAGCCGCTCGAATCCTGCGTCTTCACCGTTTTCACATCGCCCCGCAACGATGACTGTGCGAAGGAACGGCTGGCTGTCGAGGATCAGCCGAAACTTCTCGAGCAATGCGTCGCTCACAATCAGGGCGACCGCACGGCTATCGCGTAGCATGTAATCGTAATCCGCCGTCGTCAGCAGTGTATTCAGCGCCACTGGGACGATGCCCGCTTTGATCGATCCGAAAAATACCGCCGGAAAATCGACGGTATCGAGCATGCACATTGCGATGCGCTGCTCCATCTGAATGCCGATGTCGCGCAGCGCATTTCCCGTCTGGTTTACACGATCAGCGAGTTGGGCATACGTGTGTTGCCCACTCTCATCGATGACGGCAATCTTTTCGCCGCGTCCTTCCTCGAGATTCCGGTCGATAAAATCGACCGCAGCGTTGTAGTCGCGTGGCACCACGATCCCCGGAGGTGTGGTGGATCTATCAATTGCGGCGAACTCGCCCATCGCGTTCCCCCGCCCGGCGCCTAAGCTACCGTTCACCCTTCCTTGCAAGGATAGACGTCTTGGAATGCCGCATTGACGACAAGATTGGCCGGTAACCTGTGCTTGTCCTTGCGACGCTTCAGGTAGTCGACAACGAGCTCACGCATCTCTTTGGGCTCAAGCTTTTCAACAAAGCAAAAAGTGTTGGTGTTCTTCTGGCCAAAAAGGCGCACCATGGCTTGGTCGTGTACGCTAGTAATGTAGTAGGCGCACACCTATCTCTGCCAGGCCTTGCCTGTGCACAGGGCGAGCAGAGACTTGCCAGTTTCGTAGAACGGCACTTTGACCTTGATTTGTGCTTCAGCCTGCAGCGGCAGCAGTACGATCACGAAATAGCGCATTACCACACCTCAATTCACACATTGCCCAGGCCCCTAGAGGGCGGCTCACCGACAGCGAATAGTAGACCAACCGAGATTGGCTGCCAAAGGCAGCTCATCTGATCCACATGTGAAGTGCGTTGTAGTTGTGATTTGTCGACTTGCACCCGAAAATCGGTTGATGACGATCATTGATCGCCCCGCGCGAATCTCTCCGGGAAGCATTCTGTTCGCCCTACTGCTGATAGCGAGCTTTGGCGCGCCTTGTCGCGCCGAGTCGATCGTCACACATGGGGTGGAATTCAGCGATGAGTTTGGTGGACTAAGCCTTTTGTCAGCATCAGGTTCAGGAACGCGCGACGATCCATTCGAAATCATCGAGGAATACACCGGACCGGGCAGTGCCGTGTTGGTCATACGCGGCCTCAATAGCCTTTTTGGCTCGGCGTCTGGTGTCATGCGTCCGGTGGGACTGGTCATGAGAAAGACCGTGACCAACGCTACGCGCAAGCGATGGCAGGAGTTCGACCTGGAACTGTGCGAACAATTCGACACGCCCAGTGACTATTTCGACGGCTTATCCTTCGATCAAATGAAGACAATGGACTTTACCTGTCAATGCCGATCGATTTGCGCAGGTTCGGCCGATCATGGAGTCTTTTGACTATCTCCGGTTTAGCGATGGTGTGGTCGAGCCTGGGGAAACGGTCACTTTCGAAATCGTGATCACGGATGCGTCACCACAACCCGTTTTCTTTCTTGTCCAGCGCGCACCCACCCATATTTCGAGGATGAATGCTCATCCGCCGATATGGGGAAGTTCCCGACAGACACCTGCACCCTCGGGCGCTAGAGTGAGCCTGGATTGGGAAATGCAGTGATGATCGACTTTAGAACACATCCCTCCCGATACAACCACTGGCGCCTCGACATCGATGGCCCGGTGGCGAGTCTCTTTCTGGACGTCGAGGAATCCGCAGGCCTGGAGTCGGGATACGAACTCAAGCTTAATTCCTACGATCTCGGAGTCGATATTGAGCTCTACGATGCCGTGCAACGGTTGCGATTCGAGCATCCCGAAGTCAACACCGTGCTGCTCCGCTCCGCACATGACCGCGTGTTTTCGGCCGGCGCCAATATTCGAATGCTGGCGCAGGCCTCACATGCCGACAAAGTGAATTTCTGCAAATTCACCAACGAGACACGTTTGTCCATCGAAGATGCTACAGATCGGTCCGGTCAGCTTTATATCGCGGTGATCGAAGGTAGTTGCGCCGGCGGCGGCTACGAGCTGGCACTCGCAGCAGACCGAATCATAATGCTCGACGACGGCAGCACCTCTGTATCCCTTCCGGAACTGCCCTTGCTGGCCGTCTTGCCTGGAACCGGTGGTTTGACGCGGCTCGTCGACAAGCGTCATGTGCGCCGTGACAGGGCCGATGTGTTCTGCACACTTGAGGAAGGAATTCGGGGCGAACGCGCCGCCGAATGGGGATTGGTCGACGAAGTTGTCCCTGCATCCCGGCTCGCAGAACGACTTGCCGAAATCTCATCTATGGCTGAGAAGGGTTCACGAAGAGCGTCAGAAGATGATGGTGTGGTGTTGTCCGATCTGGCCCGGGAAGTCACCGAAAACCGTCTCGAGTATAAGTCCCTCTCAGTGCAAATTGATCGAAGCCTGGGCGTGGCCGGCTTCAACCTTCGCGGGCCGGCCGCTGACGTGCCTGAAAGCGTTTCAGCGACACAGGAGAGCGGAACCGGGTTCTGGCCCCTCGCGCTCGCTCGCGAACTCGACGACGCCATCCTGCATCTTCGGTTTAACGAGCCAGAGATCGGCACCTGGACCTTCCGGTCCGACGGCGATCCTGATCGGGTCTCCGCGGCGGACGCGTTTCTTGCCAATCACGCGGACAGTTGGTTTGTGCAGGAGACGACAGGATATCTCAAGCGGGTCCTCAAGAGATTGGATGTCTCTGCCCGCTCCCTTGTTTCGCTCGTCGAACCCGGAAGCTGCTTCGTCGGAACGTTGCTCGAGCTGTGCCTGGCCTCGGATCGCACCTACATGCTCGAAGGGACATTTGAGGGGGATAACCGGCCGCCAGCCATCATTCGGCTGACAGATATGAATTTCGGCGCTTACCCGATGGGCAATGGCTGCAACCGTCTGGAAAGCCGGTTCATTGAGTCGCCGGAGAACGTCGAAGAGCATCGTCAAGCCGTGGGCAAAGATCTCGATGCTGACGCAGCAGAGGCGTTGGGTCTGGTAACCTTCACACCGGATGATATCGATTGGGAAGACGAAATTCGGATCGCCATCGAGGAACGGGCGAGTTTCTCCCCCGATGCATTAACGGCTATGGAGGCAAACCTCCGCTTTGCCGGACCCGAGACGCTTGAAACGAAAATATTTGCCCGTCTTTCTGCATGGCAGAACTGGATATTTCAGCGCCCCAATGCAACGGGCGAGGTTGGCGCTCTCAAGCGCTACGGCAGTGGACAACGACCCAGCTTTGACAAGACACGGGCTTGAACATGGCAATCGATTACGCAGAACGTATCCCCAACAACGTCAACCTCGCCGATAACCGGCGCCTGCAGCGCGCGCTGGAGAGTTGGCAACCCAAATTCCAGGATTGGTGGATGGAGATGGGACCGGAAGGGTTCCAGGCGAATGAAATCTATCTCCGAACGGCAGTCAGTGTGGACTCTGACGGATGGGCGCACTTCGATTTCGTGAAGATGCCCGAGTACCGCTGGGGCATCTTCCTGGCAGAACCAGAGGCGGATCGCGCGGTCAATTTCGGCCAGCATATGGGCGATCCAGCTTGGCAAGAGGTGCCGGGCGAATATCGCGGCATGTTGCGCCGAATCATCGTGACACAAGGCGATACCGAACCCGCATCTGTCGAGCAACAACGCCAACTCGGGCGAACGTCACCGTCGCTTTATGATCTCCGTAACCTTTTCCAGGTCAACGTGGAAGAGGGCCGGCATCTCTGGGCCATGGTCTACCTCCTCGATGCACACTTCGGTCGCGATGGGCGCGAGGAAGCAGAGGCCCTGCTGATGCGTCGCTCCGGCGACGCGGACAAGCCTCGGATATTGGGCGCCTTCAACGAAGCGACACCCGATTGGCTCTCGTTCTACATGTTCACCTATTTCACTGACCGTGATGGGCGCTTCCAACTGGCCTCCTTGGCCGAGTCGGGTTTCGACCCCTTGTCACGAACCTGCAGATTTATGCTTACGGAAGAAGCCCATCACATGTTCGTCGGGGAGACGGGCGTGGGACGGGTTGCACAGCGAAGCTGCGAATTGATGAACGAGCACGACACGGATGATCTGCGGCCCCACGGCGGGATTGATCTGGCCATCCTCCAGAAATACATCAACTTCCATTTTTCCGTGTCACTGGATCTTTTCGGCGGCGAGCTGTCGACCAATGCCGCAAACTACTTCACCTCCGGCCTCAAGGGCCGGTTTCGGGAGATCCAGATTGACGACGATCATGTGCTCTCGGACGGCACATATCGCGTGATCGAGCCGGCGCAGAATGCCTTCACTGAGACAGACGCACCTGCCCTGACTTCTTTGAACGAGCGACTGCGTGACGCATACATCGCGGATTGCCAGCGCGGTCTCGACCGCTGGAACAAGGTGATTGCGCAGCACGACATCGACTTCACGTTTGCCCTGCCCCACCGTGCCTTCCACCGCGCCATCGGTTTGTTCTCGGGCCTTCGCATATCGCCTGCCGGCGAGGTGGTAACGCAAGACGAATGGGATCGTCGCGTTGACGATTGGCTGCCAAGTGATCAAGACCGTGCCTATGTCAGATCGCTGATGGAACCGGTGACATCCCCTGGACTCATGGCCAACTGGATCGCGGCGCCCGCCCGCGGCATCAACGGGCAGCCCATCGAGTTCGAATACACCAAACTGTAACCGATCAGCGATCGTTTCACAGAGAGATCACTGACGCCGGAACACTGTCCCACTCTGCACTCTCGGCAATATTGAAAGTCTCAATTTGCACACTTCGCACATAGTCGCAGGTGCCATTCGAATTGGCGCTTGGTTCCTAACCATCTTCAAAAAATAAGGGGCGCCGGACTGGCCGGCGCCCCGTTAATGGTTTTGCACCAAGTGTCGTCAGGCGCGTAGATCACCGCTCAGGCTCGTGCCATCCGGTGCAGTGGCCTCCGCAGGTACCGGCATCGCGCTCGAATCTTCGTTGAGCGATTTCACAATGCCATAGGTCATGAGGAGCAGGATCACACTGACCGGCAACGCCGCCGCAATTGCCGCGGTCTGCAATGCCGCAAGACCTCCCGCAAGCAGCAGGACCGCAGCAACCAGGCCTTCACCCAATCCCCACACGATACGGAACTTCTGGGGCGGGTTGTCATCACCCATGCTGAGCATAGTGGTGATAACCAGCGTCCCCGAGTCCGACGAGGTGATGAGCCATGTGGCCAGCAGGAATGTCGCCAACGCAGTCATCGCCCAATTCAGCCAGGCGAGACTGGTGACCTGATCGATTGTGCCATACAGCGCCGCGGGCAGGTTCCAATCCCGTACCAGTTGCGCGATTCCGGCCGTGCCCACACCGTTGGCGGCCTGAAGTTCTGCATATATGGCGCTGCCGCCGAAAATAC
This sequence comes from Alphaproteobacteria bacterium UBA2966, assembly GCA_002348365.1. GTDB lineage: Bacteria > Pseudomonadota > Alphaproteobacteria > UBA2966 > UBA2966 > UBA2966. Next base: position 3,059 of record DEBC01000052.1, on the reverse strand, counting down.
AGAGCCAGAAGAACGCAAGGGCGGTCGGTACGAACATGACGCCAACCATGAATTCTCGAATCGTGCGTCCCCGGCTGATCCGGGCGATGAACATGCCGACGAACGGCGCCCACGAAATCCACCAACCCCAATAGAAGATGGTCCAGCCGCCCTGCCATGCAGAAGCCCCCTCACCATTGAAGGTCTGGAATCCCATCGTAATGGCGTTCCATAGATAGTCGCCGACCGTCGTGACGAAGAAACCCATGAGCCACTTGGCCGGCCCGCCAAACAGGAAGAAAGCCAGCAACACAATGCTCAACCAGATATTCCACTCAGAAATGATGCGGATACCCTTGCCGACCCCGGAGACCGCAGAGTGAGCGGCAGCTTCTTGCGGAAACCGAAATAGCCCAGGCAGAGCCCGACCATGACGTAGACGGCCCAGGCGTGGAAACCCCAGTGGTAATAGGTCACGCGCATCGCCAGGACGGCCCGTTCCTCGTTCATCTCACTGACCATTTCCTGGTCGGCGAACGGGTTGTTCGGATAGCCCCACGGCGCGGAGTTGTCGAAATAGAAAATCGGCTCGGCAATGCCGAAGAACAGCAGGCCGATACCCACACCTGCCGAAAACAGCATGGCAAACCAGGAGAAGTTGCTGAATTCCGGTTTGCTGTCGTCGTCACCCAGCTTGATGTTCCCGAATTTGCTGAACATCAAGTACAGGCAGACGAACAACATGATCACCAGGGCGCTGATGTAGTACCAGTTGAGCGCCGATTCGATTCAACCTCGAATGGCCGAATAAATGTCGTTCGCGAATTCGACGTTCAGGGCCGTGAAGACGACGAACGCGGCGACCATGCCCTTGGACGCGATGCCCATGGCAGGGTGCAGCCCCTTTCACATGCCTTCTTTGGCAACATGTTCTGAATTTTGGTCCGACACGGTGTCTTACCTCCTCATCGCAGGCACGGCAGTGCAGGCCGTGCCCAACGTTTGCGGTGAAGTTGATATGAATTGTTGAAGTGGACAGGGCCGCGCCGGAACGACACAGGGCTCGCGACGACGCAAACACCCAGACTGGCCATCAAATAGCCTTCTCAGTTGTACCTACCTGTTTTCGTGTGCAGACTTCTCGCCCGTCTGTCAGTGTACGCTATCGGCTATTCTGGCTACTAAATATGCTACCAACGACGACATAGCATAACTAAATGCGACAGAGCGCTGCGAATTTCATCAAGCGCATACCACCGTCTCTCCTGACCTTCAAAGTGGCCAAATCAGCAGGATCATGGGCACACCGACCGCGGCGATGATGAGTTCGAGCGGCAAACCCATTCGCCAATAGTCGCCGAATCGATATCCACCGGGCTCCATGACCAACGTGTTCGACTGATGACCGATCGGAGTGAGGAAGGCGCACGAAGCCCCCACTGCAATGGCCATGAGGAAGGAATCGGGATTGACGCCGAGACCGTTTGCCACACCAAGAGCAATTGGCGCCATCAAAACCGCCGTCGCGTTGTTGTTGATCACGTCGGAGATGAACATCGTGCCGACGAGCAGGATCGCCAGGGCCCAGATGGGGCCAAGCCCTCCCGTCAAGGTAACAAGTGATTGTGCCACCAATGCAGCGCCACCCGTTGTCTCAAGCGCGGCACCAACCGGAATCATCGCGCCCAGCAGGACCAATATCGGCCAGTCAATTGCCTCATACATCTCAGTCAACGAAATCACATTCGTGAGCACCAGCACCGCGACCGCGATTGTGAAGGCGATGTGGACCGGCAGAAGTCCGACCAGGGTCGACGCAATGGCCGCGCCAAACATTCCGGCGGCCAGAATGAGTCTCCGGGGGCGTGCGATTTGCAGGCTGCGTTCTGCCAGCGGCAGGCAACCCAGGCGCTGGAGGACGTCGGGTAATGACTCCGTCAACCCTTGCAACAACAGGACGTCGCCCGACTTCAGAGACACATCGACTATGCGGCGACGAATCGGCTGACCATGGCGGGCAATTGCCAGCAAATTCACGACGTAACGCGCCCGCAACCGGGAAGAGGTCGCTGTCCGGCCAATCAAACGGGATCCGGGTGTCACGACGGCTTCGACAATTCCCACATCGTCCGACTTCAGGTCTTCGATAGCCGGGTGGTCGAGGCCCACAAGATCCAACCCCACATCGTCGATAAACGACTTCAAATCGGTTGGATCGCCCTCAAGGATGAATATATCCCCAACGCGCGCACGTTCCCGATTGGAAGGGATCAAGCTGCGCTGCTTTCCCCTTATGATCCCGGCGATGGTGACGGCATGGTCACTATTATCCTCAACCTGGCGGACTGTCTCATCAACGACGGGCGATCCTTCCGGGACCCGGGCCTCCGTCACATAACCATCGATTCGAAAGAGACTGTCGGTATCCGGCCGGCCGCGGCGTTCCGTGGGTATTAGACGCCACCCCACCAGCGTCACAAAGGCCAGACCCACGATGGCGATAGGCAGACCAACAGGCGCGAAGTCGAACATGTGGAAGGCTTCCCCCATGGCCTCGGCACGGAATGTCGCGATTATGACGTTAGGGGGGGTCCCGATCAGCGTGACCAGTCCGCCGAGTAACGATGAGAACGCCAGCGGCATCAGGATTTTCGCTGGCGGATAACCCTCACGATAGGCCGTCCGAAGCGCGACTGGCAGCATGAGCGCCATCGCGCCGACATTGTTCATGAAGGCGGACAACACACCCACCGTCCCCGACTGGGCAACGAGTTGCCCCATTTCACGGCCGGGCAAAGCGGACAAAATACTGACTACGAGGTCGATTATTCCCGCGTTGCGGAGTGCCCGGCTAATAACGAGAACTGCCGCCACGGTGACGACCGCCGGATGTGCAAAACCCGCAAAAGCGTCTCGAGCAGGCACCAAACCTGCCGACACGACGACGAGCAGCGCGACCAGGGCCACCAGGTCATAGCGCCATCGCCCCCAGGCGAACAACACCAGAGCGCCGCCAATGACAGAGAATGCAGTGATTTGGTCGACCGTCATGATTTTCCGAGAATAGCGCCCTGGGTTGG
>DEBC01000104.1 GCA_002348365.1 Alphaproteobacteria bacterium UBA2966 | reverse complement strand
GGAACGCTTCGCCGGGCCCGAAATAAGGCTCATCGACATAGGTCAACCCGTCGCGCTGGAAGTCGCAGGGGATGATAGGGCGAACCATTGGCGCGCCCAATTCCGCAGAGCGATTAATGCCGGCTGAGTGCAAGGCCCGGGGATGCCAAAATATGACGTCGCCGGCCGAACCGGTGAATTCAAGCGGTATCGTCTCACGCAGGGTTTGCTCCTTCGCAGCGCGAAACGGCTCTGCCTGCTCCACATCCATTCCGCTGCCATGGACCGTCTGCCAATAGGGGTGCAGCGAGGTGTGGGAGCCGGGCCAGAACATGAAACCGCCGCAACCTGGACCGATCTCGTCCACGAGGACCATGGCGGCGACGTGACTGGAGATATAGTCAACGTGGACGTTGTAGCGATTTTCGGTGCCGGGTGACGAAGGGAAAATGCAGTATACACCCCGGACGCGACGAGCCGGCCGGACGGGGGCCCCGATCAGGGCAGTGACGACCTGCCGTACATTCGGATGATTCGCGATCCCGTCGATCAATAACGCCTCGGTGCCAATGCCAGATGGGCCTTTGGAGCGAATCTTCCAATTGTCTCGGGCGAGCATGCCGACTTTCAATGAATCAGCTTCTGTCCAATCGTCGTCGGCAGGATTGATCCAGGTATCAGAATCCTCCCGGCGCAGTAACCCGCGGGGCACTTTGGTCCAGATAAAGTCAACGACCTTTTGGAAGATCTCGGTGTCATCAATGAGGCCCCGTTTGACGATGAAGCCCTCGCGCTTGAAATGTGCGGCCTCGTCACCGTTCAAACTTGGCTCACAGTCAAAATAGTCCGGGTCCGTGAAGGTGACGGGCTCGGAAAGTGGCAGATCACTCGAGATCGGCAGGGTCGCAGGGTGGCCTTCGTTATAGTCGGCGCGACGTCTTGCTAGGACGGACATAGCGGCACTCCTTCCGGTAAGAGTGACGATAGAACGACCACCCATCCCCGCAACCAAAAGTAACCAACTGAGCTATATCGCTGGTAGCGAGTGAACCTAGCGATGAGGTGTGAGCGATGCGGTTGGATGGAAAAGCGGCTTTGGTGACGGGCGCGGGCGGCGGGCTTGGCGGTGCGACTGCACGGCGATTCGCGGCCGAAGGGGCGTCTGTCCTTTGCACTGATCGGGATTTGGCACGCGCTGAGCGAACCGTCGCGGATATCGAGTTGGCGGGCGGAACCGCGGTGGCCTTTGAGGCGGACATCGCCGACCCAGCGCAATGCGAGGTGCAGGTCGCCGAGACAGTGGCGCGTTTCGGGAAGATCGATATCCTGGTGAACAATGCGGGCATCAGTATGCACAAGTTGGCCCTCGAGACGACGCTCGAGGAGTGGAACCGAGTGATCGGAATCAACCTCACCGGCTCGTGGCTGACGGCGCAGGCGGCGGCCCGCCGAATGGTGGACGCCGGTGGTGGCCGGATCATCCAGATCGGGTCGATTTCGGGTCAGCGCGGCAATATGGGCGGTGCGGCCTACGGCGCTTCCAAGGCCGCCGTGATGCATATCTGCAAGGTTCTGGCGACCGAACTATCGGGCCAAGGCGTCATGGTCAACGCCATCGCGCCCGGTCCGATCGAGACTGGCCTCAGCCATCACGGGCCGACCCGCAAGCGCGCCTATACGGACCGCATTCCCGTGGGCGAATACGGGACGGTCGAAGCGGTCGCCAACGCCGCACTTTTCTTTGCATCGGACGAATGCATCTGGACCACGGGCACCGTACACAACGTCGATGGCGGTTACGGTGCGCAGGGCGCTTCCTACGATCCGCAGGAGATTAGCGGATAGATTTGGCAATGTGCCGGTTTGCGATACTATTCCGGGACCAAAGGAGATCGGGATGAATGACGCAGTGACACTCTCACGCGACGCACATGCTCAGAATTTGCGGGACTATGGCGCGGCCGGGCGCGATCGCGAACGTGCGATCGGCAATCGAGGTCCGCTTGTTTTGGGCGAAGACGGCAAGCTCGACCGGGAAATCCTGCATCGGTTCCGGGAGCACGGATTTTACATATTCGAGGATGTAATCGACCCGAATGAGATATCGGACCTGAGAGCCGACGCACTCGAGATGATCGAACGGGCACCTGTCGCTCCCGATGCGAAGGTCGACGCCAAGGGGCGTCCGGCGCTTGGTCTCGACTACCCCCGTATCCCCTACAGGCTTGTAAAACCGTTGGCAGACCCTTGGGGTGGAACGGAGATCCTGGGCGGACGGCATCCGACGCAGATGGCGCAACCGACGCCGGATGCGGATGCGCCGGATTATGTCGTGTTCCTGATGTATTCCATGTGTCGCTCAATGCCTTCGGGTCTCAGACTCTACGGTCATCCGGGGCTCCTCGCAGTCGCGGAAGCAATCAACGGCGAGGATTTTGTGCCCTTCAATGACGCCATATTCGTCAAGCAGCCGGGGCTCGGCGGCTCCGTCTCGTGGCATCAGGACGGGGTCACGCATTGGGATTCACCTGATTGGGACCCGGGAATTCACGGTTTCAATTTCCAGGTCCAGCTCTATCCCTCTACGCTCGGCAATTGCCTTTGGGTGGTTCCGGGCTCGCAGAAACGGGGCAAGATTGATATCAAGGCGCTGGTTGCTGAAAATGGCGGTAGCGAGCAAATACCGGATGCGGTGCCACTCGTATGCGACGCCGGCGATGTCACGATCGTAAATCGCCAGATGCTCCACGGTTCCTTCGCAAACTCGTCACCGGATATGCGAATTTCGCTGACCTTCGGCTTCCATCGCCGCTCCTCCGTGCTCGGCGCAAAGGCCGCGCTGGCGATGGAAGGTGACAATGTCTGCTACGACGAGCGGCGCATATTCGAACGTTCCGCCGTAATCCAGGTTGCCATCGACGCCCGCCAACAGGCGCACCCAGATGAGCCGAGGTTTCGGTATAAGCCGTTCAACGGATTGGAGGAAGATTTCCGTTTCAATGACGCGACCTTTGACAGCGTCATCAAGGACTATTTCATCAAGGACCTGGCAATTTAGGCCGCGTTGGATTTGTGCCTTTCGACCGCTCCGGGAACAGAACCCCTGTTCCAGGCCTGAACGTATTCCTCAATGGTCAGAATCCGGATGCTGTTCATATCCTCGTCAAAATACTCAAAAAGCCTCCCGTCCGGTGCGGACATCGACAGGAATATTGTGGCGCCCTCTGGTCCGCCACGCTCCATATGCGGCATCGCATCTGATCCAGCCAACGCATAGTCACCTTTCTTGCGCACGACGGTTTTTGTCAATCCGTCGGGCAGTGTCTCCGTCACGTGCTGCTCTCCTTCGAGAACCAAGGTTGCGGTTGCCGCAATATGCCGATGACGACGGCAATGACCGCCATTGTCCGGAAAGCGGAGCAACATATCGAGACGTCCGTTCTCAGCATCGTAACCGAGAAGGCTGTATTCAAAATCGATCAGAAATGCCTTTTCGTCCGGGTCGGTAATGTGCCGCCATTCGATGGATTGTGGATCAAAACTTTCGGCAACTCTCGGCATATTCAGTGCTTCCCTGGTTCATTCTAGAAGTAGATCGTGTGCCACCACGTCCAACGGTGCCCATGATCTTTGCAAACTGGCCCTTTCGGAAGGGCAATTCGAAATCTGTTGTGCCGCCGGAGAGATATCCCTTTAAAAAACCCCATGTGTGAGAGCTTTTTTGACGACGACATCCTCATCGTTGATGACAACAATCTGTAAGATGCCACCAACACAACGGGACAAAACCGTTGCACCACATTCACTCCGGGCGGGCGGTAAACCTCTACGCAGCGAAATCGCGCAGTACTTGGCCTGGTCCCTTTTGGTGCGAGATATAGTCGCTTCCGTTATGCACTTGGGTCCCGTTTATCCACACACCGTGAATACCGACCGGTTTGCGAATGGTCCGTGGGCCACCGCCCGGCAGGTCAGGCACGCGTTGCGGGGCACCCACGCCGATTGTTGCGGGATCGAATAAGACCATGTCCGCGTGACTTCCTGGTGTCAGACGACCTCGACCCTTTATGCCATAGAGATCGGCGGGGTGGCTGGTAAGCCGGCGCACGCCCTCCTGCAAGGTAAAGACGCCCAGTTTACGGACCCAGTGCGAGAGTAAGTGCAGTCCGTAGCCGGCATCGCACATATAGATCAGATGTGCGCCTGCGTCGGAGAGAGAGACTACGCCGTGTTCGTGCTGAAGGAGCTCCCCAACGCCTTCGTCCCCGACATTCAAGAACTTGCCGAGGAATGCGGTCTCGAGATCTTCTTCGAGCGCGAGGTCGAGCATGAAGTCGAGGGGATCGACGCCGCGTTCCGCCGCGACCTCCGCAACGGTGCGGTTCTGGAGGGCTGCGTTTTCCGCCTTCGCGGTCGCGCCGATGAAGACCTGCTCCCAGGTGCCCTTGAAGATCGTGCCTACGACCGGGTTCTTAAGGTCCCCCCGGAAACGGTCGCGGAACCCTTTGTCCCGGAACACCGGTGTCAGTTGATCGGCCGGCATCGCCTTGATGTCCGCGAAGGAAGCATGACTGAAGAACGGATAGGCGTTCGCCATGGTGAAATCGAAGGACAGCGGTTGGCAGGGAATCTGGATGTAAAGCTCGTTACCGCGCGTTTTCGCCTCCGCGCAATCCTGGAACCAGCTCCGGCCCCGGCCGGGATCACTTGCGTTGTACATCGCGGCTCCGGTCGTCAGGAACATGCGGCGTCCGATCTTCTCGACGATCGGCTCCATCGCTTCGACCGTCCCGCGGCCACCGGCTGACATTTGAACAATTCCGCGCCCCGCTATGCCGACCGCCTCCGCCAAATGGCTGAACTCGTCGACCGTTGCGATGGTCGACGGCATCGGGATGCCGCCATGGCCGATATGGTTGATGGAGAACGAGGATGCGAAACCGACGGCGCCCTGATCGATTGCCTCTTCGATCATGTTCCGCATCGCGGCGAGTTCGTCGTCGGTTGGGGTTTCCCGTTCCCAGGCGTCATCGCGCATGACGGCGGTACGGA
>DEBC01000161.1 GCA_002348365.1 Alphaproteobacteria bacterium UBA2966 | reverse complement strand
GATTGAGCTGGCGCATGGCGATGGTCATCGTGGTCGTGGTGATGATCGTGGTCGTGGTGATGATCGTGGTCGTGGTGATGATCGACTTCGATGCCACGGCTATCCGCATAATCGATCATTTTCCGGCTCGTCGCTCCAGCAATGATCTTATTTACGTCCAATTCACATTGTTCCGTGAACAACAATTCAGCCTCGTCGTTGAGTTCGACAATTGCTTCGCGAGCCGTCTCCAAATCGGCCGCCGTCGCGAGATCAACTTTGTTAAGAATCAATACATCGGCATTTTGTACCTGTGCCTCATAGAATGGACCAAGCATTTCGCGCAGGCGGGTGAACTTTGGAATGTCGATCACAGTCACCATGGGACCCATTTCGTAGCGGCCTCGCATGGTCTCGTCCGTAAACGTCTCGATCATCTCCTCTGGTTCGGCGACCCCCGTGGCTTCAATGACACAGACATCAATGTCTTCCTTGTCATTCAATTCCTCAATAGCGTTGATCAAAGACCCCTTCAAAGTGCAACACAGGCACCCAGACGTAAGTTCGATCATGTCCAGATCCCGGCCCTCTAGAATGGCACCGTCGATTCCTACGTCGCCAAATTCATTGACGATGACAGCCATCTTGCGGTCTCCCGCACCCTCCTGAAGAAGACGGCGGGCAAGGGTCGTCTTGCCAGATCCGAGAAAACCAAAAAGCATATTCACACGCATCTCAATCGCCTCCTGACACAGCTTCCTGAGGCGCAAGGTCAGTGGACCAGCCAACGGACGTTTCTGGCCCCAAGAAAGACATGGCCTCAACAAAGATATCCTGGAACTCCGGCCGAGCTGCCAGAGCCACGTGCTCCATTTGCTGCGACAACTCAAAGGCCCGGTTTCGCTCCGTCTCCGACAGCAACGCCATCTGCGCACCCATGAGCGCGGCGTTGCCGGAATAGGTAATCTTTTCTAGCGGCAGGTTGGGAATAAGCCGAATTTTTACCGCGCTCTCGGTATTGATATAGTTACCAAATCCGCCGCACATCATAACTTCCTCAAGAACTTCATCTGGAACGTCCATGACCTGCTGCAGCATGACAATCCCCGAATAGATAGCGCTCTTGGCCAATTGAACCTGGCGGATATCGGCCTGGGTCAGAGCGATTGGCTCTTCTTTGCCGGATTTATCCTCATCCACCAGAATGAACTCACATCCGTGAGGCGTATCGACGAGACGGTTACGCAATAATTCGGGAAGATCCTCCCTATTCTTTCGGCGCAGTCGCCCGGACTTCTCCAAAACCTCGACAGTCGCCAGTTTCGCACAGGCGTCTATAAGACCTGAGCCGCAAATACCAATCGCCGGCGTGTCACCGATCACCGTGCAAGCGATATCATCATCAATAGCAATTTTCTCGATCGCGCCAAGCGCGCCACGCATGCCGTGGCGAATTTGCGCTCCTTCCAGCGCCGGGCCGGCTGGCGCGGAACAGACCATCAATCGATCCTTCGAACCCATTACCACTTCGCCATTGGTGCCAATGTCAACCAGAGTTCGAGTTTCTTCGCTGTCATAGATGCGGGTTGCCAAGACGCAGGCCATGGTGTCAGCACCCACAAAGCCGGCAACGATCGGCAGAAAGCAAACTTGCGCGTTCACGGCTCGCTTTAGTGGTAAATCTCGAGCGGGCAATGAGAGGGTATCGCGGATCACAGGCGCATAAGGCGCTAGACCTACGTAGGTGACGTCGACGCCTAGAATGATGTGATGCATACAGGTATTGCCGACAATCACGATCTTGTAGATGTGTGCAGCGTCGATCTCAGCCTGCTGACTGGCGTCTCGAATGAAATCATTAAGCGCGTTGAGGGCGCGGCCCCGGAGCGTTGCTAACTTCTTCTCATCGAATTGGGCATAGGCAATGCGTGACATCAAGTCCCCGCCATAAACCGCCTGAGGGTTGACGCCTCCGACATCAGCCAGAGTCTCACCAGTCTCGAGATTGATCAGAGTGCCAACGATACTCGTCGTACCTATATCGAAAGCCATGCCGTATTTGTGTTCCGACATGTCGCCAGCTTCTACATCAATAATCCGATCATTAAAGGTCGTTACCGTCATGTTGCCAGACTGAGCCCGGATTGCACCTGGCACCTTTCGTAGGACCTCCAAGGAAACATCACGGCTGACGTTGTCCGGGAGAACCGAGAGCATCTCCTCCCAATCCGAGGTTTGATGGTGCTCTTCGGTTGGTGTCGTTGCCTTGACCACGTATTTGTCAACGCCGCAATCGAGGATCATTCTATCGTCGTCCGCGAGCGACTTGTCAGACGATAGGATTTGATGGCCCACTTCCGCCTTGGGCGGCAAGGCCATTACTTTGGTGTCGGCAATCACCTTAGTTTGGCACGCTAGCCGGAAGTTCTCACGAACCTCCTCGTGACCCAACTGGACCGTATCCTGAATGGTCGGCGGCGGCACCTCGCCGCTGATGATCTTGACCCGGCAGGTGCGGCATCGGCCACGCTCGCCACAAGTCGCCTCAATTTCGACGCCTGCCGTATGGCCGGCTTCAAGCAACGTCTTTCCACGGTCGATAGTCGTGGATCTCTCCTTCGAGTCTCCCTCCGGATCGACGAAAGTGATCGAGACTGTATCTGCCATCTATGCCCAGGCTTCTCGTGGTTCCTTGACCAGGTCGAGAGCAAGTCGGACAGCTTGCACTGCATCCACCCCCCAGCCATCAGCGCCGCATTGATCAGCCCAATCCTGCGTTGTCGGTGCGCCGCCAACCAAAATGTGAACCTTATCTCGATGTCCCGCCTTCTGAAATTCTTCGATAGTGACCTGCTGATAATAGACCGTCGTCGACAAAAGGGCCGAGAACCCAACCAAATCGGCCTTTTCCGCTTCGGCAACTTCAATGAATTTATCTGGATGCACGTCAGTGCCGAGGTTAATGACGTTAAAGCCGGCGTTTTCAAGCATGATCGTGACAATAGACTGTCCAATATCGTGCATGTCGCCTAATACAGTGCCCATAACAAAGGTCCCGACTGGCTTTTCCGCC
>DEBC01000109.1:7128-11828 GCA_002348365.1 Alphaproteobacteria bacterium UBA2966 | reverse complement strand
CCTTGAGCTCACCCACTTCTTCGACGAGCGCCTCGGCGTCCTCACCGCGCTTCTTGGCCGCACCGATCTCCTTCGAGGCCTCGTTGCGCCGGTTCTTTGCTTCCTGGACCTTTGTTTGGGCCTCTCGGTGACGTGCGTCCACGTCAAGGACTGTTGCAGCTGCCGCGTCGAGGCCACGCCGCGACAGTCCCGCGTCAAAGTCGTCCGCGTTCTCGCGTATCCATCTTATGTCGTGCATAGCCGAAAGGTGTCCGAGGGCCGGAGGAAATCGCGCTTCTTATACGTCTCGCGTCGGCAATTCGTCCAGCGTTCGCGTAACCTGCCTTGCCGATTATGGTTGAATCTCGGGACTCTAATTTTCGGCCATGTGCACCGTCCGCGTGGGGAACGGGATGTCGATGCCATTCCTGTCGAACGCCTGTTTGACCGCCTTTGTGAGATCAAATTTGACGGGCCAGACGTCGGCGTTGTCCACCCAGACGCGAATGGTGAAGTTGACCGAACTGTCTGCCATCTCGGTCACGGCGACAAAGGGTTCCGGGTCGGGCTTGATCCTCGTGTCAGCAGAAATGGTCTCGTGCACGACCGCCATGGCTTTGTCGATGTCCGCGTCGTAGGCGATGCCTGCACTGATGTCCACGCGCCGGGTCGAGTTGGCCGAATAATTATGCACGGCCGAGCCCCAGACCTGCCCGTTGGGAACGGTAATCCGAACATTGTCGGGTGTCGCCATAACGGTAAAGAACAGGTTGAGTTCCTGAATCGTTCCGGCGTGTCCACCAGCCTCCACGTAATCACCAACCTTGAAGGGCCGGAAGAACAGCAACATCACGCCTGATGCAACATTTGTCAGCGTACCCTGCAGTGCCAGCCCAATGGCCAGACCCGCAGTGGCGAGGACCGCAACCAGGCTCGCGGTCTCGACACCGAACTGGTTCAGGACGGCGACAACGACAACGGCCAGGACCAGATAACGGATGAAACTCGCAAAGAACTTGGACAGCGTGTCGTCGACACGGCTGGTCTTCTCGAGAGCACGCCCCGTCAACCGCGATGCATAGCCCGCGAACCACACACCAACGATCAGCGTGACAATTGCCCCGACCACGGACAGACCATAGGTGGCCAGGGTCGAACTCAGGGCTTCAATGACCAGTTCAATCTGATCCGACACGGCCACAGTGGCGGACTCCATACGCTCAACCCCTCTCAGCTATTGTATATCAACAACTTATCGAAATTGAATCAGTCGACAATCTCTGCCTCAAGCTTCCTGTGCGGCGGCTTCTTCATCGCGCTTCTTCTCGACCATCCGTGTACAGATTATCGAGATTTCGTACAGAAGAATGATGGGCACGGCGAGACCGATCTGGCTCAGTGGGTCGGGTGGTGTGAGGATGGCGGCGGCGACAAACGCCAGCACGATGGCATAGCGCCGTTTGGTCTTGAGCCCATCCGACGTGGCGAGTCCCACACGTGCCAGCAAGGTGATCAGAACAGGTAATTCGAAACTGAGGCCGAAAGCGAAAATCAATCGCATTACCAAACTGAGGTACTCACCGACCTTGGGTACCAGTTCTATGGGTAGAGCTCCTTCGGCGCCAAACTGCTGGAAGCTTGCAAAAAACTGCCAGGCCACCGGCATGACGATGTAATAGACCATCGTGGCGCCCATCAGGAAGAGAATCGGCGTGGCAATCAGGAATGGCAGAAACGCGCCCTTTTCGTTCTTGTAAAGTCCCGGGGCGACAAACATCCACACCTGGGCGGCAATCAACGGAAACGAAAAGAACAAAGCGGCAAAAAAGGCCACCTTGATGTTCGTGAAGAATTTCTCGTGAAGAGCCGTATAGATGAGGCGGCGCTCTTCCTCACCTTCCCACAGTGCGGCCAGGGGCTCTACGAGGAAATCGAATATCGGATTGGCAAAATAGAAACAGATCAGGAAGGTGACCAAGAGCGCGATGAGCGAATGAAATAGGCGCCGACGCAGTTCGATCAGGTGATCGACAAGCGGCATCCGCCGTTCTTCGATTTCCTCCTCCTCTACTTGCCGTTCCGCCACGATTCAGGTCCCTGCCGTCAGGTCGTCATTCTGTGTTCGCTGACACGGTCCTCGGTCGAATCACTTTCGTCCGCAGCCGTCGAGGGACTTTCAGAAGATTCTGACGACTCACTTTCCGGATCCGACGGGCTTACTTTCTCGCTGTACTCACTGATGTCCCCAACGATCGAGTCGCCAACGTCCACCTCGTCCGTCTCAGGTCCCGCGAGGATCGAGTTCTCTTCAGTCCGAGGCTCGTCGAAATCGAACGCGCCATCCATCTCCCCTGATGGATCGAACGTCGCCTTGAACTCGTCGGCCACGTCAACCTTGCTGACGCGCTCAATCTCCTGCTTGATATCTTCGAGGTCGGCCTCCCGGGCCATATCGTCGAGTGTCGACTGAAACTCGCCCGCGAGGCCTCTGACCTTACGGATCATGCCACTGACGGTGCGCACCACGCGTGGCAACTCCTTTGGGCCCACGACAATAATCGTGACCACAGCGATCAGGAAAAGCTCTGGCCAGCCGATATCCAACATCACATCGCAATTAGAGGTCCGCGACAACGCCCTGAAACCGCCCCAAACGGCGTCCCGAGCATCTCACGGGTCTAGCCGCTGGCGGCTTTGTCCTTTTCGGCATCGGACCGCGCGGCCGCCGACGCCTCAGCGTCGATGACCTTGGCATCTTCGCCGTCCGCCTGTCCTTCCTCTTTCATGCCCTTCTTGAAGCTCTTGATCCCCTTGGCGATATCACCCATCAGCGCCGGAATCTTGCCTCTACCACCGAAAAGAATGAGCACGACCGCGAGGACGATCAGCCAATGCCAGATACTGAATGTTCCCATTGTGTCGTAAGCCTTGCTCTAGAAGATCAACTCTGCGAACCCACTGGACATTTCCGACAAGCCGCCGAAGCCGATCATTGCGGAACCTGATTATACCGCGCAACGCGCGAAACACTTGCTCTTACACTAGTTTGATGACGTCGGAAATACGAATACTTGTGACGGATCCAACGTGACGGTACATCGCGTACCGTCATCAGGTGCGTGAATTCCTGCCAGACGCGCCTCAAAAACGCGTCCATCCGACGCCGCCTGGAGATAAACCAGACTGTATGGGCCAAGGACCCGACTACTCACGACTGTCGCATCAACCGCTGACACGGCACCATCGGCAGGCTCATGAATTTTGATCGCCTCCGGTCGAACCAAAACATCTACGGGCACACCATTCCCGATCTCATTTGCCTCAACAATTCCCAGTGTAGTCTTTGCAAGTCCATTATCAACAATTGATTCTAATCTATTGACATTGCTAAAGAAAGTGCAACAGAAAGGGCTGTCTGGATTACTGTAAACCCGATTGGGCGGGCCCTCCTGAACCAGCCTGCCTTCGCGCATCAAAGCGACCCGATCCGCCATTCGCATGGCCTCTTCCGGATCGTGGGTCACAAGAAGCGTTGCTGCGCCCAACTCCTTGAGCAGCGCTAACGTGTCATCGCGAATCTTGTCGCGTAAGCCGATATCCAGACCCGAAAACGGCTCGTCCATCAACATCAAGCCCGGTCTCGGCGCGAGCGCCCGCGCCAAGGCAACACGCTGCTGTTCCCCTCCAGACAACGTATGTGGAAACGCATTCTCCAGGTGGCTGAGCCCTACTTTCTCCAGCATGGCTCTCGCCGCTTGTTTTCGCGTATCACTCGATCGGCCATCGGTGATACCAAAAGCGACATTCTCAAGGACCTTGAGGTGGGGGAACAGGGCGTAATCCTGGAATACCAGACCAACACCTCTCAATTCCGGAGGCACATGGCGCCCGCCGCCGCCGACCAGTTTGTCGTTGACGATCACCTGCCCCTGTTGGACTTCCTCGAGACCCGCAGCAATGCGGAGAGTTGTCGACTTTCCACATCCTGAAGGCCCAACAAGACAAATCACTTCGCCCGGATCAACGCGCAGACTCACATTGTCGACAACCACATTGCCGTCAAATGCGTGCGTGATGTTCTCGAGACTGAGCCCAACCATCTCTCTATCTCGGCGGCTGACCGGGGCGAGCCCGCGCGATAGCGGCCGATAGCAACACGACTGGGATAATCCCAACCATGACGATGGCCAGTGCCGGCCCCGCCGCCTCCGCCAGCTGCTCGTCGGACGCCAACTCGAACGTTCGCACGGCAAGTGTATTGAAATCGAACGGCCGCATGATCAGGGTCGCCGGCAATTCCTTCATCACATCCACAAAAACCAGCAATCCTGCTGTGAGAAGGCTTCCCCACATCATGGGCGCGTGAACGTTAAGCAGTGTCTTCCAGGGTCGAGCACCCAAGGTCCGGGCTGCGCTGTCCATATTCGGGGTCACCTTGGCAAGGCTGGCTTCAACAGTATTGAACGAAATAGCCAGAAAGCGAACAAGGTAGGCAAACAGCAACGCCACGATCGTGCCCGAAAGCAGCAGACCCGTGGAAATTCCAAACGTCTCTCGCATCCAGCTATCGACCGAGTTGTCGATCCATGCGAATGGCAACAACACGCCGACGGCGATGACGCTCCCAGGTACTGCATAACCGATACTGGCGACACGAGAGCCAATTGTCGTCAGACCTGAGCCACCAATTCGATTGCCGTAGGCCAGGATGACAGCAATGG
>DEBC01000109.1:1386-6763 GCA_002348365.1 Alphaproteobacteria bacterium UBA2966 | reverse complement strand
GGGGAACCGACACATGGTGACCAACCACGCCGCCCCGACGCCTGTCACCAAAGTCGCGAAACTGACGCCCACCACCAGCCACAGCGTATTTGCGGTGTAGCGCGTCAGCACAGTTGACGCGAGGTGGTGCCACACATCACTGGCCGGAGCAAACACAAAACTCAAGACCACGATTATGGGGATCGCAACCATCGCGGCGATTGCGAGAGCAAATAAACTCCAGCGATTCAGACGGAAATGCCGGTGAACCGGCGTCAATACAGTCCGAGCGGTGTCACCAACCGTGCTCACGGTTCATCTCAACCTTGCAGAGTTATACGGAAGCGGCGATCCGGCTTAGGGCCTTATCGACGCTATATCAATGAAAAATATAGAAGAGCACAGGTGTTGCAAGTCATTATTATTTGCACGATTAGGTGACGGCTGCCCCGCAGCAAGTTCAACATGTTTAGATTTCATCACGTCTACGCGAAACGAATTTGCCAGCGAGGCTATTCGACCGGACGAGGAAACTCTGCAATCTCGGCATCGCCAACAGGCTCTTCGTCTTCATCACGGTCTGTAGCGGCCTGGGATCGTACTTCTTCGACCAGCGATGCCGGCGGCCGAGGCTGCAGCATACCCGATGCCTTCAACTCGTCGAGGCCAGGCAGCTCCTCAATGGCATCAAAGCCAAAGTGCTCCAGGAACTCCTCAGTGGTGCCGTAAGTGACCGGTCGGCCCGGAGTGCGGCGACGCCCTTTGGGCCGGATCCAACCGATTTCCAGGAGCAGATCGAGTGTGCCGCGGCTAAGCCCAACACCTCGAATCTCTTCCACCTCCGCCCGCGTGACAGGTTGGTGATAAGCAATAATTGCAAGCGTCTCAGTCGCGGCACGGCTCAGGCGCCGGGTAACCTGAGTTTCTTTCTGCAAGAGAAACTTGAGATCAGGCGCCGTTCTCAATGTCCACTTTCCGGCGACATGCACAAGATTGACGCCACGTTCCCGATACGCGTCTTCGAGCATCTTCAGGGCGGCGGGCACATCGACATCATTGGGCAGGCGAGCCTGAATACTCGCGTTGTCCAGAGGTTCGGCAGCTGCAAATAGTAATGCCTCCACCATGCGCAGATGTTGTTGATCGACGCTCATACCGTTCCTAGACCTCAGTCACTGCTTTGGAGTCAACCATCTTCGGACGCGCCATCGTCCTGTTGCCTACGACGCATGTAGATTGGACCGAAGGTCTGCGTTTGACGGAGCTTGACTTGGCCTGACTTGGCCATCTCCAGGCTGGCACCCAACATGGCTGACACCGCCGAACGATACACCATCGTGCCTTTGATTTCCGGAGGCAGAAACGTTTCCAGCCTTTCCCATCCGGGTATATCGCCCAGAACGCGACGTAGCCGTTCATGGGCCTGCTCCATAGAAAACAGTTCTCGGGCGGCGATGCTGTATGGCTCATTCGCAGCTCGGACCCGGTGATCCGCATAGGCACGCAAGAGTTCGAATACGGATACTTCGTAAACTGAATTACGGACGACCCTGATACCTTCGGGCTGCCCTCGTTCGAAAACATCTCGACCCAGTCGATTTAGAGCCATGAGTTGTGCAGCTGCCTCCCGCATGGCCTCAAGACGCTGCAATTGAAATGTCAGATGCGCCGCGAGTTCCGGTCCGCTTGGCCCATTTTCATCCTCGACTTCCGGAAGAAGCAGCCGCGATTTGAGGTAGGCGAGCCAAGCGGCCATCACCAGGTAATCCGCAGCAACTTCCAGACTGAGGCGCCGCGCCTCAGCGATGAAGGCCAGATACTGCTCGGCAAGTTGCAGAATGGAAATCTGAGTCAGATCGACCTTCTGGGAACGTGCCAATACCAGCAAGACATCCAGTGGGCCTTCGTAGCCGTCAATGTCCACGACCAAAGAAGCGTCGTCCGCGTCATCCCGTACAGGGTTGGACCAAACGTCGTCTCTACTATCGGAGTTCAAGGTATCTACACGTGCCCGCTCAAGACGGTAATCAAATCCAACAATACCTTTACCGGCGGCCAAATTACCAGTTCGAATAGATTCATCCGAACACCCAGGTATCCGCTCAGAGGTGGAAGCACGAACAGCAACAAGATCAGGATCATCATGCCGTACCGCTCCAGTCTGGCCAAAGGTATCGCCAGCACCGGCGGCAGCAGTCCCACGGCTACTCGACCACCATCCAATGGCGGAAGCGGCAGCATGTTGAACACGGCAAGCACGAGGTTGAGTATGACCGAACGCCCCAGCGTCTCCGACAGCCATACCGCGATATCGTCGGGGAAGATCTCCAGAAAATGAAGGAGAAACGCGGATACGAATGCGAGCCCCAGATTTGTCACGGGTCCCGCAAGGGCCACCAACACCATATCCCGGCGGGGATTGTTGAGTTGGCCGAAATTGACCGGAACAGGTTTGGCATACCCGAACATGATTCGGCCACCCGACATCACCAGCAAGAGCGCCGGCAACAGGATCGTGCCAAACGTGTCGATGTGGCGAAACGGATTGAAAGAAACGCGCCGCAATCTGTAGGCCGTGTCGTCGCCGAGTTTCCACGCAACATAGCCGTGGGCGGCCTCGTGGAACGTGACGGCGACCAGCACGGGAACAATCCAGACGGATACCTCGTATGCAAACTCTGAGATCATGGACCGTTTGCTTCAGCTGTCTTCGCCAGTAGTGCGTCGATCCGGGCGATCGCGGCCGGTATATCTACCGGTTCTGGTTCTGCCAGTCGTGCCAACGCCAAACTCAATCGGCGCCGGCCCGCATCATCCAGCGGCCCGCCATGTTCAGCAACGGCTTCCATCTCGCGTGGATCGCCGTTGCAGTGAAGGAGCAGGTCACACCCGGCAGTTCGCGAGGCGATTGCACGTTCGGCCATCGTCCCCGGCAAGGCTTGCATGGAGAGATCATCGGTCAACAACAAGCCGTCGAACCCGAGGTCATGGCGAATCAGGGAAATCACACTCGAAGAGCTGGTAGCCGGCCGGTCGTCGTCAAGCGAAGTAAAAACAACATGAGCCGTCATCGCCAGGGGCGTCGCAGCGAGTGATCTGAACGGGACAAAATCGAGGTCGTTGAGCGCCTGACTTGTCGCGCAAACGACCGGCAGATCAACATGACTATCCACCGTCGCCCGTCCGTGTCCGGGAATATGTTTCATAACCGGTAGCACACCTCCCGACAGCAGGCCGTCGCTCAAGGCCGATCCCAATGCCGCCACCGTGTTTGGATCCGAAGAAAACGCTCGATCGCCGATAATGTCGTGGGCTCCGGCGACCCTCACATCAAGGACTGGGAGACAGTCGACATTGATGCCGAGGTCATGCAGTTCAGCGGCGATTACCTGCCCGTTAAGCCTGGCGGCCTCAATTCCTGATGCGAAATCACGATCGTACAGTCGGCCGAATTCAGCTGCCGCCGGGGGCAATCGCCAGTGGGGCGGCGTCAATCGACAGACGCGGCCGCCTTCCTGATCAATGAGGATCAGGACATCCTCCATGCCCACGGCGTCCCGAAAATCCTGAACTAGGCGTCGAACCTGAGCCGGTGACTGGCAGTTGCGGGCAAATAATATGAGGCCACACGGCCGGACATCTCGAAAAAACTGTGACTCGGTTTTGGTGAGAATCTCACCGGCGCATCCGAATATCGCCGCGAGCCGCTCTGTCACCTTGCGGCGGGCCGAACTACCAGGCAGCCAAGTTGTCGTTCTTGGAGCTTGTTGCACATCGTTCGTGCCGCTCCGGGCCCTTCAAGGGGCCCCGCCTGCAATCGATAATAAATCCCGCGTTCGCCGAGATCGGCACGGACGATGGCGTGATCAAGAGAGCCCAGAAGCGATTCTTCCCGGGTGCTGAGTCGCGCCCAGTCGCTCTCGGCTGCTTCGGCGCTGCGATAGGCACCCAGCTGAACGCGAAAACCAACCACCCTCTCGGGTTCGGCTTGCTGTTCGCCCGTCTCCTTGGGAACAAGAGGTACAGGCGGCGGCAAACTCGCCTCTTCCTGTTCCGATTGCGTGTCCGCGGATTCGTCAGACGTCTCAGCTTCGGCAGAAGTGGACTCTGCTGCGGCCGCGGTGGTGTCCGTGGCCTTCGGTAGAGGCGGAACCGGGATGGTCGCCGTTCCACCCGAATTATCTTCAGTGCTCGTTGAAGCCAACAATTCTTCCTTGGGCGCGGGCTTCTCGGCCTCGGGTCTCAGGGTCGCCTCTTCCTGACCGGATTCCTCTCCTCCCGCCATGCGCTCATATATTTCCTTGTCCTGATGCGGAACCTCCAATCCTCCGGGGTCATCCGGCGGCACTTTCACGGGGCCGGCATCCGCCTTGATGAGCGGAGGGGTCGTTTCCATACCTTTGCGGACGCCTTGCTCATATGCGAACCAGAGAGCACCTGCGAATGCGGACAGCGTTACCCATGCAATAAGCGCGGGGACGCCCCAACGCCGACCAACGGTGTTCTCCGGCGTTAACCGTTCTTCCTGCTGGGGCGGATCGATGCGTCCCTGCCGCAGATATGCGGGCGGCGGGTCGTGCGGCGGTTGCGGAGTATCAGACGCCATCTAGCGCATTTCCTCCACAGGCTGAACGCCCATCACTTCGAGCCCACTGGCGATGACCAAAGCAACACCCTTCACGAGTGCCGCCCGCGCCAGGGTGAGTTCCGCGTCTTCATCGACAATGAAGCGCAAATCCGGATCCTCCTTTCCCTGGTTCCAAAATTGATGGAAAGCCGATGCCACGTCGTGGATGTAGAACGCGACACGATGAGGTTCATGGGCCTCCGCCGCAGTCTCGACCAGGCGGGGCCATCCGCCGAGTAATTTGATCAAAGCAAGCTCTTCAGCATGGGTCAAGCGGGCCAGTTTCGCCCGTTTGAGAGTTTCGGTGTCGAGGGCGCTGCCCTGAACTTCGGCAACATTCCTAAGGACCGAACAGGCGCGAGCATGGGCGTACTGCACGTAGAAGACGGGGTTCTCTCGTGACTGCTCTGTCACTGCGGCAAAGTCGAAATCAAGCGGCGCATCGTTGCGGCGCGTGAGCATGATAAAGCGCACAACATCCTTGCCGACCTCATCCACGACTTCGCGCAGGGTCACAAAACTTCCTGCGCGTTTGGACATTCGTACCGGTTCACCATCCCGAGTCAGCTTCACGAGTTGGCACAGCTTGATATCCAGCTCGGCGGTCGCCTCCGAAAGGGCCGCCACCGCGGCCTTCATCCGTTTGACATATCCACCATGATCCGCGCCCCACACGTTGATCATGCTGTTGAAACCGCGATCGATCTTGTCCCGGTGATAGGCAACATCCGTCGCGAAATAGGTCCAGCTACCATCTGGAGCCATGGTAAT
>DEBC01000109.1:680-1088 GCA_002348365.1 Alphaproteobacteria bacterium UBA2966 | reverse complement strand
ATAGGTCCAGCTACCATCTGATTTCCTGAGAGGACGATCGACGTCATCCCCGAACTCGGTGGCCCTGAAAAGGGTCTGCGGCCGCGGCTCCCAGTCGTCCGGCTGCTTGCCTTTCGGCGCTTCGAGAACACCCTCATAAATCAGTTTCTTGTCGTCCAGAAATTCAAGTGCATCTTCAACCCGACCTTTTTCGGCCAGATCGCGCTCAGACGTGAACTTGGCAATGCGCACGCCCAGTGCGGCAAGGTCATTGCGAATCGACTCCATCATCGCGTCAGTGGCGAACTCCCGACAATGTGGCAACCAGACCTCTTCCGTTTGTTCCAGCCAGTTTTCGCCCTGGCTGGATGCCATGGATTCTCCAACCGGTATCAGGTAGTCGCCCGGGTAAAGACCCTCCGGAATGTC
>DEBC01000109.1:0-340 GCA_002348365.1 Alphaproteobacteria bacterium UBA2966 | reverse complement strand
CCGATCTCCTGTCCCAGCGCCTGCTGGTAGCGGAGATAAGCCGAGCGCGCCAACTGATCGACCTGAGCGCCGGCGTCGTTGATGTAATACTCCCGTGTGACTGCGTATCCCGCCTTGTCCAGAAGATTTGCGAGGGCGTCGCCATACACGGCACCTCGGGCATGACCGACATGCAACGGGCCGGTCGGATTAGCCGATACGTACTCCACATTCACCGAGTTGCCTGCGCCCAGGGCCGAGTCGCCGAAGGATGTTCCGGCTTCGAGCACATCCCTTAAACGATCATGCACGAAATCAAGGCTCAGCCGAATATTGATGAACCCGGGACCCGCAACCTCAA
>DEBC01000085.1 GCA_002348365.1 Alphaproteobacteria bacterium UBA2966 | reverse complement strand
CGCGTTGCTTCGCGAGATGGAGGTAACGCCCCACTCCGGACAATGCAATCACGGTCGACCGACATACATCGAGCTCAAGCTTGCTGACATCGAACGCCTGTTTGGTCGACGCTGAATATCAGGTCTGCTCCTCGGTTCCTTCCGATCGCAGAAACACCAGTGTCGTGTCTCCATAGCGCCGCTCGTCCGCACTGACGAAACCGCGAGGAGGCTCAAATGTCTCATTGCTCGCAATCTCGACGACTGAGAGAGCGGCCCTCGAAACCCAACCGCGTGCACGAAGGGCCTGGAGCGTGGGTGCGGCCATATCCGACCGGTATGGCGGATCGAGAAACAGTATGTCCGCCGTTCCCGCACCCTTGGGGGGTTGGGCCGGGCGCACAGCGTTTCGGCGCAGCAGGGTTACATGCGCCGTGACGTTCAGAGCCTGCACATTCTGTTCGATCACCCGGCAGGCAGCAGGGTCCTTCTCAATGAACGTGACATGAGCTGCGCCACGTGACAAAGCCTCGAGTCCAAGTGCCCCCGTTCCTGCGAATACGTCGAGCACCATAGTCTCCTGTGGCAGAACCAGTCCGAGGTTTGCGCGGGTGCCGTGTTGCAGGATGTCGAAGAGCGCTTCACGGACGCGGTCGGACGTCGGCCGAATAGCTCGCCCGCGCGGTGTTGCCAGCCGTCTGCCTCGAAATTTTCCTCCGACAATCCGCATCGCCGATAGGCTATGTGCTGGCCTGCGCCTGCATTCTGCCGAGCTGTTCTTTGATGACCTTGCCGGGCACCTCACGAATGTCGCCGGGCTTGAGTTGGCCGAGCTGGAAAGGACCGAAGGAGGTGCGGATCAGTCGGTTGACTTTGAATCCCAAGTGCTCCATCAGGCGTCGGATCTCTCGATTCTTGCCTTCCGAAAGTGCCACTGTGAGCCACGCGTTCGCACCCTGTGCATTGTCGATCTTGGCGGTCACCGGACCGTACCGGACGCCGCCGACAGTGACGCCTTTCGAAAGGGTCGCTAATTGTTCGGCTTCGGGGCGGCCGAACACGCGGACCCGATAACGCCGAATCCAACCGGTGGACGGCAGTTCCAGCTGGCGGGCCATTCGGCCCTGCGTGGTCAATAACAGCAATCCTTCACTGTTCATATCGAGCCGGCCGACCGAGACGACCCGGGGCATGTTCTTAGGCAGGGAATCAAAGACGGTGGGCCGGCCCTGGGGGTCGCGATGGGTCGTGATGAGTCCTCTGCGCTTGTGGAATCGCCACATGCGAAGGCTGGTTTCACCGGGGATCGGCTTTCCGTCCACGGTAATGGCATTGTCGGTTGTGACCGTGAAGGCCGGCGTCGTGAGAACGACACCGTCGACCGCGACGCGGCCGTCGGCAATCCATCTTTCGGCCTCGCGTCGAGAACACACTCCGGCCATCGACAGACGCTTGGCGACCCGTTCCTTGTCTGGTTCGCCCATTGTCAGGTTCTGCAGGCTGCCACGAACGCCTGGAAGATCCTGCTGTCCCCGGAGCTGATCTCGTACTCGGGATGCCATTGCACACCGAGGCAAAAGCCGTATTCGGGTGCTTCAATCCCTTCGATGACTCCGTCAGGTGCGACGGCATTAATCACGATGCCGTTGGGAGAGTCTTTTGCCGCCTGATGATGGGCGCTGTTCACGTCCAGCTCTTCGGTATCGACGATACGATGGAGCAAGGTACCCCGCTCAACTCGAACGGTATGGCCTGGCTCGGTGCGCGGATTGGGCTGCTCGTGCGCCAGCGCGCCCTCCACCTCATCCGGAATATGCTGGATGAGCGTCCCCCCGAGTGCCACATGCAGAAGTTGCTGGCCGCCGCAGATACCCAGGATCGGCATGTCTCTCTCCAAAGCTCCGCGCGTAATCGCGAGCTCGAAGTCGGTACGCCCTTCTTTCAACTTGACGGTTTCGTGTCGCTTTGAATCCCCGAACAGCAACGGGTCGACGTCGAAATGACCGCCGGTGACGATCAATCCGTCTATGGCATCCAGATAGGCTGCCGCACGATCGCTCGCATGCGGCAACAACAAAGGCAACCCACCGGCCTGATCGACGGTTGCACAATAGTTCTGCCGTACCGCGTACCAGGGTTGGTTCGAGTAGCCGCCCGGTTCCTCGGAATCGAGTGTCAAGCCGATCGTGGGCATTGTCATTCCATCAATCTATGTGGGGGAGAGACCGCCGACAATGTGATATTCCACAAATTCGAGATTGGTGAAGCAAGAAGGCTTCGTCGTTACCCGCTCAATTCAGGACTCGTGATCATGCCTGAGGAACCGATCAGCTATATGCGTCTCGCCTTGGAAGAGGCTGAGGAAGCGTCTCAACGGGGAGAGGTGCCTGTTGGCGCCGTAATCGTCGACCCGACAACCAATGACGTGATCGCCACGGCAGGCAACCGGATCGTTGAACGCCACGATCCTACGGCTCACGCTGAGATGCTGGCGATCCAGGAGGCAGCCCGCGCGGTTGGCAGCGAGCGCCTGGGGGGGCTTGACCTGTATGTAACGTTGGAGCCGTGTCCGATGTGCGCGCAGGCTATTTCTTTCGCTCGAATTAGGCGTCTGTACTTCGGCGCCGCCGATACGAAAGGTGGTGGAGTGGAGAATGGGCCTCGCCTTTTTGCCCAATCGACATGCCACCATCGACCGGACGTCTATGGCGGTATCGACGAATCTCAGGCTTCGGCACTGTTATGGGACTTTTTCAGGGACAGACGTTAGAGTCCCGGAATCCGGCGCTCAAATCGCGCGCCGCCTCTTCATCTTCCATTGACGACAGGCAGGACACATGGATTTCGAATTCTCTCCGCGCACCCAGGAGCTCCGGGAACACCTACTGGCGTTCATGGAGCAGCACATCTATCCCAACGAGGCCGTGTTCCACGAGCAGGTTTCCGAGGGGGACCGGTGGCAGTCCGCGCCGATCATCGAAGAACTCAAGGAGAAGGCTCGCGCTGAGGGTTTGTGGAACCTCTGGTTGCCCGAAGATATCGCCTACGAAGGGCATGGCGAGAAGTTGAAAATTCTTGAATACGCACCTCTCTGCGAAATCATGGGCCGGTCGCATATCGCTCCGGAGGTATTCAATTGCTCGGCACCGGACACCGGCAATATGGAAACCCTTCTGCGTTTCGGGACGGAAGAACAGAAGAAGGAGTGGGCGCTGCCATTGTTGGAAGGGAAGATCCGGTCGGCGATTGCCATGACTGAACCGGCGGTGGCGTCGTCCGACCCCACAAATCTACAGACCACGATCCTTCCGGAGGGAGACGAGTACGTCATCAATGGGCGCAAGTGGTGGATCAGCGGTGTCGGCGATCCGCGGTGCAAGCTCCTGCTGGTCATGGGAAAATCGAATCCCGACGGTGAACGGCACAAGCAACACGCCATCATCATCGTTCCGATGGATGCGCCTGGCGTCGAAGTCATCCGGCCGCTGACCATTTTTGGCTACGACGATGCTCCGCACGGTCACTGCGAGGTGGGGCTGACTGACGTGCGTGTTCCGGCATCCAATATGTTGCTCGGCGAAGGACGTGGATTTGAGATCGCGCAGGGCCGTTTGGGACCGGGACGCATTCATCACTGTATGCGCACCATCGGTCAGGCGGAACGAGCGCTTGAAGCTGCTTGCCGTCGTGCCAGGGAGCGCGTCGCCTTTGGTAAGCCGATTGCCGAGCAGGGTGTCGTGAAGCAGCAAATCGCCGAATCACGTATGGAGATTGATCAGGCCCGTTTGCTCACGCTTCATGCGGCATGGCGCATGGATACGGTGGGGTCCAAGGAAGCGCGCAAGGAGATCGGCATGATCAAGGTGGTCGCGCCACAGATGGCCTGCCGGGTAATCGATCGAGCGATGCAAATCCACGGCGGTGGTGGAATTTCGGATGATTTCCACATGGCGTGGTCCTATTCCTGGGCGCGTACACTGCGCCTCGCTGATGGACCCGATGAAGTTCACACCGATCAGGTCGCTCGCCTCGAGCTGCGGCAATACAACTAGCAACTCGTCTGGAGAAAGCTTGATGCTGGTGCGGTTCGTTTCACTTGCCGTGCTGGCGATGATTGCAGCCCATCCGGCGCATGCGGGTTGGAAGAAGGCGAACGCTGCCTACAAGAGGGGCGATTTTGCCACCGTGCTGGAGAATCTCGTGCCGCTCGCCGAGGGCGGTGACGCCAATGCTCAGTACAACGTCGGTGTGATGTATGCCCAAGGCAATGGCGTGGGTCGGGACGATTTTCTTGCAATGCATTGGTTTCGTAAGGCCGCGCTGCAAGAGCGCGTGGGTGCGCAGCTGAATCTGGGAATTGTTTATAGCCGCGGAGGCACCGTGCCGCAGAATGACGCAGAGGCGGCAGTGTGGTTCGGCAAGGCCGCTGCGGCAGGTCACCCCGCCGCCCAATTTAATTTCGGCGTGATGCATGAGACTGGGAAGGGTGTGCCCCAAGACGGATCGGAAGCCGCAATCTAGTATCGCAAGGCAGTGGAACGGGGGTTCGCCGATGCACAGGTGTCTCTCGGGACCCTGTACGGGACCGGCCAGGGCGTAGATCAGGACCAGGTCGAGGCGCTTACGTGGCTGGAGATTGGTGCGGCACAGGGTTCCAAGGTCGCCGCACAGAAACGCGACGTTCTCGTTATGACAATGACCGATGAACAGATTTCTCTTGCCAAGTCCAGGGTTCGGGGCTGGGTTCCATGTGGTTGCCCGCCCCAGAACAGATCCTGCCCGTAGGGCTCGAATTTCAAGGCCGGTCGGGGTTTAGTTCTCCGCCCTAAACTTCATGGCCGCGGCCCTCGATCATTTCAACTTGCTGCCAGGCTAACTCCGCTATGGGCCGTGCGAGTTCCCCCATTTCTGTACCGTGGGCGCTGGCAGCGGTACCTTGCCGGACGCGGACCAGAATGCCGTGCAGGATTGCTGACAACCGGAACATGCAGTAGGCCATATAGAAATCCCAGTGCGGGATTTCGTCGCGACCTGTGCGTTCGCAGTATGCCGACACGTAATCCTCTTCCGAAGGGATGCCGAGAGACTCCAGATCTACTCCGCGGAGACCATGGAAGATGTGAGGCGGCAAGCGCCACTGCATGACGTGGTATGCGAAGTCGCCGACTGGATCGCCCAAGGTAGAGAGTTCCCAATCCAGGACGGCAACCACCCGTGCCTCATGAGAATAGAAAATCATGTTGTCTATTCGATAATCACCGTGGACGACGGTGGTCTCATCGCGATCGGGAAGGTTTTCGGGTAGCCATTCGCAAAGCCGATTGAGTTCTTCGATCGGTTCTTCGCCGCTCTCGAGATATTGCCTGGACCAGCGCCGAATTTGCCGTGCCACAAAACTGCCGGGCCGTCCGAATTCCGATAGACCGACCGCCTCTACATCCACGCCATGCAGGCGCGCAATAACGGAGTTCATGGCATCGTAGATGTCTGAACGTTCCCCGGAAGCCATGCCCGGTAGTTGTGGTTCCCAGAGGACACGGCCCTCGACAAATTCCATGATGTAGAACGGTGTGCCGATCACTGCGTCGTCTTCGCATAACGCGTAGGACTTGGGAACGGGGACCCCTGTATCCTGCAATGCCGAAATGACCTTGTACTCCCGGTCCACGGCGTGGGCGGTGGGCAGCAGTTTGCCCGGAGGTTTGCGGCGCAAGGTGAAAGAGGCATCACCGGTGTCGATCCGGTACGTGGGATTGGATTGACCGCCCTTGAACTGATTGACCGAGATGGGCCCGACGAAGCCGTCGATATGCGCCTTCATAAATTGTTCGAGTCCTTCGACATCGAACTCGTAACCGGGCCGAACCCCCTCGACGCCAGAGAACAGCTCTGTTCGACTAGCCATGGCGACTATGATTCCCGCGAGATGGCGCGCCAGCCGATGTCGCTGCGGCAGAAACCTTCGGGCCAATCTATGACGTCGACGGCCTCGTAGGCGCGTTCCTGGGCCTCGCGGACGCTGCTTCCCAACGCGGTTATATTCAGCACGCGACCACCCGTTGCCACCAGATTGCCATCTTGAATGTCAGTTCCGGCATGGAAAATCGTGACATCGGGCAATTCCTGTGCTGAATTCACGTTACGGATTACGCTGCCCTTACTGTAATCACCCGGATATCCGTGTGTCGCAAGGACAACGGTCAACGCAACGTCCTCGCACCAACGCAGGTCAACCTGATCGAGAACGCCGTCTGCCGCTGCAAGTAGCACCGGCATAATATCGGACTTGAGTCTTGGCATCAGGACCTGGCATTCGGGGTCTCCAAAGCGGGCGTTGTATTCGAGCAGCAACGGTTCACCATCGACAATCATGATGCCGGCGTAGAGTACGCCGGTATATGGACAGCCCTCCGCGGTCATCGCTGTCACCGTGGGCTCGATGATGCGCGACATTATCTTGCCGTGCAGCTCTTCGGTCACGACGGGTGCGGGAGAGTAGGCTCCCATACCGCCCGTGTTCGGGCCCGTATCGCCATCTCCGACCGCCTTGTGGTCCTGCGCAGAGGCCAGTGGCAGCGCGCTGCGGCCATCGACAATGGCGAAAAAGCTGGCTTCTTCACCATGGAGAAACTCTTCGACAACGACCTCACTGCCAGCACTGCCAAAGCGGCCCGCAAACGCCTCGTCAATCGCGGCCAACGCTTCATCCACGTTTTGCGCAACGGTAACTCCTTTGCCCGCGGCGAGGCCATCCGCTTTGACCACGATGGGAGCTCCGGATGCGTATACGTACGCTTTGGCCGCCCCCGCGTCCGTAAACCGGCCGTAGGCGCCTGTCGGAATATCGTACTTGGCGCACAAGTCCTTGGTGAATCCCTTGGAGCCCTCCAATGCCGCTGCCCGTGCGCTGGGTCCGAACGCTTTGATGCCGACATCGGATAGCCGGTCCACGAGGCCATCGACCAGCGGCTGCTCGGGACCCACCACCACGAAGTCGATCGCCTCGCTTCGGCAAAATCCGATCAACCCGTCGATGTCGGTTGGGCTGATATCAACCCGGTTCGCGATGCTGCCGATGCCACCATTCCCAGGCGCGCAGTAGAGTGAGTCGACAAGGGGAGATGCGCTGATTGACCAGCAAAGTGCGTGTTCACGACCACCAGAGCCAACGACGAGAACGTTCAACTCCAATCTCCCATCTTCCGGTCGGGAAACGACCGTTTCGGACGCGGCATTTCGTGCCCGTTCTCCTCCTTGTATCATAGCCACTTGAGATGACAACGCGCGTCTCGGATATCGTTCTGGGCTGCCGAATTTGAACAGGTTTCACGCATCCATGAGTGAACAAACGAGCCTTCACAACATCCCGGAGTACACAGTCAGCGAGGTTTCCGCCGCTCTCAAACGGACGGTCGAGGAAACCTTCGATCGTGTAAGGGTGCGGGGCGAAGTCTCGGGATTCAAGCGTGCGGCGTCGGGCCACCTCTACATGAGCTTGAAAGACGAGAACGCTGTCATGGATGCGGTGTGCTGGCGCGGCACCACGCGATCGCTTTCCGTAGCGCCCGAAGACGGACTGGAGATTATCGCGACCGGCCGACTGACGACATACGCGGCCCGCTCGAAATACCAAATCATCATCGAAAGCATTGAATTGGCGGGCGAGGGTGCTCTCCTGAAACTACTGGAGGAGAGGCGCAAGAAGCTTGCTGCGGAGGGATTGTTCGACGAAGAACGCAAGTGTTCCATTCCGTTCCTCCCAGACGTCATTGGCGTGGTCACATCGCCGTCGGGCGCCGTTATCAGGGATATCCTGCACCGGCTGCGCGATCGCTTCCCGCGACACGTGCTGGTATGGCCCGTATTGGTTCAAGGTGATGGAGCCGCCGAACAGGTTTCAGCCGCGATCCAGGGTTTCAATAATCTATCGCGGGATGGAGTTGTGCCGCGTCCGGACGTGGTAATCGTCGCCCGGGGCGGAGGCAGCATTGAAGACTTGTGGGCTTTCAACGAGGAATTGGTGGTGCGGGCTGCTGCGACCAGCAGCATTCCCGTCATTTCAGCCGTCGGACACGAAACCGATACGACGCTGATCGATTTTGCATCCGATGTTCGTGCGCCAACACCCACGGCAGCTGCTGAAATGGCTGTACCCGTCCGGTCAGATCTTTACGACACGGTTCAGTCCCAGCAGGTTCGGCTCAGCCGTGCCGCGCATAGACTTTTTCGGGGGCACCGTGTCCACCTGGAGGGGTTACAGCGGGGACTTCGTAGCCCACGCGAAGTTCTCCAGTTCGCGATTCAGCGTCTCGACGATACTGTGGAAAGGATGTCGCGGAGTTGGCGTCAACGCCGGGAAGATGCGCGCCGTTCCCTCTTCGATGCCCATCGCCGCCTCGACCGCCGTCACGTGGAGAGGTTTGCCCTTGAGGCCCGCCAAACTCTCGGCCGGCTGGTACAAGGACTGCATCGAGAGAGTACGCGTCGCGTTGATGAACAGCGTACGCGCCTCCAGGGGTTGGACCGGCTGTTGGGCAGCCTTAGTTATCAAAGTGTCCTCGAGCGGGGATACGCCGTGGTCAGAAACGAGGGTGCCGTCGTATCTCGTGCAAAATCGGTGGGCACGGGGATGTTGCTTGACATTGAGTTCGCGGATGGTCATGTGGAAGCTGCTGCGAGTGGTTTTGCTGGACCGTCCAGGTCGTCGAAACCAAGCGCGCCAGCCCGGAAGCCGAGTAAAGATGACAAACAAGGACGCCTTCTCTGAGGGATGATTCGGACATGTTAAAGGCGGATTCGGAAGCAGTACTGCGTTACCGATCGGGTGACTTCGAGATGGTCATGCCCGGGACATATGTTCGTTGTGCGGTGACGGGTGAAAGAATTGCGCTGGAGGACCTGAGTTACTGGAGCTTTGAACGCCAGGAGGCGTACTTGAGTTCGGAGATTGCCACCCGTCGCGAGTCGGAAGTTCGCGGGCCGGCCCATTCGGCCGGTGCCGCGGGGTCGACGACGGAGTCTTAGCCATAGTGCGGATCGCATGTTCTCTGATCCTGCTGATTATTGCGGGCTCGGCAGGCGCAGGAAGCCTGGAACTCAACGGTGCGCTGATCCAGGGCGGACTCACGCAGGGCTTGGCGCCACCAGGTTCCGTAATTCATTTGAATGAACGTCCCGTCCGAGTTGCATCGGACGGAACCTTTGTCTTTGGATTTGGCCGCGACGCGCCCTCTCAGGCGACCCTGAACATTCGTTATCCGGATGGCGCGAGGGAAACCCGGCTTCTCGATGTTGAATCAAGGCAATACGAAACCCAGCGAATCAACGGCCTGCCAAACCGCATGGTGTCTCCGAGCGAGGCGGCCTTGAAACGCATCCGCCGGGAGAACGCCTGGATTGCTGAGGTGCGGCGCCTGGATACGGATCGCCAACACTACCGGACGGGTTTTGTGTGGCCGGTTATCGGTACCATTACAGGGGTGTATGGGAGCCGACGGATCCTAAACGGCGAGCCGCGTCGGCCGCACTACGGAATCGACATTGCGGCCCGCCAAGGGACGCCGGTGTACAGTCCCGCTGATGGGGATGTCGCGCTGGCGAAGAAGGATCTGTATTTCACCGGCGGTACGATCATGATCGATCACGGTTACGGCATTACATCCGTGCTGTCCCATTTAGCTTCGCTGAGCGCGTCGGAAGGACAGTCCGTACGGCAAGGACAGGAAGTCGGTACTGTGGGATCGACGGGCCGGGTCACAGGCCCTCATCTCGACTGGCGGGTCAACTGGTTCGAAGTCCGACTCGATCCGGCTCTCCTTGTGCCGGCAATGCCGCCGGGCTAGCAGCCGAAGTCGGGCGACTCTGTACTGGTCGCCGCTCTAGTCTTCTCCCCACCTGTTGTGAAGCCAGAACCATTGCTCGGGCCGATTACGGATCCAGGCTTCAAGTGTCTCGTTGACCATTAGCATCAGGTTATAGACGTCGGTTTCACGTTCACCGGACTTTTGGACGTCGAGCGGGGGATGGATGGTGATCCTGAACGAGGCGCCCTGCAGCCGTTCAATTTGAAGAGGAATGACGGGCCTGTCGGATTTCAAAGCCAGTTGAGCGAGTGCCGGAGCTGTCATCGCATCGCGACCGAAAAACGGCACAGGAATGCCGTCGTTCATTTTCTGGTCGACCAAGAGCCCCACGTGGCGGCCATCCCCGAGAGCCGCGATGAGTTCCCGGGCGCCTGAAGCTCCCTTGGGCACAAATGCCGCGCCAATTCCATACTTCCTGAGTTGCAACAGTAGGAAGTCCACCAACGGATTGTTTGCGGCGCGGTAGACGATGGTGAGGGGCATGTTTCGTCCGGTAATGGACGTTCCTTCGAGCTCCAGATTGGCGAAATGGCCCGAAAAGAAGATGTGTGGTTCCCCACTTTCCTGGACCTGATCCAGTATTTCGCTTCCCAGCACCTCGATCCGGTTTGCATCGCCGTAGCATCGAAGGCGCCGCAAGTGAGCGTATTCCGCGGCGGTTCGCCCAAAGTTTTCCCACATACCTTCGACGATGGTTTCGATTTCTTCGGCCGATTTGTCGGGAAAGGCCATGGTGAGGTTGTGCCGGGCGCGGCGGGATACAGGCAGTATCGGTCCCAGGCCACGCCCGATCCTACCTCCAAGTGCCGATGCCGAATCGATAGGCAGAACGCGGAAAAGCCCCAGCGCGAATAGGACCATTAAGAATTCCGAGATGTTGCGGAGGAGTCGGAAGGTGCGGGACCAGCGGTGCATCTCCTCGGCTGTTAAAAAGGCCACCTGTGTCTCTTCCCTAACTCGTCGTTGGTCATGATGACTTCAGGAACGGGTGCAACAAGGCATCGATCCCAGCTTCATCCTCGAATTCGACGACGACATGGATGACGTCCACCATCCCCGCCGCCTCGACAGGCAACCGTACAGCATCCTTTGCCGTCGTCACCGGTCGCGCACCTTTCGAAGTTGCCTCTTCTACGATCTTCATGATCTCGTCGGGAGAATATCTGTGATGATCAGCAAAGGCATATGTACCGGCCAGATCGCACCCCATGCCATGCAAGAGTGAGAAGAATTTTTCAGGCCGGCCGAGGCCCGCGAATGCGATTACCGGCTGTTCCAGTAGCCTCACCGCTTCCATCTCTGGAGTAAGACGGGCACGAAATACGGGTAGCCCCGGATGCAGCCGATCGATTGTCTGCGGCCAGCCACCGTCCTGTCCAGTCGCTGCACCGTCCAAAACGATAACCGCCTGGACTCGATCGAGCGCACGAGCAAGAGGTTCGCGAAGGGGTCCCGCCGGCAAAATGCGTCCGTTTCCAACTCCGTTTGTCGGGTCGATCACAAGCAAAGAAAGGTCTTTTTCCAGGGTAGGATTTTGTAATCCGTCATCCAGCACGACGAGACGGGCACCTGCCTCCGCTGCTTGGCGCGTGGCCGCAAACCTGTCGCTGGCCACCCAGGTCGGTGCAACCGTGGCCAGAAGCAGAGGTTCGTCTCCCACGTCACGCGCACGATGGGTCGCGGGATCCACGCGAACTGGTCCCGTTACGCGACCACCGTATCCGCGGCTGATGGCGTGCGAATCGACACCTGCGGCACGCAGACGAGTGAGTAACGCCATCGTACATGGCGTTTTGCCCGCGCCTCCGACAACGACATTGCCGACGCAGATCACCGGAAGTGGCGCTTTGTTGGCCGTGCTGAATGCCGTTCTGGCCCGCGCACAGGCATCATAGATGCCGCCGATGGGCGTCAGGATTGTCGGTAGGATCGAGTTGTCATTCGACCAGAACTCCGGTGCCTTCATCGGTCGGTGCGTCCTGACCCACTGTCTGGATAATTCACGAACCACTTTTCCTGTCTTCGGTCTCAGGCAGATACGGGCGGATTGCGTCGAGAATGACCGTCAAGTTGCGAATTCCCGCTGCAGCGTCCTCTTCGGTGACTCGCTGGGCCGCAGAAGCCCGGGCATTGGTGAGCTCACTGTCTTTCAATAACGACCCCACTTCGCTCGCCAGACTTTCGCTGTCACTGACAATCGTCAAGGCCGATTTGCCCATGAGGCGCTGGGATATTGCCGAAAAGTTGTGGAGATGTGGCCCGCAAACGATTGCGCAGCCAAGTCGAGCTGCCTCGGCAATGTTTTGGCCGCCGTGAGGAACGAGTGATCCTCCGACGAAGACAACATCTGCGGTTCGATACAACAGCCCCAGTTCACCCAATGTATCGGCAACATAAATATCGGTGTCTTCCGACAGATCGTCAGCCTGAGATCTTCGCGCGCAATTCAGTCCGCGCGCCTTGAGTTGCTGGACTATCTCAGTGCCGCGTTCTGGATGGCGCGGTGCAATGATGGTCAGCAGTGAGGGAAGGTCATGCTTCAGGCGCTCGTGTGCAACTGCTGCAGCTTCTTCCTCGCCGGGGTGGGTGCTGGCGGCAAGCCACAGCGTGCGGCCGGATACTTTACGGTTCAAGCGCCCTTTTTCCTCCTCGTCGGCCGGTAGCGGTGGAGAGGCATCTTTCAGATTTCCCACCACGCTGACGTTCTCTGCTCCTAGAAGCTTCAGGCGTAATGCCTGATCCTCATCCGGCGCGAGACACAAGACGAAGGTGTTCATCATCGAACGACTGAGACCGGGAAGCAGACGCCATCGCTTGAGGCTTCGCTCTGTGACGCGAGCGTTTAGCAGGACAGTGGGAATTCGGCGAGATCGTGCACCCGCCAGCAAGTTCGGCCAGAATTCGCTTTCCAACCACAAAACGAGGTCGGGTTTCCAGTGTTCGTAAAAACTGCGCACCCAGCCCGGATGGTCCAGTGGTATGAATTGGTGGATTATCCCAGCGGGCAGGCGTTCGGCTGCAAGGCGGGCCGATGTTACGGTGCCACTTGTGACCAGTAAGGAGTCCGCCAGTTTCTGTGAGGTCAGTGCCTCTATGAGCGGCAGGACGGCCGTCAGTTCTCCCACACTGGCACCATGAATCCAGAGCAGTGAACCAGCCGGTCGTTGTTGGCTGGCGACGCCATGCCGCTCGCCGATGCGTTCGATCTGTTCTTTGCCATCGGCGAGTCGCTTCTTGAGAAGCAACCGCAGGAACGGCGCTGCCAGGCGGGTCAACCCACGATAGACCGTCCACATTATATCTCGGCACCGCGATGTGCTGCGGCCGGCGCGGGGTCCGGTGAGATGACATCGACACCGCAATGCCGGTCGGCAGACTGCGTGATGTCATTGAGGGTGATTTCCAAGGCGAGTCGTGCGGCCTCCGTTGCCTCCGCGTCCGCGTCGCGATCGATGGATATGGGCGGAGCCCAGATGTAGATGCCCCGCGAGAAGGGAAATGGGACTGCAAATCGATCCCACGATGCCAGCACCCTACGGCGCGAAATGGCGTAGCAAGCCGGAACAATGGGGACGCCAGCGAGTTTGGCGATGGAGATGATTCCCTCAGCCACGTGCATCCGGGGACCACGCGGCCCATCGGGCGTAAACCCGATACACTTTCCGGTCTTTAACGACCGCAGCATCTCTCGCAGAGCGCCCCTACCCCCCTGCGACGTTGAGCCCCGGATCGTGTTGAATCCGAAATGGCCAACGGTGCGTGCTAGCAATTCGCCAT
This sequence comes from Alphaproteobacteria bacterium UBA2966, assembly GCA_002348365.1. Taxonomy (GTDB): domain Bacteria; phylum Pseudomonadota; class Alphaproteobacteria; order UBA2966; family UBA2966; genus UBA2966. The sequence continues at coordinate 8,389 of DEBC01000085.1, read as the reverse complement.
CTCGATGATGGGAGATCAGTAAATCGATCGGGACATGCGACCGCCAAATATGCGGCATCATGAACAGGCGCCCATGCCAAAACGCGATGATGAACGGCTGGCCAGAGTCCCAGAGCTTGTCTGCGGCCTCGGAATTCCGCGTTTCCCACCGGCTGGTCGCGAAGACGAAGCGTATGTAGGTGGCGGCGAGCCAACACAGACACGCTCGAATCGGCGGCATATGAATAAGTCGCTTGTACACGCTCAACAGCCGGACGGGAGTTCCTCGTGCAGGTTCACGTTCGCTACGCCTGCGCCTGTAGAGCCGGGGACTCTTCGGATCCGTTGGTCTGCGAACGGTAAAGTCTGGCGTATACCCCGGCGCGGGCCATCAGTTCCGCATGCGAGCCCGTTTCCACGATGCGGCCGGCATCGATGACATGAATTATGTCCGCGTCGATAACAGTGGAAAGACGATGCGCAACGATCAGGGTGGTGCGTCCTTCCATGAGGGCTGCAAGGGCCTCTTGAACCTGTCGCTCTGATTCGGCGTCCAAGGCGGAAGTCGCTTCATCCAGCAAGAGGATGGGTGCATCCTTTAGCATGGCACGAGCGATCGCAATGCGCTGGCGTTGTCCGCCCGATAGTCGAGTGCCCGACTCTCCGACGACACCGTCGTACCCGCCCTCGATGGCCTTTATGAAGGTGTCCGCTGCGGCGGCACGCGCAGCTCCCATGATCTCCTCATCTGTCGCATTGGGTTTGCCGTAGCCAATGTTTGAACGCACCGTATCGTCAAACAGCGTTGCTTCCTGGCTGACCAAGCCGATGTTGGCACGTACCGATGCCAGGCTGATCTCACGGATATCCTGCCCGTCGATGAGTACCTGGCCTGAGGACGGATCGTAGAATCGGGGAATGAGATTGAGGAGTGTTGACTTGCCCGCCCCAGACGAACCGACCAGCGCGACGCGGCGTCCCGGTGGGACCACCAGATCGATATCCTGGAGGGCAGGCTGTCCGTCCGGATACACGAAAGTCACCCCGTTGAAGCGGATCTCACCCCCTGTCAGTTGCAGTGCCGGTGCGTTGGGGCGTTCTTTGATTTCGGGCTCGACGTCGAGCATGGCGAAGATTCGTTGCGCTGCCGCGAGTCCCTCCTGAAGTGCCGTGTTCAGGTTTGCGAGGCTCTTCATTGGCTGATAGGCCATGACGAGGGCGGTGACAAACGAGAAGAAGGTTCCGGGTGTCGTCTCTCCCGAAATAACGCGACTGCCGCCGTAATAGATGACTGCTGCAACGGCCACGCCACCCAGCGTCTCCATGATGGGAGAAGCGGCGGCCCGTGTCTTCACGACCTTGTAAATGGCGCGCAGCCTGGCCTCGATGGCCTCTTGAGCACGCGCCGATTCGTATGCCTCCATTCCATAGGCCTTTATGTGGCGAGAGGCCTGGAGAGTTTCTGTCAGGATCGCGGAAAAGCGGCCGGTCCGCTCTTGAGTCTCGGTCGACGCTTTTCGTGCCCGACGTCCGAGATTACGCACCGGTAGAATGGCGATAGGGAAGATGATGAATGTGACGGTGGCCAGACGCCAATCCTGGTGAAACATGAGTGCCACCAGAAAAGCGAGCATCAGGGAATCCTTGGCAATACCGGTGAGCGCTTTGGATACGGCGTCGCGCAGGAGATTCGCGTCGTTCAGGAAATTTGAGACAAGACGACCGGATGTTATCCGCTGAAAGTAATCGAGGTCGGCATGCATCAGATGGCCAAAGAGGTCGATCTGCACGTCCGCAATGATGCGTTGCCCCACAGCTGCCATGATGTAGCCCTGGAGGTAGCCAGCTACGCCCTTGACCAGGGCGATGCCGAGAACGGCGAGCGGCACCAGCAGGAGCATGGCCTCGTCTCGCTCCAGGAACACCTTGTCCAGAACTGGTTCCATCAACCAGGCATTCGCCGCCGTGGCAGCCGCAACCACAGTCATACAAAACGCTGCAAAACTCAGCCTGGTGAGATGGCGGCGGATGTGGCCACGATATAACCGGGCCACGAGCGCATAACTGGAAGTGGGTTGCGGATCGACGCCCGTGCCTTCCGCTTGCGCGCTTGTCAAATAGCTAACCCCTTGATTCTAAGAGCAGATCCAATTCACTCGGGTTCAAATGTTGAGATCCGTAGAGCGCCTGAATCTGATCAGAACGAAAGTAACACAGCACAATCCAGCGGCCAACGAAACGGCTAGTCGCTGGAGGTCGACGTCTGAGATCAAACCCCGGAAGGGCGGGGGCCAGTGCATTCCGGGAATGTGAACACTTCCTGGGGATCACGAACGCCACGGAAACCTTGAAAGCCCGATGAGACTAGTGGCAGATCCAGATGCTCTGCCACGCTTGATGATATCAAGATGGCGCGATCCAGGGTCTTGCACATGTCTTCGAGGCGGGCAGCCTCGTTTGCGACCGGTCCAATCACGGTGAACTCGAGCCGCTCTGGTACACCGATGTTGCCGTACATGACATCACCAAGATGCAGGGCGAGGCCATAGTGTATTTCGTGCGAGGATTCCGAAATCTCGGCGTTATGGGCCGCCACGCGTTCCATCGCATCCCGCGCCGCTACCACTGCCGCGTTGCAGGCTGTCGTCGAGTCCTGGAAGGTGAGAGGCGACCCCGCTTCGGGGTCGATGGGAAAGATCGCGAGCACCGCGTCGCCGATGTATCTCAACACGGTGCCGCCGTGGTCGAGAACGGCACCGGCCAGACACTCGAAATATTGGTTCAACAGGGCCAGGAACTCTTCCCGAGGCATCGAGTTCGCCAGCCGAGTCGAGTTGCGAAGGTCGGAAAACCAGATTACGGCGTGAATGGACTCGCCGTCGCCTCTCTTGATCAGGCCTTTCAGCACAGGTTCTCCCGCGTGACGGCCGACGTAGGTGTCCAGGAGGGTTCTCGCAGTGTGACGCGTCGCATGGATCTCCAGGAGACGGGCCATGACGGGAAGCATGTCGTACAACAGGCTGAGCTCCGCCGTTGAAAATCCCCCGGGCCGGTCGGTCGAAAACGTCATCGCGTGAATGGATCCGTCGGAAAAGTGGATGGGCATTGCCACATAGTCGGTAACGACCTGCTCCTTGAGTTCCTTGAGGATCGGAAAATCTATGGGTGCGCTCGGGACGTCGAGGCGTCGGCGGATACCGGATGCTTCACCGCGCATAATCGCGGCGAATGGGCTGTGAAGGAAAGTTGCGGACTGAAGGAGGCCATGCGGCGGTGAGAACATCGTCGCTTCACCACCGTCCCGTTTCCACGTGAATGTCGTGCCAATTACTTGCGGGTGAAGGAAGCGAATGGTCGCGGTCAGTCGGTAAAGGGAAAGACCGGCGGCGACAGCTTTCCGCGCCAATCCATCGATCAGGAGCCGGGCCGTTGAAATGGACCAGCCTTCCGTGAGCAGCCATTCGACAAATGGATTATCACACCATGTGATGACGTCGCTGGCAGACGGCACATTTGGTCGGGTTTCTTCCGTAACTGTCATGAAATGCCAACCCGTGTGTATGCTGTCGTGAGATGTGGGGCTATCCCGGCACCGCAAGAAAGTGCCTTGGAAGGCCCAGGGATTTCCGTTGCGACCGGGGACATTAGGACTATGTGTGTCTCACGAACCGGGGATCAAGGGAACCGTCTTGTTCGACTCCGTCTCCAATGAATGCGCCGGAATGTCGATTGGACGGCCCCGCATCTCGGAGAGCTCTCTGAACCGGCAGGTTGTCCCACCAATTCCTACAGCCGGTCCAGAATTTCCCGGAAAAGGGTGGGGCCTGCCGCAATAACTCCAGCGTGCTGCGCGTTGGGTCGGTTGTAAGTGAATGCCGAACCATCTGGTGCCGCGGCGCAACCGCCTGCCTCTGTCACGATGAGTTCCGCCGCGGCTATGTCCCAATCGCTTTTCTTGGCGAGAGAGATTGTTGCGTCGAATCGGTCCAGCGCGACCAGGGCCATTCGATACGCGATCGAGTTGATAAATCTGAACTGAGCTTGAGGGAGTTGACCGACACCCTGTCGACGCTCCAGTGCTCGTTGACTGGCAAGCAATCGCGCGGTTCCGAGGGACACGCCATCAGGTGTTTTGAGTGCCTCGCCGTTGCAGCGCGCGCCGCGGCCCTTCACGGCATCGAAAAACTCTTGTGTGATCGGATTGAATACGGCGCCAAGTATCGGCCTGCCATCCTCAACCAAACCCGCGCAGATGGTAAATTCCGGTCGACCGGCCATGAAAGCCCGGGTCCCATCGATGGGATCCACGATCCAGACCCGTCGCCGATCAAGTCGGGACAGATCGTCCTCTGTTTCTTCGGACAGCCATCCATACTCGGGTCGGTCACCACACAGCTTGCGACGTAGATGCTCATTGACCGCCAGGTCGGCTTCCGTGACCGGGTCGCCCGGGTTCTTATCCCAGGACTTTGCACCTTCGTCGAAGAACTTCCGAGCAATGTCGCCAGCCTCGCGCACAGACTGCAGCAGAAGTGCGTGATCGTCGTTAAGGTGATCAAGCGCTGTCACGCGCCAGCCACGGTCATGCCGTCAATTCTCAGAGTCGGCGCATTGGTCGCATATCTGAATTCGAGGTCGTTAGCGGGTGTCAGATGCATGAACATGTCTTTGAGATTTCCAGCGATGGTCACTTCGCTGACAGGATATGTAATTTCGCCTTTCTCGATCCAATAGCCAGCGGCGCCGCGGCTGTAGTCGCCGGTAACCTGATTGACGCCGAACCCGATCAATTCGGTCACGTAGAACCCGCTGGTGATGGTCTCCAAGAGCGCATCCGGAGTCGGGTCGCCAGGAGTCATGTAGAGGTTCGTCGTAGCCGGTGATGGCGGCGACGACGTGCCTCTTCTGGCATGACCTGTCGTTTGCTGCCCGAGCTGGCGTGCCGATGCTGAATCGAGGATCCAGGTCTTGAGGACTCCGGCCTCCGCGAGGACCGTCTCCTGGTTCGAAACACCTTCGCCGTCGAAAGGCTTTGATGCGAGGCCGCGCAATCGGTGCGGGTCGTCAATAAGAGTTATGCTCGGCGAGAACACCTGCTGGTCCATATGATCCTTCAAAAAGCTGGTGCCGCGAGCGACGGCAGGGCCAGTTACGGCGCTCGCGAAGTGACCCAGAATTCCACCCGAGATACGAGGATCGAAGATGACCGGGACCTGTGCGGTCTCTGCCTTTCTCGGATTGAGGCGTTTGACAGTCCGTTCGCCCGCGCGACGGCCGACCAATGCAGGATCTTCCAAGTCGCTCAGATGCCGGGACAGAGAGTAATCATAGTCGCGCTCCATCTCGGTCCCTTCCCCCGCGACGACGGCCGTACTTATGCTGTAGCTCGATGATCTGTAACTGCCAGAAAAGCCGTGGCTCGTGGCAAGGTGCACGTTGTTGGCGCTCCAGCTGGCATCAGCACCCTCAGAATTGCTAATTCCCGGGTGTGCACGCGCCGCGTCCTCCGCGATGGCCGCACGATCGTATAACTCCTCAGCAGTGCTTTCGTGGGAATCGTAAAGGTCCAGGTCACTCCATTGATGTGCCAACAAAGCCTGATCGGCGAGGCCGCAAAAAGGATCCTCAGTCGCGACCTTGGCCATCGCCACGGCTCGCTCGACCAGTTCTTTGAGAGTGTCAGCCGAGGTGTCGGTGGACGACACGATTGCCTGTCGCTTGCCGATGAACACGCGTAAGCCGAGATCGTTGCCCTCTGCACGCTCGAGATCTTCGCGCTTTCCCAATCGCTGAGAGACACTCAATGAAACGCCATCCACCATGAGTGCGTCGGCCGCATCGGCGCCCAGCCCCAAGGCCGTTTGAATCAGGTCGTTCAGAAGATCCGACGCGGTGTCTGCGGTCGCGGTAGAGCTGGAAGTTGACATGCGTGGGTTGCCGTTCGGTCGCGTTAAAGGGCTGGGAACGGGTTATATAGTCTTTGGCGCCAGCGGCGTCACCCTTGGAAAATTGCTTAAGGCCCGCCAGATTCGTACGGGTACGGGTTCCACCCGGCCCCGGATTATTTGCGGATCAGCTGCTTCAAATTCCCGAAGCATTGCCGAATCCGCGCCGCCTGCCTCTGCGGCCGCTATGGCATCAGCACTGGTGACGATGTCAGCATCCAGCGCCCTTGTCAGCTCTTCCACGCGGCTGGCAACGTTAACCGTGTCGCCGATGACAGCATATTCGAGACAATTTTCGTCGCCGACGTCGCCCAGAACCACTGAACCGAAATGCAACCCGACGCTCACTCTAATCGCGGTTTCTCCTCGGGCGGTTCTCTCGGCGTTACACTCGGCGATAGAGAGGATAATCGAACGGGCGCAGTCGAGAGCGCGCACAGCGTCGTCGTGACGAGCATCGGGCGTCCCGAAGGTGGCCATGACTCCGTCTCCGAGGTATTTGTCCAGAGTGCCGTCGTGCTCGAAGACCGCGCGCGCAACTCGGCTGTGGAATTCCCGAAGCATCGCGATGACGGCGTTTGCCGGCTGTCCTTCGCTTATCCCTGTGAATCCGACGATGTCCGCAAACAGGATCCCCAACCTGTTGGCTCTTGGTTTCGCCCAGAGCGGTGTCACGCTCGGCAAGGGCCTCCACCATGTTGGGTGAAAAGTGGCGTGAAAGGTTTGCCCGTGCCCGCTCTGCCGCGGCGTGTCGATACACGAGATTACGGGCCCTGTTCACGGCGACAGCCAATCCTCCGGCAACCAATAGAATGAGGATCACATGCTTCGTGATCGACTGGAAGAAAACCGTATTGGGTTCCAGAAATGCGGAAACAACTGCATCTGCCGACTTGCGATCGGCATCCGCGATTGAAAATGCGGCATGGACATCAGGCTGTAAGGCAATCCATGCCGCTCCCGCCATCCAGGTGATAGCGCCTGAGACACCAGCCCAAAGCACGATTCTCGGCGTATAGGTGAACACCACACCCATCAGGAGAATCATGAAGTAGAGCTCATTGTCCCAGCGGAACTGCATGGGATAGGGGACCGGATTCGGGCCCATTGGATTCTTTGAGAGCAGGGTAAACGTCAGCATTGCCATGTCGAGGAACGAAACAGATAGCGTATCCAGAGTTTGTCGTACCCGGAGCTGATGAGCCTGTAGGGCAGGTAACCGAGCAACCAGAACGTTGCGAGAGTCGCCATGTAATAGGTCAGTTCTGGCCACACGTTCTCAATGATGATCCATATCGCGATGATCCCCAGGACGACGGTCCTCACGCGATATCCAAGCTTCAGTCCTGCAATTCGCTCCTCTGTGAAAGCTGCCTCGAGACGGTCTTCCGACCGCGGTTCATTGTCTGTTTCTGGGTGGTGCGAGGGCATCACTTCCAAATGGGTTTGCCCGATCCAGGGAGGCCGAGTTCCGACCACATGTCGGAAACGCGTTCGATGACATCGTCCGACATGCGAATCCTGCGGCCCCATTCGCGCTTGGTCTCAGGCGGAATTTTCGTAGTTGCGTCGATTCCCATCTTGCTGCCGAGGCCTGAGTCGGGAGATGCAAAGTCGAGGTAGTCGATCGGAGTGTGTTCGACCGTCGTGATGTCCCGCGCCGGATCGACGTTGGTGGAAATTGCCCAGATCACGTCAGTCCAGTTGCGTGCGTCGAGGTCGGCGTCGATGACGATGACGAACTTCGTGTACATAAACTGGCGGAGGTAGGACCAGATCGCCATCATCACGCGCTTTGCGTGGCCGGCGTACGCCTTTTTCATCGAGACCACAGCGACACGATAGGAACAGGCTTCCGGCGGTAGCCAGAAATCGACGATCTCCGGAAACTGTTGACGAAGCAATGGGACAAACAGCTCGTTCAGCGCCTCACCCAGGATACTTGGTTCGTCGGGAGGTCTTCCTGTGAACGTCGACAGATAAATCGGATCACGGCGCATGGTGATGGCCGAAATTCGAAAGACAGGAAAGGGCTCGGTCGCGTTGTAATATCCGGTGTGGTCCCCGTAGGGACCTTCGTCGCCATACTCATCCAGCGACACGTGACCTTCGAGAACGATTTCGGCCGAGGCCGGTACCTTCAGCGGCACTGTCTTGCAGTCGACCAACTCGACACGGGAATTCCGCAGCAGTCCGGCGAACTGGTACTCCGATAGTGTTTCCGGTACGGGCGTGACCGCGGCGATAATCGTCGCGGGATCTGCGCCGATGACGGCAGCTGCGGGCAGGGGCTCTGGTCGAGCGTCTTTCCATCGCGCGTGGTGTTGAGCTCCTCCCCGATGTTTCAACCATCGCATCAAGGTGCAGTCCCGGCCTGTCACCTGCATCCGGTAGATACCGAGATTGAAATCGTCTTCTCTGGAGTCGCCGGGTCCCTTTGTCACAACGAGAGGCCATGTGATGAG
>DEBC01000159.1 GCA_002348365.1 Alphaproteobacteria bacterium UBA2966 | reverse complement strand
ACACCCAGGATCAGCGAACGAAGCGTTTTCTTTCCAGATTGTGCCGCCATGATCTGATCGATATCCCGCCGGTCGGAGTATTGAACGTTCTCTCCGGTGGCGAAGGCCATCAACATGGATGTGAGGTGTCTGGTAAAATGCTCCTCGTCTTGCCGCAGAATCCGCTTCAAGCCGGCGACATCCTCGAACGACTTGCCGTTGTGGGTTTCCCCGGCTGTTTCGACTCTCTCATCGGAGAGCCACTGCCGATGAGAGCCGGCTCCATAAATCAGACTCATGCGAACTTCTGTCCCCTTGTTTTTCTCTTTGTTGGGGTAGAACTCGCGTGCCTGGCCTTTCGGGCCGAATTCTTCCAGCGCGAAGCCGACCGTATCAAACTTACTGTGGCAGTCGCGGCAAGACCGCACGGTGCCGTGTCTGGCGATCTCCTCGCGCATAGTCCTGGGACGTTCCTCCTCTGGGACTTCCTCCTGCGGCGGCAGAGGCGGCGGGGGTGGAATGTGAACGCCCATGATCTTCCGAACGACCCAGGCGCCGCGAAGAATGGGATTCGTTTTGCTGTCCTCGGAAGTGACATCCAGCACGCTGGCCTGCGTCATCAGTCCGCCGCGTCTGCTTCCCGCCGGTAACCTGACAAGCCGGAACTCCGGCCCGGCAACTCCTTCGATTCCGTAGTAGTGAGCCATCTTGTCGTCGACCACTACAAAGTCGCTGTCGATCAGGTTGACGACATCGTGGTCACCCCGGAGCATCTCACGGAGAAAACGGTAAGTCTCATGTTTCATCGAACCGGCCAGCCAGGCGTTCTGCGTGCCTGGCATCGCCTGCACCTTATCGACCTGAAGCCAGTCGTTGGCGAAACTCTCAATGAATCGCTCCGCACGTTCATCTTGAAGCATCCGGTCGACTTGAGTTTCTAATACAGCGGGCTCATGGAGTTTGCCGCTTTTCGCGATCTCAAAGAGGGCTGCATCGGGCATGGAACGCCAGAGGAAGTAAGACAGCCGATTCGCCAGCGCAAAGTCGTTCAGTTTGCCGGGTTGCTCATCGAGGAAAAGGAACTCGGAAGAAGACAACACCGCAAGGTAAGCAGGCTTGATCGCGTCCTGGAAGGGGATGTTCGCCTCGATCCCCGGCTGCGCGAGCTCATAATAAGAATCGACTTCTTCCGGTTTCACGGGGCGACGGAAGGCTCGGGTCATGAAGGTTGTCAGCAATCGTCGGGCATCCTTTTCCGGTTTCTGGGAGACAACGACGTAATTGGCCATCTTCTGGTCGTTGTGCCGTGCGTGCTCCAATCGCAGGTCGCCACGAGGATGCCATCGTTTTTCCGGCATCTTGCTCGGCCCGGCATTCCACTTTTTCTCTGCGTCCCAGAAGTTGCAATTGGGCAGATTGTCATAGAGAGATCGGTAGCTGGCTGGCGGCCACTCGTCGATGATCGGCCCCTCCAACCAGCTCTCCTTCTCGTCGAACAGCACCCCCGGTCCCCATCTCTTGTGACCGGTGTCATTTTGAGAAAGGAACGACATCATTAGGTTGCCCCGGCCGATATACATTAGCCCGTCCTGTACGGTCATGCGATGTGGCTGAGAGATGAGCACCGCAGTGTTCACTTTCTGGTCATCGACGGTCCTCGTGCTGAGCTGCGAATAGATCGGATGATTAAATGGCTCGAAGACGTGGGCGTGTTCGTTGAATCGTATGGACTGCGTTTTAAGATGGAAGCGATACCAGCCGGAATAGCTACCATTGCTACGTTCTCCCGGCGCCAGTTTCATGCCGAGCCACCGGTTAGCCGTGTTCCCCACGTAGCTGGCATGCTCACCGACCGGGATTTTGAAGTGAGAAAATCCCCCGTGCGTCAGGACGAACCGGTTTCGCGTGGGCTTCTCACCGAACACGCCTGCCATATTGATCGCGTGCTCGGCGACTTTGACATACTCGTGGATGCCTGCGGGTGAGACGGTTTGAGCGGCCGCTCGATTCGAGAAGCTCTGGTCGAAGAACCCCCGCGTCGGCTGGTCGGGCAGGTTTTGTTTGACGTAAAGATGCTCTAGATGGAGCAGGTCGCGCAGAGTGTATTCATACTCCTCCGGCGTCAGCCGCCGTAGCGGCACCCGCCCCACTGTGCGGCGTCGCGTTTCCCCTGCCTCGATCAAGGCAGCATCGAGGCTACTAAGTAAATCCGCCCGATGTTTGTCAGTAAGTTCGCTCTTTTCCGGAGGCATTTCCCCGGAGCGAACTTTGTCTACCGCAGCGGACCAGACCTGCTGATTATCCCAGAGTTCCGCAGTGAGAAGTTGCTCGAAATTGACACCGCCTTCCTGCTTGTCGACATTATGGCATTCAATGCAGTGGTTCTTGAGGAGGTGTGTTGCGACGTCGGATTTCAGTTCCGCCTGAACTGAGGCTGGCAGTAAAACGCCGATGACCACTAGCCGTACGATGGCCTTCCAAGGCCGTCGCTCGCATCCAACCGACGGCCTTGGAAGGCCATCGTAAAATTGAAGTTCACTTCTCATCTTCTACGCCTCCAATCCGCGCATCGTTCCGGTGCTCGTTGAAAAGCGATCCGTCTCGATTCCCAGCTTATGGAGCATCGACAGGTAAAGATTGGTCAGCGGATAGCGGCCATCTCCTTCGAACTGAATGAGTCCTTTGTGCCTGAAGCCGCCGCCGGCCAGAATCGTTGGCAGATTGGTCTGGCTGTGGCTGTGACCGTTTAGCAGATGGCTGCCAAACAACACCGTGGTGCGATCGAGCAGCGGTTGTCCGTTTTCCTGAACTTCGTCCAGCGAGTGGAGCAGAGCATTCAGAATGCTCATAACGGACTCTTCGTAGTGTGCCAGCGCCTCGATTTTTTCGGGATCGCCGGCGTGGTGCGACAAAGC
>DEBC01000101.1 GCA_002348365.1 Alphaproteobacteria bacterium UBA2966 | reverse complement strand
CCAATTTGTTGGCGGGGAAGGAGAACCGAATCGTTCATAAAATCTGCGGGGATTTGTCGGACCAATTCGCACAGTTCGTACAATGTCAGGGGCACGGACGGATTCAGCATCAATATCATAATATATTAAATAAAATCAATACGTTAATTAAAAATCGAACGCTTCGCCCGTAGGGATTCGGGGGTGAGTCGGTAGAACATCACGACATCGCTGAAACCGCGACTCTCGCTCGAATTGGGCTCCAGTTCGTAGTCCGTGAGGACCGTCGCAACGGCGGGATCCGCCGCGAGTTCACGGGAGACCACGATGTCTCCGCCGGTGCTCTGTCCCTGCAACCGCGAGGCGAGATTGACGGTGCCGCCGAAGTAGTCGAGGCGCTCGTTCAAGGTCACCGAAATACAGGGCCCACAGTGGACTCCCGCCTTGACGACGATCGGCTCAGAGCCCGACTGGGCGTTGAAATCCTCAATCTCGGTCTGGATGTCGATCGCGGCGCGCATCGCGTCTGCCGGGTCCGAAAAAGCCCCCATGACGGCGTCGCCGATGGTCTTGACGATCGTCCCGTTGTGGCGCCGGCAGATTCCCGCCAGCAAGGCGAAATGTTCCCGCACCAGATGGTAGGCGGGCGCATCCCCGACCCGTTCATAGAACTCCGTCGAATTGCGCAGATCGGTGAACAGCAGGGAGATCTGCGAGATGCCGACCTCGTCGCCCGGCCGCAGAACATCCTCGCCGAACAGATCGCGGAACGACTGCATGGTCGTGACGCGGTGGGCGATGAGGGCGTCGTGCACCCATTCGCGGGACTCGACGATGAAGATCCGCCGGCGTGCCTCGTGATTGACGAAGGTCATGCGGCCCGCATCTTCACCCTCGCCGACGGTGACGTTGCCTCCCTCCGCCGTCACGCGCGGGAAGGCCTCGCCGCCGTAGCTCAGCATCTGTTCGCCGCCGATCTCGAGTGTCCGCAGCCGGTAGTCGCCGGGTCGCAGGCGTGCCTCGATCTCCCGGCTTTCGCCCGGCTCGACCGTGACCTGCACCTTGACGTGCGGGGTCGTCATGGAACCGAACAGGCAGAATTCGCCGTCGATCACTTCACGGACGGTCGGCGCGGGATGGAACGTCAATTCGACGTTCTACGCGAAGTCCCGGTCGCACTCGATGTTGCAGGAGTTGCGATGGGCACCTTCGGGAATCCGATCGAGCGACGTCACCGAGAATTTGGCGCTGCGGCACCGGGGGCACAGCAGATCCCAGCGCAGCTCCAGCATGCCCTCGCGCACGGCCTGCAGGCAGCATTCGATGACGTGACGGCCCTCTTCTCCCCAGCGTTCGGCGAGAACGAGAGGCCGGATGCGCATGAGATCGAATTCCTGGGCGGCCATCAGCCAGTCGGCGAGACGGCGGGCCAGCCCATGCCCGTTGTGGGTGGCTTCGATACGGTCGACCAGGCTCGTCGCGCGATCACGGGCGCCGCGCGGCAGCGTCGGCGGTGGCGGCTCGAACACGGTTTGGCGCTCGCCGGCAGCCCAGTCGCGGGCCGAGTAGGCGAGCTTGGTGAACGTCTTCTTCGCGGCGGGAAAAAACCCCGTCGCCAGGATGACCTTACCGAGGAAATTGGCCGGTGAGGCTTTGAGGAGATAGTGCCCGATCGATCCGCCCTGATCGTCGCCTTCGAGCCGCAGTGTCGCGCAGATCGTGGCGATGGAGCCCTTGTTGAACACGCGCAGATGGCGGAACCAGTCCTGGTCGACCCACTCGACCGGGATTTCCTCCCACTCCAGTTCGAAGATCGCCTTGCGGGCCCGGCCGATAAAACGCATTGACCCGTCGGGCTCGGCGATCTCCTCGATCTCGTGCTTGGGGAGACCGGCCGCCTCGTTGAACCGCGCGGTGTCGGCCAGCGCCTGCCACATCACTTCCGGCGGCTGGTCAAACCACCAGACAAACGTGCGCGAAGACACCTTCACCATGGGACCGTTCTCAAACCAGTCGTTCAACCATCGGGATGTTACCACCAGACTCAGGCCTCACGGCCAGTCTGTCAGCCATCAACGCCGCGCGCCCGAATCCTTTCCCGGTAGAAGAGAAACATGCCGCTCGCCACGATGATCAGCGACCCGATGATCGTGGGAATGTCCGGGAGCGCGCCGAAAATCAGGTATCCCAGGAATGTGGCGGAAACGAGGTGGACATAACCGAAGGGCGCCAATGTCGATGCCGAAGCGTTCTGAAGCGCCTGGATAACGCAAAAGTGACTGGTGGCGCCGGACAAACCCAGCGTCGCCAACAGCAACCACTGTGTCTGATCGGGCGCCACCCAGATGAACGGCAGCATCAGCGACGTGATCAGCACGCCCACGGTTCCCATATAGAACAAACTCGTCATGAAGGGATCGGTCGTGCCGACCTTGCGGGTCAGCACGTGGTAGGTGGCGTAGAAGAGCGCCATGCCGAGGGCCAGGAAAGCCGCCCAGTGCACGATCCCGAGTCCGGGCCGGATGATGATCAGTGCCCCCGCCAGGCCCACGGCGATTGCCGTCCATCTGCGCATGCCGACACGCTCTTTCAGGATCGGCACGGACAGCACGCAGGCCAGCAGTGGCCAGACGAAGGCGATGGCCGTCGCCTCGGCCAGGGGCAGGTAGCGCAGGGCGAGAAAGGCGCAGAACGCGGCCATGAAGTGTACGGCGGACCGCGTGATCTGAAGGCGCGGGTGAGCCGTGCGAACCAGTCTCCCAATGCTCCGGGGGCGCAGCAGGACGAACAGGAAGATGAAGTGGAAGGTGTAGCGGGCCCAGACGACCTCGAAGACCGGAAGGTCGGCCACCAGAAGCTTCGCTAGGGCATCCGACAAACCGAAGAAGGTCATGCCGACGACGATGAAGACGATCGCCCGCACGACGTTCGTCTGTTCGCCCGCCGTGCCCGCCCTGGTGCTCATTGGTTGATCCGCCGCCTGTTCTAGCCACGCTCATATACGGGAGGAGACGGGGAGTAAACCGCGGAACAGACAACATCTCCCCCATCCAGCCTCCAAACTTGAATCCTCCCCCCCTCAAGGGGGGAGTGTAGAGGGGGGGGTGTCAGTGCAATCGGGCCTGGAGGCGTTCGCGGAAATACACGTACAACCCGCTCGCCGTGATGATCAGTGAGCCGACGATCGTGTGCGCATCCGGGATATCCCCGAACACGGCGAACCCCGAGATGCCGGCGAACACCAGATAGACGTAACCGTAGGGCGCCAGGACGGCGGCGGGCGTCAGGCTCAGCGCCTTGATGATCAGAAACTGGCCCAAGATCGCACAGACGCCGAGCACAAGCATCATGAACCAGCCCATCGTGTCCGGTGGATCCCAATGGAATGGCACGACCAGATTGAGCACCAAAGCGCCCAACGCCGCCGTGTAGAGGAGGCTGGTCTGCGGCGAGTCCACGCGGCTCACCTTCCGGGTACAGATCTGATAAAGCCCGAAGAAGAACGCGGTCCCGAGCGGCATCAGCGCCGACCAGTGGAACACCCCGAAACCCGGGCGAATGATGATCATCGCACCGCCAAGGCCCACCAGGACGGCCAGCCAGCGGCGGATCCCCACCCGTTCTCCCAGCAGGGGCACCGAGAGCGCGGTCACCACGAGAGGCCAGGTGAAGCTGATCGCCGCTGCGGTGGCCAGCGGGATGTAAGAAAGCGCGACGTAGAAGCATAGCGAAGACACGAGAATGGACGCGGAGCGGACGAACTGGAGGCCCGCCGCACGGGTCGTGATCAGGCGGCGATAGTCCCGGGGCTTGGTTAGCGCGGCCAGATAGATCAGGTGGAAGGTGTACCGCGCCCACAGGATCTGCACGACGGCGAAGGAAAGCGACAGATGCTTGGCCACCGAATCGGATGCCACGAACACGGCGGACGCTGCCAGCATGAACAAGATGCCGGCGACGGGCGCGAAATCGCCCTGTTGCTGGGATGTAGGTGTCACGAGATGGAGCCTGTTGCTCTCAGGCTCTTATACGCGCCGGTGACGGCTGTAAACCGTCGCAGGGCGAATCCACGCCTGTCCTTCGCATATACACTTGCTCTCCTCCCACCTGAAAGGGGGGAGGCCAGGAGGGGGGTGCCTTAGTCCGTCGACAGCGCGGCGGCGACACGGGTGCGAAGTTCCGGCACCAGCTCCGACTCAAACCACGGGTTCTTCCTGGCCCAGCCGGTCGTGCGCCAGCTCGGGTGGGGTGTCGGGAGATAGTCGGGCAGGAACTCGCGCCACCGCCGCACCGTCTCCGTCATGGTGCGGCTGCGCCGGTCAGCCAGATAGTGGGCCTGGGCGTAGCTCCCGACCAGCAGCGTCAACTGCACGCCCGCCAGCGCGGGCACGACTTTGGGGTGCCATTCCGGCGCACACTCGGGCCGTGGCGGATTGTCGCCACCGTTCTTGTCGCGGCCGGGATAGCAGAACCCCATGGGCACGATGGCGACCTGTCGGTGGTCGTAGAAGGTGTCGTGGCCGATTGCCAGCCATTCCCGGAGACGGTCACCCGACCGGTCGTCCCAGGGGATGCCGCTCTCGTGGACTTTCGTGCCCGGGGCCTGCCCGATGATCAGGACGCGCGCGGAACGCCGCGCCCGCAACACCGGACGCGGTCCGAGGGGCAGATGCTTTTCGCAGATGCGGCAGGCCCTGATCTCGGTGAGCAATCGGTCGAGTTTGCTGTTCGCCATGGGTTTAAGCGTACACCCCCATTCCGGCCTTCCCCCGCCTTCA
>DEBC01000011.1:20514-43869 GCA_002348365.1 Alphaproteobacteria bacterium UBA2966 | reverse complement strand
CTGGAATCCGTTGCCGTTATCGCATTTGGGGTGTCTTGGCTGGTTAAGGGCGAAGCGCTGGGGATACTGGTGGACCAGGAGTAACCAACCACTCGGAGTTGTCGGCTGGACTTCTAAGGAGATTTTCTGGTTCGAATGACCAGAGTCATTCTAATTCAGCCGTCAAGTTACTCGATCCGGATCGATGATCCGCACTTCCTCGACTGTGCAGCGGGCGGCGGTGTGGCCGGCCGCTTGCGTGTGGGCGCGCGACTCTGCCCATTCGGGTGATTGGTAGGCGGCTTCCGCTGCTTCCCGGGACTCGAAATAGATCTCATCCGTTCCCATAATCGCGGGGTTTTCGCCGTCCGCTTCACGTTGAGCGATGTTGACGACATAGCCGATGAGTCCCGGGATTCGCTTGGCGATCGGAAAGTGCTCCTCGGTCCACCAGCGTATGGCTTCATCGAAAGGCACCGCAGGGTTGCGGTAGACAACGATAACCATCTTATACATTGCGAAACCCGGTTACTTGTCTTGCGGGGCAGTGCGGTGCATCAGGCTTCTGGCGCGGCGTTGAATTCCGCGAAGAAGTCGTTGCCCTTGTCGTCGATCACGATGAATGCCGGGAAGTCCTCGACCTCGATTCGCCAGATCGCCTCCATACCGAGTTCCGGATACTCGATGCACTCCACTTTGGTAATGCAATCCTGGGCAAGACGGGCGCCGGGTCCTCCGATCGAGCCGAGGTAAAAGCCACCGTGAGTCTTGCAGGCATCGGTCACCTGGCGGGAGCGGTTGCCCTTGGCCAGCATCACCATGGAACCACCATGAGCTTGCAGAAGTTCGACGTAGGAATCCATGCGTCCGGCCGTCGTGGGACCGAAAGAACCCGATGCGTATCCTTCGGGGGTCTTGGCGGGGCCTGCATAGTAGACGCAATGGTCCTTCACATAGTCGGGTAGCCCTTCGCCGGCATCGATCCGGTCTTTGAGTTTTGCATGGGCTATGTCACGGGCAACGATCATCGGTCCAGACAACGACAGCCGTGTACGAATTGAATGGTCACTCAGCGTCGCACGAATTTCATCCATGGGCTGATTCAAGTCGATCCTGACAACGTCGCCACCGAGTTGATCCTCGCGGATGTCCGGCATGAATTGCGCCGGATTTGCTTCAAGCTGTTCGAGAAACACTCCGTCAGCCGTGATTTTGCCCAGGACCTGCCTGTCCGCGGAACAGGACACGCCGATTCCCACAGGGCATGAGGCGCCATGCCGGGGCAGTCGGATCACCCGGACGTCGTGGCAGAAGTACTTGCCCCCAAACTGTGCGCCGATTCCCAGTCCTTGGGTCATCTTGTGCACTTGCGCTTCCAGTTCGATGTCCCGGAAGGCCTGTCCGTGCTCGTTGCCGCTCGTCGGCAACGTATCGAGATAGCGGCAACTCGCCAGCTTGACCATCTTCATGGTGAATTCGGCGGACGGTCCACCGATCACGACGGCGAGGTGATAAGGAGGGCAGGCGGCCGTTCCCAGGGTGCGCACTTTTTCTTCCAGGAACTTCATCATCGACTCGGGATTGAGCAGGGCTCGCGTCTGCTGGAACAGGAACGCCTTGTTGGCCGAACCGCCGCCTTTGGCGACGAACAGGAACTTGTAGGCGTCTCCCTTGTCGGCATAGAGCTCGATCTGCGCCGGCAGATTGCTACCCGTATTGACCTCGTCATACATGGTCAGCGGTGCCATCTGGCTGTAACGGAGATGGCTCTGAGTGTAGGTCTGCATGACCCCCGCGGAGATCGCCGCCTCGTCGTCGCCGTCCACCCACACTGTCTCGCCTTTCTTGCCCATGATGATGGCTGTGCCGGTATCCTGACACATGGGCAGGACCCGACCGGCTGCGATGTTGGCGTTCTTGAGAAGCTCATAGGCGACGTAGCGGTCGTTATCCGACGCCTCGGGGTCTTCGAAAATCATGGCGAGTTGTTCAAGGTGGCCGGTTCGAAGCAGATGGGCGCTGTCTTCGAACGCCTGCGCGGTCAACAGGGTAAGCGCGGCGGGCTCGACCTTGAGAATCCTTCGACCGCCCGCACCGATCTCACTGACATGGTCCGCGGTCAGTTTCCGGTACGTTGTCTCGTCGGTACCGAGGGGCACCATCTCATGGTGCGTGAAATCGTTCATTGAATCGCCTCTCGAGTTACCACGGTACAGTTCACCCATGATAGCAGAGCTATCTGGTACCGCGGTGGGTGCCGGTCAAATTGGTGAGAGACGAGAGCCTTAGGGAAAGACAGCTTCGGAGAGCACCAGCGTGTCCGACTTATTTTCCGAGGTATAGGCGTCGAAGTCCGAACCGTCAGCTTTGATCCGGCCAAGCGGATCCTGTTCAGGATCGATGACAAAGCCCATGCGGATCATGACCAAGGGTTCGTCGCCAACCGACTCGAACCGGTAGTAGCAACCCGCGGGCATGATGACACCTTCATACTTCTCGCAGGTCCTTTTTTCATCATTGGGTCCAATGAAATTGGCCCGCCCTTGAAGCACGACGAACGTGTGCTCGTCATTGGGATGGGCGTGGATGGTGTTTTCGCCTCCCTCCGCATAGGTCTTGATGACCACCCAGGACCGTTCAGTGGCCGCCAATATCGTGTCTGTGTTGCCCTTTTCCGGCAGCTGCGCCGTCAACTTGAAAAACTGCGGCATGCTGTCCGCACTCTGCGCCTCGCGAAGCTTATCGCTGTAGTCATCCATGTTCTCCGCGTAGGGCAGGAATTCCTGCTGAGCCATTCTCTTCACCTTTTCAAGTTGGTCATTCACCGATAGCCGAACCGATTCAGGACGGCTTCCATTTTCATTAACCGTCAGTGGTGATCTTTGTGATCAACTCCGCCAGAACGGTATCCGCCTGGTCGTTCTCGACCTGGCAGGTTCCTGCCGCCATGTGGCCGCCGCCGCCATAACTGAGGCAGAGCTCACCAACATTGGTATTTGAAGAACGGTCGAGGATCGATTTGCCGATTGCGAACACTGTATTCTGTTTCTTCAGTCGAGGTCTACTGCTGCCCCGTCATTGCTCGCGGAGGCCACGATTGCCTCCAGGACAGCAATGCCGTGGATTGCTTGATCTGTGGGCAGGAGATAAGGCTCGGTTCCGGAAACAGCGCGCGCAAACGCTTCGAGTTCCGCTCGGCACGTATCGCTTTTCTCGAATGTTCGCGCCTCAGGCTGACCATCCACAGCGCAGTACGTCATCGAGCCGTCTTCATCAATGCGTACCCATCCCTTCGTGCCGTAAATCTGCAGTCGGAAGAGGCGGGCTGTGGCAGTCAAAGTACCAAGCAATCCAGTCGCGCCATTGGAAAAACGCAAGAGCATTGCGGTCGTGTCATTTGATTCGACCTTCAGCACCTGTTTCAGGCTGTAGGCCTGGACACGTGAAATTGGTCCATTCAAATGAATGAATGCATCGATACAGTGGATGCCGAGTGATGTCATTCCGCCCGCGGGGCTTTCCGATCCTTCGGCGCGCCAAATCTGGGGGGTGAGTTCAAGTCCGTATGAAGACGAGAACTGGCCTTCGAGATGAAGTATTTGACCTAACTCTCCCTCGCCGATCATCTGCTTCAAAGCGATCATCGACGGGAAAAAGCGGCGGTTGTGGCCGAGTGCCAGTACGACGCCTGCACGTTCGCACGCCGCAACAGCCTGCCGGGCACTTTCGGCAGTCAGCGTGAACGGCTTCTCAACGAAGACGTGCTTTCCGGCTGCCGCGGCCTGTTCGATCTGGTCCGCGTGCTGGGTGTGCGGTGTCGCCAGCGCAATAGCTGCGATCTCTGGATCTGAAAGGGCAGCATCATAATCACTGTCGATGGGCATGCCGTGTCGTTCCGCGAAGTCAGCCGCCTTGGCCGGCGTTCGCGTAACCGCACGGGTAAAGTGAATGAAGTCACCTTTAGGGCGTCCCACATCCTGCACGGAGTCGACCAGCCGCTGTCCCCAGCGTCCCAGCCCGATGATGGCCGTATTCAGCATGAGAAGTCAGGCGACCTTTTCAATCCAGACATTGAGTCCGCCATGATCCTCCGGAACCCAATCGTAAGGCACAGTGTCCGCAAAAGATGGGCGTGCCATCATCTTGTCCCACCAGGTTGAGAGGTTGGGTCTTGTATCGCGCCAGCCGCAGTCGGGATTGCGAAAATCAACGAGTCCAATGGCACAGGCAATGCAGATTTGTCCGAGGTCGAGCTGGTCTGTGAACTCGTCCACCTCCTGCTCTGCCTGATCCAATCCACGCGTGACGGCGCGCCATTGACGTTCAATCCAGCCAGGAGACTGCTGCCCTTCCTGGCGCCGCCGCTCAAACAGGTGCAGGGCCGCAGCATCCGTGACGCCCATCCCGAGGGCGTGACAACGCAGCACGAGCCAGCGCTCCATTCCCGAATTTGGAATCATTTTTGGTCCATCGTGGAGCGTGTCGAGATAGTCACAGATGACTAGGCTGTCATAGAGACTGGTGCCGTCTTCCAGCTCCAGCGCCGGAACCTTGCCCAAAGGGTTGACGGCACTGATATCGCTATTTTCCGTCCAGGGATGGGTGAGTACACGCTCGACCTTATCCTCAAGCCCGGTTTCGGCGATCATCACGGTAACTTTCCGAATGTAAGGCGACATCGGGTTGTAACGCAGTTTCAAGCTCATGCGGATCCTCCCTCGGGGCCGGTACGGAACGCGTCATAGACGGTAACGGTACACTTTATGTTCGACATTCCAGAATGCCGGCAAGACTGCCGCAGTCGCTAACGCCAGTGCAAGTTGACAGGTTGGGACGCGCGGGACATCGTGAATCAATCTCGATGATTCGGGATTTGTACCGGCAACACAATCTGGGAGTTATGCGCGTGAGTTGGGAGCGCGAAGTCGAAGAGCTCAATCGTCGCCATGCCTGGGCGGAAGAACTGGGCGGTCGCGACAATATCGACAAGCTGCACAATCAGGGCCGCCAAACTGTTCGGGAACGGATTGAGCAATTGGCGGATGCGGGCTCTTTCCACGAAGTGGGCAAGCTCGCAGGAAACGCAGTTCTTGAAGATGGCGAGCTGAAAAGAGTTGTTCCCGCACCCTATGTCATGGGTCTCGCAAGAATCGATGGTCGAGAAGTGTGCATTGGCGGAGAAGATTTCACCATCCGCGGCGGCGCGAGCTGGAGCGGCGCGCGATCCAAGGGTGGTCAGAGTGGCTTTGTTGAAGATCTCGCTTATGAATATCGGATCCCCTTGATCAACCTGCTGGATGGCGCCGGAGGTTCAGTGACGTCTGCCCAGCGTCGGGGATATTCGGTGCTGCCGGGTGCACACGGATTCGAGAGGAACGTTGATCTCATGGACACAGTGCCGGTGATCGGTGCCGTGCTGGGTTCTGCGGCGGGAGGTCCTGCGGCGCGCGCCGTACTCACCCACTTCTCGGTTATGGTCAAAGGTACCAGCCATGTGTTCGTGGCAGGCCCATCCATCGCCGAGCGTGGATTGGGTGAAGATATCGATAAGGAAGGACTCGGCGGTCATAAGGTCGCGGTAGATATCGCCGGAACCGTGGACAACGCCGTAGACAGTGAAGCGGAGAGCTTCGAGCAGATCAGACGATTCCTCAGCTACATGCCTCAGAATGTACATGAGCTGCCGCCGGAGATCGCTTCGGATGATCCCGCCGACCGCGCCGAGGAAGAACTGCTGTCAATCGTGCCGCAGGAACGGCGTCGGCCTTATGAAATGCGCAGACTGTTGGAACTCGTGGTGGACAAGGACTCAAGTTTCGAGGTGCAACCCACCTTCGGACGCGCGGTGTATACGATACTCGCTCGAATGTCTGGGCGACCGGTGGGGGTCATTGCCCACAATCCCGCCTACTATGGCGGTGCAGTCGATCCCAAGTCCGCGCGGAAGCAGACCCGGTTTATCCGTCTTTGCGATATTTTTCATATCCCCATCGTGTTCTTCGTCGACACTCCGGGATTTCTGGTCGGTCGCAAAGCCGAAGAAGAGGGAATGATCCGCGATGGCGTCGATAGCATGGCGGCACTGCTTAAGGCCCGCGTGCCGGTGCTCACGGTGATCGTGCGGAAGTGCTATGGCATTGCGGGAACGGTGCCGTTTGACAAGAACGGCGTCGACTTCCAGGTTGCCTGGCCATCAGCAGAGTGGGGTTCTCTCCCCATTGAAGGTGGCGTCGCTGTGGCTTTTCGGAGAGAGATCGCTGCGGCTGCGGACCCAAAGAAGCGGGAAGCCGAACTGGAGAAAGAGCTTCGTGAACTGGCGTCACCATTTCTGACGGCCCAGGCGTTTGCAGTCGAGGATGTAATCGACCCGCGACTGACGCGACCGTTGCTTTGCCGCTTCCTCGACGCGGCACAAAACCGCCTCAGGGCTGATTTCGGTTGACCACTTTCGTGCCACGCAGCATGCAGGGCACGCAAAATCAACAAGTCACGCACCGACTCCGGCAATCTCGTAGCAACGTTCCATGAGTTGCAACGTCTTGAGATTGTCGAGACGGTCGGTCCAGAACGGCTCCCCCGTACGCACACCGTTTGCAAAGTCCTTCACGGCGTTCGTGAAGCACGCCTGGTAGTTGGCCATCAGGTCATGCTGGATGGGGGCCGCGTCGCTTCCGACAAGGAATAACTTGTCCCGGTCGAACACCATGGTGTCCTTCGTGCCGATGAGTTCAAGGCGATCGCTTGGCCTGGCCGGGTAGCCGGGCGCCGACATGCTGCCATCGACGACCACGGTGATGCCGGTCTCCCCGCGCATGACGATGATCGCGATGTCCTCGCCAACGAGGTCCTTATTGACCCGATCCATTTCAACCGACACCACCTCGAGTTCGCCCAAGAGCGAACGAAGCACATCCAGTTGGTGGATCAACAGCTCGAACGTTATGAGTCGCTTGAACGTAGCGAGATAGGGCTGACGGACCAGGTCGGGTGGTGTCGACCCATCGTCGGACGGAGCCAGTCCGGGACTACGCACAGTCATGCGCGCGTGGGTGATCCGGCCGATCCGGTCGTCGTCAAGCCACTCCCGCATCTGCAGGTAATGTGGCCGCCAGCGAAAGTTCTCGTGCACCATGAACCGAACTCGCTCGCCGACATCGGCGATCAGTGATTCGGCTTCGGCGACCGTCGGCGCGACGGGTTTCTGCGAGCAAGCGTGTACGCCGTGGTCGGCTGCAATGCGCACGAGGTCAGCGTGCGTATCGACCGGAGTGGCAATATCGACGGCATCTGGCTTTGTCTGCTCGAGCATCTGCGCGAAGTCTTCGTAGACGGCGGGAATACCGTACTCTCGCGATCGCTGCTCAGCCTTTTCTGCGGTTGGATCACAGATCGCAACGATGTCCGCACCGTCAACCTCGGACCAGCCGTTGAGGTGGAACTGACTCATCAGGCCGGCGCCTGCGAACGCCACTCGAAGGTTCGTGCCGTCATTCATGATTCTTCTCTTTCAGTATGTTGAACTGTCATCGCGCCCACTGTGTGAGCGGCGCCTCAAATCGACGGCGCTAGCTACGTGGTGTCGACTGGAGCTTGTTGCGAATACCTTGGCGGCGCATGAGTTTGCGCTGAGCGTGGTTTGGGAAGTCGGTCAAGAGAACGAGGTTATTCTCGATCAAGACGTTGATTAAATCCTCAAGAATTCGAAGCAAATCGCCTTCAGATTCTTGAAGATAGGCGCGCATCGCTTCGTCCGTTTTACCGCCCGTTACGAACGCCACGAGTTCGGGGTCATCCTCGTTAATCATTTCCGGCGCCAGATCGATAGCGACGAAAGCCAACCATAGGGTAGGGCAACCGCCGCCGACAAGGGCCGACTCGTGCCGCTTTGGGGATTCTCAATGTCGGAAGGCGCCTCGCGCCCTCGATTAACTGTAAGCTATAGAGGGCGTTGTGAGCGGACTGTGACCGTGTACCTGCCCGAGGGATGCTGGTAGGGCATCCAGGTGCCGGTATGAGTGTAGACCTGATCGGACTGACCGGCATTTGCCACATCAACCGACTCGGCACAGATGCCTGTTGCGGAGAGGCCGACCAGACCGGCGAGCCATACCCCGCCGCCAATCAACCATGTCGCCATTACGGTGCGGGAATTCAACATGTTCAGCTCCGGTTCCAATTCACTCCTATATGGGTGCGACTTCGAAAATCGCAATGCCTTGTCATCAAATGATCAAGATTTGCCTTTTACGGCGCGTCAGCCTCGTGTTTTCGAAAAATGCAGGCCCCGTCGAAGAGCGCCCGTTGCCTCGACAGTGCATACGCTATGCGGCAAAATCTGCTCGCACTCCTCCCAAACGGAGGATTCCGTTGTCCGTGACAGGCCGGAATTGGCTGCGTTGTGCAGGTAGCGATTGTCGGCGAGGCCGGATCGCACTTCCTCGCATCGTCAACGGTAGCGATTGCGCAATATTCTGAAGTTTGGCCTGCGAGAAGTATGACATGAGCGAAGCTGCCACGATGGAGACTACGCGCTCTACGAAGTCGGATATGGGCACTGCCAAGTCCGTCGCCGTCATTGGCGCGGGTGCTTCAGGTCTCTGCACGGCGAAACATCTCATCGAGGCCGGACTCGATGTCACGGTTTTTGAGATCGGCACCCAGGTCGGCGGGCTGTGGTGTTACAACAACGACAGTGGTCGGTCATCCGCGTATCGGACGTTGCACATCAACACCGCCAAGAACATGACCAACTTCAGCGATTTCAAATTCCGCGACGAGGTACAACGTTTCCCCAGCCACTGGGACATGCATGCCTATCTCCGGGAGTACGCCGAGCACTTCGGCGTGATGGACCGGATCGAGTTCAAGTCAGAGATCAAATCCGTGACACCGGTTTTTGATCCTGGCAAAGACGATCCCAAGTGGGAATTGGAAACGGTCGATGGACGCAAGCGAACGTTTGACAATGTATGCGTCTGTACGGGCCATCTCACTAAACCCCTGCATGTGCCTGAATTCCAGAACAAATTCGAAGGGGAATACGTCCACTCCCACTACTACAAAGAGCCCGAACCCTTCATCGGAAAACGGATTTGTGTGGTTGGTATTGGCAATTCCGCTTGCGACATCGTCAGTGATGTTTGCGTCTACGCGAAAAGATGCGTTCTGGTGGCACGGACCGGCGTGTGGATTGCCCCGAAACTATTCTTTGGCTTGGCCTTCACCGATATTACCGAGCGATTCATGAAGAGGTGGGTACCGGAATGGTTCCGGAGTCGGGCGCTGACCTTCTTGATCTGGTGTGTTCACGGCAACATGCAAAAGCTGGGATTTCCGCCGATCACACAAAAAGTTCATCCAACCAGCAGCGCGACGATCGTGAACGACATTGCCTATGACCGCATTTTCGTGAAGCAGGGAATCGATAAGGTCGAGGGCAAGACACTCCATTTCGTTGATGGCACAGCCGAGGAGTTCGATGTGCTGATTGCCGCCACGGGCTATCTCATCGAATTGCCTTTTCTCTCTCCGGACATCGTGCCCATCGAGAACAACGGACTGAAGCTCTACAAGCGGATCGTTCCACCTGAATGGCCGGGCCTGTATTTTGTTGGCATGGCCAATGTGACAACGGCCTTGAACGTGAATTACGAGCACCAGACAAAGTGGGTGCGCGAGTTCATCCTGGGTAACGCAGAGTTGCCGTCCCGGGAGGAAATGCATGCGGATATCGCAGATCAAGACGAATTCATTAGAACCAACTACAAGGCAACACCGCGTCACATGATCGAGGAGGAGCATCTGCGCTACTTTCCTCAACTCAAAAAGTCTCTGAAAGAGGCACTGGCGCGGAAGAGACGCGCTGTACCGCGGACTGCCTGAGCGAGCGGCACATGGATAATCTCGATAGCACGGAATCGACGACATGACTGAGGCGGCATCAATTTCACATAACAAGGTAGAGAAACCACTTGGTGACGCCGGTTGGGCGCTTAGCCAGGTCAAGGAGCCTCACCAGAAGACCTGTGCGATCATCGGCGCGGGTGCCTCAGGTATCTGCTTGGCGAAATATCTGCTCGAGGTTGGCCTCGATGTGACCGTCTTCGAGATCGGCACCAAGATTGGTGGTATGTGGGTTTACGAAAACGATAGTGGCCGTTCTTCAGCGTATAAAACGTTGCATATCAACACGGCCAAAAATCTGACGAACTACAGCGACTTCAAGTTCAAGGACAGCGTCCAGCGATTTCCCAGTCACTACGATATGCACGAATACCTGCACGAGTATGCAGAGTACTTCGGGGTGAAAGAACGCATACGCTTCAGATCAGAAGTCACCAACATCGAGCCCCTCTTCACGCCGGGAGAAGAAGAACCTCGTTGGCGGTTGGAGACAGTCGACGGAATGCAGCGGGAATTCGATACGGTGTGCGTGGCGACCGGTCATCTCACCAAACCGCTCCATGTTCCGGATTTCCAGGATGGATTCGAGGGCGAGTACATGCACTCGCACTATTACCGCACCCCGGAGCCGTTCAAGGGTAAGCGCGTCTGTATCGTTGGAGTTGGGAATTCGGCCGTCGATATCGCCAGTGACATGTGCGTGATCACAGATCGATGCGTGATGGTCGCGCGCTCGGGCGTGATGATCGCGCCCAAGCTCATCTTTGGATTCCCCGTCACTGATATTTCCATGAAGCTTTTTCAGCCGTGGATCCCTGACAAGCTCCGGCGCAAGATCATCGAACTCATGACCCGGTTGGTCCACGGCAGGATGGAAGATTATGGTTTCAAGCCCCTGACTCGCCGGGCTCACCCGACGACGAGTGCAACCATCATGCAGGACGTCGCATACAACAGGGTGGCGGTAAAGCAGGGGATCGAGAAAATCGATGGCAAAACCATCCATTTCGTGGACGGCACTTCCGAGGAGTTTGATGTTCTCCTGGCGTGTACTGGCTACCTGATTGATCTTCCATTCCTCTCGGAGAGTCTCGTCCCGATCGACGACAATAACATCGAACTCTACAAGCGAATCGTTCCAGTTGATTGGCCTGGTCTCTACATTCTCGGCATGATCATGACGACAACAGCCCTCAACTGGAGCTTTGAGGAACAGGCGCGCTGGGTTCGGGAGTTCATTCTTGGAAACGCGATAATGCCGAAACGCGAGGAGATGCTCCGGGACATTGAGAAAAAGAAAGCGTTCATTGCAAAGTACTATAAAGAGTCGACGCGCCATCACATCGAGGAGGAGCACATGTACTATTTCATGGAGCTCCATAAGTCTCTGCGCCGCGGCAAGTGGCGTCGGTTCTGTCAGCGAATTCGGGGCTGCTTCAGCAACGAGTCGAGCCGAGCGCCATCGCAGCAAGCTGCGGGGCTTGAGGCGGGCGCGGAATAGGCTGGAGAGATTTCGGCATCGCCGGCATGAATGGGCCGGCACCGCAGTCGGATTTGGACCCATGCGGCGAACAAACCAAGCTGGTGCTCTATAGCTGCCTCATCCGCAATGACAGAACGGACCGCGATCATTATCGGCGCCGGACCCGCGGGACTTACCGCCGCGTATGAGCTTCTCGAGCGCACCGACATTCGGCCGGTTGTCATAGAGGCCGACAGTATCGTGGGCGGTATCGCCCGAACCGTAGAACACGCCGGTAACCGGATCGATCTGGGTGGACACCGGTTCTTCTCGAAATCCGATCGCGTGATGAAGTGGTGGCAGAATATTCTACCGCTCCAGCGAGCGCCCTCCGGAGACAGTAGGGTCAAGGTGACCTATCAGAACAGGCGGCGATGGATCGATCTTCCGCCCGATGGACCCGACCCCGACGATGATGACGACGTCATGCTGGTGCGCTCCAGAGACTCGAGAATTCTCTTCCGCGGGCAGATGTTTGATTATCCGCTGAGCCTCTCGCTCACAACGTTGCGGAAGTTGGGCTGGACTGCGACCGCTCGAATACTCGCTTCTTATCTGAAGGCTCAAATATCGCGGCACAGGCCGGAGCTAAGTCTCGAAGACTTTCTCATCAATCGGTTCGGCCGGGAGCTATATCTGACCTTCTTCAAGTCATACACCGAGAAAGTCTGGGGTGTTGCATGCTCCGATATTCCAGCTGAATGGGGGGCCCAGCGCATCAAAGGACTTTCGTTGGGAGCTGTGCTGACACATGCGGTGTCGCGGGTGCGTTCAGTGTCTCAATCGACCGCCCAGAAGAAAACGGAAACCAGTCTTATCGAACAGTTTCTTTATCCCAAGTATGGGCCCGGGCAGATGTGGCAAAGCGTTGCCGAACGGGTCGTCGCTGCGGGCGGTGAGATCAACCTTAATACCCGTGCAGTTTCGCTGGAGCACGAACGTGGAGAAGTTCGTGCCGTTTCCATGCAGCGCGCGGATGGAACCGTTGAGAAAGCTGCTTGCGACTTTGTGTTCTCGACGATGCCCGTGTGCGACTTGATTGCCGGGATTGAACCCAGTGCGCCGGACGAGATTCGTGACATTGCTGACGGCCTCATCTACCGCGATTTCATTACCGTGGGGCTTCTCCTCAGCCAGGTGACGGTCGATGGTGGTACCACGGGGAGCAAGCTGGCACAGGCGCTTCCGAGCAACTGGATCTATATTCAAGAACCTCATGTACAAGTCGGGAGAGTGCAGATCTTCAACAACTGGAGCCCGTACATGGTGGCAGACCCGGACACGGTGTGGATCGGCCTCGAGTATTTTTGCAACGAGGGCGACGCGTTGTGGGTCAAGGATGATCCAACACTTGCCGCGCTGGCAGCGCAGGAATTGAAGGAGATCGGTCTTGCCGATCCTGAGGATGTGTTGACCAGTGTGGTTATTCGCATGCCCAAGACCTACCCGGCCTATTTCGGGAGCTATGAGAGGTTTGACCGCATTCGCACCTACGTGGACGGCTTCGAAAATCTATTCCTCATCGGCCGAAATGGTATGCACCGATACAACAATCAGGATCATTCCATGCTTGCGGCCATGGTTGCCGTAGACAACATATCGTCGGGACGGATGGCCAAAGAGGCGGTGTGGGAGGTCAATACAGAATCAGACTTCCACGAGGAACGTTAACGGGCATGATGCCCTCCCAGTCTGCTCCCCAGACCCTGGGGAAAAATGCTCAGCCACTCTGGCTGTTCCCAATCCTCTTGCTGGTCCTTCTGCAGGTAGTGATGGTGTGGCGAAACCCCGGGATGCTGGAGAATCGTCAGCTATTGGATGCCGATGGTTACACGCGTCTTGCGCGCGTCGAAGCATTGGCCGACGGAGGGGGGTGGTATGACGATGCTGCGGTGCGCGCCAACGTACCTTACGGAACCACACTCCATTGGACCCGGCCTTTCGATTTGTTGCTGCTGGCTGTCGCCTTGCCGCTGGTGCCATTCACCTCGATCAACAGCGCCCTCTATTGGTCAGGTGCGTTGATCAATCCGATCTTGCTCGTCATGACGCTGGCCGCTCTGATGTGGGCGGTGAAGCCACTCCTACGCAGAGAGGATATTCCGTACTTTGGCGTGCTGGTGCTGGCTCTTCCCGCTGTTCACGCTTACTTCGGAATTGGACGAGCCGATCACCACGGACTCATCCTCCTATTGTTTGTCGTTCTTCTGGGAGTCGGCGTTCGCGCACTGACGGCAGAGGCTGATCGAGGACCCTTGATCGCTACCGGGCTTGCGGCTGCTCTCTCGGTGTGGGTCAGTGTTGAGGCTCTCGTGGCGATCGCAGTCGTGTTGTTGTCTCTGACTGTTTCGTGGGTAGCCAGAGATCGTCCGGGGACTCGCGGTTTGACCATCCTGTCCTTTTGCCTGTGGATGGTCGTAATCATCGGACTCGTGGTGGAGCGCGCCCCTAATGCGCTGTTGGTTGTAGAGTATGACCGGTTATCGATCGTGCATGTCTTCGTACTTGGTCTACCAGCCCTTTTCTTCGCTTCAGTGGCCGTTATGGAAGGGCGATTTCCGACATGGTCGCAGGGATTTCGCCGTCTCGCCGTGACCGTGGCAGGGGCGTTCTTTGGATGCGGGATGGTCGCTTTGATCTTCCCCCAGTTCTTCGATGGACCGTATGTCGATGTGGATCCCCGGGTGGTTACCGTTTGGCTCGAAAGGGTGCAGGAAGTGCGACCTCTCATATCGCCTGAGCACCCCCTGCG
The DNA here is from genome assembly GCA_002348365.1 of Alphaproteobacteria bacterium UBA2966. GTDB lineage: Bacteria > Pseudomonadota > Alphaproteobacteria > UBA2966 > UBA2966 > UBA2966. The sequence continues at coordinate 29,713 of DEBC01000011.1, read as the reverse complement.
TACCGCACGCGAGATTGTTTTTCTTTTGGGCCACGCAATCGTCGGGCTGCCGGTGCTGGTTTGGATCGTTCTGAGTCAGAAGGGCTCCCAGCGTCAGGCTTGGATACTCATTGCCCTGGCGACTTGTGCATATGTTCCGTTGTCGTTGTACCAGGCGCGATGGGCGGCCTATGCCGAACTCCTACTGGTGATCCCCTATGCCGTTTTGATGGGCATCGTGCTCGACGGACTTCGAAAGATATTCGCAGACTTCGGTGCCTCTGCGGCACTGGTGGCTGTTTCCCGCGCAGGCGTTGTCGTGGTCTTCACCTGCACATTTCTCGTAATTGGGGCACTACTTCACCGTCTGGAGGCCGCGCCAGGATTTCGCCCAAACGTTTGCTCCCCCACGGGCGTTGCGACGTATCTCGGTTCGGATCCCCATCTGGCGCGTGCACCTCGCCGGGTGCTGGCATTTGTGTTCGATGGACCGGAGATCGCTTACCGATCGCCACACTTTGTCGTTGCGACACCCTATCAACGAAACACCAGAGGCATACTGGATACCTACGGCTTTTTCACAGCTACCGATGAAGCCCAGGCACGCGATATCATCGAACGACGCAGAATTGATCTTGTGTTGCTGTGTCGGCAGGGCAATGAGGCGGAGCAGTATCGGGGAGAGGGTTCGGGTATGACCATATATGACAAGCTGCTCGGTCAGTCCGTGCCAGCCTGGCTGCGACCGATACAGCTATCGGAAACGCTAGCGGCGACGTATTCCCTGTTCGAAGTCGTTCGATAAACTACGTCACGGATCTAATGGCGCGATTGGGAAACATATTTGACGCAGTCGGTGGCCGGCGCCCGCAAAGGCGCCGGAATCCATTGATCGAACTGATTCTCCGATACCCGGAACTGATAATCGCCGGTGCGATGCTGGCCATTGTGGTGGGTTTAGCACTCTATCTGGACACGGGATTTGTGATTCCGGACGGGCGGATCAGTTACTACCTGGGCTTCCGCTATGCCATTCCGGTGATCTTTGCCACGGTCTGGTTCTCCTTGCCATTCCTCGCGTGCTGGCTCTCTGGCGGTACGGACCCTTTGACAGACATGTGGCGCGAGCTCGGACGCAATTCCATTTATCTGGGGACATTCGTCGTGGTGATGTGGCTCCATTTCCACGTCAAGATGTGGGTGCCGCTCATTAATCCCGCCCGATTTGATGAGCTCTATCAGAAGTCCGATGAACTCGTGCAGCCCCTCATCGACGTATTCATTACCGTGCGGGTTTTCGTTGCCGAGCACGCGTTCGCCGTTGATCTTTGGTATCTGTGGGCCTTTGTCGGGATGTTTTTCGCCGCATTCGCCTATCACTGCGTTATCGATCGTGGATTCTTCCGGCAGGTGTTGATCGCGACACTGATCAACCAGTGTTTGGGAGCGCTGAGCTACCTGATCGCACCGGCTGTCGGGCCGTTCATCTATTTGCGTGGAGAGAATGCGCTGGCCAGCAGGCAGCAGGACGGGATGTGGGCGGCATACAACGAACTCGTCGTAAATGGTGCGCCGTGGCTCAGCGAGCATGGCGTGTCCTATTTCAACGCGGGGCTCGCGGCGATGCCTTCGCTCCATGCGGGGGCAGCCTGGGTTTTCCTGTGGTATGCCTATCGCAGTCGATCGGTTCTGCTTTCCATTTATGTAATCCTGTTTACTTGGATCGTCATCGAAGCTGTCGTGTCAAAATGGCATTATCTTATTGATCTTCCAGTTGGAATCTCTCTTGCCGCGCTGAGTATCTGGCTCGCGAACAGGATTTGTGCCGCGGCACCGTTGGGACCGGTCAGGCGTCCGGGTACTTGAAGAAGCTTGGAAGGGACTGGGGATGAAAATACGAGCGGCCGTACTCGATACCAGAGGAATGGACCGTCCGTACAAGGACACACGTCCACTGCAAATCGAAGAGCTCGAACTTGATCCGCCGGGTGACGGTGAGGTTCTCGTCGAAATCAAGGCATCGGGTTTATGCCACTCGGATCTCTCCGTAATCGATGGCAACAGGCCGCGGCCCACGCCCATGGCGCTCGGGCACGAATCGGCTGGAGTTGTTGCTGAAATTGGTCCGAACGTGATGGATCTGGCGCCGGGTGACCATGTGGTTGCCACCCTCGTCCCGAGTTGCGGGCATTGTGTGCCCTGCGCCAGTGGTCGTCCCATGCTTTGCGAACCTGGGGTGAGTGCGAATACCGCCGGAACGCTTTACTCGGGTAAGTTCGCGCTCCACCGAAACGGTGAGCATATCCACCACCACATCGGGATCTCTGCATTCGCCGAGTACGCCGTCATGGCGCGCAACTCGTTGATCAAGGTTGAACGATCCCTGCCGTTGGTCGAAGTGGCGATGTTTGGCTGCGCGGTGATGACCGGGGTTGGCGCCGTTATCAACACAGCTGGCGTGAAGGCCGGTTCGACGGTGGCGGTGATTGGACTGGGCGGTGTGGGGCTCAATGCCATACTTGGCGCACGTCTCGCCGGTGCGCGCCGGATTGTTGCGTTGGACATTCTCGATCACAAACTGGCGCTCGCGCGACAGCTCGGCGCCACCGACACTTTCAATGCCGGAGATGCCGAGTGTGTGGAGGCCGTTCGGGACGCGACGAGTGGAGGGGTCGAGTACGCTATCGATACCGCCGGCGCCGGTCCGGCCTTACAGATAGCCTGGGATATTACACGGCGGGGCGGGATGACGGTAACGGCAGGGTTGCCTCACCCGGATACTCACTTGGCCGTGCCGGCCGTTATGTTGGTAGGGGAGGAGCGTACCCTCAAGGGTAGCTATGGTGGCAGCAGCGTGCCGGTTCGCGACATCCCCCAATATCTGGAGCTGTATCAGAGGGGCATATTGCCCGTGGACAGTCTTCTCAGCGAACAACTCACGCTCGATGAGATTAACGAAGGTTTCGATCGGCTGGCGGATGGCGCGACCATACGCCAGATGATTGTCTTCTGAATTGGGAAGGACCACCGCCGGAGGCAGACGATGATGTGGCGCACGGCGATCTATGTCCTCTCGGCTTATGCGCTGTTCGTTGCTGCCATGTATCTGCTGCAGCGCAGCATCATGTATTTTCCGGCGCGGTCGCTGTCGACCCTCGCGCAGGCCGGTGTTCCCGACATGGACGTCGTGACGTTGAGCACGGCGGATGGGCTCGAACTCAAGGCTTGGTACAAGGCTCCGGTTGTCACCGATGGTGTTGCGCGTCCGACAATCGTGTACTTCCACGGAAATGGAGGCGGCATCGCGATTCGGGGTGGGCGAATTCGCCCCTATCTCGATAAGGGCTTCGGCGCGCTCTTGGTGGAGTATCGCGGATATAGCGGCAATCCAGGCGATCCAACAGAGCAGGGACTGTATGAGGACGGCCGGGCCTCACTGGCGTTCGTGAAGGATCGGGGTATAGCTCTCGACCGAGTGGTGTTACTTGGAGAATCTCTGGGGAGCGGGATCGCCGTGCAGCTGGCGACGGAATTCGAAGTTGGGGCCATGGTTCTCGAGGCACCGTTCTCATCCGCCGTAGACGTTGCCGCGGATGCCTATTGGTTCCTGCCAGTCCGTTGGCTGCTGAAGGATCGTTACGACTCGATTTCCAAGATTAGTCGCATACACTCACCTCTATTTATCGTGCACGGCGAACGCGATCGAATTGTCCCGATTCGCTTGGGACGTCGCTTATTCGCGGCCGCGAACGATCCCAAGGAAGCCGCATATCTGCCAAAGGCCGGGCACAATGACCTGCCGGTGCACGGCAGTATTCAACTGGTTATCGAATTCCTGGAGCGGCAGTTTTCGACCTAGCGGTGGGAGAACTAGCGACCCGACTTCATTGCGGTCAGCGCTTCCGGCGTGTCCACGTCGACTAGCACGCCATCATCTTCGATGGGCACTTCAGCGACCAGTTCACTATACGACCCGATGAGGTGCCGGGCGCCGACATCGCCTGCCACCTTTCTCATTTCCTCGAAGAATTGGGCACCCCATAACACCGGGTTCCCGCGCTTGCCCGTGAACGTGGGAACACAAATGGCGCGGCCTTCGAGGGGATTGAATGCGGCGATCAGTTTGTCGATGTGTGTCGCCTTCACTCTCGGCATGTCGCCCAAACAGACGATGACGCCATCTATATTCTCGGGCAGCGCCTTGACCCCGGTAATCAGGGACGTACTGAGTCCGTCGGCGTAATCCGGATTGTGGACAAAAGTCAGATCATCGCCGTCGAGGGCTTGATTGACCCGTTCGGCTTCATGCCCGGTAACCACGATGACGGGTTCGGCGGATGACGCCCTGACTTCCTTGAGTACCCGTGCGGCCATGGGAACGCCGTCGATTTCGGCAAGCAGCTTGTTGATCTTGCCCGTTCGGCGCGATTGTCCCGCGGCCAGGACCAGTGTCGCGATACGCGGCATGCGGGGGATGCCATCATCTGCCGTCTGGCGCGCGCCTTTTCCTGTTCGCGGTTGCGGTCTGCTGGGAATCTCCTTGAGCAGGCCGCCAGAGCCCATGCGCATCACGTCTTCGCGCGTCACGGGCACATCGGCCAGCAGTCGCCACAGCACCCAGTCGAAGCCGTTTTCCTTGGGAGAGCGAGCGCAGCCCGGCAGTCCGACCAAAGGAACGTCTCCGTGGTGACCCAAGAGCATAAGATTGCCGGGATCGACCGGCATTCCGAAATGATCGATCTTGCCGCCGGCGCGAATCATGCCGGCCGGTACAACATCGCGGCGATCGACGTTTGCCGAGGCGCCGAACACCAGAATGGGATGGCAACCCTTGTTCAGAAGCTCGCTGACGGCTGTTGCAACCGCTTCCTCGGTGTGATCGCAGCGAATTTCACCGGCCAGGTCGGAGCCAAGGTGAGTCAGTCGATGCCGGGTGGTTTCGAGAGACTTGTCGAGGATCGATTCCTTGGTATTCGGCAGACGCGTCAATACCAGTCCAACGGGTTTGTCTTTGAGCGGTGCCACCCTGACGAGTGGAACATCGTCTGTGGCTATTTCCGCACCCGCTGTTAGGACGTCATGAGGCGCTGCGAACGGAATGATTTTGATCGTCGCGAGCATTTGACCTGGTTCGACCAGCTCGTATGGCGCCACCGTTGCGATCGTCAGGGCCTCGTCGATGAGATTGATTTGATCCAGGCGTGCATGATCAATAAGGGCAACGCCATGCGCATCCGCGTACAGATTGCACCTTCCGGTGAAGGGCGCCGCGCGGCGTACACCTTCTCCGCACGCGGCATCGGCAACCGTCTGTGCCGCTTCGTCTTCCGGAACATCGTCTGCCTCCAGGCGTGCCGCGATCACAGATTCAAGTCCGGCATTATTTAGCGCCGTGATGTCGTCGGCGCTAAGGACACGCCCCTTCTTGAAAGATTGACCAGCGGCCCTGACGCTATGGGCCAGAATCGTTCCTTCGGCTTCGTCGAGGCTGAAGAGGCGAAAATCCATTCAAGATCCCTGACGCAGCGCCTGTGTCACCTGAGCAAGTATGGAGACGGCGATTTCCGATGGTGATCGGGCACCAATCGCCAGACCTACAGGTCCATTGATGCGATTGAGTTCGTTCTCCCCGAACCCAGCTTCTGTAAGCCGCTCAAGACGGGCGGCATGGGTTTTCTTGCTGCCGAGTGAGCCGACATAGAATGCCTCGGATTTGAGAGCGACTTCGAGAGCGGGGTCATCGAGTTTGGGATCGTGAGTAAGTGTTACAACCGCCGTGCGCGCATCTGGAGCCAGGCTGGCAAGGGCATCGTCGGGCCATTCTGTCAGCAACGTGACGCCTGGAAACCGCTCGTCCGTGGCGAAGGCGCTACGTGGATCGACGATTGTGACGTCGTAACCGGCCAGTGCGGCCATGCGTGCCAGCGGCTGAGCGATGTGGACCGCGCCGACGATGATTATTCTCAAAGGCGGATTGAAGACGTTCAGGAATACCGGACCGTCTTCTGTTTCGACCGTCTTGCTACGGTCGCTTCGGAACGTTTCCTGTGCGGCATCCGCGACAGTTGGGTTCAGGCCGTTGCCTCCAACTAGGTCTGCCGGATAGATGAGGCGTTCCTCGCCTGAGGTCAAATTCGTTGCAAGGATGACTGACGTATTGTCGCCGCGATCTCGCAGCAACTGATCGAGCGTTTCCGATTTCATTGCAGTTTTTCGACGTAGACCTGCACCTTGCCGCCGCAAGCCAGGCCGACCTCCCAGGCTTCCTCATTGGTGACGCCAAAATCCAATAATCTCGGTTGCCCGTCCTTGATGGCTTTCAGGGCTTCCATGACCACTGCACCCTCGATACAGCCGCCGGACACCGAGCCAACGAACTTCCCGTCACCGTGCACCGCAATCTGGCTGCCCACAGGCCGTGGCGACGAACCCCATGTCGTGACGACAGTTGCGAGTGCAACGTCCACGCCATCCGATTTCCATTCGGCGGCCTGACCGAGAACATCTTCCTGCCAATCCGGTGATGTTTGCTGTTCACTCATTATGCGGCCCTCTCTCCTAAACTATGGCCCATATGACCTTCTGCGGTCCGTGGCATTTCCCGCGCCAGAGCCTGTGCCACATCCTGCAGGCTCTGAAGGTTATGCACGGTGCGAAACTCATCGACGTGGGGCAGTATCGCCCGAACACCCAAAGATTTTGGCTCGAACCCTTCATAACGCAAGAGGGGATTAAGCCAGATCAGACGCCGGCATGACTTGTGAAGGCGTTCAATCTCTGATTCCAGGCCCTCGCCGGAGTCTCGGTCGAGGCCATCTGATATCAACAAAACGAGTGCGCCCTGGCCAAGAACCCGGCGCGACCACTGGGTGTTGAATTCCTTGATGCATTGTCCGATGCGGGTTCCGCCGGACCAGTCTTCTACATTCTCCGACACCTTCTCCAGTGCGACGTCGACATCGCGGTTTCGCAGGAAGCGCGTGATATTGGTCAGGCGCGTGCCGAATACGAAAGTGAATACGCGATCGCGATCGTTTGTAACGGCATGGAGAAAATGAAGCATCATTCGGGAATATCGGCTCATGGAGCCGGAGATGTCGCACAAGACGACGAGCGGAGGATGTCTGTGCCGACGCGCTGAGCGCTTCAATGGAATGGTATCGCTACCCGATCTCAGTGCTGAACGCAGAGACGCGCGCATGTCAATTCGGGCGCCACGTGGATCGGGCGCAAAGCGTCGCGTGGGCACTCTCATGATCGGCAAACGCATGCGCGCAATGGCCGCCTTCGCCTGGGCAATCTCGTCAGCGGACATCGATTCGAAATCCATGGATTGCAGGATTTCCTGCTGCGAGTAGGTGCCGGCGGCATCGCCAATGATTTCGCCGGTTTCTTCGTGATCGCCCGAATCGCCACGCCCAGGAAACAAAGCATCCAACAATCGGCGGCTGGGAGGGTCGTATTCGGCCTGGCCGTCACTCTGGATCGTCGGCAGCATGAGAGACATCATGCGCTCGAGAATCTGAGGATTGCGCCAGAAGACGTGAAAGGCCTGGTCGAAAATTTCGCGCTGGTCGCGTCGATTCACGAATACGGAATGCAGAGTCCAATAGAAATCATCGCGGCTGGTGATCCCGGCTGCCTCGACCGCGCGAGTCGCATCGATGATTTTGCCGGGACCGATCGGGAGGCCAGCCGCGCGCAGGACGCGGCCGAAATGCATGATGTTCTGGGCGAATCGGCCCTCTTCCAACGGTTCGTCGGTCATGTCTGTATCAATCGCGCGCGAAACTCCGAAAATAGCAACTAGCCGGCCGTGCCTGCAGCGGCGAGTTCAGCATTGACCGTGTCCAGCAGTCGGGCGGCTTCACTGCCCTGAATCTTGGCGATGTCGTCCTGATACTTGAGAAGCGCTCCGAGGGTATCGTTGACGGTCTCGGGGTCCAGCGACAATTTGTCGAGTTGGGTGAGCGCCGTGGCCCAGTCGATGGTTTCAGCAATGCCGGGCAGCTTGAAGAGGTCCGTGCTTCGCAGTTGCTGCACGAATCCCACCAACTCGCAGCTCAGGCGTTCTTCCGCGCCTGGAACTTTCAGCCTTACGATGTCAAGTTCTCTCTGGGTATTCGGGTAGTCCACCCAGTGATAGAGGCAGCGCCGTTTCAGTGCATCATGAATCTCTCGAGTTCGATTCGAGGTGATGATGACGATAGGCGGCTCTGGTGCAGATATCGTACCGATCTCGGGGATGGTGATCTGGAAATCAGCCAGAATCTCCAGCAAATACGCTTCAAAGGGTTCGTCAGTCCGGTCCAGTTCATCGATCAGGAGAACCGGCGCACCCGACACGTCGGGTTCCAGAGCATGGAGGAGGGGGCGTTTGATGAGAAACCGTTCCGAGAACACATCATCGCCCAGGCGTTCGCGGTCGCTGACTCCTTCAGCCTCGGCCATACGGATTTCGATCATCTGGGCGGCATAATTCCACTCGTAAACCGCAGAAGAGATATCCAGGCCTTCGTAACATTGCAGGCGGACCAGGCGGCGCCCCAGCGTGGACGACAGCACATTGGCGATTTCCGTCTTGCCGACTCCGGCTTCGCCTTCGAGGAACAAGGGCCGCCCCATCTTTAGGCTGAGGAACAGCGTGGTGGCCAGACTGCGGTCGGCCAGATAGTCACCTTCCCTCAACAGGACTTCGGTGTCGTCGATGGAAGCAGGCAAGGGACGGGGCTTCGCCATTTCAATTCCGCTGTCGAATACAAAAAAGAGGGGAGGCGTCGCTCCCCTCTTCTATAGATGTTTTTACCGGAGTTGTTGTCAACAGGCCTCGACAGCGCGCCGGGCACAGACGTTCACCAGGTGGGCGCGATAATCCGCCTGGGCGTGGATATCCGAGTTGAGACCATCCTCTGGCACCGAGATATCCTTGATCGCGTCTGCCGAGAAATTCCCGGCTAGCGCAGCCTCCATCTCAGTAACCCGGAATACGCAGGGTGCGGCACCCGTCACGGCCACCCGCACACCGCCGCCAGTCTGCGCGACGAAGACCCCGACGATGGCGAACCGGGAGGCGGGGTTCTTGAACTTGTAGTATGCCGCCTTGTCAGCCGCAGGGAAGCTCACCTCGGTGATGAGTTCACCGGCGTCCAATGCAGTGTCGAACATACCGGTGAAAAAGTCATCGGCCCCGATGCTCCGCTGGTTGGTATTCACGGTGGCT
>DEBC01000011.1:19653-20178 GCA_002348365.1 Alphaproteobacteria bacterium UBA2966 | reverse complement strand
GCGCCAAGGCCAACAACTGCCGCCGGATAGTCTGCAGCAGGATCATTATTGGCGATCGAACCGCCAATCGTGCCGCGAGCCCTGACATGTGGATCGCCGATGCCGCCCGCGAGCGACGCCAGCGCCGGGATTGCCTTTTGAACATCGGCAGAACCGGCCACGGTTGCGTGGGTCGTCATGGCTTTGACGGTTACCCCGTCACCCGAAGCGGAAATCCCCTTCAGATCCCCAATTCCCTGAAGGTCGACCAGGTCGGACGGTTGCGCCAACCGCAGTTTCAGGGTTGGTAACAGCGTGTGTCCGCCGGCCAGGAAACTGCCGTCGTCGGCGCCACCCACTTGACTGACCGCGTCCGCAACGCTGGATGCGCGGTGATATGTGAAGTCATACATTGTGAATTCCTCCTGTTCCGCGCGCGCCTAGGCCTGGGCCAGGGCTTGCCAGACACGTTCCGGGGATGCCGGCATGTTGATGTTTTTGGTACCGAGCGAATCGGTGATCGCATTCATCACCGCCGGTGGTGCG
>DEBC01000011.1:0-19302 GCA_002348365.1 Alphaproteobacteria bacterium UBA2966 | reverse complement strand
CGATCGCACCAACCTCACCACAGCCCTTCACACCCAACGGATTGTGCGGGCAGGCTGTCTCGTACATCTCGACATCGTAGGTCGGCACATCATCGGCCCGCGGCATAGTGTAGTCGTTGTAGGAGCCGCTGACCAACTGACCTGTGTCTCCGTCGTAGACGGCGTTTTCGAGTATGGCCGGGCCGATGCCTTGAGTGACACCGCCGTGCACCTGGCCTTCAACGATCATCGGATTGATCACTGTTCCCACATCATCGACGGCAGAGATCTTGACGATCTCCACCTCACCGGTGTCCGGATCGACTTCTACTTCGCAGATCTGGGTTCCCGCCGGATATGTGAAGTTGGCGGGATCGTAAAATCCCGATTCTTCGAATCCCGGCTCGAGACCTTCCGGATAATTGTGCGGGACATAGGCCGCAAACGCGACTTCGCCCATCGACATGCTCCGGTCCGTGCCCGCCACCGTGAACGTTCCGCCGTCGTATTCGATATCCGACTCGGACGCCTCTAGGGCATGGGCCGCGATCTTCTTGCCCTTCTCGATGAGCTTGTCGCATGCCGTGACGATTGCAAAACCGCCGACGGCGATTGATCGGGACCCGTAGGTTCCCATGCCGAAGGGGCCCTTGTCTGTATCGCCATGGAGCACTTCGATGTTCTCGAACGGTACACCGAGTTTCTCGGCCACGACCTGCGCAAAGGTCGTTTCGTGACCTTGCCCGTGGGCGTGGGCTCCTGAGAACACGGTGACGCTGCCGGTCGGGTTGAAACGCGCCTGGGCGCTTTCCCACAGTCCGACGCCGGCGCCGAGCGAGCCGACCGCCGCCGGCGGTGCGATACCGCAGGCCTCGATATAGCTCGAGAAGCCAATACCGCGCAGCTTGCCGCGACTTTTGGCTTCTTCCTTGCGTTTTGCGAAGCCGCTGTAATCGACAATGTTGCAGGCCTTGTCGAGGACGGCCTCATAGCTGCCCGAATCGTACGCCAGCACGACAGGTGTGGTGTACGGGAAAGCATCCGGTGGAATGAAGTTCGTCCTTCGCAGTTCCGCCGGATCGGTCCCGGTCTCATGTGCAGCCACTTCAACCAGACGCTCAATGAGATAGGTTGCTTCGGGCCGTCCAGCGCCTCGATACGCGTCCACAGGTGCTGTGTTCGTGAACAGTGCCTTCACGTTGCAATAGATCACCGGTGTTGTGTACTGCCCGGCCAGGAGTGTGGCGTAGAGATAAGTCGGGACACAGGATGCAAACGTGGACAAATAGGCGCCTATACTTGCCTTCGTGTTGACCTTGAGCGCAGTGAATTTTCCGTCGGCGTCAAGTGCCAGCTGGGCAGTCGTCACATGGTCCCGTCCATGCGCATCCGACAGGAATGACTCAGTGCGATCCGCCGTCCACTTTACGGGACGGCCAACCTTCTTTGAGGCCCATGTGCAGACCGTCTTTTCGGCATAGATAAAGATTTTGGAACCAAAACCGCCGCCTACATCCGGCGCCACCACACGTAGTTTGTGCTCGGGAGCAATCGCGCAAAATGCGGACAGCACCAAGCGTGCGACATGCGGGTTCTGGCTTGTGGTGTAGAGCGTGAAGCTGTCGCTCGCCGGTTCGTACTCGCCGATCGCCGCGCGCGGTTCGATTGCGTTTGGGATCAGCCGGTTGTTGACGATCTCGAGTGTCGTGACGTGGGAGGCATTCTTGATGGCCTCATCCACGGCAGCCTCATCGCCCAATTCCCAGTCGTAGCTCATGTTGTTGGGAATATCGTCGTGGATCTAGGGCGTGCCATCCGCGTCTGCAGCATCCAGATGTACATTGGCCGACAGGACCTCGTAATCGGCGTCCACCATTTCGGCCGCATCGCGTCCTTCGGCAAGTGTGTCGGCAATGACGATGGCCACGTGTTCACCGACCTAGTTGACCTTGCTCTGTGCCAGGGCAGGGTGTGGTGGCGCCTTCATGGGGTCGCCATTCTTGTCAGTCACCATCCAACCACAGATCAGGCCACCGATTTCATCGGCAGCGAGGTCATCGCCGGCGAGCACAGCGAGCACACCGGGCGCTCCAGCGGCCTTCGACGTATCCACTTTGTTGATCTTGGCGTGGGCATGGGGTGAGCGAACAAACGCCGCATAAGCCTGTCCGGGCCGATTTATATCGTCGACGTAATGTCCGGTTCCCCTAAGAAACCGCGCATCCTCCTTGCGGAGGGAACGCGCACCGATTCCGTTTTCCGCCATGTCAGCCTCCCATTGCCTCGCCGCCGGCGATGATCGCCTTGACAATGTTGTGATACCCCGTGCAGCGACAGAGATTTCCTTCAAGCTCGTGCCGGACTGTCTGCTCGTCGGGTTTGGGATTCTTGTTCACCAGGTCGATAGCCGACATCACCATGCCAGGCGTGCAGAACCCGCACTGCAGGGCGTGATTGTCGCGAAAGGCTTCCTGCATGGGGTGAAGTTCCCCGTTGGTTGCCAGACCTTCGATGGTTGTCACATCGGCGCCCTCCACCTGCAGCGCGAGCGTGGTGCAGGATTTGACGGCATCCCCGTTGATATGGACGACGCAGGCACCGCATTGGCTGGTGTCACAACCGACGTGGGTGCCCGTGAGGCCAAGTTTTTCGCGAAGCAATTGAACCAGCAATGTCCGGTTTTCGACTTCGGCCGAAACTGCCTTGCCGTTCACCGTAAGCGAAACGGTGGGCATGTGATCCTCCCTAGATCCGCAAATCGTATTTCCATGTGAAAGCGCTGCCGAAACTGATGTGTCGGCGTACCCTCCCTGTCCCGTCAGTGTCGGACGTCGGGTATTTCAGGTCAAGGGATGAGTCGGGGTATTCCCGAGGTAATTGTCCGGTTTCGTGGCGGTCCTCTCGAACTCGTGCAGAACCGCCGACAGCGTCACGAGAACAGATAGAGGCCGATCCCGACGATGACCAGAAGTCCTACGACCCAGGCCCAGGCGGGAAGGCCGCCGCCGGTTACAGGGGCAACCTCCGGCGCGGTCTCGGGGGCAGCCGATGCCTGTGCCGGCTCTCCCGTGGAGACCTGCTCGACGAATGTGGCGAAGAAGTCGTCAGCCATTTTCTTGGCGACGCCTTCTACGACCCGCGAACCAATCTGGGCCATTTTGCCGCCGACCGAGGCATTCGCCTCGTACCGCAGGACCGTTCCTCCGTCGCCCTCGCTCAATGAAACCTTGGCACCGCCCTTGCCGAACCCGGCGGCACCTCCCTGGCCTTCACCGGAGATGGTGTAGCCATTTGGGGGGTCCATATCCGACAGCGTCACACGGCCATTGAATTTCGCGCGAACCGGTCCCACCTTGGCCATAACCGTCGCCGTAAATTCGGTGTCCGATACCTTCTCCAGAGTTTCGCAGCCGGGAACAGAGGCCTTGAGGATTTCCGCGTCGTTGAGCGCCTCCCAAACTTTTTCCCGAGGGGCAGGAATGTTGTACTCGCCCGTCATGTCCATGATGTATCCCCTTCACTGCCGAATAATCTTAGTGATCGTTTCCGCGACCCTATCGTCGCTACTCGAGCGCGACAAGTGTGGCCGGGAGCGTTGATTCCGAGTGTCAAACCTGGATTGCAGAGAGGGCAAGGTCGCTCGATAATGACCGCCGCCCGACGGTAGTTTGGTGAGTGCTTTGAGATGACGGCTCCGGCAATACGATCGACACTGGACGTTGCGTTCTGGTTCCAGAACCGCGCGGAATCTGCAGGTGAACGTCTGGCTCCTCAAAAGCTGCAGCGCCTGCTCTATCTTTCGCAGGCGCAATACGCGGCCGTGAACAAGGGCCGTAAGCTGATGCCGGCAACCTTCATTGTCACGGAATACGGCCCGTTGGAACCTACGATCTACCACGTATTCGAGAACGAGCCTCCGCAGTTGAAAGCATTGGCGCCCAATGCGCGGGTTGAAGCCTTTCTGTTGATCATTTGACAGAGATTCGGTGACCACACGGCCGAAGAGTTGCTCGAGATCGTTAAGCGGGACGGCGTGTACAACACGACTTTGGAGGAAGAGGGGCGAAACGCCGAACTTGCCATTGAGGCGCTGACGTCTGCCTATGAGAGCCGGGCCATTACTCCCACGCCCGCCGCGACAAGTGGTCTCTCACTCGAGGATCTGGACAAACGTGCCCAGGAGCACGAAATGAAGTCTCGTGGCCTGACGCCCAAACCGAAGAAGGGCGAGAAGGAGTATTGGACACCGGACGGTCGGCGCGGAGTGAAGTGGGTGCCCGGCCAGAAACGGGGATGAACAGGCGCAGTTACTTTTTCATCTGCAACCTCTTCAAACTGGCGCTGAACTTCTCGCACGGATCGAGATCATCGAGCCTGGGCGTGAACCAGGCAAAATCGAATGGAAGCGTCTCTGCGCCGAAGAGTTCCGCATAGGACTCTGGCATTGTCCATTCACTCTGGACTTCGAGGAACGTGACCGCCAGGGATCGGGCGTCGGGACGCAGACGCGCCATGACCGCCGGTACACGATCATTACGGGCGTGCCCTGCGCCCGTGATCAACACGCCGCCATCAGCCTGACGCGCGGCCGACGCCCAGTTGTCGGCCATAAGGGCGTCCCGTACCCGCTGCATGCGGACGACGGCGGGGACAACCCGTTCGGGCAGATACCCGCAGTGCGCCTCAATGACTTCTTCCTCCATGGCACTCTGAACGGAGGGTTCAGGTTCGGTATCCAAGGCGGTACGAACTGCAACCTGAGCATCGAGCGCGTCCAGGCCCTTCTTTCTGATCTCGCCCGTGATCTCACGGGATGGACTGACGGCGGCAAGCGGCAGGCTTGCCTGCAGCGCCACCTCGGCAATCGGCTGATACTGTGCCCAGGCTGGCCACCCGCTGGCCTCCCACCCGATGGCGTTGCCGAGCCCGTCGGCGTCACGGGGATGATTCTCGAGGTATTGAGAGAGCGCCGGTGCCTGGTCCGTGGTCAGCATCTCGAAACCGACGACGGGTCTTCGGCCTCGCTCGACCATGGCCGCGAGAACCTTGGACTGCAAGATGTGGTGATCCGGATTATCGTGCTTTTCACCGAGCAGGACGAACTCGGCAACGGAGGCCCGATCAAATACTTCCATTTCCGTCACGAACCGGTTCTCCCGCACATCCCAGATCTGCCCGACGAGGTCGTGGCCGGCACCGCTGGTGGTCCTCCAGGGAGATGACGGCGCACATGCCGATACGAATAGCGCCATGACGACGACAGGGATGGCAATCGATGGACGCATCAGCGAATGAGCCTGAAGAATATGACGAATAGAACGGCGATCTGGGCGAGGTTGAGAACAACGCTGAGGCCGTGAAGTTGCCCGAACCGAGACGTCGCCTCAGCACCGCCCGCTTCACGCCCCGGTCGCAGACGCTCGATCGCGGGAACGAGGTAGAGCCAGGCGATAACTGAGGTAAGCACAATCCCGCCCAGTGCCCATGCCTCCCAGCGGTACCAGATGAGGAATGCGGCTATCAGCGAAACTGCAGCGATCAGTCGATAGTAGGTTGGAAACAGGTTGCCGAGGAGTGGGCCCGCAACCTCTTTGTCCAGGTGAAGAAACAGCGAGGGCGTCAAGGCGAACGAGAAGAACGTCATTCCTCCCAGCGCCAGTGCAACCAGGGTGGTCGCCACGGTGTGAAATGTGAAGTAGTCACCCATTTGCGGAATTTACAGCAAAATTGGAAATCACACCGCCCCATAGGCCGCAATGAGCTGGGAGAACGGAAGGTGCCAGAATCGCTATTCCGTTGTCAGGTTAGGTTGGGCGGGGACTGCTTCCGTGAACGGGCGCAGGTATCCCTGTCCTATTTGGCACGCTCCGCCACGTCGCCCCGGACATCCATGTAGTCTTCAATCGGCTGTGTCCCCGCCAGCAAAAATCCGCCATCTATCACCAGATCAGTACCGGTACACATTTGCGATGCCGGGCTCGCCAGGAATAGCGCGCCATTCGCGATATCCTGTGGATCAACCCATTTGCCCAGGGGAAAGTTCTTGGCCGAGCGGTCAATCTCTTCCTGAGTCATGGAACCATGGACGAGAGGGGTCAACGTCGGGCCGGGGCAGAGCGCATTGACCCGGATTCCGTATTGGGCGAGTTCGAAGGCGGATTGCCGTGTCAGGCCGCGCACAGCCCATTTGGTCGAGGTGTAGTCGACTCCACCGATCAGAGAGAATCGGTATCCCGAAATCGAGCAGATGTTCACGATGGCGCCTCCGCCACGCGCCTTGAGGTGTGGTAACGCCGCTTGGGTGCAATCGAATACGGCGGTCAGATTGATAGATACTGTGCGATCCCAGTTCTCGGGCGGCATGTTCGCAATCGTATGGCGGCTCACCACGCCGGCATTGTTCACAAGGATATCGAGGCCTCCCAAGTGATCCGCGGCTTGGTTGATCGCGGCCGAAGTGCTTTTGCGGTCCGTGACGTCGGCTTTGAAGAACTTGCCGGCTTCTCCCAACTCGGCGGCAACCTCTTCACCGGAAGCGACGTCGATATCGAGAACGGCGACCCGGCCGCCGCCGTCGACGATGCCGCGTGCGACTGCTGCACCAATACCCTTGCCCGCGCCGGTGATCACGGCAACCTTGTCTTCGAAATCCCACTTCAATGTCGTGGTCCCGTTCGCTTTCAGGTGGCTATGCGTAGAAGGATGCGATGAGGAATGCGCCCAATAGGATCGCGACCCACAACACCGTTGCGCCCGTCGGCCATGTTCGTGCCATGGCGCCTTCGGGGCCGTGATGGCGAGTGACGCCATCGACGAAATCCTTCAATTGGCCCTTGGTGTCTTCTTTCAATAGACGCGCGGAGTGATCAATCCAGGCGACGACGCGTTTGATCAGTGTGGGCCCCAACCTGCGATAGAGCCAATCGACGTCGAGGTTTGTCGAACGCAGCTCGGGTGGGTAGACGCCGTATCTGATTAGGACGGCAAAGGCGAGGGCTGAAAACAGCAGTAGCTGGAGCTGGGTGAGAACGTGGGTTGGAGTATACGGCGCGAAATCGACCTGGAACGGAAGTATCTCGTATAGCGGTGCGGGATAGACACCGATTCCGATGCAGAAGGCGGCGGCGATACCCATCGCGACCAGCATGTTCCACGGTGCCTCGGCGCATCGCTTTCCCGAGTCATGTGCGAAGAACGCGAAATAGGGGATTTTTATTCCGGAATGGTGAAAGACGCCCGCGCTGGCAAAAAGCAGGATGAGCCAGGAAATGAAGTAGCCGTTTTCAGCCGCCGCAGTGATGATCAGCGCCTTGGATATGAAGCCACTGAATAGAGGGAACGCCGAGATCGAAGCGGCACCCACGATGCAGAACGCTGCCGTCCAAGGCATGGACTTGTAGAGCCCACCTAATTCCGATCCCTTAATGGTCCCGACACGGTGGAGCACTGCGCCCATCGACATGAACAGAAGAGCTTTGTAGAGAATGTGTGAAAAGGCGTGGGCGACTGTGCCATTGATAGCCATGTCGGTACCGATGCCGATGCCCGTCACCATGAATCCGAGCTGGTTGTTGAGACTGTAGGCGAGCACGCGCCGCAGATCGTTCTCGATCACCGCGTAGAAGATCGGGAACGCGGTCATGGTGACGCCGATCCAGACGAGGATCTCAGTCCCAGCGTACCCCCGCGTGAGCGCGTAGATCGCAAGCTTCGTCGTGAATGCTGACAGGAACACCGTGCCAGTGACGGTGGCTTCGGGATAAGCATCTTGCAGCCAATTGTGCAGCAGCGGAAACGCTGCCTTGATGCCGAACGCGACGAGGATTATCGCGGTGGCGGGGCTGCCCAGGCCAAGGTGATCAAACGCGATTGAGCCCGTATCAATATGGTGAAGAATAATTCCGGTCAGCAGGAGCACGCCGGAACCGACCTGAATCACCAGATAGCGCATGCCGGCGCGGTAGGCGCTGGGCGTCCTGCGGGCAAAGATGAGAAACACCGACGTTACGGCGGTGAGCTCCCAATAGACAAACAGTGTGACAAGGTCGCCAGCGAACAGCGCACCGGTTGCTGCGCCCGCGTAGGTCAGACCGGAAACGTGCTGCGTCGCGTCATTAACGTGAAGGGCGTAAATGACGCTGACAAAGGCAGCGATGTGGAAGATGTATCCAAATACCAGCGAAAGCTGATCGACGCGCAATAGGTCCAGTTGAAGCCCAAGTGTTTGAACGCTGAGATGGGTTCCGGAATCGAGTAAGAGAAGTTGCAGCAGGCCGATGACCGGAAGCGCGAGCATGTAGGCACTTCGAATGTGTCCGCGGAACAGCGGAATCAACAGCGCCCCGATTAACATCACCAAACCGGGGGGAACGGAGTGTGCGAGTGCGCTAGCTGTCATCGTCGTAGTAATTCTCTTTGCGCTTGAGGAACTTGCGCAGTTCTTTCGCCGCCAAAACCAGGCCAACGCAGGCAACGAAGCCGTAGAAGCCGTAGAACGCGAAAATGGCTTCGATTTCGAGGATCACGTGGCGATGGATGAGCAGGTCACCAGCCACCGAAAGCCCACACAGGACGCAGAGTCCGTAAAAGACCTTGTCCACATTTTTCGTTTGGTCGAGCCAATACACCCGTTCCTTGTTGTCCGAAGGCGTGTGCTTCGGAGAACCAGATGCCGGCTTCGGCTGTTGAGGGGTGTCCTGGGTCATAGGCCTGTCATCCTGGGACCATAACGATTGGTTCGAGCAGGGCGTATAGCGAATCAACAAAGAAGAATAGTGCGATTGAACCGGCAGCGGTGACGCATATCGCGGCGAGGCATGCCGCCGGGGCCTCATTGATTTGGGGTCTAGCCCCGGACGTGTTCCCTGGAAGCACAAAGAAGCTGCGGACAACTGGCGGGATGAGATAAGCGATGTTTAGAAGCGTGCTAACCATCAGCACCACCACAAAAATGTATTGCTCGGACTGGGCCGCGCCCAAGATCATCAGGTACTTGCTCCATGAGCCGCCCAGTGGGGGTAGTCCGATGATGCTGAGCGCGCCGATGAGGAAGGCGAGCATCGTCACCGGCATGGTCCAGCCGAGCCCGTCCATTTCGCTAATGTTGGTTTTATGTGCGGCGACCAGAATTGCGCCCGCGCAGAAGAACAGCGTGATTTTGCCAAATGCATGCATGGCAATGTGTATGCCGCTACCGATGATACTTGAGTCGGTGATAAGCAAGGCACCCAGCACCACATATGACAGCTGGCTGACCGTAGAGTAGGCAAGACGCCGTTTCAGGTTATCCTGGCGCATTGCAACCAGTGAGGCGCCGATAATGGTGAAGCTAGCGACGAAGAGTATCAATTGCCTGGCTTCGAGACCTGCCAACAGGTCTGCGCCGAAGATGTAGACGGTTACCTTGACCACGGTGAACACGCCGGCTTTCACGACTGCCACCGCGTGCAGCAGGGCACTAACGGGGGTCGGAGCCACCATTGCGGCCGGGAGCCACCGGTGGAAAGGCATCAGCGCGGCTTTGCCAATCCCAAACATGTAGAGCACGAATAGGACGCCCAACACGACAGGGCTCGCCTTTTCCGCGAGGATCCCGCCTGCCGAGAAATCGAGCGTGCCGGCCACGGACCATGTCCATACGATGGCAAGGAGCTGGAAAGCGATCGACGTTAGAAGCAGCAGGCCGAGATATGTACGCCCACCGCGGCGTGCTTCGTCGGTCCCATGGTGTGTAACCAGCGGGTACGTCGAAAGAGTCAGCACTTCGTAGAAGATAAACAGCGTGAACATGTTCGCTGAGAAAGCGACGCCGATGGCGCTCGAAATGGCGACGGCAAAGCAGACGTAGAAACGAGTCTGATTCTCCTCGTGATGTCCCCTCATGTAGCCGATCGAGTAGACGGAGGTGACGATCCACAGGAAGCTCGCCACGAGCGCGAACACCATGCCCAACGGTTCGATTTCGAGCGCAATCGAAAGCCCTGGCAGGATTTGCCAAAGGGTTGTTGCTGGGCGCTCCCCCTCCATCACGGGCAAGAGCAAAGAGAGCACAAGGATGAACAGTGCTGAAGCCGTAACCAGGGTCGCAGCTTCACGCTGGTTGGGGTGACGGTGCGATGCGGCGATCAGACCCGCGCCGGCGAGTGGCACCAGGATCGCAACAATCATGGCCAACTCACCCGTCATTGGCCGAGCCCCAGCAAGACCTTGGCCGCGGTATCCGCAACACCGACCGTGAGGGTGGTATCAACACCGAAGTAGATGTTGGCCAGAACCAGAATCCACGTCGGAACGAGCAGGCTGAGCGGTGCTTCCGTGACCTTCGGGTGATTTGTCGGCGGGTCTCGGAAATAAGCCACTTCGACCACGCGCCAGACATAGACGATTGCGAGCAATGAGCTCAGCAATACGAGACCGGCGATCGGCCACCAGCCGCGTTCCAGCGCCGCCAGAATCAGGTACCACTTACTTATGAATCCAACGGTCAGCGGAATGCCGATGAGGCTCAGGCCTCCGATTACGAACGCGAACATGGTGAAGGGCATCTGCTTGCCCAGTCCGCGGATGCGGTCGATATGCACGGACCCCACCCGGAAAAAGATCGCGCCCAGAGCCATGAAGAGCGCACCTTTCATCATCGCGTGATTGAACAGATGGACGATTCCACCCGTCAGTCCCGTGACGGAGAAGAAGCTGACACCCAGCATCATGTATCCGACCTGGGCGACGCTGGAGTACGCCAACATTCGCTTGATGTTGTTCTGGAAGATCGCGGTGATCGAGGCCGCAAAAACGCCGACTAGGGCGAGGGCCATCAGGAATTCCGCCAGCAGCGTGACGTCGAGTGCGAAGTCCGTTCCGAACAGTGTGAATACGAAACGCAACATTGTGTAGATGGCAACCTTCGTGGCGGTCGCCGCCAGGAATACCGTCACCACAGAGGGGGCATAGGCATAGGCGTTGGGCAGCCAGAGATGCAGGGGAAACAGAGCGAGTTTCAGCCCCAGCCCGACCGTGATGAATGCGAAGGCAGCGAGCACCGTCCTGGTGTTTTGAACCTGGTCGATGCGATTGGCGATATCCGCCATGTTCAGCGTACCCGTCATCGCATAGATGAGGCCAACACCGATCAGGAAGAAGGTGGCGCCGATGGTTCCCATCACCAGGTATTGATAGGCCGCCGTCACCGCCTTGCGGTCTTTTCCCAGGCTGATCAGCACATACGACGAGAGTGAAGAAATCTCGAGAAACACGAACACGTTGAAGGCGTCGCCGGTAATGACGATGCCGAGCAATCCTGTGAGGCAGAGCAGATAGGCTGAATAGAACAGGTAGTGCTGGTGTTCAGGGATTTCGTGGATCACGGACTTGTAGGCATAGGGCGCAGAAATCGCGGATATGCCCGACACGATCAAAAGGACAAACGCGTTAACTGAATCAACGCGATATTCAATTCCCCAGGGTGCGGCCCAGCCACCCAATTCGTATGAAATGGGCCCTGATGCCAGGACTTGGAGCAAGAGCTGTACGGAGACGTACAGCGCGGTCCACGAAACGGCGACCGTAACCAGCCAGGCCCACGTGCCGCGGCGCAGCAACACGCAAAGCGGCGCCGCGATGAGTGGAAGCGCGATCTGCAATGCGGGATAATGCGCAGCGATCATGGTTCGCGATCCATCTCGCTGATCTCATCCTCCTCGATCGTGCCATAGGCCTCATTGATCCTGACCACGAGAGAGAGCCCCAGAGCGGTCGTGGCGACGCCGACGACGATGGCCGTAAGTATGAGAACATGAGGCAGCGGATTGGAGTAGATGACGGGATCCGTGCCATATCCGTCGATGATGATCGGGGCGGTGCCTCCCAGAACCTTGCCGATCGAGATGTAAAGTAGGAATACCGATGCCTGGAAGATATTCAGGCCGATGATCTTCTTGACCAGGTTTCCGCGGGCGACCACGACATAGAAGCCCAGCATCATCAGGAAGATGAAGATCCAGTAATTGTAGTGACCGAGGAAGAAATCCACGACTATCGGCCCCGGTCCGCAAAGGTGAAGAACACCGCGATCATGACCGCGGCAACCGTAATTCCGACTCCCAACTCGACCAGGAGAATGCCCAGGTGCTGTCCCGCCACAAAGTCGCTGGCGAGAACGCCATAGTCGAGAAATTTCCCACCGTAAAGCAGCGCGGCAACGCCGACACCCGCGAACAACAGCAAGCCGGCAGCGATGAAAAAGATCACCACATTGATCGGGGCAACCTTGAGTGCATTGTCCAGTCCGAAGATCAATGCATAGAGGATGAAAGCGGCACCGAATATAACGCCGGCCTGAAATCCACCGCCGGGACCGAAGTCACCATGAAACTGCACATAGAGCGCAAACAGGAAAATGAAGGGGATGCTCAACTTGGCGACCACCCGCAGGATGACGTGATGCCTCATGCCGCAGTACCTCCAGATGAGGAACACGATTTGTTCTCTTCTGTGGCTGAGGTCGTCTCTGTGCCGCCGGCAGAATTCTTGGATGCGAATTCGGATTTGGCGGGCACGCGGGCCGGGTCACGTCGCCGTCCCAAGAGAAGCAGTACCCCGATCCCGGCAGTGAAGATCACCGCCAGCTCGCCCAGTGTGTCATACCCGCGGTAGCTCGCCAGTACCGCCGTCACGATGTTGGGGACGCCTGTCTCCACCATACCCTGCTCGAGGTAGTACGGCGCGACGTGCTGGTTTGGTGGGGCTTCAGCGCTGCCGAACGCCGGCATGTCCCAGGTGCCGTACACGAGCATGGCTCCGGTCACGAAGGTCACCACCAGGGGAAGAAGCGGCGTATGCATCGGAATCTTCTCGCGGCTCGTCGTGAGCGCCAGAGTTCCGAGCATCAGGATTGTGGAGATGCCCGCGCCGACGGCGGCTTCGGTGAAGGCCACATCGACGGCATCGAGGATGACGAAAATCGAGGCCATCAGAAGGCTGTAGATTCCGCCCAGCATGACGACGCCGAACAGGTTTCTCAGGCGCATGATCGCCAGCGAAATAATCGCCAGAAAGGCCAGCAGCACGATGTTGATTAGGGCTTCGATGGCGGCGCCCCTTCAGACTCTTCTGGCGGATCGGTAGTCAGCGGCTTGACGCCGGCATACCAGGCTGTTTTCGCCAATGCGTGCGTCGCCGTCGGTCCTGTCATGAACAGGAAAAACAGGATCATCGCGAGCTTCGCTGAGACCAAAGTCCAACCGGCAAGGCACATGAGGCCCCCGAGGATCAACCAGGCGCCCATCGTATCGGTCACGCTTGCGGCGTGCAGGCGCGTGTAAAAATCGGGGAACTTGAGCACGCCAATTCCGCCAATGACGGCGAACACAGCACCCACACCGAGCATGCCAAAGGCCAGATATTCCACGATGCCGTCGATCATGACGCTGGCTTCTCGGTTGACGATCCGGAGTCCTGGGGCTCGGGCGGAGCAGGGACTGATTCGAGGTGCGACGCCAAGCCCAAACTGCCGTACTTGTAGAATTTGAGGACGGCGATGGCGCCCACGAAATTGATCAGTGCATAGAGCAGGGCGATATCCAGGAAATCCGGTCGGCCGAACAGGAATCCGACGACGGCAATCAGCAGTGTGGTCTTCGTCGACACCATGCTCACGGCGAGGATGCGGTCGAACACCGTGGGTCCGCGAAGCGCGCGGATCAGCGCCAACGCCATGGTGAGGAGGATGGCGATTGTGACGAACGCGAGCATCAGGCGCCGCCCTCCATCCGGGTAACACGCTGATCCATTGCTCCCGTGGCCAGGTCGTCCGCAGAGCCCTTGGTCAGCGCATGAACCATGATCTCACCGTCTTCCAGTTCGACGGAGATGGTTCCGGGCGTCAGGGTGATGGAGTTGGCATAGATGACTTGGCCCAGTTCGGTGCGCTGGCTCGGCTTGACGTTTATGACAGTCGGTGTCGCGGGATCCCCAATACCGAGAATGGTCTTGGTCACATCGATGTTGGCTTTGATGATCTCGATCAGCAGCCAGACCCAGTAAGCCGGTATTTGCCATGTCAGGTGTACTGGATGGCTTTCGTGATCGACGACATCCATCCGGAGCGCAATGCCCACGGCGATGGCCAGGGACAGGATGCCGAACGAAATCAGCAGTGTCGTGAAATAGCCGGACAACAGCAGCCACGTCCCGAACAGGACAGCGGATAGACTGATGGCATGCAACACGGCGTCGTCCCCCCCCTGCACACAACGTTATTATCGGGTGGTATTGTGCCACCCATTACAGCCGACGGCCCCAAAATACCCGGACAATTTGTTGCCCGGACGAAATTGCAGACGATAATATGCTGAACGGTCGTGATCCAGCAGAAATCGAGGTTCCGCATACGCTTAGTTGCGTTCTGCCGTGGCCGGACAACCGCTCTTGGGGCGTCAGCCCGCGTTTGTGGTCGTGTTGCAAACATGATAGCCTTTGTCTTGTTCTGAATTTGGTGAGGTCCTGCCATGGGGGAACAGGATCAGCTTGCGGGGGAATCACATCCGGAAAGCGTTGAGATCAGTGGTCGCGTAAAGTGGTATAATGCCGCCAAAGGCTTCGGCTTCTTAACACCAGATGATAATTCCGGCGATGTCTTCATCCACCTCTCTGCCCTGCGTCAGGCAGGACACGAGGGCGTGGAACAGGGAGCGACTGTCGTTTGCGAGGCGGTCCGGGGACCGAAAGGCCTTCAAGCCATACGCATCATCGACGTCGATGCCAGCACGGCCATTCAGCCTGGCTCTGTTCCGCAGGAAGGCGACAATGATGACCCCCGGCATCCGGCGCTTGAGGCAGAGGGCGACTTCTTCGAAGTGATGGTGAAGTGGTTCAATGTCGAGAAGGGCTACGGGTTCGTCACGCGTGGCGAAGGCACGCAGGATATATTCATACATATCAAGACGTTGCGCAGAATCGGGTTCGATGACTTGAAACCGGGACAGCTTCTGCGCGTGCGTACGGGCCAGGGACCGAAAGGACCTCAGGTCGCCGAAATCGAACTCGACTGAGCAGCGATACAGATCTCACATGATTTGACCTGTGGCTGCACCTGCGTGCGACATGCCGGTCCGCTAATCCAGGGGCGCTAGTTCAATGGCGTAGTCGGACACGGCGCGGGCGGATTTGATCATGCCGTGGCGGGCCAGGAATTTGGCGAACCGCGCATATCTGCCACCGTCGAGCGCGGCGGGTCGCAAGGCAAAGCGGGGCAGGGTGTCCCGCCAGGCGCGCCGGTTCAATTCATCATCGAGATCACCGTGTCCCTTGAGGAACATCTTCCAGCTTTCCTCTGGATGATTGATGAGGAATTGCGTTCCCTGCTCGATGGCATCGATGAGCCGCCGCAGGCGAGGATCAGAGAGTTTATCGGCATGGGCGACCAGGATCAGTTCGTCGTAGCTGGGGACCCCTTCCTCTTCGATGTAGAACGCGCGTCCGGGCTTGCCGACAATATCCATCTGGTTGAGTTCGAAGTTACGAAACGCTCCAATCACAGCGTCGACCTGACCGCTGATGATGGAAGGCGACAGCGAGAAATTGACGTTGATCAGCTCGACGTCCTTCAGGCTCAGGCCATGGCGCTCCAGCATTGCCTTGAGCAGGACATCTTCGAAGCCTCCAACCGAGAAACCGATTTTGCGGCCCTTGAGGTCTGCGATCGATTTGATGGGCCCGTCCGCCATCACCACCAGAGAATTGAGGGGAGTCGAAACCAGGGTTCCGATACGCCGCAACGGCAGTCCCTGATCAACCTGGATGTGGAGCTGAGGCTGATAGGAAATTGCAACATCGGCCTTGCCGGCTGCGACCAGTTTCGGTGGATCGTTGGGGTCGGCGGGAGCGATCAATTCGACTTCCAGACCGGCGTCTTTGAAGTAGCCCGCTTCCTGGGCAACGAAGAGCGGTGCGTGATCGGGATTGACGAACCAGTCGAGCAGGATCGTCAGGCGGTCTTGCGCAGCGGCCGTGCCGGGAGCCGTGAGTGCAGGCAGGAGCGTGGCAAGCGCAGCGGCGATGAGGCGCCGGAGACGGCTCTTTCCTGCCTTCTCCGGATGAATGCGGGTCAGTTTGCGAAACATGAATAGCCTCCGTAATGCGACGATTGAAGCTCAAGAGGGTTTGGATCGGGCCGGCATATCGGTGTCTGTCGGCGCACTGTCCGGTTGCCAGGGCAGCGCGCGCCGCAACAGGCCATCAACGGCGGAATAGATCGCCAGGGCAAACAGACTGAGAACGATCAAAGCCGCGAACATCAGGTCGATCTGCATTCTGCCGTTTGCATGCAGCATGACGTACCCGAGGCCGGCACTGGCGCCGACCCACTCGCCAACCACGGCACCGATCGGAGCCACGGCCGCTGCGACTCGCAATCCCGACGCCAATGCCGGAAGCGCAGCTGGAATCCGGATGTGCCAGAGCACCGCCCACGTGCACCTTCGCTCGTCATCAATCATCGTTGTGGCGAGGTCGAGCCATCCCGATTCGGTGCGCCGCAAGCCATCCATGAAGCTCGCTGTGACCGGGAAGTAAATGATCAGTGTGGCCATGGCGACTTTGGATGCCATCCCGTATCCGAGCCACAAAACCAGAACCGGTGCGATCGCGAACACCGGAATGGCCTGGGAGATGACGAGGAGCGGGAACAGCCAGCGCCGAGCCGGTCGTAGCTGGTGAATCAAAATGGCGCTGGTGACGCCGAGAATTGTTCCAAGCAGCAGTCCCAGCAGGATTTCGGTGACGGTCACAGCGGCGTGCGGCGCGAGAAAATCCATTCGCGTAGCGATCACGCGCAGAACCGGCAGCGGGCCCGGCAGGATGTAGGGAGGGGACTGCGTGATCCAGACGATGGCCTGCCACAGCACACCCAATCCGCACACAGTCACCAGCGCTCGAAAAATGAACGATAATCGGTCTGTCATGCGCTTTTGTCCCCGTCGTGCCCCGGATTTGCCTGGTGGAGATGGCCCATGATGTCGCGATAATGTGCGGCGGCCTGCGCATCCACCGGGTTACGCGGTGGTGCGCCGGAAAGGGCCATCACAGAGTCGATCCGAGCTGGCTGGCCGGACATGACGTGTACGCGATGGCCGAGTCGCACGGCTTCGATGGGATCGTGGGTGACGAGCAAAACGGTCCGATCCTGCAACAGGCGCCCGGCAAGGTCCTGCAATTGCAAGCGTGTGAGCGCGTCAAGTGCTGAGAACGGCTCATCCATCAGGACGATCGAGCGGTCCTCCATCAGCGTACGGGCGAGAGCGGCCCGCTGCCGCATGCCACCGGACAGGACTGCGGGTCGGTCATGTTCCCGGCCTGCCAGCCCCACGTCACGCAGCAGATCGGTGGCGCGGCTTCGGTCCTGTGGATGGCCACGCAGGCGGGCACCGAGAGTGACGTTGTCCAGGACGTCGAGCCAGGGCAACAAGAGATCCCGTTGGTCCATATAGGCGATTCGATCGTTGAGCGATCTTCCGTCTGAGGCGTGGACTGATCCGCTTTCAAGCTCAGGACCGAGGCCCGCCAGCAGTTTCAAAAGACTTGATTTTCCGATTCCGGAGAGTCCGAGCAGACAGGTGATTTCACCGGCGACGAGGTCAACGGACAAGTCTTCAAAGAGAACGGTGGAGCCAAATCGTAGCCTCGCGTTCCGGACTTGGATTGCCGGGGCCTGCTCCCGAAGGTTGCCGCTCGTTAAACCGCTGCCGTTTGCCATGAGACACCTTTCCCTACGCCGGCATGACCCGGGTCAGGTTCTTGGGGTCGTCCCGGTTGTCGAGACCTCTCAGCCGCGGCAGGCGGCTCCCCCTAGTGACGCGCCAATTATAGGTCCTCGATGACGTCGTTCAAAGTATGCGCCATGGCCGCTTGGCCTGTTTACTCCTCATCGGTTATCCGTAGTCTTGCGGCCATGTGGAACGACGGCGAATTTCTTCGCGGAAACTGGCTGCAGATTGCCGGGCTCCGAGCGCCATGGATGGCTGCAGCGCTGGCGCTACTGGTAGGTGTTGCTGTTCAGGTTCATGCCGGCCCGTCAGGCATGATGGACTCCGAGCTCCTGATCGTTTCGGCAAATGGCGAACACCGGTTTGAGATTGAGGTTGCGCGGACACCTGAGGAACAGGCGCGGGGACTCATGTACCGCCAATCGCTGGCGCCCACCGCGGGGATGTTGTTCACCTACACGAACGCCCGGAATGTCGCTATGTGGATGCGCAATACCTACATCCCGCTGGATATGATTTTTATCGGTGCCGACTGGCGAATCACCCGCATTGCCGAGCGCACCATTCCACTGTCTTTGGTCACGGTGGCATCGGAGGGCCCGGTAGTGGCCGTGCTCGAAGTCAACGCAGGCACGGCCTCGCGTCTCGGGCTGCGCCCGGGCGATCGTGTCGTCTACAACGGCCCAGGTGCAAGGAATTCACGCTGAGATGGCCGATTCGCCGGAAATTCCTGAGGGTTTCGCGCCCATCGCAAAGCCCTCGTCGTTTGGCCAGCTTCTGGGGCCGGTGTACGAGCGGGAGGATGATGACGGGTCGTTCGTGCGCGCCATTATGGTGGAAGAGAAGCACACCAACCTGGGCGGCGTGGTCCACGGCGGTGTTCTGATGTCATTTGTGGACGTTATCATGGGTACGACCAGCTACCGGCATGCGGGGCGATCTGGTGCCAGCATTCGCATTGTTTCCGATTTCGTGGCGCCGGCCCGGATCGGTGATTGGCTCGAGGGGCGAGGTGAGGTGGTAAAGGCCACCCGGTCCGTCGTCTTCGCCCGAGGCCTTCTGACTGTTGAGGGGCGGACGATCCTGACGGCGACCGGCAATTACAAACTGCGGGGAGAGCCTCGATTCGACAGGTGATGTGTAAAACACCTAGATAGTAAAATAGAATATTGTCAGTAAGTTAAGGTATTTTTATTAATGTAATAGATTAATAATTTCAGTTGGTGCCTCAAGATCCGCGGGGGCGTCCGACATGGCGGAAGCAGCGCGACAAGCTCATTCGTCCGAATCCCCATGCAATTCCTTGCCGCGTGAACTGACTTGGTGTATCTCAGCGGCGGGTCTCGCGTTACG
The DNA here is from genome assembly GCA_002348365.1 of Alphaproteobacteria bacterium UBA2966. Classification (GTDB taxonomy): domain Bacteria; phylum Pseudomonadota; class Alphaproteobacteria; order UBA2966; family UBA2966; genus UBA2966. The sequence goes on along the minus strand of DEBC01000011.1, from coordinate 211 downwards.
CGGGGAGTAGCTCAGCCTGGTAGAGCACCGGCTTTGGGAGCCGGGGGCCGCAGGTTCAAATCCTGTCTCCCCGACCATTTATATCAATGGCTTAAGAGGATATAGGACAGCGCAGGTTTACTAAGTTTCCACTTTTGGGAACGGAAAAGTTCCCAGAATACCGGCTTTTGTTCACTACTGGTTCTGCTCATCGGAGATGATTTTATGTAGA
>DEBC01000055.1 GCA_002348365.1 Alphaproteobacteria bacterium UBA2966 | reverse complement strand
CCTCGATCACATCCCGACTGATACTGTTGCGATTGGGATTAACCCAACTGCTTTCATGCGCCAGAAGGGTGTCGTCGCCGTCGGTCTCACCCACAATGCCCGACTCTATCAATGGAATTCCGAGACGTTTCGCGATGCGCTCGGCAATTCGTCCATCATGGGGATGGACCTGCTTGTTTCCCCAACCGTTGAACTTGATATGCGCGATGGCAATGTCGCCAGTCTCGTTCGTAACGAATATGTGCCCGGAGTCACGGCACCAGAGATCGTCTGTCGATATGTGCCAGATCACCTCGTGTTGGCCAAGCATCTCGCGAGAAGCGCTCTCATACCGGCCATCCATCAACATGACGACCGGTTCGAATTCAGCGATGGTATTGGCGACATCCGCTATTGCTTGTTGGAGCGTGCTTCGGAAAGTGTCGTCCGGATGAACTGCATGACTAACCGGCCACTGCATGAAAGTACGCTCATGCGGTTCCGATTCATCGGGCAATCGAAACCTCGACTTCGCGCCAGCCAGGGACCACTTCGACCCAAGGGTTGCAGCACTCGCCACCGCCATGGATTGAGACAAGAAGCTCCGCCGTCTCATTTGTGACTACATGAGTATGATTTCGTTGGAGTTTATCGGCCTTTGGCAACCAGATTCAGTGATTGATGACCTCTCTCATGCCGGATATGTGCCGATTGTTCGCTGCTCATCGCTTCACCTTCCAGGCCATTCGGGCCGGATGTGTTCGGGCACCGAATGAATTCAGAATCCGCCGCTGGAGAGACGCATTCTATCCTGCGTTTCGAAAACCTTTGTTGCCTTGGGACACTTGCCGACCTATTTCAGGAAGGTGCGGTTTGCATATCCGGGGCGTAAAGCTATAGTCCGCGCGAATTCGCGCCAATTTGTCGGGGATCGTTCATGTTGATTTCTCCTGCCTATGCCCAGGCCGCAGGAGGGGGCCCAGGCCTCTTTGAAGGCCTCTTGCCGCTCATCATTATTTTTGTCGTTTTCTACGTCCTGCTTATTCGACCGCAGCAACGGAAGGTGAAGCAGCATCGGGAAATGGTCGAGGCGGTGCGCCGAGGTGACGTTGTCGTGACCGGAGGCGGAATCGTAGGGAAAGTGACGAAGGTCGGTGAAACCGACGATATTACCGTTGAGATCGCGGACAACATTCGTGTTCAGGTCGTCAAGGGAACGCTCTCCGATGTCCGCAGCAAGACAGAACCAGTCAAAGGCGGCTCAGCGACAGGCAGTCAATCGTCACAGGGTGGTGGTGGCCTCCTCGGTTCCTTTTTTGGGTTCGGACGCAAAAAGAGTGAGTAGGCTGGGTAGGTAAGTTCAGGCCGGCTGATGCTTTATTTCGCGAAATGGAAAGTCGCGCTCGTCATGGTGTTATGCCTGATGGGCGTTGCATTTGCTGCACCCAATTTCTTTTCGGAACAGGCTGCAGAGCGACTGCCATCCTGGCTTCCGCATAAACAGATCAACCTCGGACTGGATCTGCAGGGAGGCTCCCACCTTCTGCTGGAGGTAGAGATCAATGCAGTCGTGGTCGAGAGGCTGGAGTCGCTGGTCGATTCGATTCGAGCTGAATTGCGCCAGGAGCGAATTGGCTACACAGGCCTCGGCGTGACGGATTCTCAGACCGTGAATGTGAGAATTCGGCAGGAAGATCGCATCGATCGGGCCGTCGAACTGATTCGCGAACTGGGAAATCCGATGGCGCCTGATATTTTTGGCCAGGGCGGCGGTGTCGATATTGAGGTTTCGGCAGACTCAGCTGGCTTGGTGAGCGTCACACTGACGGAACAGGCCGTTCGTGATCGCAAGAAGGCGGCGGTGGAGCAGTCCATCGAAATTGTGCGCCGGCGGGTCGACGAAGTGGGCACGCGCGAGCCCACAATTCAACGTCAGGGCGAGGACCGAATTCTGGTGCAGTTGCCTGGGGTCAAAGACCCGGAGCGAATCAAGCGCTTGCTCGGCAAAACCGCAAAACTGACCTTCCGTCTTCTGGATACAACGACGACTGTTGAGGACGCGCGGCGCGGGAGAATACCACCGGGCTCTGTGTTGTTGGAGGCGGACACGCAGGAAGACAGCGCGGCGCAATATGTCGTCCGAAAGCGTGTGTACGTGAGTGGTGAGAACCTGGTCGATTCACAACCGACGTATGACCAGGGCCGGCCTGTTGTGAGCTTCAGGTTCGATGCTGTCGGCGGTAAGCGTTTCGGGGATGTGACAAAGGACAACGTGGGTCGGCCGCTCGCCATTGTCCTCGACGGCAAGGTAATAAGCGCCCCGCAAATCCGCGAGCCGATCCTCGGTGGCTCTGGGATCATTACGGGGAACTTCACGGTTCAACAGGCCAATGATCTGGCAGTCCTGCTGCGGGCTGGTGCCTTGCCCGCACCGCTTAAAATCCTCGAAGAACGTACGGTCGGGCCGGGCCTGGGTGCTGATTCGATTCGGGCCGGAAAAATTGCGGGTGTGTTGGCCTTCGTATTCGTCATGATCTTCATGGCCTTGGCATACGGTCTGTTCGGATTGGCCGCTGACATCGCTCTACTGGTCAACATCGCGTTGATTGCCGGGGCGCTATCGGTGTTGCAGGCCACGCTGACACTGCCCGGCATCGCCGGAATCGTACTGACCATTGGTATGGCTGTTGATGCGAACGTTCTTGTCTTCGAACGCATTCGCGAGGAGTTGCGGACAGGGAAGACGCCCTTTGCGGCCGTCGAGGCGGGATATCGGCGGGCATTGACGACGATTATCGATGCCAACGTGACGACGTTGATCGCCGCAATTCTCCTTTTTGAATTCGGCTCGGGACCCGTCAAAGGGTTCGCCGTGACGCTGGCAATCGGCATCATGACATCGTTGTTCACGGCAATCACGGTTGCGCGTCTGATGATCGCCCAGTGGTTAAGACAGCGGCGTCCTGCCGCTCTGCCGATCTGAGGGGCAGAGCACGATGATCCGGCTCAGACTCGTACCTGCCAAGACGAACATTGGATTTCTGAATCAACGTCTGAAGGCGTTCGTCCTTTCGGCATTCCTGTTTGTCGCGTCCGCATTTCTTTTTGTGACCACGGGATTGAATTACGGCATCGATTTTGAAGGCGGGATCTTGATCGAGGTTGGCACGCCTGAGCCCGCCGACCTCAGCGTTATGCGAGGTGCATTATCTGGGCTGGATCTCGGTGAAGTCGCCCTTCAGGAATTTGGCAGAGATACAGAAGTGCTCGTCCGGATTGAGCGGCAACCGGGCGATTCAACTGCTCAGCAGCGTGCGGTCGCCGCGGTCAAGGAGGCGCTCTCCAAAGAAATTGCAGGGGAGATCTCATATCGCCGGGTCGAATTTGTCGGACCAAAAGTAAGCGCGGAATTGGTGCGGGCAGGGACACTCGCAAGTGTGTTGGCGGTCATCGCGATGCTTGTTTACATCTGGTTTCGTTTTGAATGGCAGTTTGCGGTCGGCGCGGTAATGGCGCTCGTCCACGATGTCGTTTTGACGATCGGCGTGTTTGCGCTGACGCGATTGGAGTTCAATCTCTCGATTATTGCCGCCATCCTGACGATTGTGGGCTATTCGGTGAACGACACGGTGGTGGTGTACGACCGAATTCGGGAAAATCTTCGGAAGTACCGAAAGATGCCGCTGACGGAACTCTTGAACGTCAGCATCAACGATACGCTTTCCCGTACAACAATGACTTCGGCGACGACGCTGATCGCCCTCCTGACATTGTTTTTCTTCGGTGGTGCCGTGATCAAAGGATTCACCTTCGCGATGATCTGGGGTGTCATCGTTGGGACTTACTCTTCGATCTTCATCGCAGCTCCGCTGTTGATCTACGTCGGTCTGCGCCGTGATGCCATGGGTGAAAGCCCCAATGAAGATGAGGACTCAGCCGCCGATACGGCCTAAGCATGGACATCACTCCGCAAATTCCGTCAGGACGCCAGATTATCCAGCGGTACGGCGGCGGCGGTTTTTTCATCGCAGACAAGCAGTATGTCGGATCCGTTCTGGTGTTCCCGGAACACGTCCTCTCCTGGCCGGTATCCAGTTTCTCTGAGATTTCCGGCGACCATTTCACCGACATTCGAAATGAGGCGGAGAGCGTAGACGTATTGCTCGTGGGTTGCGGAAACGAGATGGCCTACGTCGCTGACGAGATCCGCATGGGCCTCAGAGAACACGGGATTGTTGTCGAGCCCATGGACACTGGTGCGGCCTGCCGAACGTGGAATGTGCTGCTGTCTGAGGAACGTAAGGCTGCCGCGGCCCTCATCGCCATAGAATAACGTCGGGATGCCTTCATCCTGGAACTCGTGAGCGCACGAGAAGACGGGGCGTCTCAATAGAAAACGGGGGTCCGAAGACCCCCGTTCCCCTTGGATCGTTTGAAGTATCGATCAGTAGATGTTCTGGGCGCCCACCATGGCGTAGAGCATGGGGATCGAAAGCATTGTGTTGACGCGCGAGGTGACCCCGGCACGGCGTGCCGCTTTGGGGCGCTCTTCGTCGGACACTTCAACCATGCCCAGAGCTTTCTTCTGGTTTGGCCAGATTATGAACCAGACATTGAAGGCCATAATGAGACCCATCCACATGCCAAATCCGATAGCGGAATGTTTGGCAACGTTGTCCGAGAGCCCAAGGCTGAGAGCTTCAGCCAAATATCCGTTCATGTGGGCCAAGATCAGGCCAAATACGATTGTGGCTAAAGCGGCCCAGCGGAACCAGAACAGCGCGGCAGGTGCGATGACCTTGGATACCGCAGGTTTCTGCTCATCCGGAATTTTGGGCATGCTCGGTGTTTGCACGAAGTTGAAATACCAGAGCAGGCCGATCCACATGAATCCGCTGAGCACGTGCAGCCAGCGAATGAAGAAGGTCCACCAGGTGTAATCGAGTTCCATGTTGTGTCTCCCGTTCCCGTGTCCCTATGCACCAATCGCGTTGATTAGAATGACCATGACAACCGTGATCACAAGTCCTGAGATGATTGTACCAGTTAATGAGTCCAGCGGGTTCATTTGCGCTCCCTCGTTAAAATATCGCCGTTCCGTCGTTGCGAATCGTTCTCAACGAACAAATTCAACTATATCACAATATGTTGTACTCGCAACAAGCGGCACGGCATGATCTAGTGAGATACATCAGCGTTAACCACAATCGTCATACATGCTAGCGATGTGGATGGCAACTTTGGATTCATCGTGAGTCCGGCTATCGATGATGCGCCGTTGAGTGCGGACGTGCGCCGTCACGACTATGACCGTTATCTCTGCACGCTTTTTGCACCCCGGGAACGACGCGCCGACCTCATTGCACTCCTCGCATTCAATCTCGAACTTTCGCGACTTCGTGAACGAGTCACTGAGCTGACGCTCGGTCAAATCCGTTTGACTTGGTGGCACGAAACAATCGAAGGCGTCTTCGATGGACATCCGCGCCAGCATCCTGTCGCGCAGAGCCTGGCACGGATGGTTGGCCATTACGGACTATCTCGCCGCATGTTTGAGGAGATGATTGACTCACGCACCAAGGAATTCGACGAAACAGGATTTGCGAACCTCGGCGAACTCGAATCATTTGCGGAACAAACATCCGGCGCGTTGCAGTGCGTCAGTCTGAAGGTTTTGGAAGTTGATGAAACTGAGGCAGTTGAGGCGGCCCGACGCGTGGGACTGGCTTGGGCATTGGTCGGCCTTTGCCGCAGTGTTCCTTATCACGCGCGACTCGGTCGGGTGTACCTGCCCCGGGACCTTCTCGCGAGTGCGGATCTCGCGCCCAGCGCTGTAGCAGCCATGAGGGACGGTTCACGCCTGGAACCGGTCATCGAAGCAGTGCTGGAACTGGCCGCGGAACATCTGACGGCAGCCCGGCGCCTCAAGCCGAATGTGCCGCCGGGAGCCTTACCTGTTTTGCTTCCGGCAACCCTTGCAACGAGTTATCTGCGAGATTTGTCGGTAAGGAAATTCGATCCGTTCGCGATTCCAGGGGAAGCAAATCCGACCTTACGTCAGCTTCGACTGATCTGGGCATCCTGGACCAAGAGATACTGAATGGAGGAGGGGCCGTTGGTTCATTCCAGACCAGGCGGAGGACCAATCGAACCGACTTCACGTTCAAATGCTGCGCCTATGCGGAGAGCCATGGACTCGTTCTCAGGAGCGGTCACAATGTGTAGCCCTCCGGGTAGGTTCTGGGCTGTTAGACCCATTGGAACGGCGAGGGCACAGGTCGCCAAGTAATTGACCCAGCGCGTAAACCGTGAAGGTATGGCGCCCTGGTCAAGTTGTGCCAGTGGAATGGGTGCCGTCGCCACCGTTGGCGTCACGATAGCCGCAAGCTCCTGCATGCTTTCCTTGAATGCTGCGATGTGGCTCTGTCGTGCGAGACAAGCCGCAATATAGGTGTGCGCGGGGATGCTGTGACCCATGAGCACCTTTCGCCGAATGTCTTCATCCACCCGGGCATGCGGGTTTTCCATCATCGGACCGTGATGGGCGTAGGCCTCGGCCGTGAAGATCAGACCGTTTCCGTCCAACATGACTTCGTACGGAGCCGGAGGTTCGTACGGAGCGATCTCGGCGCCGAGCAGCCGCAGGCGATCCAAGGCATCATCATAGAGGGCGAGTATCTCCGGCTCGACGTCTTCAAGATCCTGCTTTCGCAATGAGCCGAGACGCAGCCCTCGAATGCTCGGGGGGTGTTCCGTTTCCCATACTTCGAGGGATGCCAGGTTCCTCTCCAATCTCCCGGCATCCGCTCCTGCCATGACATCGAACATGAAGGCGGCATCCGTAGTGGTTCGAGTCATCGGGCTGGGCGTGTCATGAGTGTGAGAACAGGGAATGATTCCATCGGTGGGCAGGAAGCCTTCCGTGACTTTGAGCCCGACGCTTCCGCACCAGGCCGAAGGCATGCGCACTGAACCACCGGTATCTGTACCGACGGCGCAGGGAACAAGGCCGGCGGCGACGGCAACGCCGGAGCCGCTGGACGATCCACCCGGAGTACGAGGTGTTTCAAGGTCCCATGGATTCCATGGCGTTCCCATATGATGATTGGTCCCCCAACCGCCCATGGCGACTTCGGTCGTCTTGGTCTTGCCAATCAAGATACCGCCGGCAGCAATCAGCCGCCGGGCGATGGTCGCGGTAGAGGGAGACAAGCGTTGGCTCATCTCTGCCGACCCGCTTGTCGTTATGCGACCTTCGACGTCGACGAGATCCTTCAGGGCGAAGGGAATGCCGTGAAACGGACCAACTTGGTATCCACTGCGCATGGCTTTGTCTGCAGCATCCGCCGCCAACCGTGCGTCGTCGGCGTAGACAGCTTGGAAGGCGCCTAGTTTGCTGTCGAGGCGGTCAATCCTGTCCAGCACGCTCGCGACGGCTTCACTGGGCGTGGAATCGCCGTTTCGGTAGGCCCGTGCAAGCGCGATGGCGCCTCGATACGGATCATTGGACATAGAACTCTGCCAACGCGGAATGTTGTCCTGACAGCATAGCGGAAAGTGAAAGATGTTGGGGTTGTCCTGGAAACGCGCAGTGGGTACCTCATGTCCCAGTAAAGGCAGATGAAGCGGGGAGCATTTCTCATGTACAGACCATCACTGTTTCAGGAAGAACGCATTGACGTGATGCACGATCTGATGCGGACGTATCCCTTCGCGATAATCGTCACATCCGGAACAGAGGGCGTGGTCGCCAATCATCTGCCATGCGTGCTCAAGGACGGCGGCTCCGAATTCGGCGCGCTGCACGGTCATGTCGCTCGAGAGAATCCGATATGGCAAGAGAGCGTCGGCGGTGCATTGGTCATATTCAATGGACCGCAGAATTACATCACGCCGTCCTGGTATCCGTCGAAGAAGGAACACGGAAAGGTGGTTCCCACCTGGAACTATGCCGTCGTTCATGCCCATGGCCAGTTGTGCATTCACGACGATCCGGACTGGTTGCGCGGGCACTTGGACGACCTGGTCGCGCAGCACGAAGCAGGGCGCGAACAGTCTTGGGCGATCGATGACGCGCCTGAGGACTTCGTTGCTGCGATGCTCAAGGGCGTTGTCGGTTTCGAGATCAAGATCGAGCGTTTGGAGGGCAAGTGGAAAGTCAGCCAGAATCGCGGCGATATTGATAGGGGTGGGGTCGTTCGGGGGCTGAAGGCAGAGGGCAGCCCGTATTCGGCGGCAATGTCAGAATTGATTCGCGCCTAGGCTTTCTACTCTGCTGCGACACATGCCGTGCGGAGCCAGGTGTCGAGGTCTGCAAGCGCTCGAGCCGTGAGAGCCGGTTTTCTCTCGCGCTTTTTTACGCGAGTGTTGAGGGGCGGGAACAATCCGAAATTGACATTCATCGGTTGAAAGGTCCCGGCATTGGCGCCTCCGGTGATATGATCGTGCAGTGCGCCCAGAGCCGTCGTCGCAGGTAGTGGGACTGCCGTCTCGCCAAGTATTTCGGCGGCAGCAAAGCGCCCAGCCAGAAGGCCGACCGCTGCACTCTCAACGTAACCTTCCACACCCGTAATCTGTCCCGCAAAACGCATGCGCGGCATAGCGGCCAGACGGAACTCCCGGTCCAGGAGCTTGGGGCTATTGATAAAGGTGTTTCGGTGCACGCCACCCAAGCGGGCAAATTCAGCATTCTCCAAGCCGGGAATGTTCCGAAACAGGCGGCGCTGTTCGCCGTAGCGAAGTTTGGTCTGAAAACCAACGATGTTGTAAAGCGTGCCCAGCGAGTTGTCCTGCCTCAGTTGCACGACCGCATAGGGCTGCTCAGTGTTGTGGGGATTGGTTAGGCCCACCGGTTTCATGGGCCCGTAGCGCAGGGTCTCGAGTCCCCGTTCGGCCATGACTTCGATGGGCAGACATCCTTCAAAGTAGGGTGTGATCGCTTCCCACTCCTTGAACTCGATCTTGTCTGCGCCGAGCAGTCCCGCAATCAGCGCTTCATATTGCGCCTTATTGAGGGGGCAATTGATGTAATCCCCCTGGCTGCCTTTCTCCCCCTTGTCGTAGCGCGATTGATACCAGGCCTTGGAGAAATCGATGCTGTCGCGATAAACGATCGGCGAGATTGCATCGAAAAACGCCAGGGCATCTTCCCCGGTCAGATTCTGAATTGCTGCGGCAAGGCCCGGTGACGTAAGCGGACCGGTCGCAACGATCACGGATGACCACGACTCGGGCGGCAATCCAGAAACTTCGCGGCGGTCGATTTCGATCAGAGGTTCTGCTTCGAGGGTTCTCTCGATGGCTTCCGAGAACCCGACGCGGTCCACCGCGAGCGCCGAGCCAGCCGGGACTCGATGGTCATCGGCCGACCGCAGGATGAGTGAGCCCGTCCGGCGCATTTCCTCGTGCAGCAAGCCAACCGCGTTGTTTGCCGAGTCATCCGAACGGAATGAATTGGAACATACGAGTTCGGCCAGATTGTCAGTGACATGCGCGTCAGTATTTTGTTCGGGCCGCATCTCATGGATCACCGCCGGTACGCCCCGCCGCGCGGACTGCCATGCAGCTTCGCATCCGGCTAGGCCGCCGCCGATGACATGAAGGGTGTCGAGGGTGGTCATGGCGGCGAAATGTAAGATCGCCTTGCGGATATGTCATCAAGTGCATCAATTCATGAAAAGTGGGAATGTCTGGGAACTGAAGGTGTTTAGACCTCGGGGATCAGCTGTCAGGAACTGAAGCCGCGATGATCACGATCTCGTGAGTAACCGCTTCATATGCTTCGTTGACCCCGTTAACCACGCCGTGAGAACATCCTCTCGGCAAAAATAAAGCCTGCACACGTGGGAAACGCTAGTGCAGCCGCATCACGCCCACGTCCAACGGAGGGAGCGTAATGCGCCTTAATTTCCGCAAATTGACTACTGCC
>DEBC01000138.1 GCA_002348365.1 Alphaproteobacteria bacterium UBA2966 | reverse complement strand
CTTCATCGATCTCGGCGACCAGTTTCTGCAGTTTAGCCAGAATCGTGACACCGAGCCCGATGAAAAACGCCACTTTGGGTTTGTGATGGACGATCGAGAGCCCGTCCGGACAGCCCTCGCTGCACTTGGCGTGGAACTGCTGGATCGCGGACTCAATTTTTGCGACCCTTGGGGAAACCGCGTGGAAGTCGCACCTTACGACGACATTCAATTCACGAAAGCACCCAATATCCTGCAGGGTATGGGTGTCGCGGATCTTCAGAAAACGCCCAACGCCATTGCCCAGCTCGAGGAAAAAGGGATGGCGGCCGACAGCGATAGCTAAGTTAAACCTCGGACAGCTTCTCGTTGATCCGAACGAACGACGAGAAATCGTCGGGACCCATTCCTGCAGCCATGGCCGCGCTGGCTACCTGCTTGGCTGCCGCTCCTGCCGGCATGCTCACCCCCAGCGTATCGGCAAATACCAGAGTCAGACCCATATCCTTGTTCATGTTGGCGAGCGAGAATCGGGCGATGAAATCCCCCTCCTTGATCGTGGGTGCCTTGCTGTCTAGGAAGAAGTTCTGTCCACCCCCGTATGAAATCGCCGTGATGATGTCATCGAAGTCGAGGCCCGCTTTCTTACCGAGCGTGAGCATCTCCGACACCCCCTGAGCGATGGTCGCCGTCATCATGTTGTGGCAAAGCTTCATGGCCATGGCCGTGCCGACGTTGCCCATGCGGATGATGTTCTTTCCCATGCATTCGATGACGGGCATGGCTTTATCGCAGGTCTCAGGCGCACCACCCAAATAGATGCCGAGTTCACCCGCGATCGCCGCTGGCTGGCTCAGGACCACAGGCGCCTCCATGAGGTCGCCGCCGGCCGCCCGTACGACATCCGCCATCTCGACGCAGACACCCGGCGTGATGGTGCTCATGATGACGATGGTGCCGCCGGGCTGCAGTCCTTCCAACAAACCGTTCTCGCCCGTGATCACCTCCCGGACCTGTTGGTCGTTGACGACCATCATGATGGTAACCTCTGAGGCAGACACGACGTCTGCGGGACGCTGCTTGATCGAGGCGCCATCTTCTTGAAGCCGCTGCAGTGGCTCCACGTTGATATCGAAAACGGAGAGCTCATGGCCCTCCTTGATGATATTGCGAGCCATGTGTTCGCCCATGGTCCCGCAACCCACAAATCCGACGCGCATAGTCTCCTCCCCTTGAAAAAATTCGTGCTGGGATTTTGCCCCCGACACGCTGCTTAAAACAATTTCGGTTGCCTACTACGACGCCATCTTGATGCCTTGTTCAGCAAGCATCTTCTCAGTGTTTTCAAGTGCCCTGGCAAAACAGTCCATCATGTCGTCGATTTGCTTCTCCGTGATGATGAGCGGCGGACAGAACGCCACAGAGTCACCGGCCGGCAGAGCCCTCAGGATGAGCCCATGCGAATAAGCGGCAGCATTGGCGAATGCCGCGACCTTGAGAGAAGGATCAAACGGTTCTTTCGTCGTCTTGTCGGCAACGAATTCTATGGCGCCGATCAGGCCGACGCCACGCGCTTCACCGACAAGGGGATGGTCTGCAAAGGACCGCAACTTCTTCTGGAAATGCGGCGCAACACTGGCCGCATACTTGAAGGTTTCGCGTTCCTCGTAAATTTTCTGAGTCTCAAGGGCGACCGCAGCGCATGCCGGATGCCCGGTGTAGGTGAATCCGTGACCGAACAGTCCGATCTCGGAACTCTGCTGTTTGAGGCCTTGATAGACCTTTTCGTTGAACATGACCGCCGCCATGGGCAGGTAACCAGCCGAAATCGCCTTGGCCATTGTCACCATATCCGGTTGCAGATTGTAGGTTTGTGATCCCCACATGTTGCCGGTGCGCCCGAACCCGCAAATGACTTCGTCCGCGATGAACAGGATGTCGTACTTCTTCAGCAGCGGTTGAACTTTGTCGAAATAGGTTGCTGGCGGAGGTATCACACCGCCTGCGCCCATAACGGGTTCGGCGATAAAGGCGGCGACGGTCTCGGGCCCCTCCTCCTGTATCTGCTTTTCAAGAGCGTCGACCATACGAGTGGCGAATTCCTCTTCAGACTCGCCCTCTTCGCCGAACCGATAGTAGTGCGGACAATCTGTTTGCATGAGATTAGGAATCGGAACGTCGAAACCCTTCTGAACCGCAACCAGTCCGGTGAGGCTCGACGACGCTACTGTGACACCGTGATAGCCATTGCGCCGCGAGATGATCTTCTTCTTTTCAGGCTTGCCGATGGCGTTGTGGTAGTACCAGACGATTTTAATGGCCGTATCCACGGCCTCCGACCCGGAACAGGTGAAGAAGATCTTCGACATTGGTGCCGGCGCGTTTTGGATGATGCGTTCAGCAAGTTCAATGGCGGGCCCGGTCGAGCGGTGTGAAAATGCGTGATAGACGGGAAGTTCTGTCATTTGGGCCGTGGCAGCCTTGACCAAACGCTCTTCCGAGAATCCCAAAGAGGCATACCAAAGCCCTGCCAAGCCTTCGATGTACTTATTACCGTCGTCGTCGTAGACGTAAATCCCTTCACCCTTTTGAATGATTTGTGGACCCGACGCCTCATGTGCCGTCGGATTCGTGTAGGGGTGCATGAAGTAGGCAATATCTTTGGTCGCTGGGGAATTCGGGCGGTCAGCCATGATTGCGACTCCCTGGTGGAATTTCTAATGGGTCACCCAGATCCAACGGCTCAAGACGGCCGTGGGTGGTCATCAAAAACGCTACAGAAAGGCCCGACCCAACGCAAGGAAGCGGACCTCGTTGGGCCTGTTTTTAGTCCAGAGCGTGCTGAATTGATTATCCGGATGATTTGCGTTGGGTCACAAATTCGGCAACGTAGGCCTCGATGCGATGCTTCAGTCCAGATTGTTCAACGGAAATGCGTAACGCAGCCATATCCTCGGCACGTGTATTGGGGATCGTCGCCTGGTTCAGGGCGGCCCGAGCGTCTGGATTCAAACGCCGGGCGCTCTCAGCGGTCCTTTCTTCAAGAATGTCCCACAATGGTTCGTCGGCCACACCGGTTAGAAAACCCATTTCCAGCGCCTGCTCAGCATCGAAGGAGCGATTCTCCCCCAGGATGGCCCGTGCTGTGTCAGTCCCGACCCTGTGCGCAAACCTTGCTGTACCCAGTACAACGCCGAACTGCAGACCGGGCATGCGAAAGATAGTGCCGGGTGCCGCAATCCTCTGCTCGCATACACCCGCAAGGTCTGCACCGGCACCAAAAGCAACACCTTTGACCAAAGCCAAAGTCGCGAACGGCGCGTGGTAAATTTCCTGAAGCAGTGTTTCGATATTGATAAACCGTTTGGCAAGCGAGGCATCGTCTTCCTTGTCCAGCCCGCCAAGATCGAAACCACCTGAAAAGCGACCGCCAGCTCCCCGTATCGTGAGTAAACGGGTGTCCTCCGCTGCAGCCGAACGCACTGCTGAGAGCAAGGAAGTGACGAGTGACTCATTCAACGCGTTCGCTTTGTTCAGACGGTTAAGCGTAAGACGCAAAACGTCCTCGTCCCTCTCAACGATCAATTCGTCGTCCAATCCCCGACCCCTTCATTCTCCACAATGCGAAATTGTACAAACGACATTCTAGACAGCCCGGCAGCATAGCGTCAGGTTTGCTACCCACTATCAGTCTTTTCTAACGAGGTATTCATGCTTCCGCTTCACGATGTCCGTGTTATCGAGTTCTGCCAGATCGCCGCAGGCCCGTTCTGCGGCATGTTGCTGGCAGACTTCGGAGCCGATGTCATCAAGGTCGAGAACCCCGAAGGCGGTGATTCGATGAGGGCGTGGCCGCCAATCTCGGACGGCTACAGCGAGAATTTCGCATCGGTTAATCGGAACAAGCGGTCGATCACGCTCGACCTCAAATCGCCCGACGAGTTGAAGGCTGCACGCGACCTCGTGCGCTCTGCCGACGTCATGATCGAAAACTTTCGCGCCGGCGTCCTCGACCGCCTGGGGCTTAGCTATGAGACCCTCAGGAAAGACCATGACTCCCTGATCTATTGCTCGATCTCCGCTTACGGCCAAACTGGGCCGAGAGCACAGGAAGGCGGCTTTGACCTGACTGTCCAGGCCATGAGCGGGATCATGAGTGTCACAGGCGAACCCGGCGGCGCACCCGTCAAATGCGGTGTGCCGCTTTCCGACTTCTCCGCAGGCCTGTACGCCGCCTATGCCATTACGGCGGCGCTGATGGACGTACGTCGAGGTGAACCCGGTCGTCACATAGACGTATCCATGTTGGGGGCCAGTCTCGGGATCGCTGCGCTTCAGACCAGCGAGTATTTCGGGACGGGCAATGATCCGGCGAAACTAGGATCTGCGCATCCACGAAATGCCCCCTACCAGGCTTTTCAGGCTGAGGATGGCTACTTCGCCATGGCCGCGGGCAACGATCGGTTATGGCGATCGGTTTGCACCGTGGTCGGACATATGGAGTATTTCGACGACTCGCGTTTCACGACCACGACCAGTCGGGCAGCAAACCAGGTTGCCCTCAAGGATCTGTTGGAGGAGGAATTCGGCCGTAAACCCGTTGATTATTGGCTTGCGGCATTCAGGGATGCCGGCGTGCCCTGCACGCCCATCAACAGTTATTCCCAGATTTTGAGCGACCCTCATGTCAAGCAGATGGGTTGGGTGCAAGACCTCAAACTCCCGTCTGGCCATGAAACCAAGACTTTCATCTCACCGGTCATCTTCGGTGACCAGCAGTTGGGTGTGCGTCGACCGCCCCCCGCACTTGGTGAACACAATGATGAAATCCTGTCGGAGATCACTGGGCAATAGATTCGAGCCTGCTGCCCGTTGTCTTGGTGCTGCACGGCATTCCCGCTGATGATACTTTGACACCTGCCTATCAGGAGCGTTCCCGAAATGACCGCAAGCTCATACAGCCTCACTGAATTCGTCGAGGATCTCCGGCAGATCACCGCAGAGCATTCTGAAGACTCCTCAATTCTGCGAGAAGTTACACCACTTGCTCAGCGATTTGCGGCCGATCCGACATGGCGTGATGAGAAACATTATGAAGCGGATGAAGAGCAGGGAATCGGATTCCATCTGCTTCATGAAGAGCCTGATAACACCCTGGCGGTATTCGCGATCTCTTGGCTGCCAGGCAAAGGCGTCGGCCCTCATAATCATCGGACCTGGTCGGTTGTGGTGGGTGTAGATGGCACCGAGTTGAACACGTTCTGGAAACGGACTGACGACGGTGATAAGCCAGGCTTTGCCACGATCGAAGAGACCTCGCGACGCGATATCGGGCACGGAGAAGTCATTGGGATGGACGGAAACGCCATCCATAGCGTCATTAATAACGGTGATCAGACGACGCTTTCCCTGCATGTGTACGGCATGCACCTCAATCACAGCGGCCGCTCATTGTTCGATCCCCTTGCCAACACGGAAGAAAAGCTGATCGTCAAAGTTCAGGACTGAGAGAACGTCCCCATGATCAAGATAGGTTTCAACCTCCTTAACCATTTCAGCCCCGGGACTGATGTCACCCATGAGCTGCCACTGATGCTGGAGCAGGTCCGGGCCGCGCGGGATTCCGGCTTTCACTCGCTCTGGCTGGGCCAACACTTCCTCATGGCCCCGGTTCCATACTTCGCGTACACGCCGCTGATCGCCCGTCTGATCTCCGAAGCCGGAGATATGGTGATCGGGCCGTGCATCCAGCTTCTGCCGCTCTACAACCCTGTCACCGTAGCGGAGGAAGCGGCCACCCTCGATGTCCTGTCGGAAGGCCGCTATGTGCTGGGTGTGGGTCTCGGCTACCGCCAGGAGGAATGCGATGCCTTCGATATCGGGTGGAAGGAACGCGCTGCGCGGATGACGGAAGGCATAGAGGTCATTCGTAGATTGTGGACCGAGGAAACCGTCCACCACGAAGGCAAGTACTACAAGGTGGAGGGACACGGCACGAGCCTGAAGCCGGTGCAACAACCGGGTCCGCCGATCTGGATCGCCGCCGTCGCGGAGCCAGCGATCAAACGCGCCGCGCGCATAGGTGATGCCTGGGTGATCCTCGTCACCGTCACCTCCGAGGAACTCAAAGAGCAGATTCCGATGTATCTGGAGGCGGTGAAGGAAGCGGGCCGCCCGGCGCCCCTCGAAATCCCCATCACCCGCGACATCCACATCGCCGACGACCACGCGAAAGCCTGGGATGAATGCCGTGATGGCCTGACACGCAAGTACGGCCTCTATAACTCCCTCGGCCTCAACTCATCGGAGGGTGCCAGTTTCTCACTGGAAGATTTTGCCAAAGACCGCTTCTTCATCGGCGACAAAGAGGCGGTCAAGGACGAAATTCTTCGCTATTACGAGGAATTCGGCATCAATCACTTCATCATGCGCATGCAGTGGCCGGGCCACGATCACGAGACCACTATCAAGAGTTTGCGTCGCCTCGGCGAGATCGCCACAGAGATCAATTGACGCGGCGCCAACGGGATCAATTCCAGAATGGGAGGAATGAATGCCGGTACCTTTTGAAGGCGGCTGCTTGTGCGGCGCCGTCCGCTATCGTGTGACCGAGGAGCCTTTGGGCGTCGTCATCTGTCACTGCACTAATTGCCAGAAGCAGACGGCATCGGACCGTTCACCCGTCATGTGGGTCAAAGCAGATAGCCTGGAATTCACGAAGGGAGAGACCAAAACACTTGAGGTGAAAGGCACCACAGGCAATATGCAGAGTCGCCACTTTTGCGGCAACTGCGGTTCCCCAATCATGACACAGCCCCATGCCCGTCCCGAAATCAGGACCATCAAAGCCGGGACAATTGATGATCCGAGCTGGCTTAAGCCGTCCGCCCACATCTGGGTTGCGAGCGCACCACCCTACGCTCTCATCGATGAGGAATTGCCCCAACACCCGGGGAATCCGCCGAGTATCGGTTAGGGCCGCCCTTCACTCTCGGTCGCTAAGCTCCCTCTGCCCTCTCCCTGAGGGAGAGGGCGGCGAAGTACGATGCACTGAGCCGGATGAGGGAAAACTTTTAATGCGAGAAGCGTTTCATCCCGCCGTCGACGTACATTACCGAACCTGAAATCATGCGGGCCTTGGGCGACGCCACGAAAGCGACGAGGTTACCGATATCATCGGGATCACCGAATTCCCCTGCCGGAATATGCTGAGCAGCGAAGGCAAGTTCGTCCTCCACGGTTGGAAAGCCACGCTTGTTCTGCTCCGAACGGATGCGGCCCGGGATAATGCAGTTCGAAGTCACGCCATCCTTGGAGTGCTCGCGCGACAGGCCCTTCGACCAGGCCTGCACGGCGGCCTTGGCGCACGTCGCAGCATTGATACCGAACGGCTCCATCGTCCCCGTAATGTTAATGATTCGACCGTACTTGCGCTCAATCATGTCGGGAATGAATAAATCTGAGACACGGCGGACGGCCCACCAGTTCAAATTCATGACATCGATCCAGACCTGTTCTTCCGTACCTACCGGTGCCGGGACGGCCGCACCGGCGTTGTTAACCAGGATATCAAGCCTGCCATATGCATCATCGATTGCGCTCTTGATATTCGCCCCGGCGTCATCAGCCATGATGTCCTGCTTTATCACCAATGGACGTTCGTGACCGGCAGCTTCGATCTCATCCGCAACACCATTCAAAAGGTCATCTCGGCGGGCCGTGATGGCTACCTTGCACCCCTCTTCCGCGAGCACCTTTGCCGTGCCTTCTCCAATGCCGACGCTGGCGCCTGTGACAAGTGCCACTTTGTCTTTCAGCTGTAAGTCCATACGTATTCTCCCTGTGCTTTACGCCGATTTCGGGCGCATTTCGGACCATTGGTTCCGACATGACCGCTATCTTCGGATTGGCTTTCATCCAGCTAAAACTGGATGCCCCGGACGGAGCCGGGGCATGACGACATAAAAGACATAATGAAGGTCCGTCATTGCCCGGCGCAAGCCCGGGCAATCCAGTGCAAAATCAGATACTAATTGTAGGCGGCTTCGAGTTCCTTGAGGCGTTCTTGAATCCGCTCGATCCGCTCGCGCCCTTCAAACTTGTCGGCCTCAAAAATGATGTCAGTGACCCTGCTCCCTACGTCACCCAGCAACTCCCATTCCTTCTCATACTCGCCTGCCGGAGGGATTTTGAACACAGTATCCTCGGTGTAGAGATTGACCGGATCGCTCTCTTCCACCCCATCAGGTGCGGGCTCTGGCCAAGCGTTCGGGGCTTCGCCACGCAGCGCTTGACGCAGGGCTTTGCGGATCAGCGCCACGCCGCCATCTGTGGTTCCCATATTTTCCAACGCATGGACGGCGATCGGTCGCTGCGACGCCTGAGCTTCCCAATCACCGGGAAAACGTTGTGCTTCCTCGTAATCGGGAATCCTTGCTTGGCCAGGCATATCGATCTTTTCGATTCCGCAATCCTCCTCGCGTCCTCCGGGATACTCTTCGCCGAACAGGCGCCAGCCGATATATACTGAAGTCACATCATCGCGTGGGACTATCCAGCGCGACCACAAAGCTCGCTGGAAATACAGCTGGCTGTCGCCGTCGTGGTAGACGGTGCCCACGTGGCTCTCGTTGGGCAGAAATGTGTGGAGCTGCCTCACCCACATGTATTCACCCAGCCGGCGCTTGCACGAATAAATTACGCCGGTGCCGTCACCTACAATCTGATAGTCGATGCGTGGCACTTCGGTGAAGCTGCCAGCGAAATGCTCGGTGATTCGCGTATGCAGAAAGCTCGAATGTGATGGATCGAGATTGTTCTCCTGGGTTTGAAGCCAGTTATTGCCGACCTCCAGAATGAACGGAACCATTTTTACGCCAGGTTCAATCCACGTATCGCGAATTGGGAACGCCGGTTTCTTGTCTGGAGGCCCCATGTAGACAAATACGATGCCCTTGTATTCGCGGGCATGATAAGCGCCGTGATAGAAGCTGTCCTTCAACTTGGAAACTGCGGGCTCACCCGGCGTTTCGAGAATTTTGCCATCGATGTCAAATAGCCAGCCGTGGTAACAGCAGCGGATGCCCTTGTCCGAGACGATGCCGAACTCAAGTGAAGTTCCACGGTGACTGCAATGCTTGTGCAGGATGCCGACGCGCCCCGACTTGTCACGAAAAACAACAAGATCCTCATCCAGGATCTTGGTTGCCATGGGCAGATCGGTAAGTTGTTCACTGAGACACACTGGATGCCAGAACCGGCGCATGTACTCTCCCATGGGCGTGCCATGTCCAATGCGCGTCAACTCCTTGTCGGGTTCGGGAACCTCCCGTTTGTGATAGCCCCCAAAAGCGCCTTTGGCGTCACTCTCGTTGGATCGGTCTTGTTGTACCGACATGCCTTGCTCCGAAACTGAGGATAAATCCGTTCACCGACTAAGATGCGGACC
>DEBC01000054.1 GCA_002348365.1 Alphaproteobacteria bacterium UBA2966 | reverse complement strand
GCTGGCAGTCAACGCCCTTCGATCTCCTGCTCTGGGAGACCTTGCTCGCCGGTGCGATCATTCTCCCCGTCACCCTTTTCGTCGATGGGGTGCCGCAGACGCATTGGGACGGCGAACTCATCGTTCTCCTGCTGTTCAGCGGCGTCTGCGCAGGGGGCCTCGCCTTCTGGGCACTGGCTGCCGCGGCCCGAAACCTGCCCGCGGTGACGACGGGCCTGGGACTTCTCGGCGTTCCCGTGGTCGGAATCATCGTCGCGACACTGGCGTTGAGCGAACCAATCACGACTTCATTGCTGGCAGGAGTCGCGCTTGTACTCGGAGGGGTCGCCATCGGTGTCACCGGCTCCCACACCGCTGCGTCACGGCACTCCGCATAAAGCTCTCGACGTTTGACGTGGCCGACCGCAACCGTCGGCAAATGCAGTGAGGCGTTGCGGTTCAATCCTCGCGGGGCGGATAGCGGGCCGTGGTCCAGCCGCCGTCGACGGCGATGACCTGGCCCGTGACAAACGAGGCGTCGTCCGAAGCGAGAAATGCCAGCACGGCGGCTACCTCCTCGGGTGTGCCGGCCCGGCGGAGCGGTGCCGCCACGATGAGCGACCGCTGATAGTACGCATCACCGGTCACCCGCTGATGGGTCATGGGAGTGTCGATGACCCCGGGCGCGATGGCATTCACGAGAATGCCGTCCGGTCCCAGTTCGGCGGCGAGCTGCCGCGTGGCGTGCGCGACCCCCGCCTTCGCAGCGGCATACGCCGTATTACCCGGATGGACACCCACACCAAATGCCGACGAAATATTCAGGATTCTACCCCCCGGGCGTGTGATATGCGGCATCACGTCCCGGGTGAGGCGCAGAACCGC
The DNA here is from genome assembly GCA_002348365.1 of Alphaproteobacteria bacterium UBA2966. GTDB lineage: Bacteria > Pseudomonadota > Alphaproteobacteria > UBA2966 > UBA2966 > UBA2966. The sequence goes on along the minus strand of DEBC01000054.1, from coordinate 7,865 downwards.
GACGAGATCGATATCGATGACGCGCGCCAGGTCTTCGTCGCGGGTATCAGCCAAACCGTGGGGAAAGCCGATACCGGCGTTGTTGACCAGAACATCGATTCGCCCGAATGCGTTCAGCGCCGCTGCCGACACCTGCTGACCGATATCCGCATCGGAGACATCTGCCTGCAAGGCGACACCGCCCAGGTCCGAGGCAACGTCCGCAACCTCAATGGCCCGGTCGACCAGGAACAGGTCTGCGCCTTCGTCAGCGAAACGCCGGGCCGTGGCCGCACCGATACCACTCGCGGCACCGGTGATGATTGCGCAGCGGCCTGCCAGTCGTTGAGACATGGTCATTGAGGCCCGAGGTTCGGGTACGTGCCGCACGAACGGTTCAAGACTGCACTTCGGCTGCGATCAGGTCTTCGATCAGCTTGCGGGCTGCCATGGGCGCCGCATCGACCGCGATATTCACCCCACTGATCCCGGGGTTGCGATCGTAATTCCGCTGCTGGGCCTCCAGCACGACCACATCCTCATGGAATACATCGAGAAACCCGTCCTCGAAGACCCGATCGATCTCCCGGTCATCCAGGGCGTAACCCCGTACGAAGCTGAAGAAGTAATGGCTCGTGCGTTCCGTTTCAGGCGTCGGCGCACTCAGGGCCATGTGATCGATCCTGATACGCCCGTTGTCGGCATCCAGATCGGATCCCGCCTCCTTGCATATGGCGTAATTCACCGTGAAGCAGGGCGGTACGAACTCGACAATCTGAGCCCGGTCGACGTTGCCGGAGAACCGACCCGCGGCCTTGTACATGGGCGGTGGCGGTCGATCCAGGATCCACCTTGTCATGCGCACCATGCGGTCCTGGCGCTCGGTCTCGGGAGAGAACTCGACGATCGCGTCGTTACCGATGGAACCCTTGTGCACGTAGGTCAGGTGGCTGACGTCGAGCAGATTGTCATTGATGAGCTGATAGTCGCAGTCGACTTCAAGAAGATGCATGTCCGATCGCTTCCACTCGGGATGCTCGGCCCACCACCAGTTAGGCAGCAGGCTCTCGTCGGCACGGTCCGGCTCGCCCATCCAGATAAAGATCCAGCCCCATTTCTCGAGCAGCGGATAACACCGCACCTTGGCACCCGGCGGTGGTGACTCCTGTCCCGGCACCTCGACGCATGTACCGGCACCGTCGTACCGCAAACCGTGATAGCCGCAGATCAGGTGGTCGCCGGACACCTCGCCCAGCGACAGGGGCAGATGCCGGTGGCAACAGCGGTCCTCGAGGGCGACGGCAGAACCGTTCTCCTGACGGAACAGCACCACGGGCTGATTCAAAATCGTGCGTGCAAAGGGCTTCCGCTCGATCTCATGGCTTGATGTCGCCACATACCAGCTGTTGGTGAGAAACATGATCTCCCCTTTCGAAGGTCGAATCTTACGGCATGGATGACCGAAGAGAAAAGCGCTCGATCTTGTTTGTTTTACTCTCAGCCCGGGCCTACAAAGGTTGACGTTCCAGCAAACCAAAGTCGGAGGAACTGATCATTCGTCGTGGCCGCGCACCTGTATCTCGGGCGGATCGAAGACTTCGATTGCCGGGACAGGGTCCGCTGCGCGTTCCATTTCTACCAGCGTGGTATTCGAACTGGGACCCTGCGCCAGGCGTGACGTGCCTTTGTCCAGGGTCAGGACATTGGGGTTCCCGTGACGGTCCAGACCGCCAGGCGTAACCGGGTCGTACCACGCACCGGTGCACAGCATGACGACACCCGACTGAATATCCGACGTCACACGCGCGCCTGCGAGACAGGCGCCGCGATCATTGAAAATCCGAACGACGTCACCGTCCTGGATGCCGCGCGACCTGGCGTCATCCACATGAATCAGGATCGGCTCTCTGCCCTTGATCTTGGAATCGGTGCTGGTGGAGCCGAAATCCAACTGGCTGTGCAGGCGGGTTCTGGGCTGGTTGGACAGGAGATGGAGGGGAAATCTTTGGGACAGCTCAGAGCCAAGCCACTCGGCCGGCTCCATCCAGATGGGATGGCCGGGACAATCGTCGTACCCGAACCCGTCAATCGTTTCGGAAAAAATCTCAATGCGACCCGACGGCGTCGGCAGGGGGTATTCCTGGGGGTTCCGGCGAAAGTCCTCCAGCAGCACACGATCATTGTCCTCGATAGGAAGCTCGAGGATGTTGAGGTGCCAGAACGCCTCGAAATCGGGCAGTTCGATATCGTCGCGAGCGACGTGCTGGCGGAAGTCGTCGTAAAGATGGCGCAGCCACTCCATTTCGCTGCGACCTTCGGTGAACTGGTCCTCAAACCCGAGGCGAGAGGCCAGAGCCCGGAACATGTCGTAATCGTTCCGGGCCTCACCCGGCGGTGGCACGACCTGTGGCATGGCAACGATGTGGGGGTCGTTGCTGGACCGTCCGATGTCATTGCGTTCGAGGGAAGTCGTCGCGGGCAGAACGATATCGGCATGGCGGGCCAGAGAGTTCCAGTAGGGCTCATGCACGACGATGGTCTCGGGCCGCTGCCAGGCGGCAACCAGCCGATTCAAATCCTGATGATGATGGAACGGGTTGCCGCCGCACCAGTAGACGAGCCGGATGTCGGGAAATGTCAGCCGCTGACCGTTGTAGTCATAGGCCTCTCCCGGCTGAAGCAAGGCATCGGCAATCCGCGCCACAGGGATGAACTTTTCGACGCGGTTCACACCCTGTGGCAGCGCCGGGCCACGGCGCACCTGCACAGGCGAACCATTTCCGCCTTCGGCGGCATATCCGAACCCGACACCACCGCCCGGGAGTCCGATCTGACCGAGCATCGCCGCCAGCACCGCCCCCATCCAATAGGGCTGTTCGCCGTGATCTCCCCGCTGGAGCGCCCGCGCCACCATGATCATGGTGCGCGTCTCCGCCATGCGCTGCGCGAGTGCGCGGATCCGATCTCCATCGACGCCGGTTATGGCGGCGGCCCAGTCGGCGGTCTTCGCGATGCCGTCTTTGTCGCCCATCAAGTAGGGCAGAAAGCGGTCGAATCCGGTGCAGTGGCTCGACAGGAACTCACGATCGTGGAGGTCCTCCACGACCAGGGTATGAGCCAGGCCCAGCATCATGGCGGTATCGGTATTGGGCCGAAGCGGCCACCATTCCGCTTCGAGGAACTCCGCGGCGTCCTCCTTCAGAGGGCTGATGTTGACGAATTCGACATCGTTGTCACGAGCGCGCTGGAGCCAGTCTCGAGCGGTGTGGCGAACCAGGCCGCCGGCGCTGGTCTGCGCATTCTTGAGCGCGACTCCCCCGAAGGCGACGACCAGCCGAGTGTGTTCGGCAATGACCGGCCAGGCCGTCATAGACATCACGACGCCGTAGAAGAAATCCTTGCCCAGCACGTGGGGGATGACGACCCGCGCCGCGGCCGTTGAATAAGTGTCGACAGAGAAGGTGTAACCACCAAACCCATTCAGGAACCGGTGGATCTGGCTCAGGGCATGATGAAATCGACCGGCACTGGCCCAGCCGTACGATCCGCCGAAAACGGCTTCGTTTCCGTGTACCTTCCTGACCCGGTCAAGTTCGGCGGCAACAAGATCCAGTGCCTCGTCCCAACTGACCGAGACGAAGGGCTCCTCGCCGCGTCCTCCGCCATGATCGTGTGGCCCGCGCTCGAGCCAGCCTCGGCGCACGGCCGGTTGAGCGATTCGACTTCGATGCCGCACCGAGCCCACAAACGACTGCCCGATCGGCGATGGATCCGTGTCACTTTCGTAGGAATGGACGGACGCAACATCACCACCCTCGACCTCCAGTTCGTAGGCGCCCCAATGACTGAGCGTGAGATTTCGATTGCGTACCATTCGGACCACTCTAGATCAGGTTTCCCGTCAACGCGGAATCGGGGCCGGACCAAAAAGAATGCCCCGCACCGATTCACCGGCGCGGGGCGGTCTCGGCTAGTGAGCAGGTTCCGGGTTGCGCCGGATCCGGCCAAACGAATTCGGGCCGCAAACCCTCATCTACGGGTCGGCCGTCATCCGGTCTTGGAACACCGGTGGCCGGGTCGTAGAACGCGTGATAGGTCGCGTCTGGCAAATTACCTGCGGCGAATCCCATCAGGTTTGGTAACACTGCCCGAATGCGGCCTTGCTTGTCATCCAGCATGATCGGCGTGGAGCAGGTGCAAAGCTCCAGGGGTCCATCGGGGTTCTGATCATTGAACGGCTGACGGTTCATTCCATCGGAATCGTCGACAGCCAGATCGCCATGGCCTAAGAAAACCACATGGGTGGTGTCCTGTCCGGTAACACGCTTGCAGACCGAGCAATGACACGTGTGGTTGTCGATCGGCTCGTTATCGGCATGTGTGTGAACGTGGTCACATCCGCCAGAAAATTTGTGCGCCATCTATTCCTCCTCTTGTTTCAGATTTTTATCGAACGAAGATTCAGAATTCGGCCTCAACAATCACTACGTGACAAATTCTCTTCCTTTCGCACATCAATTGGAAGGCACAATTTTCAAGGCCTGGAATGGCATCGCGGGTCGATGATCGACTAGCCCGGCATGGCTGGCAACGGAATGGGGCAACTCCCACTCTTTGAATTGCCCGCCTCCACTTCAGTGAGCGTCTGTTCATCGATATCCGTCAAGAAAGTCGCATGAAACCGGTTGATCACATTGCTATACCCGACCGTTAGACAGATATCGACAATCTGCTCCCTGCTGAAGTGACTCTCCAGATTCCCGTAGGTGTCCTCGTCAATCGGTTCCAGTCGCGTTGACTTCTGCGCGTAACGAATGATGGCGGCTTCGGCCTCACTGTAGATTCCGTCGGGTAGCGGATTGTCTGTGAGATAGCGCATCTTTTCTTCTGTCAGTCCGAGCCCTCGACCGAAGGCGATGTGCGTCGGTATTCAGTAGAAGCAGTCGTTGACTGAAGTGGAAGTCAGGTAGGCCAGTTCAGCGTGCTGAGGCTCAAGCGTCGAGTTTTTCGTGTAGACGGCCTGCGAGAGAGTGAAGAGCGCATTCAAGGCCTCTGGCCTGTTGGCCAGTGCCCGGAAGACATTGACGACGCGACCGCGGCTTTTCCCTGCTGCCAACAAGGCTTCTCGAACCTCAATCTCCGTGGATGGGTCGTTCTCATCGATGAGGGGTACGCGTGCCATATCTGTTCCCTGTGTCGGCGTGAAAGGCCAAAATTCGTCTGGTCAACGGCTATTGTCCCACAGATTATCCGAAGAGGACTCACAATCGATCAATTCAGACCGACGCTCAATGTCCCGCCAACTGATCGGCGGCAACTCTCGGGGTCCTGCTAGCGATTGCCGATCAGTTGAGTCTCGACCTTCCGGTCAAAAAGCCGTTCGGCATTCTTGAAGGCGATCATTTCCGCAATCGGACGCGGAAACTGGCTGAGCCATTTCCGATTGACCGCGATCAATTCCGCGTAATTGTCCCACTGTTCATTGACCCAGGTATCTGACCCGACCATGAAACGGTCCGGGAAGCGTTCGATGACGCGCCGCCACGCCGGGTCAATGGTGCCGTCAGGCGCCAGAATATCCCACTCACGATAGGACGTATCAGTCCAAAGCAGCTCGTAGGTTGCCATCATCTCTTCGACCGTTTCGGCGGGTTCGACCATCCCCGCTTGCGCCCAGATGATCTTGAGATGGGGTTCGAGCGAGAAAAGCAGATCTACAGGATCCTTCCCCGAGTGCACATGAATGTAGATGTCTCTTGATCTGGCCTGTTCTGCGATCTTCCGCAGCAGGGGCTCATCAAGGGGGTCGACGGAGTGCAGGTGAAATTCGCCGATGCCCTCGTGCGGGTACGCATCCAATCGGCCGACAATGTATTCGAACATACCCGCGGCCTTGGTCCAGTTCTTGGGAAGCACGTCAGTCTCTAGTGCCTGCTATGGGCCGCCCATCGGGCGGAAAGCCGCACAAGTTCGGGACTTTCCAAACATGAATTTTTCCATTTATATCAATGGGATAGACTGGCGGGCGGACAGTCATGCGAAATTCTAGTTCCGCTTTCAATTCCTATCCCTTTGAGATCGCCGACCAAATTAGGCCCGGATCTCGTGCGGAGGAAAAAACGTGATGCCCGCTTCCGCTAAGCGGAACTTGAGACGGAGCCCGAATGAACCGGAAATCTACATTTTCTGCCACTAACGTAGCTAATCCCGGAAGTTCACGTATTGCAGCGGCTGCGTGTTTTCCTGCCCTTTGATCAGCTTGATTACGGCCTGCAGATCATCACGTTTCTTGCCAGAAACTCTCAACTCAGTGCCTTGAATGGCAATTTGCGCTTTTACCTTTGACGCCTTAACGGCTTTTACAATCGTCTGCGCTAAGTCACGTTCGATCCCCTGCTTAATCAGAACGACTTGGCGTACGGTATTACCGGATGCGGCCTGAACCTTCTGGAAATCGAAGGCACCAACCTCCACCTTGCGCCGAGCGAGATAGCCGCGCAGCAACTCCTGCACCTGGCGCAGCTTCATTTCATCATCAGCTCGGATAAGGATGGTTTCGTCGGTCCGTTCAATGCTGCACTGGCTACCTTTGAAATCGAACCGGGTGCCGATCTCGCGCATGGCGCCCTGAATGGCATTGTCGACTTCGGAGAGGTCGGTGCGCGAGACAATATCGAATGAAGGCATGGATAACGCTCCAATTTCAATGTGAGGCACTATTAGATGGTTTTGGCGCTCGCGCAGAAAGTTTCAGGTGAACTGATTGGCGAATGGTATGGAAGCGCCAGGCCACACTATCTGCAACTTGCTCGAGATCAGGCACGTTCTCGAATGTTAGAGAATTTGATCCTTGGGTTCTTCTCGGCAACGTAACCCAGCTCCCAGACACTCCGTGCCAGAAACACCGGCGAGCCGTCGCGATCTTCCGACAAACTGCCGCGATAAGCCGACATGAACCGGTCGAGATCAGCCTTAGCGTCAGCGAGGATCCAACGCGCAGCCTCAAACGGCGCCGGCTCGAGGTCAATCCTTATCTGATACTCGGCATCGGCGCGTGTTTTCAGAACATCAAGCTGCAACTGGCCGACAACACCAACAATGTAATCGGCACCAACTGTTCGACGAAACACCTGGGTGACGCCTTCCTCAGCCAGATCATCGAGAGCGCGCTTGAGCTGCTTCGATTTCATCGGATCTTCCAGCCGTACCCGACGAAGAATTTCGGGTGCAAAGTTGGGAATTCCAACAATCTTGACCTCTTCGCCTTCGGTCAGTGTGTCACCCACCCTGAGTACGCCGTGATTGGGAATACCGACAATGTCACCGGGCCAGGCTTCGTCGACAATCTCACGTTCGCGCCCCAAAAACAGTATTGGTGAATTAACCGACAGCACCTTGCCCGTACCAATTTGAGTGAGCTTCATGCCGCGCTTGAACTTCCCGCTGCAGAGCCGCAGGAACGCGAGGCGATCGCGGTGATTGGGATCCATGTTGGCTTGCACTTTGAATACGAAGCCTGAGACCTTCGGCTCCATTGGCCCAATTGGACGCGGCTCAGCAGGCTGCGAACGCGGAGAAGGCGCCCATGCGACCAGTGCATCCAAGAGTTCCTGCACTCCGAAATTGTTGTAAGCACTGCCGAAGAACACGGGCGTCAAATGACCTGCGCGATACGAATTTGTGTCAAAGGTAGGAAAAGCCGCCCGTATCAGTTCAACGTCTTCAGCAAGTTTCTTGTGCTGAGCCGGAGGCAATGTGGTCTCCAGCACGGGATCAGTGATGCCTTGGCATTCGATAACTCCACCCAGTGAATCACGGCGGGCGTTGTCAAACATCAGCATGCGATCATGCACAACATCGTAGGGGCCCTTGAAGTCTCGGCCTGA
>DEBC01000160.1 GCA_002348365.1 Alphaproteobacteria bacterium UBA2966 | reverse complement strand
GCCACCCTCTGGTACAGACCCCGAAGCTCGATGCTCTGGCGGCTGACGGCGCCTTATTCCTGAACCACTTTGCACAATGCTCTCCCTGCGGGCCTTCGCGCGCCTCCCTCCTCACGGGCCTCTACCAACAAACCCACCGGTCACTCCGAAACGGCACGCCGTTGGACGGGCGATTTACGAATGTGGCACTGGAAGCACGCAAATTGGGTTATCAGCCCATGCTGTTCGGGTATACGGACACGACTTTAGATCCACGATCATTGCCAGACGGCGACCCGGCGCGCCATACATGGGAATCAGTTCTGCCGGGTTTCAAGTCCGGACTGCCTTCTCTGCTCCGCTATAACTGGCCGACACCCTGGCTCGAGGATCTCAAATCGCGCGGCTACACGATCCCCAAAATCGAACGCTTGATCTATGAGCCAGCGGACGAGGCAGACCGAACTGATCACTCAAAACCGCCCGCTTACGGACTGGAAGAGACGCGCGATGCATTCGTCAATGCGGCGGCATTGACCTACCTCGGGGCGGCAGACGATGGATAGTTCGTTCACGTGGGCTACTTCCGGCCACACCCGCCGTTGTTCGCGCCGGAACCCTACAACGACATTTACCACCCCAATGACGTACCGATGCCCGTCAGGGCGGAGACACGGGAACTGGAGGCCCGCCAGCACCCATACCTCGAGTATGAACTCAATCATATGACGGGCAGCCTGCCCGATTACCGGGTCCTGCCGCGTGACGGGGAGTTCTACGACGCTGATCTCCGTCAGATGCGGGCGACCTACTACGGCTTAATCAGCAAGGCAGACATGTTCCTGGGAAGGATCATCGCCCAGTTGAAGGAAAGCGGCACCTATGACCGCACGTTAATTGTCGTGACTTCGGACCACGGCACCCAACTGGGCGATCACTGGATGTTCTCAAAGAGAGGGTATTTCGACCAGAGCTTCCACGTTCCCATGATTGTTCGCGACCCACGCAACGCCGCAGATGCCGGCCGAGGCCGAAGGATCGATGTCTTCACCGTAAGTGTCGACGTGATGCCTACCATCCTCGATTGGCTGGGGCTCGACGTGCCCCGCCAATGCGACGGCTGGTCACTGCTACCGTTCTGCCACGGCGACTCGCCGGTTTGGCGAGACGCCGCACACTGGGAGTATGATTTCCGAGACGTGACGGATTCGGCGATGGAGCAGGCACTGGGTCTCGAAATGGATCGGGCGGGGCTCTCCGTGATCCGCGATCGTCGATACAAATATGTTCATTTTGCAGGGTTGCCCCCGCTTTTCATCGATCGCGAGGCAGACCCGCACGAGTTCAGGAATCTTGCCGAAGATCCCAACTATGCCTCGAGGGTTCTCAGCTACGCTCAGAAGATGCTGTCGTGGCGAATGGTCAATGATGACCGCTCACTAACCGGCATCAAAGTCACCGAAGATCAGGGGCCTATATCCCGGGACGATGGCCGGCCCGCTGAAACCGCTCCGTTGCTATAGAAACTCGAGCGCGGCCGGCGAAATCAAAACACCAAAATGTTCACACCAGACAACAACACTCGGGTACTCCGCAAGGTTGACGCCTGTTGGCATGGGAAACACCTGGCTGCCTTTGAAAGCGCGAAGTCGCCTCAAGTCGATGTACATGGAGGCCGCGACGTCCACGTCGGGCGTCACGTTCGACTGAGGGACCAAATAGACATGAAACTTGGGTCCTGGACCCAATTCGAAGTCCTGCTCCAGGTGAACGACATCCTCGTAAACCGTCACAGCACCTTTCCCATAGTGCACGGGATCGGACGGATTGGCATGAATGAATCCCCCTTGGCGACCACCTTCTTGGAAGCCACGTCGCCAACCGTCTCCTGCGCCACGATATCGACCAGAAAAATGTACGGATAGGCGAAGATCCCGATCGCAAATCCAAGGCCACCACCGATCAACCCTCCTACAATCACACTAAAAATTACTGCGCGCATGACGTTGCCCCCCGGCTTGTTCGTTGCGGAATGTAAATTGAGGCATTTCGATTGAATTCGCCACCGAACAATCGTCCTTCTTCCTGATGCTTTCCGTTGACGTTTACGACGACCAAATTGCTTTGCTGGGTCCTCATGCGAGTGGTCGCGACCAAAGAGGGACTTGACCTTTTGGATAAAGCAGTCCATCGCATGCCCGTGCACTACAAACAGCATATCGACGGTTGCCTAAGCGACACGGTCGGGGAACACGGTCTCAGCGAGGTTGAGCTTGCCCCGATGGTTGACGCCGCCGAAAAGGCCACAAGCGATCTCGGCAAAGGCGTCATCCAAGGTGCCGCCGAAATCTTGGCGCTGCCGACGCAGCAGGACGACCTCGCGCATTTGGACGCGATTGCCGAGGAGATGCGGTCGAGATTTGAAACGTTAATTGTTCTGGGAACTGGCGGGTCCAGCCTTGGCGGGCGCGCGATCACCGCGTTGAGACCGGACAACGCGACGAAGCTGCAATTCGTTGACAACCTCGACCCCTCGACAATGAGTGGGTTGCTTGACGGAACTGACTTTTCCCGAACGGGATTCCTTGTCGTCTCAAAGTCTGGCGCGACATCGGAAACGATGGCGCAGTACCTCGTGAGCTTTGCTGCGGCTCAAGCGACACTGGGCGGAGATGCATCTTCCCACTTCGTTGTGATTACGGATCCTTTCGACAGCCCCTTGAGACATCTCGCATCAGTTCGTGGTCACACAATTCTTGACCACGATCCCGGGGTCGGCGGTCGCTTTTCGGTCCTTTCGAATGTGGGCATGCTGCCCGCTGCCATCGGAGGTCTGAACACCAACGAAGTACGCAGCGGTGCAGCAGATGTACTGGAGCAAGCATTGGGGTCATCAGCAGCCGAAACCTGTCCCTCTGCGCTGGGCGCCGCGATATGCCTCGGCCTCGCACGTCATCGAGATGCCCGCATGAGCGTGTTGATGCCTTACGCCGACACGCTCGAGCCATTTGCCGCTTGGTACTGTCAGTTGTGGGCGGAGAGTCTCGCAAAGGGCGGAAAGGGTACGACGCCAGTTCGCGCCCTCGGCCCGGTTGATCAGCACAGCCAGCTACAGCTTTACCTCGACGGTCCGAAGGACAAGATCTTCACCATCGTAGAGACAGCAATCAGTGGCGAAGGGCATGAAATCTCAGATTTTGAGGAAGCTCCGGCTTCAATCGAATACCTGCTGGGCAACAGTATCGGTGACCTGGTGGCGGCCCAACAGCTTGCTACGAGAAACACCCTGATCGAACACAAATGCCCCACACGGTTTTTCAGTGTCCCACGCATCGAAGAAAGCAGTATGGGCGCCCTGTTCATGCATTTCATGCTGGAGACGATGATTGCGGCCCGCATGCTTGGTGTTGACGCCTTCAACCAGCCGGCGGTCGAAGACGGCAAAGCCCGCATGCGAACATACCTGGAAAACCGGTGATCCTGATGAAGCGCACGGTACTTCAACATATGAACCATCAAGGGAATTAGACACTAATGAAAGCGGCATATTTGGAAGAATACGGCGGACCAGAAGTCCTGAAGTACGGCGATGTGCCGGATCCGGTTCCAGGAGCAGATGACGTCCTGGTCGATATTCACGCGGCCAGCGTCAATGCGGCGGATTGGAAGGTCCGCTTAGGCAACTATGGGCCTGCTAACGAGTTTCCCTACATTCTCGGGCGCGATTTCTCCGGCGTCGTCAGTGCAGTCGGGAACAATGTGGATGATCTGAACGTCGGAGAACCGGTATTCGGCGTTTGCGATGTGGGGCAGGAAGGCGCTTACGCGGAAAAAATTGCGATCAAGGCGGCGATCATCGCGAGAAAGCCAGATCAGCTATCACATGTCGATGCGGCCGCCATGGCATTGGCAGGACTGACCGCTGTCGTTTCGATCGAGGATACGCTCAAGCTCCAGCCTGGCGAGAGAATTTTGATTCAGGGTGGTGCGGGCGGTGTCGCGAGTTTCGGTATCCAACTCGCCAAACATATCGGCGCTCATGTGATCACGACTGCCAGCTCGAGCAACCACGAATTTGTGGCCAGTCTCGGAGCTGACAAGATCATCGACTACCACGCCCAAGATTTCAGTGAAGTCGTGTCGGACTGCGACGCCGTTTTCGACACCGTCGGCGGCGATGTGGTGGAAAGATCGTTCGCCGTTCTCAAATCCGGGGGACGCGCCGCCTTCATCGCCTCGGGTGTTCAAGCACCTGATTCACCGCGAGATGACGTGCAATCCCTGAGACCAAATGTGGGACGGGATCGTCCCCACCTTGAGCGCATTGTTGAGTTGTTAGTGGCCGGGGCGGTAAGAGTTCCAGATATCTCTCTTTTCCCCTTGTCCGCGGCAGCCGAAGCTCATCGCATCAGCGAAGCACGACATCTGCGTGGCAAGCTGGTGTTCGAGGTTCGGTAAATCCCCGGTAGCCAGCCTTGCGGCCATTGCTGGTGCTTGTGCCTGCTCCTGCCCTCCTCCGACGCGAACCCAACCTGACGGGAGAGGGATTCAGTTGGTCAGCCGGGGCAACGAATGCACAAGCCAACTACGCATCGACGATCATATCGTAGGCAGGCAGAGTCAAGAATTCAGAGAAGTCCTCCGAAGTACTCATCTCGGCGAACAGCTCTGCCGCAGCGTCAAACCTGCTGTCTGCATAGGCGTCGTCACCCAATTCATCGCGAATGCCGGCCATTACCTCCGCCAAGGTCGCATCGAACAAGGGCCGATCGATCGCCCGCCCGTCGTTCAGTTGAGCGCCATGATGCAACCATTGCCATACCTGAGTACGTGAGATCTCGGCCGTCGCCGCATCTTCCATGAGATTATACAGCGGCACGCACCCCATGCCCCGCAGCCAGGCTTCGAGATAGCGGATACCCACGTTGATGTTCTGACGAAGTCCGACCTCAGTGATCTGCCCGTCGGGTACATCCAAAAGGTCTGCCGCGCTTATATTCACATCCTGGCGCTGCCGCTGGATCTGATTGGCCTCGGGCATCAGGCGGTCGAAGATGCCCTTGGCGATGGGCACCAAACCCGGGTGCGCGACCCAAGTTCCATCGTGACCGTCACCGGCCTCACGTTCCTTGTCCGCGCGTACCTTCGCGAGCGCCTCTTCGTTGGCCTTTTCGTCATTCCTGATCGGAATCTGAGCCGCCATACCCCCGATGGCATGGGCATTACGATGATGACACGTCTTTATCGCAAGAAGACTGTACGAGCGCATGAAATGCCGCGTCATGGTGACGTCACCGCGGTCCGGCAGTACACACTCAGCATCATTCCGAAATTTCTTGATGAAGCTGAAAATATAGTCCCAACGGCCACAATTCAGCCCGGAGGAGTGATCCCGCAGTTCATACAGGATTTCGTCCATTTCGAATGCCGCGAGAATGGTTTCGATGAGGACTGTTGCCTTGATCGAGCCTTGGGGAATGCCCAGCGAATCCTGTGCGGCGACAAACACGTCATTCCACAGCCGCGCTTCGAGATGGCTTTCCATCTTGGGCAGGTAGAAATACGGACCGCTACCCCGATCAAGCAGATTCCGGGCGTTGTGGAAAAAGTACAGGCCGAAATCGAATAGCGACCCAGACGCAGGCTCCCCATCGATCAGGACGTGTTTCTCCGACAGATGCCAACCACGCGGTCGTACGATCAGGGTCGCCGGGTTCTCGGATAATTCGTAGTGACGACCGCTTCGAGGATCATCGAAATCGATTGTGCGCGCGTTCGCATCACGAAGATTGATCTGCCCCTCCAGGAGATTCGACCATGTCGGCGTCGTTGCATCCTCGAAATCCGCCATGAACACACTCGCGCCCGAGTTGAGCGCATTGATGATCATCTTTCGGTCGACCGGACCGGTGATTTCCACACGGCGATCCTGCAAATCTTCAGGAACGGGTGAGACGGTCCAATCTCCCTCCCGGACACTAAGCGTCTCGGCAGGGAAGTCCGGTTTGGCGCCAGCGTCGAATTGAACCTGACGTTCCGTCCGTGCCTCTAAAAGTGCGATCCGCCTCACATTGAACTGTCGATGCAGGTCCGCAATAAACTCGAGCGCCGACGGCGTCAAAATCTCTTCAAACCCAGCAGCCATTGGGCCGAGAACGTCGACCCCCTCCACTGGATTGACACTATCCGTCACGCTGGCTGTATCGGCCATCTCCATCCTCATTCAAATTCAGTTTGAGTTCGCGCCGCGCGGCCATATCCGGCCGAATGGGTCGGCTGCTCACAAATCAAGGTTCATTCAGATTATCGGCGCCGTATTCAACTGATTTAGATGCCCCGGCACAAGAGGTATCGAACTAAAAATCGTCACTCGAGTTACGCTGTCTCGAACTCTGCATCCGGCACGGGCAGAGTGATCTTGATTTGTGGACCAAGATCGGTATTTGCTGCTTCAATCGTTCCCCCCATATCTGTGACGATCCCATAGCTGATGGACAAGCCCAGGCCGGTACCCTTGCCGATTTCCTTTATCGTCACAAATGGTTCGAACATACGATTGATCACCTCTTCCTTGATCCCGCCACCGGTATCCTCAACAACGATTTCGATGGATCCATCCTTGTCCCGGGTGGCTAGTCGGATATCAATCGATTTTGCCCCCTCGGCCATATTACGTGCCTCAAGCGCATCGAAGGCATTTCCCAGGATATTCAGCAGAACCTGTTCCAGTTGAACTACGTGACCGATGACCTTGGGACAGCTGTCCGGCATATCTACCGAGAGGTCGATGGAATAGAGTCGCAGCCTCTCCGTCACGATGGAGAGCGCACCTTCGACGGCATCCCTTGGATCAATGCGTTGCAGTTCGAAGGCTTCGCGATTCACACCAGCAAACGTCACCTGCACGATGGCGAAGGTGAGGATATTCCCCTCACGACCGCAGAATACGACCTGCTGGTCGCATTCGTAGAAAATGCCGGGCGCGCGCTTACCCGGGATGTGCTCTTTGATATCACGCGCAGCCGTGAACTTTCCCCCTTCGACCGCTCCATCGATATTCTGGTCAGCCGATTGAGAAAGAAACTGGAGGCAGACCCCAAAAAACCCGAAGTCATCAAGACAATCCGGGGCATTGGGTACATGTTTACCCCACAGGTAACCCGGTCCTAATCTTCATTGATCCTGGGCTGTCGCGCGCTCAAATGCCTTGGCAGGCATGAAAACCGCTTCGGACAGCGGCAAGGCGTCGAAGGATGCTGATACCCGCTCTTCCGAAACTTCTTCATACAATGTTGTTCTCTGAGCAGGTGTGCGGCCCATCTCACAGATCAGCTGCTCCATTCTTTCTGGCGGCATTTCCTGTCCATGCGCGGCACCCGCGGCCCGACTGATACTCTCGTTCATGAGAGTGCCCCCGAGGTCGTTGGCACCCGCCTCCAGACATGCCTTTGCGCCTTGAGGCCCCATCTTCACCCAAGATGTCTGAATATTCGTGAAATGGGGGTGGAGCGCGATGCGTGCCACTGCGTGCATGAGAATCGCTTCGCGCATGGTCGGTCCACGTCGAGCAAGACCTTTCAGATAGATGGGCGATTCCATGTGCACGAATGGCAACGGAACAAACTCCGTGAATCCGCCGGTCTCTTTCTGTAGATCCCTGAGGCGTATGAGGTGCCGGGCCCAGTGACGGGAACTCTCCACATGTCCGAACATTATTGTAGCCGTCGACCTTAAGCCCAAACGGTGCGCGGCCCGCATTACGTCGAGCCATTCCTGCGTATTGACCTTGTCGGGGCAGATGATTTGCCGCACCTCATCGTCAAGTATCTCGGCGGCGGTACCCGGTAACGTACCCAATCCTTCCTCGATCAGTTGTTCGAGGTACTCGGATATCGACAATCCAAGCGTTTTCGCCCCCTGGGTGATCTCCAAGGGCGTGAAGGCGTGTACATGAATGTCCGGCGCCGCTTCCTTTGCGACGCGGCAGATATCCCTATACGTCGCACCGGTGTAGCTCGGGTGAATGCCGCCCTGCATGCATACTTCCGTCGCACCCCGATCCCAGGCTTCGGCGGTGCGACGGGCAATCTCATCAAGATCGACAACGTAAGGCCTTCCCCGCAGACTTTCGCTCAACTTGCCTTTGGAGAACGCACAGAACTGGCAACGGTAAGAACAAACGTTCGTGTAATTGATGTTGCGATTGACAGCATAGGTCACGACATCGCCTACGGTTTCCGACCTCAGCGAATCCGCCGCCCGGCAAACCGACGCTAAATCCGCTCCACGAGCTGAAAACAAGCGGACGATCTCGTCCTCGGATGGCTCGATCCCGCTTTCACATCTGGCCAGAATGTCGCTGACTCCGGAGTTCGAACCTGGGCGTCTTGCCGGCTCGTCGAAGTCCGAATCCGCAAACGATGGTGATGCGGGTGAACCCGGAGACCACGGATCGGTTCTGGCGAGCCCATCGGCATCCATGGCGCGTGTCACCGCACTTTGAAACCGAGGTGCAAGCCATCGCCTGGAATCCTTGGCGAAGGCGGGATAGATCGCCAGGCGTTCCACCAGTTCTTTGCCACTCGATCGTGTCTGCGCCGCCAGTATGTCCAGATGAGGCCACGGTGCCTCCGGATTCACGAAATCGGGGGTCACCGGTGAGACTCCACCCCAATCGTTGATACCGGCGTCGATCAACCGGGAGGTGATATCAGGGCTCAAATTCGGCGGCGCCTGGATATTCGCCTTCGACCCGAGAATCAGCCGCGCCATTGCGACGGTCCAGAGAAGCTCCTCCGCCGACGGCTCTGGTGAATCGGCCATACGCGTATCCGGTTTGGCGCGAAAATTCTGGACGATGACTTCCTGAATATGTCCATGCGCATAATGCAAGTCACGAATTGCCAAAAGCGTGTCGATGCGTTCCTCGCGCGTCTCACCGATACCAATGAGCATGCCCGTCGTCATCGGAACCGATTCGGCACCGGCGATCCTCATCGTTTCGAGGCGTGCGGAGGGCTTCTTGTCGGGCGATCCATAGTGTGGTCCACCCTTCTCGCACAGGCGCTCAGACACGCTCTCCAACATCAGCCCTTGGGAAACGGAGACGTCACGCAACGAAAGGAAGTCCTCCCGCGACATCACACCGGGATTGAGGTGCGGGTACAGTCCGGTTTCCTCAAAGACAAGCAATGCCACCTCAGCCAGATAACTCAACGTCGTTTCATGGCCGAGTTCTTCGAGCGCGTGCCGGGCGGCGTTGTAACGAACCTCCGGTTTGTCACCCAGAGTGAATAGCGCTTCCTTGCACCCGGCCTCTGCACCGGAACGGGCTACCGCGAGGACTTGCTCTCGCGACATATATACAGATTCGCCTTTTTGAGGGGGTTTCGCGAATGTGCAGTAGTGGCAAACATCTCGGCACAGGTGGGTTAGTGGGATGAAAACCTTCCGGGAGTACGAGACCACGCCACCGTGACCTTCGTCCCGCATGGCGCCCGCCACGGCAACCAGATCATCCAGTGGAATGCTGGTCCCAAGCTCCGACATACCTCCACGGTCGACGGGCTCTCCCATCCGCACCTGATCGAGTAGTTTGCGGGGTCGAGGGTTCATTCCGCGCTCCCGACGGCTTCCCATGTCACTTCGGACAACGTGCTCCCGGCGGGCGGGCGCATGCGACTTACGATACCCGCTTCCAACAAATACTCCTGCGCCCGCGAACGTTCCGGTTCATTGACAAGCACTTCGAGATCTTCAGGCGTATCGATATCGAGCGCGAGATTCGGAACCTCAATAATCTGCGGTTCTATTCCCACCTGCCATGCCGCGTCCAAATGGGGGTAGAAGCTGTTGTCTCCGAACCGAAGCGGGACACATCCTGGCGGTGAGCAGACAACACAATTGGACCCTTGGTAATCGCGGGCAGGCACAATGGTCATTGACGGCGCTGAGCGATGCTTCTCCAGTACAATCTCGATGTCGCTTGGCGAAACCAACGGAACATCGCCCGGTATGGTCAGCACCCCTTCAGCACCTTCCTGCAGAAGTGCTTGGCTCGCCGCCATCACGGCTGTCGTTTGTCCCGCATTCCTCTCCTCTTTCAGCACTCTGACTCCCAGATCAATGCATAATTCTTGGGCCTCGACATCCCGCGTCATGACAGAAACTCCATCCAGACCCTTCGTTTCCAGAAGTGCAGACAAGACATCCCGTATCATGGTACGAGCCAGCATCTCCCTCTCTGCTGGGGTCAGCACCTCCGAAAGGCGCCCTTTCGCGTCCGTGAAATCCTTGATCGGCACGACGGCCCACATGATCCGAACCTATTCGGTCACACTGTTGTCGCCGGCACGGCGGGAGAGTGCGTCAGAGAATTCTAGCACGACGCGGGCGAGCATAACCCGATCCTCCAGAGAGTCCATCACCGTGTTTGCAGTTTGCACAGGGATTCCAAACGCCTCTATTTGAGGCGCCAACTGGGCATCAACCACGTCGAGAACGAACCCATCGAGAAAGTCTGCGTACCTCCGCGCCACCTCGACAGGAGATACATCTATTTTGAGTTCGCGCATCATTTTGGCTGTAGGTCCCTTGATGGAATCACCACCCACGATTGGAGAGACCGCGACAACCGGGGCCGGAGTACCGTCCAGCGTCGAGCGAATTTCAGACACCGCCAGAATCGGGTCAATGCTGATGAACGGATTGGACGGAGCTACAACCACCGCTCGCAGTCGATTGTCTGACAATGCGTTCAAAACCTGAGGGTTTGCGATCGCGGTCTCGGCGCCGTCGAACCGAAACCCCTTTACCAATGGCTCACATCGATCGCGAACAAAGTAGTGTTGAAACGGCAGTACACCGTCCGCTGTCTCGACCAGCGTGGATACGAAGTCATTGCTCATGGGCAATATCCGCGAGTCGACACCCAACCTTTCGCATATATCCAGAGTTATCGAGGTCAAGCTCTCACCTACAGCAAGCCGTCGTGAGCGCGTGATGTGCATTGCGAGATCCTTGTCACCCAAGAAGAACCAGGTTTCCTCTCCCAGCGTTCTGGCAACTTCCATGACATGGTCTGTTTCGCCTGCACGACCCCAGCCCTGATCAGGATTGCTGAGACCGCTGAGGGTATAGACGAGCGTATCAATGTCCGGGCAGACACGGAGTCCCAAATGATCGAAATCGTCACCGGTGTTCGCGATGACTGTCAAAGTGGACGGATCAACAACGCCCGCGAGACCTAGGACGAGCTTGGCCCCTCCCACACCACCGGACAGCGCGACCACGGTGGACGATGTCGGAGGCGCCGTTCCACCTGCCGCTTGATCGATACTCACCGGAACAAATCTTCCTCAATGTTTCGGATCAATGTTCCTGCATCGAGCGACGCCTCAGCGAATTGCATGCCGCGGAGGACGACAAACGGTGTGCCTTCGTCGGCTTGACCCTGCAAGAGCGAAGCCGCCGAGGCGATTTCATCCGCCAGCCCCAGTTGTGTAGCTTCCAAGGGGCGACCGAACAGATCATCCTGACCGCGAAGGTCCATCAGCGCGGGCAATCCCGCCGCGCCAAGCGCAACGCCCGTGGTACCGTTCCGCCAAGCCCGTCCCAGGCTATCGTTCATGACAATAGCGACATCCACGCCGCCAAATTGGCGAATGTTGTCCCGAATCCGCTTGCAGCTTGCATCAGGATCCTTGGGGAGCAGCAAGACGCTCTCACCGATTTCGTTGGGCCCTACATTGGATCGGTCTATACCAGCGTTGGCGAGAACAAACCCCAGGCGATGGACGACAATCAGGACGCCCTTGCGGTAACGGAGCACTCGCTCGCTTTCAGACAAAATCAACTCGACAAGCCGGGCATCCTTGTCGGTTTCCTCCGCCAACTCGATGGCCTGATCCGACGGAACCACCGCATGGAGATCAAAGAAGCGGCCCTCTGACTTGGACACGACTTTTTGGGCGATGACGACAATGTCTCCGTCCTGCAAGGTTTCACCCGCCCGTCCGACACCTTCGATAATCAAGCTTGCGATGTCATCGCCCGGCTGGACGATTGGAACGCCTGGCAGCGAAAAGAGAGTGAGAGAGCGCGGCGCCACGTGGCCGAAACTCCAGAACTACTGAGACGGATCGGCCCGGGACTCTCCGGTAATCCGGATTCCTGCACCATCAATCTTGTACGTTCGGTTAAGGAAGATCAGTACTGATGTCAGCGCCTCGGCGACAGCGGAGTTATCAATTGGCCCGGCATGCCAGCCTCTCATTCCGGCCGCTTCCACAAGATCCAATACCGTCTGGCGCGCGGACTTGTCATTGCCGCAGACCAGAACATCGCAATCGATGTCGTGCTCAACATGAGAGAGATGGTCCGCGGCCACGTTCTGGAATGCTGAAACCACTCGAACATCCTCACCCAGAAATTCCTGGGACACCTTCGCGGCGCACCCGTCCGGCGGCAGTTGCACCCGACTCACCTTGGGTGGCACCAGCGGCACCGTCACATCAATAAATATCTTGCCCTGAACCGCATGATGAACTGCCTCAAGCATCACTTGATGATTGGCGAACGGAACAGTCAGGACGACAATGTCAGCTGCGGCAGCAGCTTCAGCGTTCTCCAGCCCCCGAACCGTGCCCGAGAAGTTGTACTCAGCCAGTTTTTTGGCTGCATCCTCGGCCTTTTCGGCTGCCCGGGACCCGATGACGATGTCATAGCCAGCCTTCAGCCAGCGAACTGCTAGGCCCCATCCAAGATCGCCAGTACCACCAAGAATCGCGAGCGTGGGTCGGGTGTCAGCCATTTCGTCTCCAGTTCTAAACGGCACATGCGGTGCCGATATGTAGCACCCTAAACCGGCTGAGAACACTCCATTAGCCTGGCGCTGCTCACACAGCCGAATCCTTCGGCTATAAAGGTGTCAGAATTCGCAATTCGGCTGACATGATGGAGGTCATCGGTATGGATTTTGGGTTTTATGTCCCCACCCGGGGACCCTTAAGCGCGCCGGAGAACATGAAAACCCTGGTCACCAAGGGGGAGGAACTGGGGTTCGGCTACATGGCAATCACCGACCACGTCGTAGTGCCTCGCACTGTCGATTCGACCTACCCCTACTCGGACGAGGGTGATTGGCCTGCAGGGCGCGACGGAGAATTCTTCGACCAACTCGCCGTGATGGCATACCTCGCCGGCCAGACCAGCACTGCGCGTTTGCTGACGTCTGTCATGGTCCTCCCTCATCGGGCCCCTGTGCTGACGGCCAAGATGCTCTCAACCATCGATGTGCTGTCAGGTGGAAGGGTTACGGTCGGAGCCGGCGCAGGCTGGTGCAAAGAGGAGTTCGAAGCGATCGGCGCCCCCCCGCATGCAGAACGTGGCAAAGTTGCTGACGAATACATTCGTGTCTTCAAAGAACTGTGGACCAACGAGGACCCTGAGTTTCACGGTGATTACGCTGATTTCGCGAACATCACCTTTATGCCCCGGCCCATTCAGCACCCTGGACCACCGGTCTGGATCGGTGGCGAAGGCAAAGCCGCATTATGGAGAGTCGTCCGTGTCGGAGACGGATGGTACCCCATCGCGCATAATCCGAATTTCCCCCTCGATACACTCGAGCGCTACAAGACAACCCTGGATGTGCTTTGCGGCCTGTGTGAGGAAGGCGGCAGGAATTTCGACGATATCGATCTGGGTTTCTTCATCATGCGGTGGGGATCTGAGCCGGGTGAGGCACTCCCACCCATGGGAACGGACAACGCAGCCATAGACGACGGCCGACGTCTCATGTCAGGCTCAGCCGAGCAAATGGCCATGGATATCATTGCGCTGCGAAATCTGGGCGTTACCACGCTGAATCTAAGTTTCGAGCGCGCCAGCCTTAGCGAAACGCTGGATTGTATGGAGGCTTTCGCCCGCGACATTATCCCACTTGGCAACTGACCTCCCGTTCACCGGGAGAGTAAATTCACTGATTTGCGGAGGAGTACATGAAGATCGGCTTCTATGTGCCCACTCGAGGGCCGCTGAGCGCACCGGAGAACATGTCTGCGCTCGCAAAAAGAGGAGAGGCTCTCGGATTTAGTTTTCTATCCATGACCGACCATCTGGTCGTTCCCCGAAGCCGTGTCTCTGATTACCCCTACACGAAGGACGGCAACTGGTTGCCGGGACGCTTCGGCGATTTCCTCGATCAGTTGACCGCACTCGCATTTGTCGCAGGTCACACAACGTCAATCCGGATGCTGACATCTGTTCTGGTACTTCCCCACCGCTCGCCGGTTCCAACCGCTAAAGCTCTCGCGAGCATTGATTATCTATCGGGGGGCCGCTTGTCAGTGGGTTGCGGCGCGGGTTGGATGAAGGAAGAGTTCGAGGCTCTGGGAACCCCACCCCATCCGGAACGCGGTCAAGTCGCCAACGAATACATCAACGTCTTCAAGGAACTCTGGACGAGCGATGATCCAGAGTTTCACGGAAACTACGCGGATTTTACTGACATCACTTTCGAACCGAAGCCGATCCAGAAACCACACCCGCCAATACTGGTCGGCGGAGAGAGTCCGCCGGCCATGCGACGTGCCGCGCAGCTCGGCGACGGCTGGATACCCATGGCGCACAACACCAAGGTACCGCTCGACACCTTGGAACGTCTGGCAGCCTACCTGCGCAAGTACCAGGGACTCGTGGAAAGCGCCGGAAGAGACCCAAAATCGATGCAGGTGACGTGGTTTGTGCTGTTTTGGGGCGTGAAGCCCGACGATCCCCAGCAGCCGATGCCAATTGACGGGCCTGATCCAGGTGGAGACCGGCGCCTTCTGACTGGCAGCGCGCAGCAAATGAAGGATGACATGGCCGCGATGGAGGAACTCGGCGTTGATTCGATCATCGTCAACTTCGAACAGGAGACCATCGAAGCCACGCTGGATGATATGGAAGCCTATGCCGAGGAATTTCTCTAGACAGGGCTTTCGGACCGAGAGGCAGCGTTCAAATTATGATGCATCGGATTGAAACCAAATGTCGTCAAGTCCACATGGATGTCGAGACGGGAGAGGTAGGAGGTTCGGTCCACCACCCGATCCAAGAAATTACTGAAATCATGAGCTGGAAGTCCCATGGATGATGCCTCGAAAAACTCGATTCATGCCTACCACAATGAGGGATTTCTCGGCAGCAAGGACGCCCGGGCGCTGAGGATATTGTCGGAGTACCTCGAACCCAACAGCCGTTTTCAGTATCACCATGTTGACGACACGATTGTATTCATGGGATCGGCGAGAACCCTGCCGCGAGAGGAAGCCGAAGCGCGCCTGAAGCTCGCAGAGAATGGCGACGGGGATCTGGAATGCGCCCGAACTGACCTGAAGATGTCGCAGTATTATGAGGCTTCGCGCACCCTCGCGACCCGCTTGACCGTTTGACCGGAAACACTCATGAGCGACACTCTTAAATCATGGAAAACACTGGATTCCCGAGAGATTTTTCTCGTTCCTAACCGTATCACCGTTTCAACCCAAGCTGTCGAACTGGCCAACGGCGAACGCTACGAGCCTTACTACCGT
>DEBC01000074.1 GCA_002348365.1 Alphaproteobacteria bacterium UBA2966 | reverse complement strand
GGTTCAAGGAAGCGATTCAACTACACGGTCATGGGCGATGCCGTAAATCTCGCGGCCCGCCTGGAGGGCGTCAACAAGGTCTACGGCACGTCCACGTTGGTGAGCAATCGCACCGCAGAACTTTGCCGAGACTCATTCGAATTTCGCGAGATCGACCGGGTTCGAGTCGTGGGCCGTGACACACCTGTCACAATCTTCGAACCTTTAGGTGCTGCAGGAACGATCGATCAAAGCGTTCGACAGAGGGCCGACGTCTACTCCCAGGCGCTTGAGTTGTTCCGCGCCAAGCAATTCGGCGATGCCGCCGAAGTATTTGAGACGCTCGCGCAAGATGACGGTACCGCCGTGGCGTTTCTGGAACGGTGTGTGGACTTCCTCGCCGATCCGCCCGGAGAGGATTGGGATGCAGTCACCGACATGACGTCAAAGTAGCTATTCGCTTCCGACGGTCAGGTCTGAAAATCCGGCCGATCGGTTATCAAGAGACGCCGGGGTTGTTGTGCAACACGGCCGAGCCACCACTGGACGCTCGGATAGTCACCAAGATCGAAGCCACCTTCGTCGGCAACATGCGAGTATGCGTACAGCAATATATCGGCGATGGAGTAACTGTCCCCAACCAGATAAGAACGGTCAGCCAGATGATCGTCCATCAGCTTGAGGACAGCCCGTCCCGCTTTCTGCTTTTCAGCAATTTGCACCCGCCGTTCGTCCGTCATCTCAAGGAAGTGCAGCCAGAACCTATCGACTGCGATTGAGGGTTCGTGGTTGTACTGCTCGAAGAACATCCATTGCAGGACCCGGGCCTGGTGAACTGGGTCTTCAGGCCAGTAAGCGGAGCCTCGCGATAGATGGTAGAGGATCGCGTTTGATTCGGAGAGGAACGTCCCGTCGTCCAGTTGAAGAAGCGGGATCCGACCATTTGGATTCTTGGCAAGCAAATCCGGCGTCCGCGTCTCACCTTTCAGAATGTCGAGCTCGACGAATTCATAGTCGATCTCCAGATGCGCGAGGAGAAGGCGAACCTTGTACCCATTGCCCGAGTCGAGAAAATCATAGAGCCGCAACGACCTGGTCCCCTTTACCTGATCCCCGTAGCCACTATGGCCGCTCGCGATAGGTCAGCAGCCCCGTCCGCTCATATAACCATGGGTATTGAGTCACCAGGCGCGCGGCGCGGTTCAGGCGGTACGCAAAGAGCGCGATCGCAATCAGCACAGCTGTGTCGATCACGTAGCCGGTCAGCGAAAGCAACTCTCCCTCGAACAGCGCAAAAGTGAGAAAGCGGTCCGTCAGCCCCAACATCAAACAGTAGAACACGGTATGGCCTGCGGGACGCCAGGTGTTCGCACAGGCCTGCCCTGTCATGTACGCCGCAAATCCCATGACCATGATAGTTACGATGAAGAAGACTCCGTAGGTGGTCCCAAGCAGGCTTTCCATCATGCGTCTCCTGCCTGCCCTACGTCCGTCTTCCGTGCGCCGCCTTCGAGATACGCTGCCCGGATCTCATCATTGTTCAACAGCTCTTGCCCGGTACCCGACATAAGAATGTTCCCGTTGGCCATGACGTATGCACGATGCGCAAGGCGCAAGGCGTGATAGGCGTTCTGCTCAACAAGAAAGATGGTCACACCCTCCGATTCATTGATCTCCTTGATCACATCAAAAATCTGGCTGACCAGTCGTGGTGCCAGGCCAAGTGAAGGCTCATCCAGCAATAGCAACCTGGGCCGGCTCATCAGGGCGCGTGCGATGGCCAACATCTGCTGTTCTCCGCCAGAAAGCGTTCCTCCTCGTTGATTTCGGCGCTCCTGAAGCAGAGGAAAAAGCTTGAAGACACGGGCAACGCCCTCATCAAAATGATCTTCAGAGGCAACGGTTGAGCCGATCTGCAAATTCTCGAGAACGGTCATGCGGGGAAAGATTCGGCGACCTTCCGGCGACTGTGCAATGCCGAGGCGGACGATCTCATACGTTGGCAACCGCGTAATATCGCGACCCTCGAAGCTGATTCGCCCGCGCGCCGCACGAGGGTCACCGCAGATCGTCATGAGCAGCGTGGATTTACCAGCGCCGTTTGCTCCAATCAAAGTGACGATCTCTCCCTGCTGGATCGCGACATCGACTCCGCGCAGTGCCTGGATGTTGCCGTAGAAGGTCTCGACGCCAGTAACCTCCAGCATCATTTGCCCTCCTCGCCAAGGTAGGCCCGGATCACTGCTGGATCCTTTCGAATTTCCTCTGGCGTCCCGTCTGCAATCTTCTGGCCATAGTCGAGCACCACAATGTGATCGGAAATTTCCATGACCACGCTCATATCGTGCTCGATCAACAGAATGCCGACATCATGGGTATCGCGAATAAACAGCAGCAGATCTTCGAGCTCCGCCGACTCGCGGGGATTGAGACCGGCCGCCGGTTCATCGAGGCAGAGGAGTGCCGGTTCCGTGCACATGGCACGCGCGATCTCGAGGCGCCGCTGCTGTCCATAGGCAAGGTTACCGGCATCGTCATCCGCACGCTCGACCAGTTCCGTCTTCTCCAACCAATACTTGGCGAGCTCGACCGCCTCTGCCTCGGCGTCTGAGTAGCTCCGCATGCCGATCAACCCCAGCACCGTAAAGCCGGATGCCCCCATGAGTTTGTTGTGTTGGGCGACAATGAGGTTTTCCAGCACCGACATCTGCGAAAACAGCCTGATGTTCTGAAAGGTTCGGGCCACGCCCGCCTGGGCTATATGGTGACCTTCCATACGTTCGAGCAGGTGCTCCTGCCCGTTCCGGCGCAATGTGAGGCGCCCGACGGTCGGCCTGTAGAAACCCGTCAAACAATTGAACACGGTGGTCTTGCCGGCACCGTTGGGTCCGATGATCGCCGTGATGTCGCTAGGCGCAGCAGCAAAGGATACGTCGTCGATAGCTACCAGGCCGCCAAAGCGCATCGTCAGATGCTCCACATCCAGCAACGGATGTGCGGATTCCACAATGCCGGCCGCGACCGTCATCGTTTCCCCGTCCCGTTGCCGAACAATCGGATCGTCGGCGCACGGAAAGCGAGCAGTCCCCGGGGCCGCCAAATCATGATCAGCACCATCGCCGCACCGAAGGCAAGCATTCGGAATTCCTGCAACTCGCGGAAAATTTCGGGAAGACCGATGAGAAGGATGGCGGCCAGCACGACACCAATCTGGCTCCCCATGCCGCCGAGCACGACGATGGCGAGGATCACGGCCGACTCGATGAACGTGAAGCTCTCAGGACTGATAAAACCCTGGCGCGTTGCGAAGAAGGACCCTGCAAAGCCTCCGAACATCGCGCCGATTCCGAATGCCGTCAGCTTGGTGTTTCTCGGATTGATCCCGAGTGACTGACTCGCTGTTTCGTCCTCGCGCAAAGCCTCCCAGGCGCGGCCCACAGGCAACTTCCGGATACGCAGCGTGAACTGATTGGTGATCAATGCCATCACCAGGATCACGTAATAGAGGAAAATGATTCGATCGATCGGCGCGTAGGTCATGCCGAAGAAACTGTGGAATGACTCCACGCCTTCAGCTGGTGATCGAACGAAGGGCAATCCGAAGAAGGTCGGCCGTGGGATTCCCGAGATTCCGTCGGGACCGTTGGTGACTTCGTACCAGTTGAGCAAAATGATTCGGATCATCTCGCCGAACCCGAGTGTGACGATTGCCAGGTAGTCACCGCGCAGGCGCAACACGGGAAATCCGAGGATCACACCGGCCAACGCCGCCATCATCCCGGCGAACGGCAGGCACAGCCAGAACCCGAGCCCCATCTCGGTCGCCAGGAGAGCATAGGCGTAGGCGCCCACGGCGTAGAACGCCACATATCCAAGATCCAGCAATCCCGCCAAGCCGACAACGATATTCAGCCCCCATCCCAACATGACGTAGGTGACGACGAGGATCGCAATATCGACCATCTGCCGGTCCGCCAGGGGCGTGAACGGAAAGAGAATTGCGGCAGCAAGCAGGAAGGGAACGATGTAGCGGCTGTACTCTTGAACGGAGGCCGAGATGCGGTCCATGACACTTTCGCTGGCCTGGCTCGGAGCAGAGATCGGGCCGCGGCGCATGATTGCAACGGCCCGCAGGCTGAGGGCCGCTAGAACAATCAGCAACAATACATTCACGACGTAACCGCTGAATGGAAGCGCCGCGCGCGCCCAATGCGGTTCCGCATCCGAAATCGGCGCAATGACCAACAGCACCAGCAGAACAACACTGACGACCCCGCCGACCACAGCCATCGACATCGGGCGGCCTTCGCGCATCAGGATCAGGCCCAGTCGACCGAAGAAAACACTCACCAGCGCGGCAATGACATCGGCGTAACGCCATTGAATTTCCAGGCCGCCAGGCACATCGGCGATGCGCACTCCTACCATCAGCGCCATCAAGGCAAGCATCACCAGAGAGGCCAGGCCGGACTCTTTCAAGGCCGCCCGCACGTTGAAGGGCGCCCTCGCTTGAGTGGAATCGGCGACAGCCGTCAACGCGTCACACCTTCTCGATGTCGGGCGAGCCAAGCAGCCCGGTCGGCCGGAAAATAAGGACCAGCACGAGAATCGAGAAAGCCGCCACGTCCTTGTATTCGACCGTGAAGTATCCCGACCAGTACGCTTCGATCAGACCGATCAGAAATCCACCCAGCATGGCCCCCGGAACCGAGCCGATGCCGCCGAGAACCGCCGCAGTGAACGCTTTGATGCCCGCCAGGAACCCGATGTAAAAGTCGATCACTCCGTAGTTCATCAGGAAGATCAAACCGGCGACTGCCGCCAGCGCCGCCCCCATCACGAAGGTGAGGGAAATCGTCCGGTCGACATTCACGCCAAGTAGTGCAGCCATGCCGCGGTCCTGTTCGCAGGCGCGCTGCGATCTGCCCAGTGACGTGCGATGGATGATCAGTGTGAGGACCGTCATCAGCGTGATCGTGAGCAGAAATATGAAGATCTGCAGGTAACTCAAGGTTACGACGTAGTCGCCTTCGCGCATCAGCTCGATGCCACCACTGAACAGTTGCTGCATCGGTTTGTTGCGCGCGCCCTGCAGCAACTGAACATAGTTCTGCAGGAAGATGGACATGCCGATGGCGGTGATCAGGGCCGCCAACCGCGGCGACCCCCGCAGCGGTCGGTAGGCGACCCGCTCAAGTGTCCATCCGTAGATCGAGGTCAGCACCATCGTCGCGATGAGGACAATCAATATTGCCAAGGGAATCCAGGTAATTCCGATAAGCCCCAGGACGAGGAAAGCGATAAGGGCGTGAAAGGCGCCGATCATGAAAATCTCGCCGTGGGCGAAATTGATCATGCCGATAATGCCGTACACCAAGGTGTAACCGATCGCGATCAGTGCGTAGATGGAGCCGAGCGTGAGACCGTTGATTGTCTGATCAACAAAATACTCGAACGTACCCAGCATCCGCTGCCCCTATCCTGTCCGGCCGCGCCGGGTGTCTCCCCAGGTCGGCCACAACACTATGCCGCCTAGATAAACTCGCCGTTACGGCAACCACAAGGGCAAACTCGTCCGAAATTCACCAACGAATTCAGGCGACCGCCGTGTCCTGGACCTTATGGTCGTAGTTCAAGTCGTACCAACTGGTCATCCACTCGCCATAGGTGGTTGCAGGCCACTGAGGTGGATTGTCCGGACCACAGCATGTGGGCAGGCATTCGATCGTGGCATCCCATGACGGACCGAAGAAAAACGGCAAGGCATATCGGTCCCGATTTGTCGGCGGCAGGGCGCGGTGGGGCGTGGATTTGAAAAGGCCGTTGGACCAGCGCTTTACCATATCGCCCGAATTTACGGCGAAGGCGCCAGACACAAAGGGGACGTCCTGCCAGCCGCCGCCCGGCATCCGCACCTGAAGGCCAGGAACCTCCGTGAGCGGCAGATAAGTGAGAAAATTAGCGTCAGTGTGGGGTGCAATTCCGAACTGGTTCTCCTCCGCCCTGACCGGCGGATAGTGGGACATCCGCAGGATGTAGTAGCTGTCGTCGAAAGCGGCGTCGAACCAGTCTGGCGTCAGGCCAAGCGCCCTGGCGACGACAGGCAGAAAACGGTGCGACAGCGTCTCCAGAGTGCCCAGGTATTCAAGAATTTCGGTCCGGAATCCGGGCAAATCATTGTCGCCGGGCCATTGATTGGGGCCGAGAAAACGCCTCCCCGATGCATAAACAGGATCATCGGCCGGCCGCTCTCTGCGAATGAAGAACGCCTCGTTGAGGTCGGGCCGGTCATTATCGTTGACGTCCGACGTCCAGACGGCGTAGCGGCCCATCGTCATGTAGCCGTTGTTGTGGGCATTCATTTTCAGGGCGAGCTTCCGCTCCATGGGAAGCTGGTGCAGTCGCGCAGCCGCTGCAAAGGCACGATCAATCTGTGCACCCGGCACTCCGTGCCCTGTCAGGACGAAAAAACCAACCGCCGTCAGGGCGTTGCGAACCTCGGCCGCCGCCGCTTCGAGTCCGGCCTCGGAGCCCGACATGAATTCGGTGATGTCGATGACGGGGATCGAGCCGGTCACTACTGCGCTGCCTCTCTCTCAACCAAGCCAGCATCCGGCAGAAGCGAAATCACCGTGGTCTCATTCAGATCATCAGCAAACCAGGCGCGGATCGCGGCTTCGCGAGTCCCGATGTAACGCGGCGCCCCGTCCTCCAGCACCATGGGCAGGTCATGTCCGGGCACCAGGACACTGCCCGACTTCCGGGTCCAGAACCCCCAGATGGCTTCGATCGACGCCCGGCTGACGGCCTGGTCATAGCTCATATCGGCGGCACGGGACATCAGCTCCGCCCGGTTCTTACACGCATCGCCCGTGAACACGACGTCTCGCTCTCCAGCGTCGAGAACGAACACTGTGCTGCCGGGCGTATGCCCCGGAGTTACATGGGCGGTCATGCCCGGAAAGACTTCATCCCCGTCCTCGACCGTCCGCGTCGTGGGCCAGGTCTGAAGTTCGCGAACGTAAAGTTCGGGAACCACCGTTTCGCCCCACGGCTCAGTGACTGACCACTCGAGTTCCTCACGCGAGATCACGATGTTGGCGTCCTTGAACAAGGTCCAGTTGATCGAGTGATCGTAATGAGAATGGGTCAACAGAACGTCAGTGACATCCTCCGGTTTCAAGCCTCGCTCTTCCAGCTGCTCCCTGATCAGATAGCGTTGTCCGAAGGATCCGACATCGACGACGGCCAGGCGTTTATCACGACGAACGAGAACGATTGTGCTGAATCCCATCCCCCCATGGCAGACGGATTTGCCGGGATATCCATGCACGATAATGTCGATTTCAGCATCGCCGATGCGAAACAGTCTGCCGTCGTTATCACCGCTCATGACTCAGGTCCCGATGTGGCCTCACGTATTGGGAATCTCCGCGGCGGCCTGTTGCAGTCGGCCGATGTGTTCATCGACTTTCAGACCACCACCCAGCGTACGCAGGCAAAGATGGGTCAATCCGATTTCGCGCCAACCGGCGACACGGCTCTGCCATTCGTGCTCGCGCGGGCCAACCACTGCCACACCGGCTTCCATACCGAGCGTGGCGGGATCTCGGCCGGCCTCCTCCGCTGCGCGGTAGATATCGTCACGGACCTCGGGAAACTCCTCCGGCGTACAAAGATTGAACCATCCATCAGCCTGACGCCCGATACGCCGTCGGATGCGCTGAACGGGTACACCGCTCGCGCCAATCCAGATGGGAATGGGGCGTTGCTCCGGAAGGGGGTCGATACCTGCCCCCGAGACCTTGTCCCACTTGCCATCGAATTCAACTGCCTCTTCTGTCCACAGGCGACGGAGCAGTTCGATCTGTTCTTCGACCCGTTCGCCGCGAGAGCCGAAATCGGCACCTTGAGCACCGTATTCAATCTCCTGGTTGCCGACACCGACACCGACACGTAGCCGACCACCAGAGAGGGCGTCGAGCGTCGCAGCCTGCTTCGCAAAGAGAACCGTTTGTCGGGCCGGCAACACGATGACCGACGGCACGAGCTCGATCTTCTCCGTGACGCCAGCGATCAGGCTGAGCATGGTCATGGGCTCGTAGAGCGGGCCTCCTGGCCGAAAAATCTGCTCCGGCACACGCAGGTGCGTGAGGCCCAGCTCTTCCGCCGCCTGGGCGAAGGCCTTGATGGCACCGACATCGCCCTGCATTTCCCTCACGGGCAAAGAAACACCGACGCGCATCGCCATACCTCTCTTTGTTCGGTTCCTTAGGCGAATCGCTTGGCGTCGGCACTGGCGTACGCCGCCACTTTCATATCCGCGTTATTGGCCGTTTCAAGTTTCTGCACTACATCCCCGAGCAGATTTGCCGGGATCGCGCACGTCATCTCGTTGTTGCTCATGCCAGTCCTGACCCGGCTCAACATGCAACCGACACTCAGGGCGACTTCACCCCCGTCTTTGGCAATGGGAATGATGTGGCACTGGGGCTTGCCTTCGACCCGGAGTTCAGGCCACGCATCGTGCAGCATCATCGCCTGCTTGCCGTTCAAGCGGATGAACACGACGTCGGGCTCTTCCGTTGCGTCGGCGAGAGGACCATAGGTCACAAACTCCGGCTTTTCGGAAACGGTGGGAATGTGAGGGAAGACATCGGGCGTCACCCATTCCGATTCAACCAGGGCCGCCACATCAGCGCCGGTCGCCGCCTCGTCCAACGTCTTGAATCCGTGTGTGAGCGAACCAACACTGCAGTTTCCGTGATCCTCGGCGACGGTCGTGAATGTCTTGTCCCGCGCCTCTACCCAGAAGACGCATCCGGCAGGTACGCGGCCTGTCCGGCCATCTGGAGTCGGTTCCGGCATCTCGGAATCGAACCTTGCTACCCCGTCTGGTTCCTGGGATGAGAAACTTATGCCCAGAGGCGGGTCGGCAAGTCCCAACAGTGAGCTCAGTGCCTCCGCCTGCGTTGCGAGTGTCGCGTTCTCCATGAATTTCATGTCCTCCATGTCCTGATTTGATGCTTCGAGTTTACAGAACTGAGTCCCCGAGACAAATCGCACCAGCTACCGGACCTGGGTCCACACCCAAGCCAGCGCAAACCGCAGACTGACGATGGCTGCTCTAATTTAACGATTTGTTAACTGTAAAGAATCGCTGTCATTTCAATTACATAATTAGGATTCTTAATTCAAAATTGGAATGACCCAGAATACATACCTGATTGCGATCGGATTGATATTCACTGCGTGTGCGCTGAATGGATGTTCAATACCCGTGGTTGGCGCCCTGACTTTCAACCATTTGATGACAGCGACGAGCGCACTGACGACCGCAATGACCGGTAAGGGCGTCGGTGATATCGCGCTCGACAAGATGACAGGCCGGGACTGCCGAATGATCGAGGGTACGTTCCGGTCTGACCGCGAAGTCTGTGAAATTAGCGGCTCACCCGCCACGGCACATGACTTCAAGGGTCTATCCAGCGTCCTGGCATACCTCGAGAAGGAGGTCGCTCCGGGCGAAAGTGGTCAATCCGGTACTGAAATCCCCTTCAAGATTGAACGCACGTCCGGAAACTGAGAGTTCCAGCGACTTAGACCTTCATGCCGCCTTTGTCAGGGCGCTCACGGTTCTTGGCGAGGACATACTCCAGTTTTTAGAACGGCGACACGCTCAAGTTCCTTCTTACTCCGCGAGGCGTCACCCACGATGGAGACCTCGGTGGCGGTTACCGGATCCACAGCCGACACCTTGGCGTAGCGCCCCATATAGATGCACTCGATAATGTATAGCGTATCGTCTTCAGGAATCTTTTCCCAAGCCATCGTGCCCCCTTCGAGAGGGACTATACCCGGCTTGAGGAATTTATGCCGCGCGTTTCAGATTCAGCCGGCCCCAGACGGTGTTCAACGACCCCACGAGGTGGTCGATCATGGCATCGGTGTGGAGTGGGGTCGGCGTAAATCGAAGCCTCTCCGTACCCCGAGGCACGGTCGGGTAATTGATCGGCTGGACGTAGATCCCGTACTCCTCGAGCAGGATATCCGAGACCTCCTTGCAACACTCGGCGTCACCGATCATCACGGGAACGATGTGGCTCACCGAGTCCATCACCGGCAAGCCGGCGTCCCCGAACTTCTGTTTGAGACGCGCTGCCCGCTCCTGGTGGCACTCGCGCATCTCCGACCCCTTCTTGAGGAACTTGACGCTGGCCAGTGCACCCGCCGCCACGACCGGGGACAGTGCGGTTGAAAATATGAACGCCGCGGCATAGCTGCGGATGGCATCCATGATCGCGTCGGGTCCGGCAAGGTACCCGCCTCCCACGCCGAATGCTTTGCCGAGCGTGCCGTTAATTACCGTGATTCGATCCATGAGGCCTTCGCGCTCCGCCACGCCACCGCCACGCGGCCCATAGAGCCCGACGGCATGAACTTCATCGAGATAGGTCATGGCGTTGAATTGATCCGCCAGGTCGCAAAACTCTGCAATGGGGGCGATATCCCCATCCATCGAATACACGGACTCAAACGCGATCATTTTCGGCGCTTCCTCGGGCGCCGCCTTCAGCAATTCCTCGAGATGATTGAGGTCGTTGTGCCGAAAAATATGCTTATTGGTCCGACCGTGCTTGATGCCCTCGATCATCGAGGCATGGTTCAGTTCATCTGAAAAGGTGATGGTGCCCGGAATCAGGCGCCCCATGGTGCTGAGACCTGCCTCGTTGGCGTTGTAGCCCGAAGTGAAGATCAGCGCCGCTTCCTTACCGTGCAGGTCCGCGAGTTCACGCTCGAGAAGAACATGATAGTGATTGGTACCCGAGATGTTGCGTGTCCCTCCCGCGCCGGCGCCGCACTCGTCCAGGGCCTGTCGCATGGCGCCCACGACCTCCGGATGCTGACCCATTCCGAGGTAGTCGTTGCTGCACCATACGATGACTTCCTCAGTGCCATTTTCGGTGTAGCGTGTCGCGTGCGGGTAGTCTCCGCGCTTGCGGGCAAGTTCGGCAAAGACCCTGTATCGGCCTTCGTTCTTGAGGTCCGCAATTCGCTCAGCAAACAGTTTCTCGTAATCCATACCAAATCCTCGCGACCGCCAAACGCGCGCCCCCAAGCGTTCACAATCATATAGTGCGTACCGCTTGGAGTCTCAAAGATCAGATTGCACTCAAGCCATTGAGATTGCCTTAATCTATGTCATGCCGGGTCGCTCCGTGTCGGCCGTTCAACGTGGTATACACACAAGAACTGCCTGGTATTCCATGGTTAACGCCGCGATCGGGATCTGGACACGTTTCAATTCGGGAGACAAACGCATGGAATTTCTCAACCCAGAAGGTTGGCCGCGGCCCCGTGGTTACTC
The DNA here is from genome assembly GCA_002348365.1 of Alphaproteobacteria bacterium UBA2966. GTDB lineage: Bacteria > Pseudomonadota > Alphaproteobacteria > UBA2966 > UBA2966 > UBA2966. The sequence continues at coordinate 4,240 of DEBC01000074.1, read as the reverse complement.
CAATGGTGTTTCCGCAGAGGGCCTCCAGGTTTTTGTGGCCGGGCAGGTCGGCTCCACGCCTGAAGGAGAGTTCGCACCCGATTTTGCAGGCCAGATCCGGCTGGTCCTGGAGAAAACGGTGGCTGTACTCGCCGAGGCCGGCGCAGGACCTGAACACATCACCCGAATGAACTGGTATGTGACAGACTTCGACAAGTACGTGGAAGCGGTTAAGGACGTCGGCGCTGCCTACGGCGACATCATCGGCAAGCACTATCCCGCCATGACACTGGTCGAAGTATCGCGCCTGGTGTACGAAGACGCCCTGCTGGAAATCGAGACGACCGCCGTTGTCCCGTCTGAATGAACTGACCGAGAGAATCCCATGAGCACGTCACTCGCCGAAACAGATACCACAACCCCGACCAAACCGGAGGAAGGCTCCTTCCAGTGGGACGACCCCTTCCTGATGGATGACCAGTTGACGGAAGACGAGCGTCTCATCCGGGATTTGGTTCGCTCTTACGCTCAGGAACAGCTCATGCCGCGAATCCTCGAGGCGCACCGGCACGAGCTCTTTGACCGAAGCGTAATGAACGAGATGGGTGGGCTTGGCATGCTCGGCCCGACCATCGAAGGATATGGCTGCGCCGGCGCGTCATACGTTGCCTATGGGTTGATGACTCGCGAGACCGAACGGGTTGACTCGGCGTACCGCTCCACCATGAGCGTACAGTCGAGCCTGGTGATGCACCCCATTCACGCCTTCGGCAATGAAGAACAGCGTCAGAAGTACCTGCCCAAACTCGCTTCAGGCGAATGGATCGGTTGTTTCGGTCTGACGGAGCCGGACCATGGGTCAGATCCGGCAAGCATGAACACCCGGTCGAAAGCGGCCGACGGCGGGTTCATCCTCAACGGCGCCAAAATGTGGATCAGTAATTCTCCCTATGCCGACGTCATGGTCGTCTGGGCACGGAACGAAGAAGACGGTCGCGTGCATGGATACATTTTAGAGCGGGGAATGGAGGGGCTGAGCACCCCAAAAATTGAAGGAAAATTCTCTCTCCGCGCATCTCCCACGGGCGAAATCGTCATGGACAATGTTTTCGTGCCCGCGGAAAACATGCTGCCGGATGCGATCGGTCTCAAGGCGGCCCTTTCATGCCTGTTCCGGGCTCGCTATGGCATCGCCTGGGGAGCACTGGGTGCCGCCGAAGCGTGCTGGTTCGCCGCGCGCCAATACACCCTCGATCGCAAACAGTTTGGCCGCCCGCTCGCGGCCAACCAGCTGATTCAGAAGAAGCTGGCCGACATGCAGACCGAGATCACCATAGGACTCCAGGCCTGTCTTCGTGTGGGACGCCTGATGGATGAAGGCCGGGCCACCCATGAAATGGTCTCGATCATCAAGCGCAATTCGTGCGGCAAGGCCCTCGAAATCGCGCGTACTGCCCGCGACATGCATGGTGGCAATGGTATTTCCGATGAATTCCACGTCATTCGTCACATGTTGAACCTGGAATCCGTCAATACCTACGAAGGTACGCACGACATTCACGCGCTTCTGCTCGGTCGCGCGCAGACAGGTATCCCCGCCTTTGGAGGCTAGGCTTCGTTGACCGGGAACCCGTCTGCTTTGGCTGATAAGGTTCCGGGAAAGGCATGAAGGGGTTACAGGACCTGCGCCTACGGCCCCGTAGCGACGTTCGGCTCCCCAGACTCGTCTGAGCCGAGAAACGCGGATATCGCGCTCGAGTCCCAACCCAGCCAGGATTCCAGCACTTCCTCGGTATGCTGACCCAGAAGCGGCGGCGGTGTGATCGGGGGTGAGCCTCCGGTCGAAATCCAGGGCGCTGCGATGACATTGATGCTTCCCGATCGCGGATGGTCGACTTCCCGAACCAAGCCGCGATGTGCGACCTGCGGGTCAGCGAGAGCCTGGGTGTAATCATTGACCGGTGCATACGGAACGCGGGCTGCATCAAGACGTGACAGCCAGTCGTCGAGCGTTTCTTCCGCAAACCGGGCGACCAGCGGTCCCTTGAGATCGGCGCGGTGACGGATTCGCGCAGCCATGTCCACGAACCGTGGATCGTCTATCCAGTCCTCGCGGTCGATGGCACGACAGAACGGCGCCCAATGACGCTCGTTGACCACGGTGATGTTGATGAAACGCCCGTCAGCCGTCCGGTAAGTGTCGGATGGAACGCGGATCGGATTTTCGTTGCCCATGCGGCCTGACGACCGTCCGGCCTGCAGGGCCTCGCCCATTCGAGGGCCCAACGCGGCGATCAGGCTATCCTGCATACTGACATCGATGTACTGACCCTCCCCATCCCGGGCAACATTGAACAGTGCACCAAGGACTGCGTAGGCGGCGAACATTCCGCTGATCACGTCCGACAAGGGCGCGCCCATGATGACCGGATCACCGTCGGGAAATCCGGTGACGCTCATCATCCCGGCCACAGCCTGGGTCATGGTGTCGAGCGCCAATCGGTCGCGTGACGGACCATCTTGGCCAAAGCCCGATATCGAACAATAGACCAGCTTGGGATTGAGCGGCTGAAGGTCCTGCCACGCCATACCGAGACGTGCCGCGGTACCGGGCGCGAAGTTTTCAACGACGACATCCGCCTTGGCCGCCAAGGCCTGGCCCACTTCAAGGTGCGCGGGGCCCTTCAAATCCAGTTCGATACTCTTCTTGCAACGGTTGCTGGCGTTGAAATAGTCCTCGTGCTCTTCGCGCCCCTCGTACCGCTGGACCCGGCGGGTATCATCGCCCACACCGAAACGCTCCAGCTTGACGACCTCGGCACCCATGTCGGCCAACATGGTGGTGCAGTATGGTCCGGCCACGACCTGGGTGAGATCGAGTACACGCGTTCCCGTCAGTGGCGGATCGCCCTTCTGCCGCAGGTCAGCCATGCCTCTTGAGGTCGAGGTTTGCGTCATAGGTCTCTCTCCATGGTCACAGAGCGTATTCCGTCATGCGTCGTCAACGCGAAGTGTTGGCCAGCGCAAGATTCCTGACAGGCGATAGTAACCCGCCTAGCCCGAGTCTTGCAGGATCAAGTCCGCGGCCTTCTCGCCGATCATGATCGAAGGCACGTTGGTGTTGCTGGATGTGTGGAACGGCATGATTGAGGCATCGGCCACCCGCAACCGAGCCATGCCGTGCACACGGAGCCGCGCATCCACCACCGCATCCTTGTCCTCGCCCATGCGGCACGTGCCGATGGGATGATGTGACGACTGCCCGGTCTCGAATATGTAGTCCTTCAGTTCGTCGTCGGTCATGACGTCCGGGCCAGGCCTCGTCTCGCGTACGATAACCGATTGAAATGCAGGCTGGTAGCTTATCCGGCGTGCCAATTTCACCGCCGCGATTATCTTTTCCACATCGACTTCGTCATCAAGGAAATTAGCGCGCAAAGCGGGGGTGGCGCGCGGGTCCGGCGAATTGAGATGCACATATCTGCGAGAGGCCGGATAGAAAAAATAGGAGCCCAGCTGAAAACCTGAATACGGATCGAGATCCTTGCCCAGATTTCGAACCGAACCGCTGAACAATTGGCATTGGATGCGTATGTCGGGATACGGCGACACATCATCGCTGCGCGCATACGCCATGACTTTGAAACTGTTGGTGATGAACAAGCCGCGGCGAAACAGCAACCAGCGCAAGAACTCGCGCCCGCCATGCCATCGGCTCCGTAGCATGTCGTTAACCGTGACGGCACAGTTGGTCTCGAAGGTGAGACGCGGATGCAGGTGATCCCTCAAATTCTCACCGATCCCTGGCAGGTGCTGTACCACCGGGATACCGTATTTACCGAGGATTTCGCCGTTGCCAATTCCTGAGAGCTCGAGCAGGTGGGGCGAGTGATAGGTGCCGGCAGATACAATGACTTCGCGTCGCGCCTCGGCGGTCCGCTGTCGGCCGTCCACTGTGAACGCGATCCCAGTTGCCCGGTTGCCGCTCACCGTGACCCGGTCCACCGGCGCGCCCGAGCGTACGCTGAAGTTCGCCCGCCTTCGTGCCGGCTTGATGTAGGCGTCGACGGTGCCGAAACGCATGCCACGGTGCGTATTCATCTGGATCGGACACATTCCTTCGCCGACCCTTGCGTTGTAATCAGGGATCATGGGCATACCGTAATCCCGGCAGGCCGCCATGAAGGCCGCAGAGATGGGATCGTCGATGTCGATTTCGGTGACGGGCGTCGGCGTAGCCCCAACCCGGGCAACCCGCGTC
>DEBC01000018.1 GCA_002348365.1 Alphaproteobacteria bacterium UBA2966 | reverse complement strand
TCGCCAGATGTGCCCCGCTTTTTTTGGCGTCGTAATTGCGATAAATGGGGGCGCATAAGTAGCTTGTCGGCGAAAATCCGCGTGCTACAGTGATGTCAGCTGCGTATGAATCGCAGGGGATGCAGACAGGCGTCCAGACTTGGCGGCCAAGGCTGGCAGCCAGGTGTTTGTTGGTCACAATCGATATGGGAGGAGGATCCCGATGTTTAGCATTCGAGGCAGTCTCGTAGCAGTTCTTGCCGCTTCGGGTCTCGCGCTTGGCGCTGGTATGGCGCAAGCCCAGATCAAGATCGCAACGGCCGGACCAATGACCGGTCAATATGCGTCCTTTGGCGAACAGATGCGCCGTGGCGCCGAAATGGCGGTCGCCGACATCAATGCCGCCGGCGGCGTTCTCGGCAAGAAGCTTGAACTGACGATCGGCGATGATGCCTGCGATCCAAAGCAGGCCGTGGCGGTCGCCAACAAGATGGTTAGCGACGGGGTGGTTTTCATGGCGGGCCACTTCTGTTCCGGTTCCTCGATCCCCGCGTCCAAGGTCTACGAGGAAGAGGGCATTCTTCAGATATCTCCCGCCTCCACCAATCCCAAGCTGACTGATGAAGGCGGCGACAACGTGTTTCGCGTGTGCGGCCGTGACGATCAGCAAGGCATCGTTGGCGGCAACATGCTCGCCGACGTATTCGGCAAAAAGAAGATCGCCATTCTTCATGACAAAACGGCCTACGGTAAGGGGCTTGCCGACGAAACCAAAAAGCAGCTCAACAGCCGTGGTGTGACCGAGGCCATGTATGAGGCCTATACCGCGGGCGAGAAGGACTATACGGCTGTTATCTCCAAGATGAAGGCCGCTGGTATCGATGCCTTCTACGTTGGTGGTTATCACACCGAGGCCGGACTGATGATTCGTCAGGCGCACGAACAGGGTTATAAGCCGCAACTCATTTCGGGTGATGCGCTGGTCACTGACGAGTTCTGGAAGATCACGGGAGCGTCCGGCGAGGGAACGCTGATGACCTTCAGCCCCGATCCCCGCAAGAACAAGGAAGCGTCCGCCGTGGTAAAGAAGTTCAAGGCGCAGAACTATGAGCCGGAAGGCTACACGCTCTACACATACGGCGCCATTCAAGCTTGGGCGCAGGCCGTGCAGGCAGCTGGTTCCACGGACACCAACGCCGTGATTAAGTCGCTGCGTTCGAACAAGTTCGACACGGTGCTCGGCAACATCGGATTCGATGGAACCGGAGACGTCACGGCACCTGGCTATGTCTGGTACGAATGGAGCAAGGGGACGTACGACTACGCCAAGAAGATGATGTAGTCCCAACTGTTTCCCGAAGACTCGGGGCCGGCGGATTCACCGCCGGCCCTTTTCTTTTGAGCGAGGTTGCCGGGCCCGATCGCGGCATGGCAACGTGGGCGCATTCGGCGATGAAACGAAGGACTCACCATGAAGGCCGTCATCTTGGAAGAAGCCAATGTGTTTCGGGTCGACGAGAAGGCCGACCCCACCCCTTCGGAGAACGAAGCACTGGTTCGAGTGAGACACACCGGGATTTGTGCGACCGATGTCGCCATGATTCGGGGACTCTCGCCGCTGGTCATCGCTCCCATTACACCGGGTCACGAGTGGGTCGGCACGATCGAAGAGGTGCCAAAGGATTCTGAATATGCGCCCGGGGAGTGGGTCACCATGTATCCGACCAAGGGGTGCGAGGTCTGTGCCGCATGCCTGGATGAACGCCCCCATCACTGCAATTCATTCCGGGTCACCGGTGTCCACCAGGATGGAGGAAGTTTTGCGGAATATCTGGCGGTACCGCTCGATCAGCTGATCAAGCTCCCGGAGACGTTACACAACATTCATGGCGCGTTGGCCGAACCGGCGACTGTGGGGGTACATGCCAACCTCCAAGGCGGCATGGCGGCAGGAAAACGAGTCGCCGTCATCGGGGCCGGCACGATCGGATCCATGATCGGTCAGGTTGCGCGCGGGTGGGGAGCCGCGGACGTCGTCATGGTTGATCGCATGCCCGCGCGTCAGAAACTGGCGGCTGATTTGGGGTTCGAACAGTTTGTCTTGGTCGGAGATGGCGACGAGCAAGAGAACTTGCTCGCGTACGACGGAGAATTCGACATTATTTTTGACAATGTCTGTGTTGAACAAACACTCGAACTTGCCGCGAATTCTCTCAAGAGCGGGGGAACAATGGTGACGCTTGCCTTTCCGCATGACGGTCAAAAGCTCGTGGTTCCCTACATGACCGCCTACCGACGCGAACTTCACATTGTCTTTTCGCGAAACTATGCACGTGGCGACTGGGATCATACCTTCGATCTAATGTCGAAAGGCGCTATCGATACAGAACGGATGATCTCCGGTGATTACCCTCTCGAGAATTTCGTGTCCGCTATGGACGATCTCCGCGACAAACCTGACGAACACGTCAAGGTCGTAATCTCAACTTAGACAAGCGATCCCCCACTCTCGGAACGGAAACCATTATGTCAGTGTTACATCAACAATATAGTTGTATTATACAACTAACTTTGTGATGTAGCTCATGCCTTCGGTTTCTAAGATATTGATAAGGGATATCCGCCGGGCCTCGCGTGAAATGGTTCGTGAACTGGGTTTCATGAACCGAACTCTGGCTGGAACGGACATGTCGGCCTCTGCCATTCATGCCATGGTTGAGATTGGTGTCGCGGGCCGAATTCCGGCAAAGGTGCTGGCCGAGAAACTTCTCCTGGAGAAATCGACTGTCAGCCGTCTCGTGCGCTCACTCGTGAATCGGGGTGAGGTACGTGAGGTGAGATCCCAAGATGACGGGCGGAGTAAGTTCCTGTCTCTGACGTTCCAGGGGGAACGCACACTGAAGGTCATCACAGGTTTCGCCGAGCAGCAGGTAACAGCTGCGATTGGGCCATTGGGAAGCGAGTCTCGTCAAAGCGTCGTCAAGGGACTCCAGGTCTATGTGGAGGGCTTGAGGGCGGCGCGACTGGGAGAGGGAGACTTTGTATCAGATGTCGGGCCGAAGGTTTGCGAGGGATATGCTCCAACGTTGATTGGTCGGGTCGTAGAAATGCATGCAACATTCTATAGCGGTTGGGCCAAATTCGGTCCCGAGTTCGAAGCCAAAGTCGCCAGCGAAATGGCCCAGTTCGTAACCCGCCTTGGATCTCCAAAGAACCAGATTTGGCATGTGATGGACAACGGACGTGTGGTCGCCGGTATTGCCGTCGATGGAGAGGATCTTGGCGGCGACAAAGCCCATCTTCGGTGGTTCATTGTCGATGACGGCCAGCGGGGCGCTGGGCTGGGTAAACTCCTTATGAACAGGGCGATGAGTTTCTGTGACGCACACCATTTCGCCGAAGTTCACCTTTGGACTCTCAAAGGCTTGGATGCCGCCCGCACGCTGTATGAACAACACGAGTTTTCGCTCACCGAAGAGTATCGTGGAGACCAATGGGGAACGACTATTGAAGAGCAGAAGTTCGTCAGATTGAATCGGTCTCGATCGACAAACATGTATCATTGACGTCTCCGGACGGAGAGCCAAAACATCAGATCTTATGGGTTGGCGTCATAAACGGGGGGCATGAGGGCACTCCAAAGGATCAAGGTCTTCCCGTTGCTTGCCGTAGTGCTGCTGACGTCACCCAGGTTGATTGGTGGCTCCGAAGATGGACTGTTGACCATGGGAGAGATACTCGGACTCAAGATGGATGCCGATTGGATCGTCTTGTCAGCCTGCAACACTGCCGCAGGACAAGGCGCCGGTGCCGAAGCCATTTCCGGACTTGGGCGTGCGTTCTTCTATGCAGGAACCCGGGCGCTACTCGTCTGTAGCTGGCCCGTGGAGACCAGCAGTGCGCGTTTGCTGACAACCGATATCTTCCGCCGACAGTCCCATAACTGGTCGCTCGGCCGGGACAAAGTACTCCAGCGGGCCATGCTCGCTCTCATCGACGGCGAGGGCCACGTCGACAAAGCGAGCGGCAAGACAGTGTTTTCCTATGCTCATCCCATTTTTTTGGCGCCGTTCTCCCTCGTAGGAGACGGCGGTGCCGGGAACCCGACGTCATGATTTCGCCCGGTTATGTCGGGCTTTCTGGCTCTATGTATTGTCAGGATAAGGATTCACCGTCTACTCACCCGCGGTGAATTTGGGATCCCGCTTCTCGAACATCGCATCAACGGCTTCACGATGGTTCGACGTGTGGTGTGCGATTGCCTGCATGCCGCATGAGAGCTCCAGCAGGGTTTCGAGATCGACCCGTTGGCCTTCCCGAATGAGGCGCTTGGTCATTCTCAATGCCTCAGGGGGATTTGCCGCCACACGATCCGCAAGGGCCCGCGCTTCGTCCATGAGGTCTTCGGGTTTGACAACACGCGAAACGAGTCCCCACTCCAGTGCTGTCTCAGCATCCAATCGGTCCCCGGTGAATGCCATTTCCGCCGCCCGTGCCATACCAATGGCTCTGGGCAGGAACCAGGCGCCTCCGTCGCCGGGAATGATGCCGAGCTTGACGAACACTTCGGCAAAGGACGCCTGCGTAGAGGCAATGCGCATATCACACATCATGGCGATATCGAATCCGGCGCCGATGGCAGCGCCATTGACGGCCGCGATGATGGGGACTTCGAGGCGGTACAAGGCAAGTGGAAATCGTTGAATGCCGTCGCGATACGCCGAACGAATCTCGCCAGCAGTGCCCCCGAACAGGCTGGTGCGGTCACGCATGTCCTTTACGTTGCCCCCGGAGGAGAAACCCTTTCCGGCGCCGGTCAGAATGATGCACCTGACGGATAAGTCGGTATTGATGTTGTCGCAGTGGGAGATAATCGCCTCGTAGACGTCCTCGGTAATTGCGTTTCTGGTGTCTGGTCGGTTGAGCGTAAGGGTGACGACGGAACCATCCTGTTCGTATGTAACTGCGTCAGTCATGACGATCTCCTGACTCTCTCAAAGTTAATTGTAGGGTGGGAGATGGTCGGCAGGGCCTCTTGCGGCCGATCTCCCGAAAGCATCCGGCCGGCAATTCAGCCGGCCGGTATCTGCAACGCATGAATTCAGATTGAGCGTCAGGCTTTCTTGGCGCGACCTCCGCCTTTGCCCTTACGGCCAAGACCAATCTTCTTGGCAAATTGAGACCGCTGCTTGGCGTAATTGGGAGCGACCATTGGATAGTCGGATGGCAAACCCCACTTGGCTCTGTATTCGTCGGGGGTCATGTTGTAGGCAGACCGCAAGTGGCGCTTCAGCATTTTGAGGCGCTTTCCATCCTCGAGGCAGACGATGTAGTCAGGAGTGATTGACCGCCGAACCGGCACGGCGGGCTTTGGATTGTCTCTATCACTGCCCAGCCCACGACCAACCGACGACAGAGTTGCGTGTACCGTCTTGATGACGTCCGGCAATTGCTCTGCTGAAAGGTTATTATGGCTCACATATGCAGCAGCGATGTCGGAAGCCATGTGAAGGAGTTCGGCGTCCGAAATGCCCGAATCTTTCTCATCCACCATTATTTAGTCCCCTAATCATCAATATTTCTTTGGTTTTGTTATCAATTCTCAGCGACGCCCTGCAACGTCGCAGCAATGTTAGTGAGCCGCCTCAGTCATTACAAGGTCTCACTCACAACAATTACTGCACCACACGGTGCAAAGCTTCAAGTCCAAGAAACTATGCTTCGTCTCTCTTCACCGTATCTTCCACCCCGACACTTTGTGCGGAGTTGGCGCCAGCACGCGACATATGGTATTAGACAAGCCTGCGCAGGGACTTTGCACTATGCCCTCCAAATCAATTGTTATCGCTTCCGACCACGCAGGTTACGAGCTCAAGGAAACTCTCAAGCAAGAACTGTCTGAAATGGGATTTGAGGTGTTGGACTTGGGAACCGATAGCCAGGAATCAGTCGATTATCCTGATTTTGGACATGCTGCCGCCGAAGCCATAGTTAGTGGTCGGGCAGAACGTGGAGTGATCGTCTGCGGAACCGGAATTGGTATCTCGATTGCCGCAAATCGGCACCCCGGGGTGAGGGCGGCACTATGCCATGACGCAGAATTGGCCAAGCTCAGCCGCGAACACAACGATGCAAATCTCCTCGCGCTGGGTGGTCGTACGACGGAAGTTGACGTTGCGAGGGCTTGCCTGAAAAGTTTTCTCGAGACACCTTACGAAGGTGGTCGTCATGATCGCCGTATCGCCAAACTTGCCTGACTGGGTCTTGTTCAGAACCTCATTAAACGACAGAAATCTATTTGGACTTTCGATCACATGACAGCCGTCGCGCCTTCACCCTCAACCGACGCCTCGACTTGGATGAGTTCTCCTTTGGCGGATATCGATCCGGTGATTCAGGGAATTCTTGGTGCGGAACATGACCGCCAGCAAACGACGATAAATCTAATCGCGTCCGAGAACCTGGCGAGCGCGGCCGTTCGGGAGGCAACAGCGTCGGTTCTAACCAACAAGTACGCGGAGGGGTATCCCAATCGCCGCTATTACGGTGGCTGCGAGAACGCTGATAAGGTCGAAGCGCTCGCAATAGAGCGCGTCCAGTCGCTTTTTGGCTGTCGCTACGCCAATGTTCAACCGCACGCTGGAAGCCAGGCCAACGAGGGAGTTTTCCTCGCGCTTCTTGAGCCGGGAGATGTCATCCTCGGGATGGATCTATCCGCGGGTGGTCATCTCACCCACGGTGCGCGCGTCAATTTGTCGGGCAAGTGGTTTGAGGCGGTGTCCTACGGTGTTCGTCGGGATGACGGGCGCATCGATGTCGACGAAGTTCTCCAACTCGCTCGGCAAAGCAAACCCAAATTGATAATTGCAGGAGGTTCGGCGTACGCCCGTCAAATCGATTTCATGAAGTTTCGGGAAATTGCCGACGAGGTTGGCGCCTATCTCTTGGTTGACATGGCCCATTTTGCCGGGCTTGTCGCGGGAGGCGCGCATCCGAGCCCTGTTCCACATGCACATGTGGTGACCGCGACGACCCACAAGACGCTGCGCGGGCCACGCGGCGGTCTGATCATTACTGACCATGAGGACATTGGGAAACGAATCTCATCTGCGGTATTCCCTGGATTGCAGGGTGGTCCGTTGATGCATGCCATCGCAGCCAAGGCGGTTGCATTCGGAGAAGCGCTCAAACCTGAGTTCAGGGTGTACGCTAACGCCGTGGTGGAAAATGCAAAAACCATGGCTGGGGTCCTTCAAGAACGTGGATTCGATTTGGTGACAGGAGGCACGGACACCCACCTCATGCTGGTCGATCTTCGCAGCAAGGGTCTTACGGGCGCTGCGGCTGCAACTGCGTTGGAAGATGTCGGGATAGTCTGTAACAAGAACGCTGTCCCATATGATGAGGAGAAACCGACGGTGACGTCGGGAATTCGGATTGGTACACCAACCGGGACCGCGCGCGGATTCGGCGTCGCGGAATTTCAATTGGTTGGGCGGTTAATCGCGGATGTATTGGAAGCTCTCGTGGCGGGTGGGGGTGAGTCAGTTGCCCCTGCCGTGCGAGAGAATGTCGCGAGACTTTGCGACAGATTTCCAATTTACGCGCGTGCCGAATAGATGTGTGGCTGACTGAGGCGTTGGGAGTGGGGTGAACCATGCGCTGTCCGTTTTGTGGAGCAGAAGACACTCAGGTTAAGGATTCTCGGCCGACGGAGGACAAGCATGCGATACGGCGGCGCAGATTCTGTCCGGATTGCGGTTCGAGATTTACGACCTTTGAGCGGGTTCAGCTTCGGGAACTCACGATCGTCAAGAAAAACAATCAACGCGTGCCTTTCGACCGCGACAAGTTGATGCGCTCTGTCCTGGTTGCGACGCGAAAGCGCCCGGTTGAACCGGAGAGAATCGACAGGATGATCAGTGGGATCGTTCGGCAGCTGGAAACTCTGGGGGAGCCGGAAATTTCTTCTGACGTCATTGGCAAAATCGTCATGGACGCCCTGTCGAATCTCGATCAGGTCGCATATGTGCGATTTGCCTCTGTATACAGAAATTTCCGCGAAGCGCGGGATTTCGAAGAATTCATCGGCGAGTTGAGTGGCGCAAAAGACGACTGATCCCGCCGACATCAATTACATGAGAGCCGCGCTCCGCGTGGCCCAACGTGGACTGGGCCGGGTATCCCCTAACCCGACGGTTGGCTGTGTGATCGTCAAGGACGGGCGCATAGTGGGCCGAGGTTGGACACAATCCGGCGGAAGACCTCACGCGGAAACTGAAGCATTGCGGCGTGCCGGTGACGCCGCACGCGGTGCTACAGCGTACGTGTCACTGGAGCCATGCGCACACCTGGGTGAAACGCCGCCATGCTGTGAAGCCCTGGTAGACTCTGGAATTACACGTGTTGTTGTCGCGTGTTTAGATCCGGACCCACGCGTTGACGGTGCTGGGTTGGAGGCCTTGGAGGATGCCGGTGTTGAGGTCGTCACCGGGGTGTGCGCCGCCGAAGCAAAGGAGGCGAATGCCGGCTTCTTCTTGCGTGTTTTGAAAGGTCGGCCGCTTGCGAATTTGAAATTGGCGACGAGTCTGGACGGGCGGATTGCCACCGTCTCCGGTGAAAGCCGATGGATTACAGGAGATGACGCGCGAGCACAGGGTCACTACCTTCGCGCCACACATGACGCAATCCTTGTGGGTGCCGGAACAGTGACCTCGGACGACCCGGAACTGACGTGTCGGCTGCCGGGTCTCGAAGATGAGTCACCCGATCGCATCGTCGTTGATGGACATTTGTCCATTCCACTCACGGCCAGAGTGGTGTCGTCTGCCTTGACCACTCCGACACGGGTCATCACACTGCCGACCGCGGATGCCAACCGCCGCAAGGCCTTGGCAGAAAGTGGGGTTGAGGTTATCGAGGTGCCGCCGGATTCGGTTGGAAAACCGGATTTGCAACAAGCCATGAAGATTTTGGGAACGTCGGGACTGACAAGGGTGTTGGTTGAAGGGGGAAGTCGTATTGCCGGAGCCCTGATTCGTCAGGGTTTGATTGATCGAGTGACCTGGTTTCGAGCTCCAATGATACTGGGTGGCGATGGTGTCCCCGCGATTGCCGGATTCGGAGTGGGGTCGCTCGACGATTCTCCAAGGTTACGTCTCGTGCGAAGCCGGCGAGTGGGTCCCGATCTGATGGAATCATATATCGTGAATCGCCCGTTTGATGGCGACGACACGACTGACGAATTCACTGGAGCCTAGTTAGGTGTTCACAGGCATCGTTACAGATATTGGTCGCGTTCGCTCCGTTGAAATGAACGGAGATACCCAGTTCACGATAGCCACGGAGTACGACGTCGCAGAGATTGACGTCGGCGCTTCGATCGCTTGCGCCGGGGTGTGCCTCACCGTTATGGATAAGGTATCTGCTTCCACGGAGGGAAACAGTTTTTCAGTCACGGCGTCCGCAGAAACGCTGTCGAAAACAACGCTTGGCGGCTGGGGCGAGGGTGCCCAGGTCAATTTGGAGCGGAGCCTGAAGGTCGGCGATGAGCTCGGAGGCCACATCGTGACCGGTCATGTAGATGGAACTGCTGAAATCGTGTCGTGCAATCCTGATGGAGATTCCATGAGGATTGTGTTCCGGATCGGCGATGACTTGAAACGTTTTGTCGCGCTGAAAGGCTCTCTCGCTTTGGATGGTGTCTCGCTTACCGTGAATGAGGTTGAAGGAAACACATTCGGTGTGAATGTCATCCCCCATACCCAGGCGGCAACCACGTTTGGCGCCGCCGCAGTGGGCGACCGATCCAATGTTGAGATCGACGTTTTGGCCAGATATGTCGCGCGATTGGCGGAAAGTCGATGACAGTATCGGATTTTGACTACCTGACCGACGCTGAAGAGATCGTCGAAGAGTTCCGGCGCAGACGGATGGTCATTTTGATCGATGACGAGGGTCGCGAAAATGAAGGAGACCTCGTTATTCCGGCTGAACTGGCCGACGCCGAAGCCATCAACTTTATGGCCAAGCACGGACGCGGATTGATTTGTCTGGCTTTGACCGCGGAACGTGTCCGTCAACTCGATCTTCCGTTGATGGCGCGGACAAACGAGTCACGCCATCAGACTGCGTTCACGGTCTCGATCGAAGCCCGAGAAGGAGTCACCACAGGAATCTCGGCGGCGGACCGCGCGCATACAATTGCAGTTGCCATCGATCCCGCCTCGGGGAAGTCCGATATTGGCAGTCCAGGTCATGTATTTCCATTGATCGCACGCGATGGGGGAGTGCTCGTCCGCGCGGGTCATACTGAAGCGGCCGTTGATCTCGCGAGAATGGCGGGATACATGCCCGCTGGAGTGATCTGCGAGATCATGAACGATGACGGCACAATGGCGCGGCTGCCCGACCTCGTAAAGTTCGCGCAGTTCCATAATTTGAAAATTGCGACGATTGCCGATCTGATTTCTTACCGGCATCGCACCGAATCCATCGTGAAACGCATCCACGAAATCGATTTCGAGAGTCGGTATGGAGGTGAATTCCGCTTGATTGTATATGTCAATCAGGTCGAGTACGCCGAACACATCGCCCTCGTGAAGGGCGATGTCAGTGATGGCGATCCCGTGCTCGTGCGGATGCATTCACTCAACGTGCTTGAGGATCTCTTGGGTGACCAGCCAGACCGAGGCACGCAGCTGCACGCCGCCATGTCAGAAATTGGCCGCAAGGATCGTGGTGTCGTCGTGTTGATCCGAGAGCCTAGGCCGACGGCACTATCAGACCTCGTTGAGCGACGATTGGGGGTCCAGGAAAAAGAACCTGTTCAATTGCGAGATTACGGCACAGGCGCACATATCCTTCTCGATCTGGGCGTAAAGGACATGATTCTCTTATCGAATACGGCACCACGCACGATCGTTGGTCTAGAAGGTTACGGACTATCGGTGTCCGAAGTTCGCTCCATTCCGCCACTCTCGGGTACCGTCGATGACTGATGCGCCTTATCTCCTCGTTGTCGAAGCACGCTTTTATGAGGACATCGCTGATGAATTGGTCAAGGGCGCCGAGGCAGCCATAGAGGCGGCCGGGGCGACTCACACCAGGATTTGGGTGCCGGGCGCTCTTGAAATTCCTGCGGCCATCAAGATGGCCATCCGCTCCATTGATTTGCCGGGCGGTCGCCGAAGGTATGACGGATTCGTAGCATTGGGGTGCGTCATTCGTGGCGAGACTTCGCATTACGATCACGTCTGCCAAGAATGCATGCATGGTCTCGCCCAACTCGGCACGACCTATTCGGTCGCAATCGGGAATGGCGTGCTGACATGCGAAAATAGAGACCAGGCGTGGCAGCGAGCTGCGGTCGATAGCGGCGATAAAGGTGGCACGGCCGCACGTGCCGCGCTGCGCATGATCGACGTCAAACGCGACCTGCTTCCCGAGTGATGACTACTCCAGGCGCCAGCGAAGCCGCGCTCCCTGGTGCGAGAGGAATGGCTCGGTTGTGCGCGGTGCAGGCGCTCTATCAGATCGAGATCAGTGGCGCCAATTTCAGGCCTGTAATCGACGAATTCATTGGATTCCGCATGGGCGGCGAAATCGATGAAGGATCGGAAGATCGGGCTGACCCGGATTTCTTTCGAGATGTGGTGTCAGGTGTGGACGCCCGCGACGCGGAGATAGCGGAGGCCGTGGAAACGGCTTTGGCGGAGGGATGGTCCTATACCCGCCTCGATACGACGCTGCGTCAGATACTTCGGGCTGCCACATATGAGCTGATCGCCCGTATCGATGTGCCCGCGCGCGTCGTGATCAACGAGTATGTTGAGCTTACGGCGGCCTTCTTTGAGGGCCCTGAGCCTGGGTTCGTTAATGCGGTTCTGGACCGTCTCGGGCGTGTGTATCGGAGCGGAGAGATGATGAACCTTAATGATGTGCCGGCAGGGTCTTCGCAAACGTGACTCGCCGAGGCGAATTCGACTTGATTGATGGCGTGTTCGCCCCGTTGGCCCGAGGTGCCTCGGGCGCTCTGGGTCTTGCCGATGATGCGGCAGTATTCGAGCCTCCAACTGGCATAGAGATCGTGGCCACCACAGACGCGCTGGTCGCTGGCGTCCATTTCAATCATGACGATCCACCGGATTTGGTTGGGCGAAAACTCCTCAGAGTCAGTCTTTCGGATCTGGCGTCAATGGGCGCGGAACCCGACGCGTATCTACTCACCGTTGCCCTGCCACCGGACTGCGATGAATCCTGGTTGGAGACATTTGCATCCGGCCTTTCTGAGGATCAGGAGGAGTTCAAAGTTTATCTAATCGGCGGAGACACAGTCGCGACAAGGGGGCCGTTACTATTGTCGGTTACCGCGCTCGGTCGCGTGCCGACCGGTCAGGCGCTCTTGAGGTCCGGCGCCAGTGAAGGAGACGAGATTTGGGTCTCAGGATCAATCGGTGATGGTGCACTGGGACTTTTGACACTTCAGTCAGGCGTCGAGCCTCAGGTGGAGAGAGACGAAGCATGGCTGAAGGAACGCTATCTCCTGCCGCGTCCCCGTACCGCCTTGGGGCTGGCGTTGAGAGGACTTGCCAGCTCCTGCATTGATGTTTCGGATGGTTTGATCGCCGATCTGAATCATGTTTGCGAGGCTTCCGGTGTCTCAGCAGTGGTCAATTTGGAATGTATCCCAATATCAGAGCCTGCGAAGGCGCTGCTGTCCGACGATCCAAAGCTGATCCGATCGATCCTTGGGGGCGGGGATGATTACGAACTTCTGTTCACCGCTCCATCGGCCGCACATGACGCCGTGAGACAAGCCGCTGGTACATGCGAAGAGTCTGTGACGCGAATTGGGGAGATGTCCGCGGGATCGGGAGTAATTGTGGTCAATGGCGAGAACGAAAAAATTGACATAGTCGAAAAGGGTTACACGCATTTTTGATGGCCCCATTTCACGCGAGCGACTTATAATTGGGGGCGGTCATCAAACGTGAATCTCACAACGTGATTTCTGGGCCACCGTCGTTTGGGTAGGCTCTAGGGATGAGGGTTAGACCTTGAATACGAAGAAGCTGGTCATCTTCTCGTTTGCGTTCCTGATACTTCTTGCCGCAGGAGCGTTCTCGATATCGTCGATTCTGGAGAACTTTGAGACATTGTCCGAAGAGGGGTCCAGTTCGAAAAGACGGCTGGTTACGTCCGACTCGATGGATTGGCCGCACCGGTACCTCGGCGGAAACGGTTCGACTACTACCTCTACGTCGACCTGAAAATGGAAGTGGCGGACGACTCCAACGTCAATCGCGTGCAATCATAGATACCCCTGCTTCGGGATGCGGCGTTGCGTGAACTTCATAGAGGTTCACTAATGCGGAAGGATGGTGTGTTGGGGGTCGATCTTCGGGCCATGAAGGCTCGACTCACGAAGTCGCTGAACAAGACACTTGGCGAAGAGATCATCTCGAAGGTTCTTATCTCAAAGCTTGTGAAGGCCGCCGGCTAAGACCTCTTTGATTTCTGACGTGGCGGGCTCCGCGGTTGGAGCTTAGTCGTCCACGATCTCAAGGGCTGCAATGGAATACATGAAGCGGAACGTCGCCATTCTGGCGACCTGCCAAGCTGTTTCCCTGACCGTCAACCTGACGGTCATCGCTCTTGCAGGATTGGTTGGGAATTCGCTCGCCGACAACAAGGCCCTAGCGACACTGCCAGTCAGTACCTTCATCATCGGCGTGGCAATTTCAACGATTCCCGCGGCTCAATGGATGCGAATCGTTGGGCGCAGCCGCGGTTTCATGACCGGTGCGATGGTCGGCGTGCTTGGCGCTATCGTGTGCAGCTACGCGGTCTATGTTGTGGACTTCTGGATCTATTGCCTTGGCACAGCTTTGCTGGGTACCCAAAACGCCTTTGGCCAGCAGTACCGGTTCGCGGCCGCAGAGTCGTCAACACCGGAGTTCAAAGCCAAGGCGATATCTTATGTTTTGGCTGCGGGAATCGTTGGCGGGGTTTTGGGACCCGAAAGCACAAAGTACACCAAGGATCTGTTTGCACCCTATTCATTCCTGGGAACATACCTTGTTGTCATCATTCTGTGCGTCATGGTCATAGCATTGCTCACTCAGCTTCGGATCCCCGAACTTTCTGAGGAGGAGCGGCTGGAGAAGGGTCGGCCACTGTCAGAAATTGTACGCCAGCCCGTCTTCATCGTCACGATGTTGGGTGCGATGGTGGGTTATGCCGTCATGAATCTGGTAATGACCGCCGGACCGCTGGCCATGATTGCCTGCGACATTTCATACAGCAGCACGATATTCGTGGTCGAGTGGCATGTAATTGGGATGTTCGCGCCATCCTTCTTTACGGGCTATCTGATCAATCGCTATGGCGTGCTGCAAATCATGATCACGGGTGCGCTCTTTCTATTTGCCGCTGTCGTTGCCGCGGTCACGGGGATAACCCTGTACAATTTCTGGTTGGCATTGTTCCTGCTCGGAATCGGCTGGAATTTCATGTTCATCGGGGGAACGACTTTGTTGACCGAAAGCTATAGCCCTGCGGAGAAAGCCAAGACCCAGGGTCTCAATGATTTCATGGTCTTCGGCTCAGTGGCTTTGGCGTCCTTGTCTTCCGGCGGGCTATTGCACGTGTTTGGATGGAACGCCGTGAACGTTGGAGCCGTACCATTTCTGCTGCTCGCCACGGGGACGACATTTTGGCTTCTTCTGAAGCGGCGGCGCGAGGTCCACAGCCGTACAGCGGCTTGACCCAGGCGGGATAGAGCCGCGAGTTGGCACCGTCACATGGCGATCAGTAGTTTGAGATTTGGCAGTATCGGCAGGAATGTTCTCATCCTGGCGACGTGTCAGGGTCTTCTTTTCAGCATCAACACAGTATTCGCATTGGTCAGCGGGCTGGTGGGGGCGTCGTTGGCGCCCGACCCCGCGCTTGCGACGGTCCCGTTGGGTCTATTCATTGCTGGCGCAGCGCTCTCGACCTATCCGGCGTCGCTGTTGATGGGGCGCATAGGTCGGCGGCCGGGATTCCTCATCGGCGCGTCAGTTGGGTTTTACGGGGGCGTCCTGGGTGCCTGGGCTGTGTCGATTGGTAGTTTTGGCTTGTTGTGCTTCACCGGCCTTGTCATGGGCGTCTATTTTGCGTTCGGAAGCTACTACCGCTTCGCAATCGTCGATGTCGTAACGGGGAAGTTGAAGCGTCACGCCGTCTCCATCGTCCTCGCAGGCGGTGTGATGAGCGGTGTTGTCGGACCTTACAGCGCTGACTGGAGCCGCGATTTGCTCGCGCCTCAAACCTTCATGGCTTCATATGCCGTTGTTTCGGCCCTTGCATATCTGAAGCTCCTGCTATTGGCGTTTATCGACATACCCACGCCCCGCAAAGTAGACAAACAGCACACGGGGCGCCCACTCGGTGAGATCATACGTCAGCCACGTTTCATCGTCGCCGCAATTGCCGGCATGGTGAGTTGGGCGGCTATGAACCAACTGATGGTGGCCGCGCCCATCGCCATGCACATCTGTGCTCTGCCGTTTTCCGACGCGGCGTTCGTAATTCAATGGCATAACTTTGCCATGTTCCTACCGGGTTTCTTCGCCGGCGCCCTTGCAAACAGGTTCGGTGTCTATAACGTGATGCTTTGGGGTGCAGTCATGCTGCTTGGTGCCGTTGTCGCCGTGGTGTCAGGTATCGATCTGTGGAACTTCTGGTGGGCCGGGTTCCTGGTTGGGACTGGATGGTGTTTTCTCTTCGTGAGCGCGACGATTGTCATCACCGAGTGTTGTGCCGTTCAAGAGCAGTCCAAGACTCAAGGTTTCAACGACTTTCTGGTCTTCTTTGCTCAGGCCTTTGGCACCTTTGGAACTGGCGCTCTCTTGCATCTCCTGGGGTGGTCTTCGGTCGGTTACACGTTGCTTCCGATCATAATCCTGACGGCAGGTGCCACGATCTGGCTCTCCATTCGCGAAGGCACTCTGGCGCCACAAATCCGATCCAGCTGAATAAAGGCAGCTTGTCGGCGATGGAGCAGCACACGGGAGCTGCCTCAGACACACGGATTGCGCCACTCTCCGGCATCTTCAAATCATTTGTCTTGTATCAATACGTTAGGACGGATATCCGCCGGGCTATCGGGCCACAAAGTAATTCCCTTCACATCCGAACTGCTCTATGTTCCGCGCGGCCCAAGCCATGACTTTGGTCGGATCGATCGATGCGGCCTCGACTGGCAGGGATGCGGGAAATTGGCCTCGATAATCTGGGGGAATATTGGATGTCTGCGGAACTATGGTTCGTCTTCGTTTGCGGTGCGCTCGCCATTCTATATGGCGTGTTCGCCAGCCGATCGGTGCTGGCCGCCAGTCCCGGAAACGAACGGATGCAAGAGATTGCAGGCGCCATACAAGAAGGCGCAGGCGCGTATCTCAATCGGCAATACCGCACCATCGCCATCGTCGGTCTCGTGGTCTGCGTTCTCGTGTTCATCTTTCTGGGTGCCTATTCTGGTGTCGGCTATCTGATCGGCGCCGTCTTTTCCGCGGCAACCGGCTACATCGGGATGAATGTTTCCGTTCGGGCGAATGTCCGGACCACCGAAGCTGCGCGCCAGGGTATGCAACAGGGGCTCAACATCGCCTTCAAGGCTGGAGCTGTCACCGGCATGCTCGTTGCCGGATTGGCGTTACTCTCTGTGGCCGTTTACTACGGTGTTCTTCTCACGATGGGTGTCGAGGATCGTGAGGTCATCAACGCGTTGATCTCTCTAGGTTTCGGCGCGTCGCTGATCTCAATTTTCGCTCGTCTGGGTGGCGGCATTTTTACCAAGGGTGCGGATGTCGGCGCCGATCTCGTCGGAAAAGTTGAAGCGGGCATACCCGAGGATGATCCCCGCAATCCCGCAGTGATCGCCGATAACGTGGGCGACAATGTCGGGGATTGTGCCGGAATGGCGGCGGACCTGTTCGAGACCTATGCCGTGACTGTGGTCGCGACGATGGTGCTCGCCTGGATCTTCCTGTCAGGAGACACTGCCGCTCAGGCCTCCATGATGCTGTATCCGCTGGTCATTGGCGGCGTTTGCATCGTTGCTTCCGTCGTGGGCACTTTTTTCGTTCGCTTGGGAGCCAGCCAAAACATCATGTTAGCGCTCTACAAGGGATTTCTGGTCGCCGCCATTCTCTCCGCTGTCGCTTTCTGGTTTGTCACGGATCGTGTGATCGGCATGGAAGACACTTTTTCGTTGGGCGGGAAGTCGGTCAGCGGAAATGACCTGTTCGTCTGCAGCATTGTCGGTCTCGTTGTTACGGGCCTGATCATCTGGGTCACCGAGTACTACACGGGCACCAACTTCCGGCCCGTTCGCAGCATCGCCAATGCCTCTGAGACTGGCCATGGCACGAATGTCATTCAGGGTCTGGCTATTTCGATGGAGGCGACAGCTCTTCCGGCGCTCATCATCTGTGCCGGAATTATCATCGCATTTACATTGGCGGGTCTTTTTGGGATTGCCATCGCGGTCACCGCAATGCTGGCACTCGCTGGCATGGTTGTCGCTCTCGACGCCTACGGTCCCGTGACTGACAATGCGGGAGGCATTGCCGAAATGGCTGATTTGGACGCGGAGGTCCGCAAGACCACCGATGCTCTGGATGCCGTGGGCAATACCACGAAGGCAGTGACAAAGGGCTATGCAATTGGATCGGCCGGTCTCGCGGCGCTCGTCCTGTTTGCGGCGTACACCGAGGACCTCAAGGCCTTCTTCTCGGACGTTGCCGTTGAGTTCACGCTGTCAAATCCCTACGTGGTCGTCGGGCTCTTCATTGGGGGCATGCTTCCGTACATGTTCGGCGCGTTGGCAATGACTGCCGTTGGACGTTCAGCGGGCTCCGTCGTGTTGGAGGTCCGCCGACAGTTCAAGGAAATTCCGGGAATCATGGAAGGCACCGGTAAGCCGGAGTACGCTCGGGCCGTCGATATGCTGACCTCTGCGGCCATCAAAGAAATGGTGATCCCGTCGTTGCTGCCGGTCCTGGCGCCGATTGTCGTCTATGTCGTCATCCTGGTAATTGCCGGGCAGCCCGAGGCCTTTGCGGCGGTTGGTGCCATGCTCATGGGTGTGATTGTGACCGGCCTGTTTGTTGCCATCTCGATGACTGCAGGCGGTGGCGCATGGGACAACGCCAAGAAGTACATCGAAGATGGAAATCATGGTGGAAAGGGCTCGGAAGCCCATAAGGCGGCCGTGACCGGAGACACCGTCGGAGACCCCTACAAGGATACAGCAGGGCCGGCCGTCAACCCGATGATCAAGATCACCAATATCGTGGCATTGCTGCTGTTAGCTGCACTCGCCCACTGAGACGTTGGACGAAGCTGAGTTGGAAGCACGCCAACTTCCAACCATATAATGATCTGCTGGGGATATCCCCGAGGACGGCGTGTTGGCGTCGCTACTCTTCGGCGTCCTTGGTGAATCGTCCGAGGTTCCCGAACAGCTGCTGCACGAGGCTGAGTTGCTTGCCTCGCGTCGGCGTGACGCGTTCATTGAACGCGAATGCGCGCCCATCTTCTGCTTCGTAGCGATTGATCTCGCTGACGATACTCGAATCATCGAACTTAACCGCGACGACCCTCTGGTCCAGGATCTTTTTCTCGAAGAACGCCAGCCTCTCCGTCTTGCGGGAGATATAGTACCAGGTGTCGGTGCCAAATGTGGAAACGTTGGAAGGCGAGCCAAGTGCGTTGAGGATGCTGCCTTTGTCGTCGACGCCGGGCTTGATCTCAGAGATTCTTACGTCGTCGATGAAATAGCCGCGGACATTCTGAGTCGGAGCGCAGGCAACAAGGAATGTGCCCGCTACGAGACAAACCGCGATGGTACGTGCGGCGGGACGAAAATGAGCTTTATCGAGCGTTCTTTGAGTCAAGGTGATCTGTCGCAGCGCTATTTACGTTGGATCAAGAACTTGCATCCGGTCACCGAGTGTGTCAATCGGCTGTCGATGAATCGAGAGTAGCTGGATGTTCGCATCTTTACGACGCAAAAAAGCTGAACGTGAGTCGGCCAGGCAGCTGTATGACCAGGTGGTGGCCGCGGCCCGGTCACCTTCGCTCTATACGGTTGGTGGTGTGCCCGACACCGTAGATGGTCGTTTCGAGATGGTCGTTCTGCACACCTACCTTGTGGTGGGCCGTCTGATGTCGGGAGATGATTCGCCACAACGGGTAGCCCAATTTCTGTTCGACACGATGATCACCGATATGGACCGAAGTTTGCGGGAAATGGGAGTTGGCGATCTGAGTGTGGGGAAAAAGGTGAAGGCGATGGCCGAAGCGTACTATGGTCGATCTCAGGCATACGATGCCGCTCTGGAAGCCAGCGACGCGGAACTGGCCGATGCCATTCGCCGGAATATATTTGGAACTCTCGAGGCTGACGGCAATGAACAGAATCCAGTCGTTACCGCGATGGTGCGATACATCAGATCGACAATGAGGAGTCTGCAGAGTCAATCCATCGACGCTCTGACACAGGGTCACATTCAGTTCGTCGAATACTCTTGAGCAATTGAAACGCTGTATTTTCGCCGTTGACCGAATGCGGTGAGAGCCCTATTTTCGCGGCGCCGACGCGGCCTTTCTGTTTGCAGTGAATCGGAAAGGCGGCCGCCAGCACTCCAGATGCAGACATGAATATTGAGTCTTCACCCGAATTCAGTCGGATCATCCGGGCCGATCAGCTTCCGGATCACGATGCAGAATTCAATTTCGAGGCCGAACCTGCGGAGCGCGATAAACTCGCAATTCGCTTTTCGTTGCAGTCACTCAATCGGTTGCAGGCAAGAGTATGGGCACGCCGCATTGGTGGTTCACCGGTTGTGCGCGTACGTGTCAATTTTGTCGCCGATGTGCTACAGTCTTGTGTCGTCACGCTGGACCCTGTGGCCGCACATATCGACGAGTGGTTCGAGCTTGAATTTGCTCCAGCAGATGGGATCGGTGCGACAGAGGAAGTGATATTTGAAGCGGATGACGACGACCCGCCAGAAGAGATGGTCGGAGGGCAGTTCGATATAGGGGAGGCGATTTCAGAGCATTTGGCACTATCGTTGGACGACTACCCGAGAAAGCCAGGTGTGGAGTTTTCAGATCAAATTGAGCACGCCGATGAGCGTGCATCGGCAGATAGTCCTTTCGCGGTTCTCAGGAACAACCAGAAATAAAATATGGCGCAAATTGTTGTGCTAAAGCCGATAGGCTGACGAAAGATAGGAACCATGGCAGTACCCAAGAAAAAGGTATCGAAATCGAAGCGCAACATGAGGCGCTCTCATGACGCACTCAGGCCTTCCGCCTACGTGGAGTGTTCAAATTGTGGCGAATACAAGCGACCGCATCATGTGTGTAACGCGTGTGGCCACTATAACGATCGAGAAGTGACTGAGGCGGCCGGTACCCTGTAGCGCCTGTTCACGGGCGTATCCTCAGAATTCGCTTTGACGTCTTCCATCAATATCGCACTCGATGCCATGGGCGGTGACAACGCCCCCGAAATGGTTGTCGAGGGTACAGAAATCGTGCGATCGCTCCATCCCGACGCACGATTCATTCTGTTCGGTGACGAGGGCCGGATCGCTCCGTTTCTCGCCCGGTTCCCACGCCTCAATGAGGTCAGTGAAGTCCGGCATACTGATCAAGCTATAGCGGCAGATGAAAAGCCATCCCAGGCATTGCGCCGTGGCCAGGACTCAAGCATGCGTTTGGCCATAGATGCCGTCCAGAATGGGACGGCAGGGGGCGTGGTTTCGGCCGGCAATACCGGCGCTCTGATGGCCATTTCGAAGTTTGTGCTCGGAACGCAACCGAGTATCGATCGCCCGGCGATGATCTCGTTTTTCCCAACTCGTCGCGGGAAGACCGCAGTCCTGGACCTGGGAGCGAATATCGAATGTAACGCCGATAACCTCGTTCAATTCGCAGTCATGGGTGCGGCCTTTGTGCGAATCGAGTTGGGTATCGACCGCCCCACCGTCGGTCTTCTGAATGTCGGTGTCGAAGAGCTCAAAGGAAATGACACCTTACGCTCTGCCGGCCAGGCGCTTCGAGAGGTCGATTTCGGTTTCGAATTCGCTGGATTCATCGAAGGCAATGACATTTGCGAAGGTACGGTCGACGTCGTTGTCACGGATGGTTTCACGGGCAACGCTGTGCTGAAAGCTCTCGAAGGCGGGTCGAGCATGTTCGTCAGCTTCATGAGACAGGCCTTTCAAAGTGGACTCGCCTCCAAGATTGGGTACCTTCTGGCTAAACCGGCTTTCCAGCAGATGCGGACGAGAATCGACCCTCGTGCCTACAACGGAGCGGTATTCGTCGGCCTGAACGGGATTTCCGTGAAGAGCCACGGTGGTACTGACGGAGAGGGATACGCAAACGCAATCGGCGTGGCCATAGATCTCGTCCGTGGGCGTTTCTCGGAACGAATTCAAGCCGATCTCGAGCAAAGCTACGTTATTCCGCAAGAGTTGTCGGAAGACGCACGTCGGGCCGCTATTTCGTGATGGTGCGGCGATCCCAGATCTTGGGTTGCGGGTCATATCTCCCTGAGCGCGTGATCACTAACGACGAAATGGCCGAGCTCGTCGACACCAGCGACGAGTGGATCACGGCGCGTACAGGGATCAAGAAAAGACATATCGCGGCGGACGGGGAAAAAACCTCGGATCTTGCATTACACGCGGCCACCGCCGCGCTTTCCGCTGCAGGCGTGAGCGTGGACGATCTCGATATGATCGTTCTGGCGACAGCCACTCCTGACGAGACATTCCCCGCTACAGCGACCGTAGTCCAAGCCGAACTCGGAATGACACGCGGGTTCGCTTTTGACGTTCAAGCTGTTTGCAGTGGGTTCGTGTATGGGATGGCGGTGGCTGACAACTTTCTGAAGGTCGGACAAGCGGACACGGCACTCGTCATTGGTGCGGAAACCTTCTCCAGAATCCTCGACTGGTCGGATCGTGGAACCTGCGTCCTGTTCGGTGATGGCGCTGGAGCGGTGGTGCTCAAGTCAGAGAATGGCGACGGTGGACCCGAAGACCGTGGCATACTTGCCACCCGGTTGCATGCAGACGGCCGTAAGCACGACATGCTTTATGTCGATGGAGGACCGTCCTCGACACAATCGACAGGGCACCTGAGGATGCTCGGAAAAGAAGTATTTCGCCATGCAGTCACCAATCTTTCGAGTGTCGTTCTGGAAACACTCGACGAAGTTGGACTCGCGTCAAGCGACATCGACTGGTTGGTGCCGCACCAGGCAAACAAGAGAATTCTCGATTCCACCGCCAAAAAGCTCAAGCTCTCTCCTGAACGTGTGATCGTCACCGTGCAGGACCATGCCAACACGTCTGCGGCATCTGTTCCTCTCGCACTTGATCAAGCAACAACGGATGGCCGGATCAAGCAGGGTGACCTGGTGTTGATGGAGGCCATGGGTGGTGGTTTTACGTGGGGCGCCTGTCTCGCACGCTGGTAGGAAAGAAAAAGTACCAGTCGGCGAACGGCTCCGGCGCTACGACTCGCTCTAGACATAAACGTCGACGTCCATCCCGCTGATATTGACGGATTTCTTTGGCAACGGTACGGTAACCTGAAGCCAATGGGGAGAGACATGGCGGGAAGAACGGTCACTCGTGCGCACCTCAGCGAAGCCGTCTACCAAGAGGTCGGACTGTCGCGCAATGAGTCTGCCGATCTCGTAGAGGTCGTTCTGAAAGAGATCGCTGATCATCTCGTTACGGGTGAAACAGTAAAGATCTCGTCGTTCGGCAGTTTCTACGTCCGCCAGAAGGGCCGCAGAATTGGCAGGAACCCGAAGACGGGCGAGGAAGTACCCATTCTGCCACGCCAGGTGCTGTTGTTTCGGCCATCCCATGTGCTGAAAGACCGGATCAATCGAACTTTGTCCCGCGATGAGTAACTGATCGGCGATGTCAGACGCCGCAGAACAGAGCACTTCCCGGTCACTGCGCCCCACCAAGGCGCCCGGCGCATTTCGCACAATCTCGGAGGTTGCGTCAGAACTGGAGGTCCCTCAGCACGTCCTCAGGTTCTGGGAAGGTAAATTCAGCCAAGTTCGTCCTCTGAAGCGTGGCGGTGGCCGCCGTTACTATCGACCCGAGGATGTCGAATTGCTCAGGCGTATCAGACGCTTGTTGTACAGCGAGGGCTACACAATCCGCGGCGTCCAGAAGGTGTTGCGGGAAGGTCCCAAGCGGAACGATGGCAAGGAGGGCAGCGACGGCAGCGCCGATTTGGATGCCGGGAAACGGCAGGCCCTCGAGGGATTGCTCGACGAGCTTACGTCCCTCCACGATATTCTGGCTCGCCGCCGAGTTTGACTAGATCCCCAAGAGCTTGACCGGATGCCCGGGGCCGGGTATCCGTGAGGCTGCACGTCAACGTGTCTAGCGTCGGAGCGTAGCGCAGCCTGGTAGCGCACCACACTGGGGGTGTGGGGGTCGGAGGTTCAAATCCTCTCGCTCCGACCATTTTCCTTCGAGGATCCAGTGACTTACCGCGTCGGCGATGTCATCACCGTCAACGATCGTATGCAGCAGGGGTACTCGTACCGTATCGATGCGGAGGCGGGACGATCCTTTTCCCCAGCTTTCGAGCCACGCTTCACGCCCAGGGAAATGCTGGAGTTGGGCGTGTTCGAAGGCAAATATTGTAATGACTGTGTGGATGAACTGCCCAAGTCCTGGTTCCGGCGGGCGAAACTAAGCGGGTCACCTGATCCATCGCTGAACCGCTTCAAGGTGAAGAGCCGCCTGCCCCTTTCAGAGTGGAGGCGCAAGGGTTGGATACTTGGCCCGGATCCGCGAGGGTGGTTCCAGTGGTATTGTCGCTACTATCTGGGGCGCCGTATCCCCGAGATTGATGCTCTTCAAATCAAGCGTTGGCGGGCATTCTCGCGCCATCAGGCTCAAGTTCGCAAAAATTGCGATCCCGGCGATGTTTGGTGCCGGCCGCGTCAGCGTCAGGCACTCTTGCAATGGTCATACGACCCGTTTGTTTGACCACTACGTTGGTTTGAACGGCAACACGTCACTGACCTGCCAAAGTCTCTCTTTCTCGAAAAACGCAGTTCTCGATGCGCACACGTCGATCCGAAGCGGAGAGGTGTGCGGACTGGATGACCGCATCTGTAACAGCTGCCCCAAAATTCCTGAGTACCTCACGATCAACAGTGCCCTGTCGTACGGGGATCTTCAGAACCGTATCCTGGACATGAGTGGCGAGTGGTTTGTCCGAATTGAAGCGGCGAGCCGGCCAGGCTTCGGGGTTTTCTTCGCGAACGGCTGCCCGCAACAGTTTCCGAAACATAACGACGCCCGTATCGGTCGTACCCAGGTGTTCGAGGACATGGATGGCCACGGGGCGTTGGCTTACGAGTACTTCCCAGTCGCCTGGGGTCCGTTGCTGCGTTTCATATGGATTGGTGTGGGTGCGCCCGGCGACGTGATCGCAACTCTCAACGCCGATTAACTCGGGCTGCCCCTCATGATGCGGGTCAACCTCTTCATTGAAGTGACGCCAGCCGAAAACGGTGCTGTGGGTGTCGTCATTCGGCACTGTCCACCATTCCATGCCCGCGCGCATGAAATAACGTTCCTCACATCCGAGATCAAATATGCCTGCGATCTTCACGAAATTTGGGAGGTGGGACTGCTGATTTCGCACCCAGATGGTCTCGTCATCCTTGCGCCGGTTCGAGATGTAAACCATGGCCGCACCGCCGTCTGTCTCACGGAAATCGAGTACCGGCAGCTCGCCCCAGACCCGCGGAAGCTGGTTGTTGCCCATTTGAACATACAGAAAAACTGAATGAATGGGATCCTTGTGGTTTTCATGGATTTGGAGCCAGTTGCAGGGATGGGCGATAGAAAAGGGAATCAATTCGTTTCCGGGAACGTCCGAAGTGTCGTAGGTCACGAACACGGGTTGCTCCTGCGGGGGGCCCATGTAGATGAATACCAGGCCTTCATGCTCGCGCGCGGGGTAGGCACCATGACGAAATGCCTCCTTGAGGCGGGAGGTCGAAGGTTCCCCCGGTGTATCCAGAATGCTGCCGTCGGCGTTGAACAGCCAGCCGTGATAACAACACCGCAGTCCCCGTTCCGCGATAATTCCGTATTCGAGCGACGTGCCGCGATGGGAACAGTGACGGTGCAGTACACCAACGGTTCCCGCCCGATCGCGGTAGGCAACCAGGTCCTCGCTCAGAATGCGGATTG
>DEBC01000168.1 GCA_002348365.1 Alphaproteobacteria bacterium UBA2966 | reverse complement strand
GCTACTGTCTCCGGCTCAGCTGATTTGCTCTAGGGAGACCAGCTCATGTCGCTTGCCGTCCACATCCTCGACCTCGGGGGGGGTCGAGATTGAATCCAGCTTTCTTGTTCATCGCCGCCGACCTGGAGACATGCTTCAGGTGCCGGTGTACGCCTACCTCATCATGGGAGGCGAGTATCCCATCGTGGTGGATACGGGATTCCGCTCGATCGATATCATGAAGCGGGTGGGCATGACCGGGGTTCAATCTCCCGAGCAGGAAATAGAGGCTCAGCTCGCTCGTTTCGATGTAGCCCTGAAGGACGTCCGTTACATCGTCCACACCCACCTCTACATCGACCACTGCGGCAAGGACGACCTGTTTCCCAATGAGCACGACGGCCGTGGTCAATCGCCGGGAGATGGAATTCTCGGTTGCCGGCCTGGGTGGCTATCAGCCTGAAGACATCAAGCATCTCATCGATCAGCTGCACACGAAGGACGCCTTGCGCTTCCTCGATCTGGAAATCACGGGTGGCGAGGAGATCGTTCCCGGAATTGTGTGCTATCCCGCGAACGCTCACACCGATGGTTCGATGCTGATCTCAGTTGATACCGATCAGGGTCAGGTCGTCATTACCGGTGACGTCATCTACGACATTCATGACTAGATCGTTGTGCCGTTCGGGTCAAAGCAGGATCGGGAGCCCACGCACACCGGTCACCATACCGGGCCACGGCGTCACGAGAAGGCAGCGATCAAGCGCATTCTCAATATGGCTGATTCCATCCTGCCGGCTCACGATGTGCCCGCCGCTGTCAAGCATGCAGAGGTGATCGGGCGCTGGCACGGTGATATCCCGGGCGGCCAATTGGACGAGCTTCAATCGCGCCGCTGGTTTCCGGTGTGCAGTTCCTGCTAGATCACGCGCTCAACTCCCATCCAATCGATGGGAAACCACGGCACCTGAGAATGGGAGATGGATTATGGGATTGATGCCGATCATGCGGTGGACCATCGCGGCCGGACTGATATTGATCGCCGTCAACGCACACGCGACACCGGGTCACAAACTCCTGAACCACTGCAAGTCCGGCGAAGGAAGAGGATTGGAGTCCGCGATCCCGTTCGGGACCTGCCTCGGATTCGCGAGTGCCGTCATGGAAGCCATGATCGCCAACGGTCGGGACGAGCGCCTGAAGGTGGGAAGCTCTTCGGACGCGGGAGTGGAGCATGGCTATATGAGCGGCCACAACGCCTGCTTTCCGGTGGGAACAAATCCCGGCGACGTCCGCAATGCGGCCAAGGAATTCCTCAACAACAATCCGGACAAGCTCGACGGTAAGGCTGTGGATCTGGTGGCGGAGGCGCTGGCGGGAGCCTACCCCTGTAAATAGCGCAGCAATGACTACGGGCTGACCAAATCGAAGCCTGGTGAGCTGAGGCATGGCAGACAAGAACGTCCTGGTGATCGTCCCCTTCCCCGTCGGGGAGGAACACTTGGCTCTGCGCCGCGAGCAACACGCCTCGCTACAGCTCGGCCCGGGCATCGACTTTCACTATCGCGCTGTGAAGCTCAGCGGCCGCAATTTGATCAGTCCCTATGAATGGCCGATCGGTGAGACCGCCGTACTCGAAACCGGTATCAGGGCCGAGGAAGAGGGTTTCGACGCGGTTTGCGTGGACACCACCGGCGATACCGGAATTGCCGCACTGCGCGCTGTGCTCGACATCCCCGTCGTCGGTGCCGCTCGAAGTGCCTTCCTCATGGCGATGTTGCTCGGCGATCGCTTTTCGGTCATCGCCCTGTGGGACCGCTGGAATGCCGCCTATGCCAGGACCATCGCGGAACTGGGCATTGCTCACAAGTTTGCATCGGTTCGCGATATCGGCGCGACACCCGACAACCGCAGTTTGATGTCAGGAAAGGAGGAATCCTTCCCTCTACTCGAAGAGGCGGCACGCCGCTGCATCGAGGAAGACGGCGCCGACGTCATCTGCCTGGGTTCGACGACCATGCACCGTGCGCACGCATACTTGTCAGAGCGCCTGAACATACCCGTCATCGATCCCGGTCCCCTGTCATACAAGATCATCGCGGCGCTGCTGCATCTGGACCTGAGCCACAGCCGACTGGCGTACAAGGGCCCCGTGTCCCGCGTGGATGACATGATTACCACCATGATCGCCAGCGGGCATAAGAACGCTCCCTAGATTTTCTCTCAGACTTGCTGGGACTGAAATAGATGCGTCAAGTTGTTCCGAAACCAGGTACGGAACGATGGTGAATTCAACCGAGTGGCGTACCCGCATGACCAAGGGGGGAATCAGTTGAAGACTCAGGCACGGGCCGTCGTGATCGGCGGCGGCATCGCCGGATGCAGCGCGCTCTACCATCTCACCCAGGAAGGGTGGACGGATATCGTCCTCATCGAGCGCGACGAACTGACATCCGGGACCACCTGGCATTCTGCAGCGCAAGTGACGAATTTCGGCGCCGTCCAGACCATGGTGGGACTTAAGACCCATTCAATTCAGCTCTACTCGGAACTGGCCAACGACCCGGACTACCCGATCAATTACCATCATGCCGACGGCGGCTTGCGTCTCGCATCGACCGAAGATCATCTTGACGGCTATCGCCATTTCATCTCGATGGCCAAGGGAATGGGTGTCGATTTCGAACTTATCGACGCCGAAGAAAGCAAACGCCGGCATCCATTGATCACCACGGACGGCCTTGCAGGTTCGCTGTGGGATCCGATGGATGGGGACATTGATCCCGCTCAACTATGCCAGGCATTGGCTCGGCGCTCGCGTAATGCAGGTGCGGAAATCTATCGCCACACGCCTGTCACGGGTCTCACGCAAAAGGAAAGCGGCGAATGGATCGTGCACACGGCCAATGGCGACATTACGGCCGAGCATGTGATCAACGCGGGCGGCTACCGCTGCAACGAGGTCGGCGCGATGATGGGTGTGAGCCATCCGGTCGTGTCCATGGAACACCAGTACTTTCTGACGGAACCCATCCCGGATATTGCAGCGCTTGGCCGCCGTGTCCCCCTGATCCGCTGCCCCACGGACGACTTCTATTCACGTCAGGAGAAGGAAGGCCTGCTCGTTGGGTTCTATGAACAGGACTGCAAGACTTGGGGCCTCGCCGGCATCGACCCGGATTTCAGCAACGAGCTGTGCCCCAATGACCTGGACCGCTGCATCGATACGATGGAGGGCGCATTCCAGCGTCTTCCGTGCCTCACCGAGACCGGCATTCACACCATCGTCAACGGCCCGATCACCTATACACCGGACGGTCTGCCGCTGGTGGGACGCATTCCCGGCAAACGAAACGCCTGGGCGATCATTGGCCTGCGCGCAGGACTGGGTGAGGGTGGCGGTCATGGTTGGCTTCTCGCCCAGCAGATGGTCCACGGCGAAGCGATCTACGACACCTGGTGCCTCGATCCGCGCCGATTCGGACCGCACGCGACAACGGAGTACACCGCCCTGAAGTCGATCGAGGACTATCAGAATGAATTCCGTTTCCACATGCCGCACGAGCACCGCCCTGCCGGACGGCCTGCGCGGACGACCCCGCTCACATCTGTGCTGGAGGCGGATGGTGGCTCGTTCGCAGTGGTCGATGGGTGGGAACGACTCGCGTTCGTGAAGCCTTCGAACGAGTACGTCGAGCCACACTCGTTCCGGTTCACCGATCTCAAGGATATCGTGGCGGCCGAGATCGACTCTGTCGTCAATGGCGCCGGCATCACGGAGGTCAACGGCTTCAACCGCGTTGAGATCTCCGGCCCTGGCGCGGCCAGCTGGCTCGACGGACTTTTCTGCGGTCCCATTCCGAAAAAGACCGGCAAGGTGGCGCTCTGCTATTTCCTCACCGAAAGAGGCAACGTGCTCGGCGAGGCCACCATCGCCAAGCTGGCGGACGACCGCTTCTGGTACGGATCCGCCGCAGTGGCGGAACGCCACGACTGGGACTGGCTCAGCGCGCGCCTTCCGGAAGACGGCGTGACGCTCAAGAACCTGACACGGGACTGGAACATCATTCTGCTGGCAGGCCCGAAGTCGCGAGAGGTGCTGTCGGCAGCGGCACCGCGCACGACATGGTCGGCCAATGCCTTTCCGTGGTTATCCGTGCAGGAGACCTTTGTCGGGCAGGCCCCGGCCGTGGCCATGTCGATCAGCTTCTCCGGCGAACTGGCCTGGGAAATCCACGTCCCCATGGAGCAATCACTCGCCGCATGGAAATCACTGCGCGCGGCAGGCATACCGCACGGCATGAAACTCTTCGGCCTATACGCCATCGAATCGATGCGCATCGAAAAGGGTTACCGGCACTGGAAAGGCGATCTGATCGATGAATACAACCCGATGGAATCAGCGCTCGAAAGATTCGTTCGACTGGAACGCGACTTTCCGGGCAAGGCGGGTCTCGAAGCTCAGCTGGCCGATGAGGCGAAAGCGAGATTTGTGACGCTCGCCATCGATTGTGATCACGCGCCGGCGCATCCGGGAGATTCGGTAAGGAATAATGACCAGGTGGTCGGTACCGTCACGTCAGCCGCGTGGGGACACCGCATCGGAAGGAATCTCGCCATGGCCTTCGTGAAACCCGATGCGGCGGAAGAAGGAACATTACTGACCGTCGACGTCGTTGGTGAGCCAATGCCCGCCGAAATAGTCCCGGCATGTCTCTACGATGCAGCCAACGAGCGCGTGCGACAATAACGCCGCTCCAGGCCTAGACACCTAAATAGCGGTGCTGAACGTCCTTCGAATCCTTGAGAGATTTGGACGTGCCGGTCCACACGATGTGACCTTTTTCGATCACATAGTGACGGTCCGCGATGCGGGTCAGTGCGTCCACATTCTTGTCGATGACGATGATGGCTTGTCCCGCCGATTTGAGATGTTGGAGAACGCGCCAAATTTCGGCCCGGATAAGGGGCGCCAGGCCTTCGGTCGCTTCATCGAGTATCAACAGCCGTGGATTGGTCATCAGCGCTCTCGCAATTGCGAGCATTTGCTGCTCGCCTCCCGAGAGCTGATTGCCCATATTGGTGCGCCGCTCGGCCAAGGCGGGAAACAGCTCGAACACACGGTCCAGCGTCCACGGGCTGACATTACCGGTCCGATTGGAAGCGGTTGCCACCAGGTTCTCCTGGACGGACAGATTGGGAAATATCTGTCGACCTTCCGGGACCAAGCCAAGACCGGCACGGGCGACCTTGTAGGACGGTAAACCAAGAATTGGGGACCCGTCCAACGTAATGCTGCCGGCATGGGGTTTGATGATCCCCATGATCGAACTGATCGTGGTCGTCTTCCCCATACCGTTGCGGCCCAGGAGCGTCACCATCTCACCGGCCTCGATGCCGAGTGAGATTCCGAACAGCACCTGACTTGCGCCGTATGAAGTTTCGATGTTCTCGACGGACAGCACTTGTCGTGGAACCTTCCCGTGCGTAAAGCGCGTTCGCGACACTATCGGCAACCGAGCCCAGACCTGCAACGGTTGCCTGCGGCCATCACTGTTCGCGAATTCCGTGCGCCGGTGATAGATTCGTGGAGGATCTCCTGCGAAACACGCGAGGATACGATGTCGTCACGATCGGCAGAGACTTGGGAGCAGACGCCTCCTCTTCCCGAAGGGCACTACGTCAGCGGGCGTGTCTATAACGATGAAGAAATCTTCTCGGACGAGCGCGAGCACATTTTCAAGAAAATTTGGCACTTTGTTTGCCACGAAAGCGAAGTGGCAGAGATCTTCGATTTCCGTACCACCGAACGGGCTGACGTCCCCCTGATCGTGACGCGGGGTGAAGACGGCCGCATTCGTACCTTCATCAACGTCTGCTCGCACCGGGGTGCCCGGGTTGTCATGGAGCCAGGCGGCAATGCCAGGACTCATACCTGCTTCTATCATCACTGGACCTATGACACCCAAGGGTCATGCGTATCGATGCCACGCCCCGAGGGGTATGACGGTACCGGCGTATGCAAGGAGAACATGGGACTGCGCGAGGTCAAGACCGAGGTCAAGTGGGGCTTCGTCTTTGTGAATCTCGACGACGAGAGTCCCCTGCTCGATGAGTATCTGGACGGCGCCCTGGACATATTCGACCAGGTACTGCCCAAAGCCGAGCTCGAGGTGTTCCACTATCATCGTGCCGAGATCGACGCCAACTGGAAGGCCTATCAGGAGACCATTGTCGATCTCTATCACGAGTTCATGCACGTCATCCTACGAGATACCCAGATGCCCGCCGCCAGCATGGACGATCGCGAGATGCGCACCTATGCAAACGGCCACGTCACCATCGCCGGGCTCAAGGCAGACTACGACAAGTACGAAGGATGGACTGACCGGAATGACGCAAGCTGTTTTCCCGGTCTTGATCCCGACGATGCCCGGTTTGCGCCGCTGTTCCCCGCGCAGACTTTCATCACCCGCGGCACGGTGATGCGTGTCGATACAGTGCAGCCGATCACGGCCCACAAATGCCTCATCGAGTCGCGCGGCCTCGGCCTCAAGGGAGAGTCGGAGGAAGAACGCATGATGCGGATAGATCATCACAACGAATACTGGGGACCCTTCGGTCGAAATGTCACTGAGGACGCCTTCGCCGCTGAAGGATGCGAGTTCTCGTTTGGCAAGGGTGCAGCTCTTCGCGGCATCATTGCCCGAGATGAAGGTGGCAAGGGCCAGTGCGATTCTGGCCTCCGTGGATTTTGGACTGAATGGAGCCGGCGCATGGGTCGTCCTTTCAGTCACCCGACCAACGACTGAGCGGACCTCCCGTGCCCGCCAGTAACGACGCCGTTCGCGAGCTGATCTACCGCTCGTGCCGGTGCCTGGATTTACAGGACTTTGACGGCTATATCGCGCTCTGCGCTCCCGCCTTTCGATACAGGATAACGCTCTACAGTCCGGAACTCCGCAAGGAGATGATTTGGCTCAACCATGACCGGGACGGTCTCACTGCCTTGTTGGCCATGGTGCCGCGCCACCTCGTCCGCCTTGGCACGCTTCAGCGCAACGCAACCGTTTACACGATCGATCGGAATGAAGCGGATAGTCGCGCCGATGTGATGTCGGCATTTTCCGTCTTCAATATCGACAATGAGGGCCGGCCCAGCGTCTTCGCCGTCGGTCACTATCACGACACGGTCGACCTGAGTGATGACCAACCGTTTCTTCTCTCCCGCAACGCGCGGCTTGCGTCGCGAGACCTCGGGATCGGTTCCCATATTCCGATTTGAGCACCCATAATGTGCAATTAGTGCGCCGCCGCGCGGCCCACTCTTCAGCAAACCGAGGACGCCTTTATGACTCGCACAGCCATTGTAACCGGTGCCAGCCGCGGGATCGGTCGGGCCATCACGGAACGCCTCATCGAAGAAGGTTGGCGCATCTACAACTTCGACCGGGAACCGCCGAGCGAACGCCAGGACCTCGGCGACGAATGGGTTTCTGTTGATCTCACCGATCCCATCGCCCTGGGCGAAGCACTGGAACGCATCCTGGCCGATGGCCCCGTTCTCGGTGTTGTCAACAACGCGGGCATCGTCGGACGGCAGTCGATTGATGACTTCACCGTCGAGGAATTCGACCGGGTGATGGTAACCAACACGCGTAGTGCCGCTCAGATCGTCCGGGCAGTCGTGCCGGGCATGCGTGCCGCGCAGTTCGGCCGCATCGTCAACATCTCGAGCCGGGCCAGTCTCGGCAAACACGATCGCACCGCCTATGCGGCAGCGAAAGCAGGTCTGACCGCCATGGCGCGCGTGTGGACGCTGGAGCTGGCCGGTGACGGGATCACCTGCAACGCCATTGGCCCCGGACCCATCGAGACCAAGCTCTGGGCAGCGGTCAACCCGGCGGATGATCCCCGCACCCAGGATCTCGTTGACAGCGTCCCGGTCGGGCGCCTCGGGAAGCCCGCTGATATTGCCAACGGCGTCGCCTTTTTCATGGACGAGCGATCAGGCTTCGTCTCAGGTCAGATCCTCTTCGTCTGCGGCGGCCTCACCGTGGCCCGTGCGGGGTCGTAACCACAGCGACGGCACACCGGATCGGAGAGCAGGTATGAGTGGCGGCAACGCCATCCTGATCGTGTGGACCGACATTCCGGCGGAAGAGGAGGACGCTTTCAACGAGTGGTACAACCGCGAGCAGGTGCTCGGACGCAATGCCCTTCGACTGATGAATATGGGCGATTAGTTGAGATAACCGAGAAAGTGCCACCATAAATAGCTGAGCGGAGCGCCGATCAGCAGGCCCAACAACCCCACCGCCAGGCACATCCGCGTAAGAACGACATTTGACACGTTACATAGCGCGCCCAGGATCAATATCGGTCCCATTTGGTACGGCAGCATGTAATTCGAGTATCCCACTGCATGCATATTGAGGACCGTCGCTATCGGCAAGCCCGATGCCTCGGCGATGCTGCCCGAGATGGGCACCATGACCGCTGCAACGCCTGGCGCAGTTATCAAGAACTGGATCAGCGTGTCGATCAAGATGACCGACACAAATGTCTCGAAATCCTCTCCCGGCCTGAATGTGACGGCGGCGTGCAATTCTTGCACGATGATCTGACCGAGGCCCACGCTGTCGACCAAGGCCGCAACGCCGAGGATTGCCGCGGTCAGGAAAATCGGCACGAAGTTGATGTTTCCGGCGAGGATGGTCCGCGGCAGCACGCCGATAACGGGCAGCATGCAGAACAGTGCCACACTCAGCGCGATCCAGGCTGGTGAGACCTCATGAACGAAGTCCGTCATCCAGACGATCAGAGCGAGAACCAGAAACAGGCCAAGACGCTTTTCTTCCGCGGTGGCCTGTGTGGTGGTCGTCTCGAACTGCTCTGTCTTCGGCCGATCGGGAAACAGCACGACGATCACGGCGATGATCAAGGCAGCCTTGAAGAGTCCCAGCGTCGGAAAGTGCAGTAGCAGATACGGGCCATAGGTAAATACAACGTCGTAGACGCTGTCAGCAGCGCCCATCAGGATGAGATTCGGGACATTGGACGGGAGTATCCCTGCGGCGGGCGCCGATGTTCCCCAACCCATCGCCATGACAACGCCGAAGTAGCCATTGCTTCCCGGCTCAAAACCGAGACGCCCTGCAAGCGCCATAGCGATTGGCGCCAACAGAACGATCCGCCCCATGCTGGAAGGCATGAGGAACGCCAGCACGACGCCAACGGTGACCATGCCCGAGATGATACCGACATAGCCGAAGGTGAATCGCTGTGCCAAAGCGTTGGCGATGCGTTCCCCCAGCCCCGTCATCTGCACGGCCGCGCCAATGATCAGTCCTCCGAATACCGTCCAGTTCGCTGTCGAGTGGAATCCTGAGAACACGATCTCGGCCGGTGCGACGGCCAGAAGCATCGCGAGCAGAAAGAACAGAAGCGAAGCCATGACTTCGGGAATGATGGCTGTGGCCCAAAGGGCGAGCGTGCCGATGATCAAGGCAGCGCTGTAGGCTTGGTTGGCCGTGAGGCCCAGGGGCTTCGTGGCGGCCACCCATGCGACCACACCCGTCGCGAGGAGACCAACCAGGTAGCGGAGTTGAAACACACCGTTCGGAAATCGGACCACGATACTTACCCGATCGCTGACTCGATGCGTGCGAACCGCCGGCGAATTCGGGTTACGCGGACGTCGCCGAACGCTCCGACGCCTCGATCTTGCTCATGCTTGCATAGCCGCCTTCGGCGATGCGCGCGCCATGCAGGTCGTACAGATCTCGTCGGCCCTTCACGCCGTACCCATCGACAATCGGGTTGTAACAATTGAAGACGGCGCAGATGAGGATGGCGTCCTGGATTGCGTCTTCTTCCCAACCCGCGTTTCTGACTTCCTCAATGTCCTTTTCGGTGACACGGCTTGGTGTCAAAGTCAGTTTCTCCACGTATCTCAGGACGGGTTTGAGTCGCTCGTCGATAGGAGCTGAGTCGAGATCCTCGAGGGATTTCTTCAGCGCCGCTTCGTCGGCTCCCAAGGCCTGTGCTGTAACCGAATGGGCGCCATGGCACCATTGACAGGCGTTCACGCCGGAGACGTATGCGGCGATGAATTCCTTCTCGGCGTCACTGAACGGCGACGGATCACGCATGACGGCGTGACAAAACTTGTAGAGATGGATGAAGCGCTCGCGGTCATGCTGTGCGATATCACGCATACCGGAATCGTCATCGAGAAAGCTGAAAAACGGCACCAGTCGATCTCCGAATGCTTGTGGGGCCCAGGTCGCCAGCATTAACAGGCGCCACCCGCAGCGTCCACCTGACCGACAATTCCTGTTGAGTCTTCCCCCCTTGAAGGGGGGAGTGTAGAGGAGGGTGTTTAGTGCTTGGCGTCCCACAGCGCAGACAACCTTTTTCCACCCCCACCCAACCCTCCCCCTGCTAGGGGGAGGGAGTAAAATCGGAACACATATGGATGCCACTCTCCCGCTGAGGGCAGATCGAAAAGATAAAGCGTTTAATCTGGCTGGAAGTTTTAGGAGATCTTGGGCTTCATCAGCAATGGCAGCCACGGGGCTGGAGGCAGGCAGCCGTCCCCCATGGGGAACGGCTTTCCGTCCCGATCAACGGGCAGCCTTTTGTTCAGCTGATCGTAATAGCGCTGAATGTGCATCGGATTTGTCTTGTCGAAGGGTTTGACCGCGCGTTCAGGCGTAGACATCGAGCCGATAGCCGGCTCAGTTTCGCCCCCGAATGCGGATCCCACACCGACGATACATAAACAGAAGGTAACTGCGATCATGCGCCGGACAGACATCTCCACGGCGCTCCTGTAAATTGCGCAAGTTGTTGCATGCTAAGGTTTTTCAGCGTTCTGTACAATTCAGCATTTCGTGAGGTCGGACGAACTCCGTTGCCTAGCCCTCTGCAGGCTCTTCCACCGGATTGTAATCGTACGTGCCGACGCCCTGAACGATCAGGAACTTGCATGGACCGTCCCCCTCACCTGAAACACGGTGCGCGATCAGGGGTTTGATCTCGCAGGTATCCCCGGGATTAAGCCTGTACGCATCGATATCGTCGTTCGTACGGATCACCATGGGTCCCTCCAGGCAAGCGAAGGTATCGGTGATGACGCTGTGAAAATGCCAGGGCACGCATTGGCCCTCTGCCAATGTGAAAATTTGCACTCGCAGACCGTCACTGTCGGCCACGATCTCGACATTCTCCACTTCATAGGGGCGCTCCGAATGTTGAGCCATGGTCGCGATTGCCAGCCGGTTGTTGAGTCTGATTCGCCTATTCTCGCGCGAATGCGTCAGCGGGCAAAAGTCCACTCGGTCAACATATTGTCATCGGTGATGAGTTCGAGGTCCGCCGTTCGGGCAAGAATCTCCTCGCGAGACTCGAGGCCCGTCGCCCATCGTTCGTCGTATGAATAGGGTCGGCGGTTATCAATGAGCGCTAACACCTCTTCCAAACGTTGGCGATGCGATGAATTGTCGTTATTGAACACCTCGTGTCCATCGATCCGATATCTGATGAGCACATCACGCCAATGCGACGCGTCAAATACAATTGGGCTATCGCTGACAACCATCATGTTCTTCAGCCGGAACGCATAAGGGTAGACGCTGGCAGCCGTTTTCTGCGCTTCTTCCGACCACGTCGAATTAAAGTAATAGATGCCGCCCGGGTTGAGGTGCCGGCGGATCAGTTCCAGGAATTCAACCGACAACAGGTTCGTGGCGAAGACACGCCAATGGAAAGTGGTGTTGGCGACGATCGCGTCGAACCTGACATCGGGGTTGGCCGCAAGCCATCTACGGGCATCGTCGACGATCGCCTCAACCTTGGGATTGGCCAACAGGGACTCGGTCGCGGGATAGGCTGAGGCGACCTCATAGTAGGCAGGATTTATCTCGACCATGGTCACGCGCTCCACGTCGGGATTGTTGGCAATAACCTGCGTCCAAGAACCGGAGCCGAGACCGATCATCAGCACCTTCCGGGGTGAAGGATGCAGCGCCGAAAGCGCGAAGGGCCGGATGATGTGGTTTCGGTCGTTGACGAGATCGACACTGAAGATTCCGTCGTAGACGCCGCCGCCGAAAATCTGGCCCCGGT
Organism: Alphaproteobacteria bacterium UBA2966; assembly: GCA_002348365.1. Classification (GTDB taxonomy): domain Bacteria; phylum Pseudomonadota; class Alphaproteobacteria; order UBA2966; family UBA2966; genus UBA2966. The sequence continues at coordinate 5,394 of DEBC01000168.1, read as the reverse complement.
TATTCACGGTGATCACGCCGCTACGATTTTCTCTGACGCGGTCGATGCGGAATTCCGTCCCGGCGAGATGCTTGTATTGCAACCGCTCATAGAGACGGTCGAACAACGGTCCAGCGCTTCCGACGCCGATAGCCGCAACGATGAGCACGCCACCCACGCGGATCACAGCGCCATTGGTGCGGACCTGTGGTAGCAGGAATATCGCGGCACTCGTTGCAGTTCCGAGCAGTAGCAGGAATATCGAGATCTGCTGTGGCGACCACACCTGAAGCAGCAGGAACCCAGTAATCAGGCTGCCGGCCGCCGATCCCAGGATATTGGCGACATAAAGGTAGCTCATCCCCGCTCCTGCTCGCTCGTTCGCTGGAATGCAGAAATGGCTGAGCAGTGGAAGGGCTGCCCCCAGCGTCGCGGCAGCGATCGAGGTCAGCAGCAAGGTCCAAACCCAAAGGAACCCGTTGGACACGGCGTGCGCCAGAACGGGAACCGTCAAGAACCCGACAATGTTAGCCATAAGCACAAACCAGGCGATGGCATGCAGGTGGTGTGGGCTTCCCGTCACGTCATCCCGATCACAGAATCGCCGGCTGAAATGGGCGCCGACGGCGATACCACCGAGGAAGAAACCAAGAAACAAGGGGAAGCTGGCGGGATGTCCGGCGCTAACGAAAGAGTACATCCGCGCCCACAGAATCTCGTACGACAACGAAATGAAGCCTGTTAAAGCAACCAGCAATAGTGCGATTGGGAATGGCGTCGCAAACGCGTGTGTCGCTCCGCGCACCATCGCGCCCGGTGCGTTGAGCCCAGGTGCAGGTCCTATCCCGCCGCGGTCGAAGACGTGAAACAGCAGGGCTCCAATCCCAATCAGCAGGTTGAGGGACACGGCCAGATTCACGGCGCCCGACTTTCCCAGCGCGGCGAACAACCACAGCGCGACAGCCAGGCAAGCCGCGGCGGCCCCGAGTGTGTTGACGAAATACAGCGCACCGACCGAGCGGCCCACGTTCCCCGAGCGGCGCACCAGAAAGGCCACCAGTATGGGAAGCGTGGCACCCATGAAAACCGTGGGGACGACTACCAGAGCGAAGGAGAACAGAAAGGTCTGCAGCGTGGACACACCTGCCGTAAGCTCGGCGGCCCAGTCGAAGACTGCGAGGGACCAGAACCCGTATGCGCCGATCCCCAACTCCACGAGACCGAAAGCGACAGGCAGCGGGAAGCGGACCATACGCGACACGACACCTCCAAAAAGGCTGCCGAGGCCCAGGCCGACCATGAAGGCTGCGACAACGACCGTGATCGACTCGATATTGACGCCGTAGATGGTGAACAGGGCGCGCTGCCAGACCAGTTGGTAAACAAGAGCCGGAAAGCCCGACAGAAAGAAGATCAAATAGATCAGAGCCATGGAGCCGATGGTCCCGTTCTCGGATTTACGGGCAATTAACGCGCTGTGGTATGGAATCCGACTTCGCAGCCGCCTCCCCTGCTGGACCGTGGACAACGGTCGTCCGCGCTGGGATGCTTGGCAGTGACGCCCCAGCGATTACCACGGATGGCGATTGAACGGCCGCTAAACCATGGAAGGACTTTCCGCCCCCAACGACACAGCCTCCAGCCAGGGCGGGATATTCCTCGCTCTGGAAGAAGTGCTCGTCCTTGGCGCGCTGGCTGCTCTCGTGGCGCTGGGTCTGGCGTCCGAGGCTCCCATCTTCGAACCGCTTTACCAAAGCCGTCTCACCTTCATGACTGTCGTCGCTCTCTGCGGCTATTTCGCATGGGAGATCTATCGACACAGCACACGACGCTTCTTCCGCTTCCTGCGCGATTGGATTCCCGTCGTCGGCCTGCTCGGGGTCTATGAGAGTCTGAAGCACATGCACGCTAACCGCATCACGGTCTGGCTTGGCATCGAGCCCATGGACCCGCTGATGATCCGCCTGGATGAGGCACTGTTCGGAAAGGTTCTGCCGCTGTGGATCGATCATTGGGATGCCGAGTGGTTCATCGGGCTGATGTGGTTCTTCTACATCGAGGTGTACTACCTCGGGCCGGCACTCATCCTGCTTTATCTATACGCCTCGGCCAAGCGCATGGCCGGATTCATGCGCCTGCGCCGCGGCATGGTGTTCGGATTTCTGGGTGGTTACGTACTGTATTTGCTGATCCCTGTGGCGGGCCCGCTCTACTACATGGGAGAACAGTTCACGCATCCCATCGGCACCCAACCCATCATCGAACGCCACGTATTTGATCTACTACGCTACAACTGGGACGCGTTCCCCAGCCTGCACACGGCCATTCCCTGGCTGCTGACGATCTTGGCTTGGCGATATCTTCCGCGTTGGGCCCGGTACACTTGCGTGATCGCTTCCGGCGGAGTGACCCTCTCGACGGTTGCGCTCCGCTATCATTACGGCATCGACCTCGTGGCCGCCGTCCTTTGGACGGGAGCCGTATATCTCATCGTCATCTGGATGGAGAAGCGGAACTGGAATCCCGGCATTGCCCTGCGCTTCCCATGGCAGCGTGAAAGCCATATCCAGTCCTGATGTGGGCCCGGCTCAAAGACGAGAGGTTCGCCATTGCCGATGCGGTTAATCTGGCAGCCCTTTTGGCGGCAATGGGCGCCTACGCCTATCTCAATGTGTTCGACTTCGGGCTCCGCAGCACGCCACCATTGCCGGAAACACTCGCCTTTCATCTGACGCACGGACTGTTCCTGTGGAGCGTTGTCATAGCTGTATGCCGCATGCCTCCCTGGCCCCAGCCGCTGGTCGCACCGCTTTACGCGTGGTTGTTCGCGCTGTTCTTCACATATCTGTATGCCGACCTCCAGACCCTCTATTTCTTTCGTATCCATCTGAACGCGTATTTCATCCGGCTGCTGTTCGAACCCGGAATTCTCATCGATCTTGCTATCTCGGGAATGAGGCTCATGCTCATTGCCGGCGGGACGGCCTGCCTTCTCGTGCTACAGGCGCTCCTCCTCGCCGCCAACCGGTACGGAACTGTTCGCCGTGCGGCCAGGACGATAGCGGCTTCAGGATGGCTCGTTGTGGCCAGCATTCCGGTCAGCAGCGCGAGTTGGCTAACCTGGTCCTACCAGTCCCACGTGCATCTGCTCGAAGCCTCCTACAACACCGGAATGCTGCCCGTCTTTCCACCCAGATACGCCGACCTGGGACTGTCCGATATCTGGCAGGCGCTCGATATTCCCCGGCGCCACATCGCTGCTGATCTCCAAACCCTGCGCGTCAGGTATCAAGACGCGATCGAGACGCGGGCGCACCGGGCCTTCCGCGACCAGTTCACCCTTCCGGAAAACGTCACTTCCACCCATGATTGGAACATCGTCTACATCGTCGCTGAAAGCTGGCGTTGGGATACGTTTACACCCGAAGTGATGCCGAACCTTACGGAATTCGCCGCGAACAACGCATGGAGTTCTCCGACCCACTATGCAGGCGCCAATAGCACCGCGGAATCGTTGTTTTCCCTCATGTCCGGCCAGAGCCCCCTCTACTGGTTCGCCAGCGTAGAGCACGACCTTCAGCCGCTATTTCCTGCCATCCTCAAACGCCTCGGCTACCACCTCAGCCTGTTTTCTTCATCGAGTCTGAACTACCGGGATATGGACCGGTATGCATTCGGCGACGCGGTAGACGAACAGGTGATCATCAATGATATGAAGATCGGCCCTCTGGATCTGCAGGTGAAGCGACGGCAGCTCGATATCGAGGACGAAGCTCTCGTCGATCGGTACCTTGAAACGTCGGCTGCCCGCACGGAGGGACGCTTCTTCGACTTCCTGTTCCTGTTCGCGCCGCACTACAACTATTACTACCCGGATCGCTTCGCCAAATTCCAACCTGCGCTCGACGTGAATTTCTATGCCGGGGACTTCAGTCTCAGGGAGAAGGCAACGGAATTGCATGCCCGTTACCTCAACTCCGTCCACTATCTCGATCATTTGATCCACCGTATCGTGACCGACCTCAATGCAAGGGGCCAGCTCGACAACACCCTCATCGTGGTTACCGGTGATCACGGCGAGGAATTCTTCGAGCACGGCCGTCTCGGGCATTCGATGTCCCTTAACGACTACCAGACCCGGGTACCTTTCGTGATCCGCGCCCCCAAGCCGCTCGATGTCCAGTATTCCGTGACGTCACACGCAGATGTGGCACCCACAGTGCTGTCGGCTCTGGATGTCTCCCTTCCCTTAGAAGAGATGTTCTCGGGGAAGAATCTGCTAACCTTCGATCCCGCGCGCGACGCAGCCCTGGTGCTGTCTCTACTCCGGCGGGGCACACCTATCGACTACGCCGTCGTGATGGATGGCTTTAAATCCCTGTTCTTCAACGGCGAAAACGATGCGAATATCTATGAAACTCTGGGCTCCGGCGACGAGCCCGTGACGCTGCCACTGCCCCCCGGTGTTCTCGCCAAAGCCCGAGAATTCATCACGCGGCAGAAGCAATACTTCAATCCGTATGTGGAAAATACCCGCGCCGCAGGTGATTGATTTCTACACAGCAATTGCCGACGATGTCCTGGATTGGTCAATACTGAATAAACCTGAGAAGCGTGGCAATGCAATTCCGGATGAAAAAGGTTTTCGATACTTCACAGGAGAAGCTTCGCGAGAGGCCCGAACGCGGACTGTTGACGGCAACTGTGCAGAGCCGCCAGGTCGAGGGCTTCGAGAGCCACATCTCTATCCGCGACTTCACAATCGTAGCCGACGAGCCCAAGAATTTCGGCGGCAACGACAAAGGACCCAAACCTTCGGAAATACTGCTCGCGGCGCTCGCCGCCTGCCAGGAGGTCACCTACCGCCTTTATGCTGATGCCATGGAAATCCCGCTCAACAACGTCTCGGTGACCGTGACTGGCGAGGCTGATCTACGTGGCTTCGTCAACGTCGATGGCATCCGTGCCGGTCTGCAGCGCGTAACCGGCACGGTCACTTTGGACACGCCTGCGAGTTCCGATGATATTGCCCGCCTGCGCGAAGCCGTCGACGCCCATTGCCCGGTGCTCGATTCACTGCAAACGCCCATCACCGTGGACCTCGACGTGACCGTGACCAATTCCGATCAGCAGGCCGCGGAGTAGGTTTTCGCCGCGAGCCACGAGCTCACCCATCTACTCTGCCTATCTGCTTTCCTCCTTGATGGGAGAGGTTAGGCGAGGCGAATACTCAATCTAGGAACTTCCCCCAACGCCTCTTCCAGCGTGTCGAGGATGGTGGCGACGTCATCGCCACCAACGTTGCTGAAACAGGTTCCGCCTGGATAGTAGCGCACGTTTGGTCCATCGTCGCACTGACCAAAACAGTAGAAGCGTTCGACTTTCATCCGCTCCGAGAGCCCTCGCTCCGACAAC
>DEBC01000144.1:31261-34037 GCA_002348365.1 Alphaproteobacteria bacterium UBA2966 | reverse complement strand
GGGGGGAGGGCAGGGGGGGGGCATCGGACGTCAATGAGACCAGGCGCTATCGGACGCGGATGACATCGAAGCGTGCATCGCCGTCGCGCTCGACCTGTTCGACGAGGCCGACCTCCCAGGTCAGATAGTCCTGCATGGCCTGTTCGACACCCGTATCCCGATCATAAGCGCGGAGATAGTGGTCGTTGGGCTCGTGGGCCATGTTCTCGAAGCCCGTCGTTTGCGGAAAACCAAGGTTCCGCCAGGCGGCCATGCCGCCACGCATGACCTGCACGATGGAACCGATATTCGATGCAGCTTCCGGGGATGCCAGTGTGGCCAGGATGCCGTCTTCTGAGATCAAGACGAGGTTGGCAGTTTGTGGGAGTTTTGACAGCGTCTGGGGGAGTTGTGCCCGTGTGGAATACCAGGCGCCGGGAATATGCCCTGCTTTGTAGGCGCGGCTCCACGAGAGATCGACGACCGTCGTCTCTTCTCCTTCGAGGGACCGTTTCAGTTCTACCGATGAGATTTCTTCGGCTTCGATCTCATCGAGACCGGGTATCTCTGGGTGATGTGCTCCGGTTTCGAGGTCGTGACCGGCCAGTCCATCTCGAAACACCACCACGTCTCGCCAGCCCATCTGTAGAAGCCATGATGCCGTCATGGTGGCGCGGACACCTGTGTCGTCGATCAAAACGACTCGCGCGCCTCGGGTACCGATGTAGGAGTCAGTGTTTTGCACGAGCTGGCCGCCTGGCGCGTGGCGCGAACCGGGCAGGTGACCGCCCGAATATTCTTCCGCGTGGCGTACATCGAGAAGATAGAGGCTTCGCGTGTGGCTTTCCGCGCGCCAGGTATCCAGCATCTCGCTGTCGATGAAGGTCACGCCGTACCGCTCGGCGACATCCGAGGCCATGGCCTGCGCATGCGCGAGGTTCGATGGATTGGGCTCGGGAGCAAGGCGGGCCGCGCCTCTCTCCAGTTCATAGCCAGCGAGGTGCCAACCCATGGTGCCGTTACGCAGGGCTTTGATGGGATTGGGCACACCGGCGTTGATCAGGGACTGGGCGCCGATGATGCTGCGGGTCCGTCCGGCGCAGTTCACGACGATTTGCGTCGAAGGGTCCGGGACGATCGTGCGTACGCGGTAGGCGAGTTCCGCCCCCGGTACGTTGATTGAACCAGGTATGGTCATGTTGAGATATTCATCGAGCGGCCGGGAATCGAGCACGACGACGTCTTCGTCGGCGGCACGCTTCGCGTGGAGTTCTTCAGAAGTGATGTTGGGTGTGTCATTGACGTGTTCGACGACCTCACCGAAAGCTTTGCTCGGAACGGAAACGCCGCTGAACACCTCGAACCCTGCGTCCTGCCATGCCTGAACGCCGCTATCGAGTACGGCAACGTCGGAATACCCAAAGGCTTCCAGTTTTGCCGCTGCTTTGGTGGCCAACCCCTCTCCGTCGTCAGTGAGCACGATCCGGACATTGTGCCGGGGAACCAGGTCACGGACCTTCATTTCGAGCAGGCTCAATGGCAGGCAGCTCGAAAAGAACAGGTGCTTGTTGCCGAAGCTGCCCTGATCACGTGCGTCGAGAAGCGCGAGTTCCTCGCCGTCGTTGATGATGGCCTTGAGATCGGGCGCGCTGATGAGTTTGGGCATTGCGCTGAGGAATGGTGCTGGGGGTGCTTCTACGCGTGACTAGGCGGTTGTTCCCGCTTTGTCGTTGTAGCGATCGACTGTACCCACTTCCAGATCAAAGCCAAGACGATCCGTGATCGTGTCGAGGGATTTTCCATACATGTGTAGGTGCAGTGTTGGGCTCTCTCCGACCACTGCAATGCTGTGGATGTCATCAGGCATCATGGCGACGCCCACCCCCGGTCTGACGATTACTTCTTCGGTTTGCTCGAGGGAGGCTTTGCCCTCATCGGAGCCGTCATCAGTGCGCTTGTAGAAACGATTGATTTCCTCGCCCTCAACGGCGGCGACAACCGCCCACGTCGTATGATTATGCGGGTCGGTCAGCTTTCCTGGCTTGATCGAATTCATGTAGAGCGCGAAACGTTTGTCGGAGTCCTCCGACAGGAGATATCGGACGTTTGGGGTGTCGTCGACTGGCGGCGGAAAGTCATGCTTTGGAAAGAGTTCCGTCCGTGCGGCCAGCTTGTATAACTCGTCACGCATATCGTTCAGGGACGCGCGATTAACCCCCTGGGTCGTCTCGATTTCTCGAACGCGTGCAAGCGTGTCAGCGACGGCCTGTTCACGCTGTTGGCCGATCGAATTGCTTAAATCGGCGTTGGTCATATCATCCTCTCCAAGCCAACCAGGTTACCTCCATTATAGCGGTTCGTTGAGCACCGTTACCGCCTCCGTTCAGGGGCGTTCTGGCGTAGAACTCTGCAGTTCTACTGCGATCTTTACGGCCCGCTCTAGAAACACGTTCTCTCTGGTTTCTGTTGGAAGTTCCGCGCTGTCTATGACCAGTTCCGCAATCTGCGCGCCCGCATCTTGCATCAGTTCTCGGTCTGCATTGCCTTCTCGGGGAGTAAGGGACCAAACCGTATCCTGGGTGTACGTGGGTATGACGCTGCCCTTCTGGCGAGTGAGGCTCATGTAGTCCTCGCCGGCTTGCAGCTGGCGAATGTTCTCTTGCAAGACCTGGCGCAAGAGGGCCACGCCACGATCTCCACCAGTGAGGTTCTCCAGAGCGTGAACGACGATAGGGCGCTGACTGACGATTGCTTCGAAATCGCCGGGGATGCGCTGGCGTTCCGCATACGGTCTCTC
>DEBC01000144.1:20881-30894 GCA_002348365.1 Alphaproteobacteria bacterium UBA2966 | reverse complement strand
ACTTGGCTGCGATCGCCTTCGCCGTCGGGATCGACGCGGTCATTGAAATATCGCCAGCCGATGACCCGCGTATTGGCATCGTCAATGGGCCGCATCCAGCGCGTCAGGCTGGTCCGGATGAAGCAAACCTCTTCCTCTGCCGTCAGCCACAGAGCTCCTGCCTGGTTCATGTTGGGCATGATGATTTCGCCGGTGCGCGCCCACACCTTGTCCTTCCAACGGCGGACGTTGACATTGATGGTCCCGATCGGCGTACGCAGGTAGTCAAGCTCTGGAAGTTCGCCCCACGACTCGGCAAATTGAATCCCGCTCACCCGAGTGTGAAGGAAACAGCTATGGGTCGGGTCCTGGCAGTTGTCGAGTATTTGTAACCAGTTGCAGGGGAACGTGAGCGAAAACGGAACGGTTGCGGTATCCGGCTGATCGTATGAATCGAGTATGGGAAATTCGGGAACATCATCGGGCGGACCCATCCACGCGAAGATGATTCCCTTGTATTCGATAGCGGGATAGGCGGGATGACAGATGCGCTCTCGTACGGTGCTTTCCGGATCATTCGGTGTATCCAGTATTTCGCCGTCTTTCGCGAAGTGCCAGCCGTGGTAACAGCACTGAATTCCGTCAGGCGTTGGCAGGGCGTACTCGAGAGAAGCACCCCGGTGGCTGCAATTCCGATCCAGAACGCCGACGTCGCCTTTGAGCGTGCGGAATACCACCAGGTCTTCGCCGAGCATCTGGACGACCTGCGGCAGGTCGCCGAGCTCCTGGGACAGTATTACCGGTTGCCACATGCGCCGCAGGTACTCTCCGCATGGCGTGCCGGGACCGACGTGCGTGATCTCTGCGTCTTCGCGGACATTCAGCGGCCGGTCGTAGGCGCCAAAGGGACGGGTTACACGATCAATCATCTCCGGGCTCGCAGACATCTACCTCTCATGCGACGTATTAGTTGTCATTTCGTTCTTCCCAGGCGTCTCGGGCACGGTAGAACCAGTCGACGAAAGGAAGAAACCAGGGCCGTCCACCATAGAGTGGGTACGGTCGAAAATCGAACTCGTCAAAGGCAGTTTGTCCTTCCGGTGATCCCATGAGCTTCATTGCTGCCTTGTGTCCAGCATATGGTGCCATGGCAACTCCCGATCCGTTGCAGGCCAGCGTGTAGTGGATGCCGTCATGTACACCGATATGCGTGAGATGATCCCGGGCGAAGGCGATGTTTCCCGTCCACGAATGTGAGACTCTCACATCTGTCAGGGACGGAAATAACCGGGTCATGAAGCGGTGAAGCCGGAGGCCGCTCGTCCTGGGGTCGATAGGTCGTAGGGATGCTCGTCCACCGAACAGAATTCGCTGACCGTCAGGAGACGGACGGTAGTAACAGTGACGCGACCGCGTCTCCACGATCATGCGCCGGCTGGGGATCACCCGGCGGACAGCCTCCTCACCGATGGGCTCGGTCGCGATGATGTATGAAGCGATGGGGATCAGTCGCTTACGAAATTGAGGTGTCAGCGGGCCGGTATAGCCGTTCGTGGCCACGATGACATCCCGTGCTTGCACGTTGCCGCGAGCCGTGAAGAGCTTGAAGGCACCTTTTTGACCATCAATTCGTCGCACTTCCGCCTGGCCGCATATGACGGCACCCGCGGCTCGAGCACGGTCCAACAATCCGAGTTGATAGAGACCGGCGTGCAGCCCGCCGTGTTGGTGAAAGACACACCCGCCGAAGTAATGCTCAGTTGTGACTTCCTGAGATGACTCGCTGGCGGGCACCATGTCGACCTCGATACCGACCTTCCTGCGCAGCAGGTCGATATCCTTGCCCATGGAGTCATAGTCCTTTAGCCGGCAGGCAGCGCGGAATCGGCCGACTCGCTTGAATTCACACTCGAGGTTTTCCTGCTCGATCAAACCGGTGGCGAAGTCGAGAGCGTTGGTGCCTTCTCGGAGCAACGCGATTGCGCGGTCCTGGCCCAATTCCTCAGTCAGTCCGGAGAAGTTCTTGGTCCCCATGCGATGTCCGCTGCCAATCATGCCGCCGCTTCGACTGCTGGCGCCAAATCCCGGATCGCCCGCTTCCAGCACCGCGACGCTGCGTCCCGCACGCGCAAGAGTGAGAGCTGCGGACAAACCCGCATAGCCCGATCCCACGATGGCGACATCAATCGAACTAGGAAGTGGGACCTCCGAATGATCGGGCCGGGGGGCTGCTTCCCACCACCAGGGCGTGAACTTCACGTCAGGTGTGAAGATGTCGTTCGATCGATAATCGTGCTGACTCATATGGAGAATCTTGTACCACGGTTGAGTGGTTTCGTGCCGTCTCCTAAAGTGCACGGGCTCGGAGCGGGAGGCAGCAATTTTCAAAAATCGTGAGAGATCCGGCGGCGTGCGTCACGTGCGTCGTACCACCCATTGGAGTATCGCCGAGTCATGACGGCACCGTCCGACACCGCTGTCCGGCGGAGTGGAAGAATCACACGGATTCCCTGGTTCGACGGGCTTCAGTTCTTTCTGCTGGTCGGTGGACTTATCTATCTCGCGGTCGCCGGTGCCAGCGCATTTAACTACAACTGGCAGTGGTATCGGATTCCCCGTCTCTTGTATCGCGAGGTCGATGGCGAATTCATGCTTGGTCCATTGATCGATGGGCTATTCGTGACGTTCGAGTTGTCCGCCTGGGCGCTGCCGTTATCCATTGCAGTCGGCTTGATCACGGCACTTCTGAGGCGTTCGGATTCGTTTGCAGGTCGTTATCTCGCATCTGGTTATCTCCAGGTAATCCGCAACACACCGATCCTGGTTCAGGTCTACATATTCTATTTCGTTGTGGCGCCGATCTTTGGTCTGTCGCCGTTCTGGGCCTGCATCCTGGCGCTCTCGTTTCACGAGGGTTCGTTTACGGCTGAAATTTTCCGTTCCGGCATCGAGTCGGTGCCCAAGGGCCAGTGGGAAGCCAGCGACAGCATCGGACTCACGCGCTATGAGAAATATCGTCATATCGTGCTGCCCCAGGCTGTGCCACTGATGCTGCCCCCCCTGACGGGGCAGGTTGTGACCTTGATCAAGCATTCCTCAATTCTCAGTGCCGTTGCGATCTTCGATCTCACGACCATGGCCCTCGATCTGATCGCCGAAACCTTCATGGCGTTCGAGATTTGGCTGACGACGGGAGCGATCTACATCGTCGTGACGGGTACCCTTTCCATCGTTGTTGGATTGTTCGAGGTCCGCATCCGACGCAGGGGGGCTCGATGAGTAACGCCGAGCCTATGACGCGCGCCCGACCGCCGGCGCGACGACGTTTGAAAGTAACGCTCCTCGATGCGGTACTCATCGTGGCGGCTGTCGCATTCGTCGCCTATCTGGTTTACCGGGTGAATGCCTACCTCGTGTATCACTGGGACTGGGGGCGCCTGCTTCAATACTTCTTCTATTACGACCCGGATCAAGATCAGTGGGTTGCCAACCTGCTGATAGAGGGGTTGTTGATCACGGCTCGGACCTCGCTTTGGGCGATGGTTTTCGCATCGATATTCGGACTCGTGATGGGGCTGTGCCGCGTCAGTCATGTCGCCCTGTTTCGGATGATCGCGCGTGGGTACGTCGAATTCGTGCGGAACATGCCGCCGGTGCCGTTTCTCTTCATTCTCTTCTTCTTTGTCGGCAACCAGTTGCTCAAACCGCTGGAGCTGACTGAGCTTGCGCAGGCGGCGCCGCCATACGTCCAGGATGTCATTGTCCTGTTATTTGGCGAACTCAATCTTCTCAGGAATTTTTCTGCCGCCGTGATTGCTTTGGCTCTGTACGAAGGCGCCTACATCACCGAAATCGTACGGGCGGGCCTGCTGTCGATCGAGCGAGGCCAATGGGAGGCCGGTGACAGCCTGGGGCTCTCTCGAACCAGTCAACTCCGCTACGTTATCCTGCCCCAGGCTGTGCAGCGCATTGCGCCGCCGCTCGCCAATCAGTTCATTCAGCTCATAAAGGATTCGGCACTGGTGTCATTGATTTCCATTCAGGAACTCACGTTCATGGGCAACGAGATTGCGGTGTCGACAACACGGTTCTTCGAAACCTGGCTGATCGTCGCCGCAATGTACTTCGGTGTTTGTTATGGCTTGGCTAGGCTCTTCGCGCGGATGGAGCGGCGGATGAACAGGGGACGGATGTAACGGGAGTACATAAACGTTTGCATGGGTGCACCGTGGGTATGTGTGCACTACACTGCGGCCCACACAGCGCACCGCTGTGATGGGACAACGATAAGAAGCCGCCGGCCTATTCCGTGCGGCGCGAAATGGATGGGAGGAATTCCATGATCGGACGTACCAGAACTGTTTTCCAGCTGCTGCTAGTCGTGCTGATGATCGGCGCGTTCAGCACGGTGGGTCAGGCGCAGGATGTCAGCAAGCAACTGGCTGGTGAAAGCGTACTCGAAACCATCAAGAAGCGCGGCAAGCTGCGGGCGGGCGTATCCACGTTCGTGCCGTGGGTGATGCGATCAAAGAGTGGCGACATGATCGGTTTCGAAATCGACGTTGCCAAAAAAATCGCGGCTGATATGGAAGTCGAGATTGAATTCGTACCGACCGCGTTTTCTGGCATCATCGCGGCGCTGATTGCGGGTGAATTCGACATCATCATGACCGGCATCTCACTCGTGCCGAAGCGGAATCTCACCATCAACTTCTCGAATCCATACAACTGGGGCGGGATTGGCATGGCAGCGAACAAGAAGATAACGGACGGATGGAGCGCTTCGGATTTCAACAAGGAAGACGTCACCTTCACGGTACGCCGCGGTTCAAATGACTCCATTTGGTCGGTCAAGAAAATCGCGCCCCTCGCCAAGATCCGTCAGTTTGATGACGATGCCCAGGCGATCCAGGACGTCTTGAACGGCACCGCCCATGCGTTTGTCACGGCGGAACCCAAGCCGACCAATTACGCCCGGGACTATGCCGACCAGATCTGGCAGCCGTTGGGCAAGGAAAAGCTGTTGCGCTGGCCATCGGCGTTTGCGGTTCGCAAGGGTGATCCGGACATCCTCAACTGGCTTAACAATTGGATCACGATCAATACCGAACGTGGTTTCATTGAGGAGCGTCACGACTACTGGTTCCGGACCATCGACTGGAAAGACCAGGTCGCGGCCAAATAGCGACGTATGACTTGGGGGCCGGCCGCGTGGACCTCGCGGCCGGCCACTGTTTTTTTTGAGATAACCAACCATGACCCACGATTCTTCAGACGTCGCTGACGTTGCCCCCGGCCAACCGATGATTGAGTTGCATCAGATCAGCAAGTGGTTCGAGGACTTCCAGGCTCTGAGGGAAGTCAGTCTCGACGTCACTTCGGGCGAACGGGTTGTGGTGTGCGGGCCTTCGGGATCTGGGAAATCAACGATGATCCGCTGCATCAACAGACTGGAGCGCCATGATTCCGGTCGCATTGTCGTCGACGGCATCGAATTGACCGATGACATGAAGAACATCACCGCGGTACGCCGTGAAGTCGGCATGGTGTTTCAACAGTTCAATCTCTTCCCGCACCTGACCGTGCTGGACAACCTGATGCTGGCACCCATGAAGGCGCGCAAGATGTCGAAGAAGGAAGCGCGTGAGCTCGCCATGCTCTATCTCGAGCGCGTCCATATTCCCGAACAGGCGGCCAAGTATCCAAGCCAACTGTCAGGGGGTCAGCAGCAGCGTGTGGCCATCGCCAGAAGTCTTTGCATGAGGCCGCGCATCATGTTGTTCGACGAACCGACGTCAGCCCTCGATCCCGAGATGATCAAAGAGGTCTTGGATACGATGGTAGAGCTGGCGGAGGACGGAATGACCATGATCGTGGTGACCCACGAGATGGGATTTGCTCGAACTGTGGCCAACAACATGGTTTTCATGGATGCAGGTGAGATCGTTGAAACCGCGGCTCCCGAGGTCTTCTTTTCGTCGCCCGAGAGTGAACGGACGAAGACCTTCCTCAGTCAGATACTCATTCACTGAAATCGGGGCGGGGCGCGAGGGTGGTGATGATTCTCTACAACCTGCCCCACAGTAACTTCGGCGCCAAGATCGTGACTATCATGACGGTCAAGGGAATTGCTGATCAGGTTGAAATCAAAGAGCCTCCGGGTGGGTTGCGTTCTGAAACCTACCGTTCGGTGGTGCCGACGGGACAGATTCCGGCGCTCGTTGACGAAGACCTCATGATCAGCGAATCAGAGGCGATTGCCGAGTACCTCAATGAAGTATTTCCCGAGCCACCCCTGCTTCCCGAAGATCCAAAGCAGCGAGCCCGGGCGCGATTCTTGTCCCGGTTCCACGATCTTCATCTGGAACCACCCATTCGTGGGCTGTTCTGGCAGGTCCCGGAACGTAAACGTGATCTGGCTGTCGTGGACGAGGCTTTTGTGGCCATCCAGTCTCAGATCGATCGATTGGGGATGCTCGCGGCACCGGCACCATTCCTCGTCGGCGACCGATTGAGCCTTGCCGATTGCGGATATCCATCAACCTTGATGTATCTCGACATGTTGGCGGGGGTCTTTGGGCACGAGGTTCGATACGCACCCCACCTACGGTCGTGGCGAAAAACACTGCAAGCCCATCCGGATGTCGGCGCAGCATTGGCCGAGACCGAGAAGGCTGGGATGGGGTGGCTGCCCCGAAAATTGGCGGAGTAGGGCGAGGCTTGGTGTCAATCGACGCAGTATCAGATGACGCCGTGGCGAGCGTTGCCGCCGCCCTGTCGCAATGGGCCGCCGGATACTCATTCGAGGATATTCCTGTCGAAGTCGCCAATGAGGCCAAACGGTGCCTGCTGGATGCGACGGGGGTTGCCATTGCCGGGTCAGAGCACCCGATAGCGATTCTGCTGAGAGATCAGGTGTCAGCTCAATATGGCGCCGGCCCCTGCAGTATCATCGGTGGTGAGGCACCGGCGTCGCCCGCGGGGGCGGCGCTTGCCAACGGAACGGCTGCGCATGTCCTCGATTTCGATGACGTGTCCTATGAAGGCATGGTCCACGCCACAGCGGTTGTCTGGCCCGCTGTACTGGCTGCGGCGGAGCTGGTCGCGGCAAATGGTCGGGATTCCCTGACGGCATTTGTTGCAGCTGTCGAAGCTGAATACGCTCTTGGCCGCGCGTTCACACACGATCTGTTCTGGCGTGGTTGGTGGACGACGGGGTTACTTGGAGCATTGGGAGCTGCTGTCGGTGCCTCCAAGGTCTTGGGAGCGACCCCCGATACCATGCAGCAGGCCATCTCAATAGCGGCGTGCCAAACGAGTGGTCCCTATGTGCTCGTCGGTTCGCCCGTGAAACCGGTCGCCTGCGGTCGCGCTGCAGAGCTTGGCGTGCAGGCCGCACTCTTGGCCGAAGCCGGGATGACGGCGCCGGAAGATGCTTTCGAGAACCCGCATGGTCTGATTGCCATGTTCGGTGACGGCACGTTCCAACCGAATGAGCTTGAGAAGCTTGGCAACCGCTATGTTCTGTCAACGTCGCGGGTCGCATTCAAGAGGTACCCCGTCTGTGCCGGCGCGCAATCCGGAATCGAGGCCCTGGTGGGCCTCATGCAGGATGAAGCTCTCGCATCGGACGATGTTGTTGGCATCCGCTGCGAGGTCACACCGGATGTCGGTCATTACATGGCCTACGATCGACCTCAATCAGTTTCTGAAGCACAGTTCAGTTTGCCCTTCTGCCTGGCATGTGCGGCCATTCATGGCGACATATCTGTCTCCCACCTGGACGAAAGCTATATCCAGTCGGCGCACATCCGTGAACGCATGAAGACGGTAAGCGTTATCCATTCGGAGAAACTCGCCGCTGAAGAGGCCGCATCGCTCGACGTGCATCAGCCTGCGCGTGTTACAGTGCTGACGCGCGACCGGCGTGAGGCCTCAGCCTTCATTCCTGCGCCGACCGGCATGCCAGCGAATCCGATGTCCGATGCCGAATTGGATGCCAAGTTCATCGACGCGGCGGGACATGTGTTGTCAGCAGCGGAGGCGGAAAGGTTGAAGCGCCGTCTCCGTTCCTTTGAGACCTTGGCGTCAACTTCGGAGTTGCTCCGCGATCTGTGAGGATCAGTCGTCCTGGATGATGGCGGTCGCCTCGACTTCCGCAGCAATGCCCGGCGCGAAAAATCCACTCATCCCGATCCAGCCCGTGACAGGCCGGATGTTGCTGAACACCTCGCCGTGGGCACGCCCGGCCTCCTCCCAACGCGACATATCCTTGAGGTACATGCGAGTCTTGATCACATCGTCCAGGCTTGCTCCTACTTCTTCCAGCGCGGCCTTGATCATGCGCAGGGATTCCTTGGTCTGCGCGTAAACGTCATCGGGAAACAGAATTGTTCCGTCGGGTGCGCTAGCCGTCGTCAAGCTGACTTCAATGACGTTACCGATCCGCACCGCACGCGAGAAACCGCATGTGGACTCCCAGGGCCGTCCTGAGTCGACATTTTGGCGCGCCATGGCGTCCTCTCCTTGTGGTCATGGATGCCGGCGATCTTACATGGGGCAGGGATCATTGGGTAAACTCCGGGCCACCATTCCGATCCAGCGAATAGGGAAGGCACCCAGGTGACTGCAACCACCGCCGATCAGATCCCGCGAACTCGTGAACGCTACGGCGCCTATCATCGCGTGCGTGATTTCGCCGAAGACTCCGAACTCACACATGTGACGCGCGGTACGCCTGGCGGTGAATACCTCCGCCGCACTTGGCAACCCGTTTGCCTTTCCTCGGAGCTGGCGGATCTGCCCATTGTCGTTCGCATGCTCGGCGAAGATCTGGTGGTATTCCGAACAACATCGGGTGAGGTGGCGGTCATGGAGCGCCACTGCAGTCACCGAGGCGCCTCACTGGAATATGGCCTGCCCTCCGACAAAGGGATCGTGTGCTGCTATCACGGCTGGCACATAGCCTGCGATGGCACCATTCTGGACACGCCCAACGACCCCGAAAGTACGATCAAGGAACGTATCTGCCATCCCGCTTATCCGGCCCGCGAGTTCGAAGGAATCATTTTCGCCTGGATGGGTCCACCGGATGACATGCCGGAATTCCCCATACTGGACATCTATCGGCAGCCCGACACCGAGATGATTCCGTTCTCCATTCACTTTCCCTGTAACTGGGTTCAGGTTCTCGACAACACGCAGGATCCGACCCACAGCTGTTTTCTCCACACCCGGGTGAGTGGCGCGCAGTTTTCGATCTCGTGGGGGGAGCTGCCGGAACTCGACTACATTCAAACCCCCATTGGCATGATCAACCTCAATGTGCGGCGCTGGAACGACAAGGTGTGGGTGCGCACCACGGATATGATGCTGCCGAACCTCAACCAGACGGGCGCGTTATGGCTGACCGCCGATGAGGAAGAAACCTTCATTCGGGCGGCATTGTCGCGTTGGATGCGTGCCATCGATGACACCAACACCCAGATGATTGGCTGGCGGTATTTCAATGACCGCAACGATCCGGATGGCGTCGGTGACAGAACCCAGGTCGGATACGGCAAAATCGATTTCATCGGCCAGACAGAGCACGAGCGGCCCTATGAAGAGCGCCAGCGTGTGCCGGGAGATTTCGAGGCTATCGTGGGGCAGCGTCCCATCGCTGTCCACGCGCTTGAGAACCACAATACTGGCGATCGTGGCGTCGCCATGATGCGCAAGATCATTCGTGAAAACATCCGTGCGCTCGACGCAGGGGACGACTATGTGACCCTGGAGAGGGCTGTCAAAGTGGATGGTGTCGTGCCGACCTACACCCAGGACTCGGTGGTGACAATTTCACCAAGGGACGACGATCGAACCTTCATGCGAGAGATCGGTCACCGCGTGAACGATGTGGTATTCGACGGCGCAAATTTGCCGGATGATGCGCGGGAGCGCGAATTCACTGCCAAGCTGCGTGAGATCTGGCAGTCCTACACCTGACCGTCTCCTGACCTTCCCTCAGCGGCCGGTGTTTCGCATTCAGCGAGTCT
>DEBC01000144.1:17477-20535 GCA_002348365.1 Alphaproteobacteria bacterium UBA2966 | reverse complement strand
GCCGGTCGAGGTCGTGCAGCGTGAAAAACCCCCGGCCGTAACTCAGTATTTGATCGGACTGGAGTACCCTCAACTCCTTGTTGATGCTTTCGCGCGAGGCACCCAGCATAAGGCCCAGATTCTCCTGCGAGATGCGAAGACGAATCCGGACGCCGTTGGCTGTGTTCTCGCCGTAAACACGAGAGAATCGCAGCAGGCGTCGTGCGAGGCGGCCTCGCACATCACGGAACATGGCGTCCTCGACGATGTCGCTGACCCAGCGCAGACGTTCACAGAGAACTTCCAACAGGCGCCTAGAGAGGTTCGGACGTTGTTCGACGAAAGGAATGAATCGTTCGCGGCTGATGAACAGCAGTTCGGATGATTCCATGGCGACGGCGCCGGCGGTGCGTTCTTTTCCGTCCAGGAGGGCAATTTCCCCGAACACCTCACCGCGCTCCATGATGTTCAGAAAGATCTCCTTGCCGTGCTTGGATATGGTCTTGATGCCGACGAGTCCCTCGGCGATGACATATAACCCGTCTCCCGGATCGCCCTTGCTGAAGATGATCAATTCTTGAAGCAATCACATCGTGAACCGAACGCGGTATGGCAAGTTCTTCAAGCGTTTCGGAAAGCGAGTAGTCACGGGCGGAGCCGGACAATTGACCGCTGTCTATGACATGAAGGATGCATTCCCCCAGAAAGAACGGGATACCATCCGTGCGCTCGATCAGGGTTCCCTTGAGTTCGTCAAGGGACGTGTCGCTGCCGAGATGTCCCTCCAGGAGACCCAGCGCATCCACATGACGCAACGGTTCCAGGCGCTGTTCGAAGAACTGGGGTTGATGTTCCCAGTCGTGTTCAAATTCAGGGCGGTAGCTCAACAGCACCAGCAATGGAAGTGATCGGGCATTCTCAACGAGCTTCTCCACGATCACCCGGGTTTCCGAGTCTGCGAAGTGCAGATCTTCCACAACCAGGACCAAATGTTGCGCCAGGCTTTCTCCTATCAGGACGGTAAGCACCGCGTCGGTGACATGACGGCGCCGGTCAGGAGGATCGAAGCTGTCCCACGCAGGGTCGCCCGAAGAAATGCCGAACAGCTCTAAGAGCACCGGCAGCGCCGTATCGGTTGGAATTCCGAGCGCCTCGAGCCGCGCTTCGAGTTGCGTGCGTGTCTCCTCTCGTTTCGCGCCGCCTGCAATTCCGATCGTTTTCTGTAGCAGCCGGATGATGGGGCGCAGCGGTACCGTGGAATCCTGCAGGGCTGCGGCACACCCCCGATCAGGAACTGCCAGCCGATGACCGTCAGCATCGGCATGCGCCAGGGCGCGCGCTTCTGCATGACGGTTCCTGCTGCGAAACATATGGCGCCGGCGAGGACGGCTACTGTTCCCGAAGGCGCGTTCCCCAACCCATCGAAATCCTTGCTGGCAAGCAACAGAACCCCTGAGATACCAAGCGCGAGTCCCAGCCAATGGATGGCGTGCGGCCGCTCCTTGAGCACCAGTATGGCAATGAGGAAAGCCCAGAGTGGCATGGTGTTGGCAATGACAGCGGTGTGGCCGGAAGGAATGAGTGTCAGCGCCAATGCCGAGAAATACATCCAGCCCGTAACGTTCAAAAGCGCGACACAAACCAGCCATCGGCGCTGGTCGGGCGGGACATAGAGTGAGTGGCCGGCAGCGCGGGCCAGTAGGAGTACGGCACCGGCCGCGCCAAAGGCGACAATCGCCCGAAAGGTGAAAATGGGAATCTCGAGGAGAGCGATCTTGTTGACCGGCCAGTTGGCACCCCAGACGACCGTCAGGACGAGCAGCAGCATGACCCCGGCCACCGGGAGTCGGTGTGACTTTTCCCCAACCGATGCCGGACCGCCGGGTCGTGCATCCTGGCCGCCGGAGACGACGGCTTGAGGGTCAGAAAGGTCAGCCAAGAGTCACGTTCCCCGATCCTTACGAAACTCTCATGGGCAATACGAGACAACGGGTATTGAAAAGGCGCACGCGCTTCAACCACACAGAAATGACAGGTATAGCCAATCTTCCGGATTCTGGGCCGTTGAGAGGCACATGGAGAGCATGGACGGAAATTTGTTGATAGACGTTGAAGGATCAGCGTGAATTGTGTGTAAAGGCTGTGGTGGACGGAGTTTGTAACTGGCAAGGGTCATCGACGTCACAGGATTGTGGCGCGATCAAGGAGACAAGGTCATGCCGATCGTACGCGTGGACATTCCCCGGGGCTATACCGATGCGCACAAGGAGAGGCTGCGGCAAGGGATCAAAGGTGCAATCGATGAGGCGCTGGATCCAGCGCAGCAGGAAAGGCACCCCGAGACGAGAAAATGGATCTATGTCTCGGTCCATGAGGCGTTCGGTGAGATTGGTGACGGTCTCCCGACGGTGACCATCGACACTAGGCCGGGTCGGTCACAGGAACAGAAGGATCTCTGTGCCAAGCTTATCTGCGACGTATTTGAGACGTATATGGATACGCGCGACGTCTACGTGTTGCTGCGCACGACGGAGGCGGCGGACCACCTGACCGGTGCCGATGCGCTTCCCGAATGGAAGCCGTAGCTGCGGGAGCGTTGAACGCCCCTGCCAGTCGGCATCAATCGAACCAAAGGCAAGCCATGTCCGATCTTGAGATCGTCGATGCGCATCATCACTTCTGGGACCTCGACGCCCTCTACTATCCCTGGTTGACTGATCAGCGGATAAAGAGCTTCCCATTCGGTAACTACGACATCCTCAAGAAAAACTACTTGCCGGACGATTATTGGCGGGACGCGGAGGACCACAACGTCATCAAGACCGTTCATATCGAAGCGGACCGACATGTCGACGATCCACTTGATGAGACGAATTGGTTGACCGCTCTGCACGAGAAAGAAGGCGTGCCGAACGCGATCGTCGCGTATGCGCCGATGACACACGACACTACGGAAGAGATCCTAGCGCGGCAGTCGGCCAATCCTCTGGTGAGAGGGGTCAGGGCCAAGCCGGTGGTATCCAATTCACCGGATGAGTCCGTGGCCGGTCAACCGGGGACGATGCAGGATCAGGCCTGG
>DEBC01000144.1:15009-17084 GCA_002348365.1 Alphaproteobacteria bacterium UBA2966 | reverse complement strand
GTGCCCTATTGGCATCTGGAAGAGGCGGCGGAGGTCGCACGTGCCCTTCCCAGCGTGCAGGTCATCCTCAACCACGCCGGCCTCCCCTGGGACCGCAGCGAGGCGGGATTGGACGTTTGGCGGCGCGGTGTGGAAGCAGTGGCCGCCTGTAAGAACGTCACCACCAAGATCTCGTTCCTACTGTTACCCGACGGCCCTTGGGACGATGATCAGAACGCTCGTATCATCCGGGAGACGATCGAGATATTTGGGGTCGACCGCAGCATGTTTGCGAGCAATTACCCGGTTGACAGGCTCCGTGCGTCATTTGACACAATCTATTCGCTCTTCAAGCGGACAGTCAGCGATTTTTCCATCGAAGATCAACGCAAGCTTTTCTCCGAGAATGCGATTCGAGAGTATCGGATAGACAGTTAAACAGTAGTTTTGTGGCTATCCGGCGCGGCTGCACAGGAAATTTTTCCTTTATAACAAATACATAAGGTCGCCAGAGCCAGGGCATTGGCAATCGTTGGCCTTTAAACTGGACAAATTTACTCTACTTTAATATATACCAGACAAATTTCATCAGGTTTAATCAATCGGCTCGGACACGCGCCATGCTCAAACTCGGAAGAATGACGGACTACGCCGTGATGGTGATGGGTCATATGGCTCAGCGCCCGGGCGAGCTTCAGACTACATCTGACGTGGTCATATCCACGGGCCTTCCCGTGCCGACCGTCAGCAAGTTGTTACATAAATTGGCGGAACTCGAACTGCTCACGGCGATCCGAGGTCGCAACGGTGGATATCGGATGGATCGTGTGATCACCGACATCTCCGTTTCTGAAATCATTGCGGGTTTCGAAGGACCGATCGCGCTGACCGACTGTCTTCCGGCGGGGGGGGGACTCTGTAATTTTGAGGATCGTTGCCAGGTGGGTGGACGGTGGACAACTGTGGCGCGGGCGGTACAGCAAGTCCTCGATGATTTGACCCTCGCGGATATGTTAGAGCACACCTCACCCGGTGATGTTGGGGGACCTGCCAGCGGCAGCGAACCGCTGGCGAGTGCATCGACTCATTGAAGCAGGGCAGATGGACAAAAGGCAGTAACCGAGCATGAGCGCAGTCAACGATACGACAGAAACCGTCGAGGCCCTGAACGAGTCCGGCTACAAGTACGGGTTCGTCACGGATATTGAGGCCGATACAGCCCCAAAGGGTCTGAACGAAGACATTGTCAGGTTCATCTCGGCCAAGAAGGGTGAGCCCGAGTGGTTGCTCGAATGGCGCTTGAAGGCGTTCGAACTGTGGCAGCGCCAACAGGATGAAGAGCCGAGCTGGGCCAAGGTGAGTTATCCACCGATTGATTATCAGGACGCGTATTACTACTCGGCACCCAAGTCCGTGGACGGGCCCAAGAGCCTGGATGAAGTGGACCCGGAGCTTCTGGCCACCTATGAGAAGCTCGGTATTCCCCTGCACGAGCAGCAGATGCTCGCCGGAGTTGCCGTTGATGCGGTGTTCGATAGCGTCTCGGTGGCGACAACGTTTAAGGGGGAACTGGAAAAGGCGGGCGTCATATTCTGTTCGATCTCGGAAGCGGTCGAAAAACACCCCGAGCTCGTGCGCAAGTATCTCGGCAGCGTCGTTCCCTATTCCGACAATTTCTACGCCACCTTGAATTCAGCCGTCTTTACCGACGGTTCGTTCGTCTACGTGCCCGAAGGCGTGCGATGTCCGATGGAGCTTTCCACGTACTTTCGCATCAACGCTGCCAATACCGGACAGTTCGAGCGGACCCTGATCATTGCCGATAAAGGGAGCTACGTCAGCTATCTGGAAGGCTGCACGGCACCTATGCGGGATGAGCACCAGCTGCATGCCGCGGTCGTTGAACTCGTCGCGATGGACGATGCGGAGATCAAGTACTCCACGGTGCAGAATTGGTATCCCGGTGACGAAGAAGGCAAGGGCGGGATCTACAATTTCGTGACCAAGCGCGGCGCCTGCCGAGGTGTTCGCTCGAAGATTTCCTGGACCCAGGTGGAAACGGGGTCGGCCATCACCTGGAAGTACCCCAGCTGCAT
>DEBC01000144.1:3023-14619 GCA_002348365.1 Alphaproteobacteria bacterium UBA2966 | reverse complement strand
AATCGCCAGCAGGCCGATACCGGCACCAAGATGCTGCACGTTGGCAAAAACACCAGCAGCACGATCATTTCCAAGGGCATCTCCGCCGGCCAGGCGCAGAGCACCTACAGGGGATTGGTGCGCATGCAGGGCAAGGCCGAGAATTCTCGCAATTTCACCCAATGCGATTCTCTTCTGATCGGTGACAAGTGCGGCGCACATACCGTGCCCTATATCGAGGTCAAGAATCGCTCGGCCAAGGTCGAACATGAGGCGACGACCTCAAAAATCAGTGACGACCAGATGATGTATTGCCAGCAACGCGGCATGTCGGCGGAAGAAGCCGTGGCGCTCATCGTCAACGGTTTCTGCAAGGAGGTTCTTCAGGAACTTCCAATGGAATTCGCCGTTGAAGCACAGAAGCTGGTTGGGATCAGTCTTGAGGGCAGCGTTGGCTGATCGCCGGCTGAAGCCACGGAATAAGGAAAGATATGCTTGAGATAAAGAACCTGCACGCCCGCGTCGATGATCGTGACGTCCTGAACGGAATCGATCTCAGTATTTCGGCCGGTGAGGTGCACGCGATCATGGGACCCAATGGGTCCGGAAAGAGCACGCTCGCCTACGTTCTCGCTGGACGCGACGGGTACGAGGTAACGGAGGGCTCGATCCACTATCAGGGAAATGATCTTCTCGATCTGGCGATTGAGGAGCGTGCGAGAGAAGGCATATTCCTCGCATTCCAGTATCCGGTCGAAATCCCTGGAGTTGCGGGGACGACGTTCCTGCGAACGGCAGTGAACTCGTTGCGCAAACATCGTGGCGAGAAGGAATTCGACGCGATGCAGTTCGTGAAGTATGTCCGCGAAAAGCAGAGCGAACTGAATATCACAGACGACATGCTGCGGCGGCCGGTCAATGTGGGTTTCTCGGGCGGCGAGAAAAAGCGAAACGAGATTCTTCAGATGGCCTTGCTCGAGCCGAAGTTTGCCGTGCTGGATGAAACGGACTCGGGACTGGATATCGATGCTCTCAAGACCGTGGCCGATGGAGTCAACACGCTACGTGATCCGAACCGGTCCATGCTCGTGATCACGCACTATCAGCGGCTTCTCGACTACATCGTGCCTGACTTCGTCCACGTCCTGGCCCACGGCCGAATCGTCAAGTCGGGGGGTAAAGAACTGGCGCTGGAGCTTGAGAAGGAAGGTTACGGCGCGCTGACGGGCACGCAGGCCGCTTGACGGATCGATACGAGAGCCATCGCATGTCACGTCAGATCATCGCAGAGTTCCCCTTCGTCGAGCGATTCGACGAGTTGAGTGCCGAGTTCCCGGGCGCCGGGCTCGATTGGCTCGATACGATGCGTCGGACGTCCCTGGATCGGTTCAATCGTCTGGCATTGCCGTCCACGCGGGTCGAGGCCTGGAAGTACACCAATCTCAGAGAACTGGCGAAGACGCCTTTCGAGATGGCGGAGGCATCAAGCGGATCAGCATCCCTCGATCTCAGCGAACAAGCGGCCATGGGTTCGGAATCGGCTCACCGGTTGGTGTTCGCCAACGGCATTTACAATGCTTCGCTTTCGCGTTTGGAAACGCTTCCGGACGGCGTCATCATCACAAATCTGGAAGACGCCTTGACGACTCACGGAAGTCTCGTACGCCCGCACCTGGAGCGTCTCTCCTCGCTCGAAGAAGACGCTTTGCTGGCGCTCAACACGGCCTTCATGATGAATGGGTATGTGGTGATCGTCGAAGAAGGTATCGAAGTGGGCACACCCATCGAGCTGCTGTTTCTCAGCGACCCTTCATCCCCGACCAGCATTCACCCGAGAAACTTGATTGTCGCGGGTGCGGAGAGCAACGCGAAACTGACGGAATGGCATGTTGGAAGCGGAGATTCAGACTACTGGTCGAATCCGGTCACCGAGGTGGTCGTGGGCCCGGAAGCGGCTGTTTCTCACCGCAAGGTTCAGCGCGAGAGCGCCAGCGCCTTTCATCTTGCCCAGACACGAGTATCGCTGGCAGGGAACGCGACTTACACAGGGTTCCTGATGTCTGCCGGGGCGCGCCTTTCGCGATGCGAAGTCGAGGCTCGTCTCGAAGGCGATGGCGCCAATTGTGAATTGGACGGGATTTACCTTGCGCGTGACCATCAGCATTCAGACATCACGACGCGTATCGCGCACACCGAGCCGGGCGGTAACAGCCGGCAGGTATTCAAGGGAGTCCTCGACGGCCACAGCCACGGGGTCTTCCAGGGTCAGGTTTCGGTCAGTCCCGATGCGCAGCGAACGGACGGGCATCAGCTCAACAAGACGCTGTTGCTGTCCGAAGGTGCGGAGATCGACACGAAACCGGAGCTCGAGATTTGCGCCGATGACGTGAAGTGCAGTCATGGCGCGACAGCGGGGCAGCTCGATGAGCTGGAACTCTTCTACTTGCGTTCGCGTGGACTCGATGCGGAAGAGGCGCGGCAGGTTTTGATCAGGGCCTTCATTGCGGAGGTCGTCGAGTCGGTTGAAGAAGGGGACTTCCAGGACCAGCTCAACACAATCATCGATGACTGGCTGTCAAACGGGTTGTCGACATCCTAGGAGAGCGACGGATGACTCAGGTAGCAGCAGAATCGGTTGTGCCCGGAACGGAGCGGACCAACCCGCCGGCTTACGATGTCGACAAGGTTCGGGCCGACTTTCCAATCCTGTCCCGTGAAGTTCACGGCAAACCACTGGTGTTTCTCGACAGTGGTGCGAGTGCACAAAAACCAAGAGCCGTGATCAAGGCCATTTCGGATGTGTACGAGAACGAATACGCAAATATTCACCGCGGTGTTCACTATCTCAGCGTTCGCGCAACCGAACTCTATGACGAGGCTCGGGAGAAGGTTCGCGCCTACCTCAATGCCGCCAAAGCCAGCGAGATCGTGTTCACCCGCAACACCACCGAAGCGATCAACCTTGTTGCGAGCAGCTTCACCGGTCAGCGTCTGAAGGAGGGCGACGAGATCCTCCTCACGGAACTGGAGCACCACGCCAATATCGTGCCCTGGCAGCTGGTGGCCGAACGCGCCGGGGCCGTGGTGAAGCCGGCACCTGTGGATGGCGATGGCATCATCGATCTTGCCGCGTTCGAGAAACTGCTCACACCCCGGACGAGAATGGTGGCGTTCACGCACACCTCCAATGTTCTCGGTATCATTACCCCGGCCAAGGAGATGATCAAGCTTGCCCATGACAAGGGTATTCCCGTCTTGATCGACGGCGCACAAAGTGCGGTGCATCTCAATGTCGATGTGCAGGACCTTGACTGTGATTTCTTCACGTTCACGGGACACAAACTGTATGGACCGTCGGGGATCGGGGTCTTGTACGGAAAAGCTGAACTTCTTGAGTCGATGCCTCCCTATCAGGGCGGCGGCGACATGATCGAATACGTCACCTTTGAGAAAACCACTTTCGCGAAGCCGCCCGAACGCTTTGAGGCCGGAACACCGCATATTGCTGGCGCGATCGGTCTGGGTGCGGCCATCGATTATGTCAACGGGCTGGGACGTGATGCCGTCGCCGCTCACGAGCACGACTTGCTTCAGTACGCTACGGCGCAAATCTCCGAGCTGCCGGGCATCAAGCTATTCGGCACCAAAGGAGAAAAAGCGAGCATCGTTTCTTTCCTGCACGATGACGTCCATCCACACGATGTCGGCACCATATTGGACCAGGCCGGAATTGCGGTTCGCGTCGGTCATCATTGTGCCCAACCGCTCATGGACCGGTTCGGCATTACGGGGACGGTGCGCGCATCGATCGGCCTCTACAACACACGCGACGAGATTGACAAGCTCGTCGAGTCACTGGATCACGTGAAGGAGATTTTCGGCTGATGCTCGACGACCTCCGAGAACTTTATCAGGAAGTCATTCTCGACCACGGCAAAAACCCGAGGAACTACGGGAAGCCGGAAGAGGTGAGCCACCACGCGGATGGTCACAATCCGCTTTGCGGCGATCGGATAACGGTCTACCTCGACGTCGATGACTCCGGTGTCGTCCGAAACGCTGCATTCGACGGGCGGGGATGTGCAATCTCGCAGGCCTCAGCATCGTTGATGACTGAGATCGTCTCCGGCAAGAACCTTGAACAGGTCGAACGTCTGTTTCGAAGTTTCCATGAAATGTGCACATCCGATGCCGACGTTGAGGCGGATGACTCCCTTGTTGACGAGATGGATCGCCTGCAGGTGTTGTCGGGTGTGCGCCAGTATCCCATTCGCGTGAAGTGCGCGACCCTGGCCTGGCACACGATGAACGCGGCGCTGGCGGGCGACCACGATGCAACGACCGAGTAGGCCCCGAAACGGGTGATGTCTGAGATGGAAGAAGAACGCCGAGATTTGCAGCAGGGTCCTTCGCTCATGGACTTCATGCCTGAGCGGCTCGAACCGGAATCGTTTGTCGCACGGGCGGGGTCACCGCGAGCGGCAGACACGTCGGCCGAGGTGTCTGAGGCGAATGTGATTGAAGCGATGCAGACGGTTTATGACCCCGAGATTCCGGTGAACATTTACGATCTCGGACTGATCTATGGGGTGGAGCTGGCGGAAAATGGAAACGTCGACATCAGGATGACCCTGACGGCGCCCGGATGTCCCGTGGCCGGAATCCTTCCAGGATGGGTGGCCGATGCGGTGGCCGCGGTTGACGGCGTTGGAGAGGCCGAAGTCACACTGGTGTGGAGCCCGCCCTGGACGCCGGACCTGATGTCCGAGGACGCCAAACTCGCCCTCGATATGTAACGTGCTGAATGTGTTGTTGACATGGAGTCGGAAGGAATGACCACTCGCGAACTGTTCAAGTTGACGGATGCCGCGGCGGATCGCGTCAAACATCTCATCGAAAAACAGGAAGCTGCGGACTCGGTTCTGCGAATCAGCGTCAAGACCCAAGGATGCTCCGGCCTGGCTTATTCGATGGAATATGCCAATGTGCCACTGCCGATGGATGAGCTGGTCGAGGACAAGGGTGTGAAGATCTGCGTCGACCCTCTGGCGACGATGTACCTCGCGGGCACGGAAATGGATTACGTTGAGGATAAGTTGAGCTCAGGCTTCGTGTTCAACAATCCGAATGAGAAAGGCCGCTGCGGCTGCGGGGAGTCCTTCCACGTCTAGCGCGTCAGGCCAAAGCCTATCTATCTCTGAGCTCCTTGCCAGTTTCGATCTCCGGAGGAAAATTCCTGACGGCGCGTCGACAAATTCCTCAACCGAATTCGGGGAGAGTCGGGCACAGGCGAGTTAGAAACTGAATGACCCAAGATCAGATCGGACAACCACTTCGGCGGGTGGAAGACGAACGGTTCCTCTCCGGAGCGGGAAGGTATCTCGATGATGAGAGTCCAGCCGGGGTGGCGCACAGTGCAATTCTGTATTCTCCCCATGCGCATGCCTTTATCCGAAACGTCGACACCAGCCGTGCGCTGAAGTCAGCCGAAGTGCTTGCGGTATACACCGCAGCCGACCTGAAAGCGGGTGGCCTGGGCAAGATAGTCATGCGGGCGACGGTCAAGAATCGAGATGACTCGCCAATGGCCAAGCCGACACGGCCAATCTTGGCCGATGGTCGGGTGCGGTTCGTCGGCGACGCCGTCGCCTTTGTTGTCGCAGAGAGCAAAGCTGCCGCCAGGTCGGCCGTCGAATTGATCGACGTGGAATATGAGACTCTGCCTGCCGCCATCGATCCGCTTGTTGCGCTCGAAGCCGGCGCGCCACAGGTCTGGGATGATGTCGAAGGTAACCTCTGCGTTGACTATGCAGCAGGCGATCCCGAAGCCGTGGAGGACGCGTTCGCGAGCGCCGCACACATCACGCGCCTCGACATGCTCAACCAGCGTGTCTCAGCCGTTCCGCTCGAACCGCGTGGCGCCATTGGCGAATTCAATCCAAAGACAGAAGCTTTCACGCTGACAACGACGACGCAGAACCTTCACGCCAACCGTGATCAGCTTGCCGAGGTCATTTTCAAGGTTCCGATTGAGCACATGCGGGTTCGGGCCCTGGATGTAGGAGGTGGGTTCGGTACCAAGAATTCGCTGTACCCGGAGTTTCCGCTGGTTTTATTCGCGGCGCGCGATCTTGGCCGACCCGTAAAATGGGTTGCGGACCGTTCAGAGAGTTTTCTAACGGACAATGACGGACGGGCCCAGTGGAGCCGGGTCGAACTCGCCCTCGACGACAAGAACAACTTCACGGGTTTCCGGGTCACCTCTGTGGGTGATACCGGTGCCTATCTCACAGCGAACGGAGCGACGATTGCCACTCTCGGCACGGTCCGCACCATCGGCGGTCATTACAGGATCGGTGCCCGCTACTTCCAATCGAAAGTGGCGTTCACCCATACCGCACCGACGGATGCCTATCGCGGTGCGGGTCGACCCGAGGCCACCTACCAGATTGAGCGCATCATTGACGTGGCCGCGGACGAGCTCGGCGTCGATCGACTGGAGCTTCGACGTCGCAACGTGCTCCTGCCCGAAGACATTCCGTACGACAACGGTCTTGGTCATACCTTCGACTCCGGCGACTTCCCCGAAGTGCTGAGCCGCGCGCTCTCCCTGTCGCAGTGGGAGAATCAGGATGCCCGGCAAGACCCCCTTGAAGGTCCGTTGCGCGGCATCGGCATGTGTTATTGGATTGCGCCGACAGGCGGACCGCCGAAGGAATACGCGGGCTTGGGCTTCTCCTCCGACGGTGCAGTGACGCTCACGGTTGGGAGCCAGTCCACCGGCATGAGCCACGAGACGACCTTGCCGCAACTGGTGTCCACGTGGCTTGGAATCCCGTACGCGTCCGTCGTGTATCGCCAGGGTGACACGTCCCTGACCGAATTCGGTGGCGGGCACTCGGGGTCCAGGACCCTTGGTATGGCAGGTTCTGCCATCAGGTTGGTCGCGGATCGCGTGATAGAGAAGGCCAAAGCCATCGCTGCGCATTTGCTCGAAGTTGCGCCTGCAGATGTTCGCTTTGCTGATGGCGAGATGGTTGTTGCCGGTACGGATCGCAAGGTCACCATGACCGAGGTGATTCAGGCATCGTTTGATCGATCACGACTGCCGGGTGGATTCGACGCCAAGCTCGATGAGGAAGAGATTTATGAACGGCCCTGGATCTCCTACCCGAATGGATGCCATGTAGCCGAAGTGGAGGTCGACCCCGAGACCGGCGTGGTAACTCTTGTCGCGTATTACGCCGTGGAAGACTCCGGCCCCGTCGTCAACCCCATGACCGCGGAGGGGCAGGTCATGGGAGGCGTCGCTCAGGGTGTCGGGCAGGCTGTCACGGAGTTCGTCGTCCATGGCCAGGTGGATGGACAACTTTTGACCGGATCCTTGATGGACTATTGCCTGCCTCGCGCCGATGATCTGCCGGACATGCAGGTGCGATTCTTCGAAGATGCGCCCACCACGAACAACCTTCTCGGCATTAAGGGTGTCGGAGAGGCGGGATGTGTGGGCGCGCCGCCCGCCGTCGTGAACGCCGTGTTGGATGCGGTTCGACCGTTTGGTGTCCATCATCTGGACATGCCGTTGACGCCCGAAAAACTCTGGCGGGCGATGCGTGCGGTGGAGTTACCAATGCCGGCGCGGAGCGGACCGTCAACTGACGTGCAGGCAGCTCAATGACCGAGGAATTCGCTACATGAAACTACTCGTCCTTCGCGGCGATGCGATCGGGCCGGAGATCGTCAGTGCGGCACTGGAGGTTCTGACATCTGTTGATGCGTTGTTCGGTCTGGATCTGCAGTTGGAGGAAGCGCCCGTCGGCCTCGCGGCGCTGGAGCAGCGCGGTACGACAATGCCGGAAGGCACGCTTGAAAAGGCGTTCGCCAGCAGCGGAGTCATTCTGGGACCGCAGCACAATGTGGCCTATCCGCCGGCCGACGCCGGTGGACGCAACATCTCCGCAACCATTCGTAAGCAGCTCGATCTGTTTGCGAACATACGCCCGAGCCGTGGCCGCCCCGGCGTGCCGGCACTGGCACCCGATATCGATCTCGTGATTGTTCGCGAGAACACCGAGGGCTTTTACGCGGACCGCTCGATGGCGCTGGGTTCCGGCGAGTTCATGCCCACCGAGGATGTCGCGCTGGCGGTTCGCAAGATCACGCGTGAGGGATCCCGGCGCATTGCGGAAGAGGCCTGTCGGATCGCCGCTTCGCGGAGCGGTCGGCTTGCTGTCGTGCACAAGGCCAATGTCCTGAGCATGACGGACGGGCTGTTTCGAGACTCTGCCTTCGCGGTGGCGGAGGAACACGGAGGCTTGAAGGTCGAAGAAGTCCTCGTGGATGCGATGGCAGCTCTCTTGGTTCGCACACCGAATGCTTACGACGTCATCGTCACGACCAACATGTTTGGAGACATACTTTCTGACCTGACAGCGGAGCTTTCCGGTGGCTTGGGACTTGGCCCCTCGATCAATGCGGGCAAGGACCATGCGATTGCCCAGGCGGCGCACGGAGCGGCACCCGATATCGCGGGGCGGGATATCGCCAATCCGTCGGCGATGATCCTGTCTGTCGCCATGCTGTTGGATTGGCTCGGGCTGAAACACGGGCGTGAAGAATTGCGCAAGGCGGCAACAAGCATGGATCGTGCCGTGGACGAGCAACTTGCCGATCCGGATGGCCGGACACCGGATCTCGGTGGGTCGCTGGGGACGGCGGCGTTTGGGGCCGGCGTGGCGGCTCGTCTGCGCAGGGACTAGGATTGGCGCCGAACGATCGGCGCTGGATTTCCTTCGATCATCACGTTGATGCAAGCCGGTTTACCGCTGGCGTGGGCGCGCGCCAACGCTGCCGGCAGTTCGGCAGCGTCCGTCACAAGCTCACCATGCGCGCCGAGCGCTTCTGCCACGAGGTCATAACGTGTCGGCAGGAGCTCACAGCCGTGGATCCGGTTCTCGCCGTAGGCCCGGACCTGAATCTGATGTTCCGCGTTCCAGCGTGCATCATTGCCAACGATTGCGATGACGGGCAGGTCGCAACGAATGGCGGTGTCCAGCTCCGCGAGGTGATATCCGAAGGCACCGTCACCGGAAATGGCGATGACCGGAGCATCTCTCTCTACCTTGCACGCGGCGAGGCCAAACGGGATTGCAGAGCCGATCGAGCCGGCAACTCCATTAATGATGCGCCGTTCCGAATCGAGCATGCCCTGAGACCATTGGCCAATTTCTCCGCCGTCGCAGACCAGCACCGTATTGGGGTGGTCAGACATGAATGAGCCCACACCCCGACAGAAGTCGAGTGCGTGCATCTTTCCGTCACCGTTCGATGTCAGCTTCGCCCATTCGGCGGGGCGGTAATCGATGGCCGAATGGACTTCGGTGCGCCAGTCGTCGGATCCGCACGATGAGCCTTGGGCGGTGAGCTCCTCGACGGCTGACAGGGGATTGGCCACGGCGCTGAGGATGAGCCGTTCTCCTTTGTCCTGCGCGACGCGACGGATCATTTCGACTTCGGGATCGAGAACGATGAACTTACACCCTGCATCGAAGGCAGGGGGCTCGCCGAACCGAAGTGTGAAATCGAGAGGTTTCCCGACGAGCACAAACAGATCGGTTTGCTGTATCGCTTCCGCGAATGCTCCCAGAGCCGGATCGTTCAGGCCACGGGGGCTTTCCATGCCAATGACTGGAACGTTCAGCGTCTCTTCCAAGCTTCGCGCGGCGGCCCGACCACGCGCCGTGCAAAGCATCGGTCCACCGGCAATGATCGGACGCTCCGCACTTTCGAGTGCAGAGATGACGGCTTTTGCCGCGATCCGCCCCAACGGCGCTGCTGAAGGTTCGAATGCCTCTGCATCGGGCCACAGGGAGAGATCGTCTTCGATCTGGGTATCCAGCACGTCCGAGGGCAGGCTCAAGTGCACCGGCCCGGGGCGACCCGAAGCGGCAATCCGTGCGGCGCGTGCGAGATCGTGCCCGAGGTCCTCCACATTCTCCACTGTCCAGGCGGCCTTTGAGACCGTTGCCGCCATGGCGGCCTGAGGCAACTCCTGGAATCCGCCGCGGCCGATTTCCTGGGTGCCGGCGTGGCCCGAAAGCAGAATCATCGGGGTTTCCGATGCGAGGGGCGTACAAAGCGCGGCCGCCGCGTTCGTGTGACCGGGTCCGCCCGTTGCGAGTGCAAGTCCGACTTTGCCGGTGAGCGCTGCCCAGGCGCTCGCCATGAACACCGCTGCCGCTTCCTGACGGACATGAAGGAGTTCGATCTCGGTGCCAATGACGGCATCAAAGATCGACATGATGTGGTTCCCTGACAACGTGAACACCGTGCGCATGCCTGCACCATCCAGTGTCCGGGCCACGATATCCGCCCCGCGCAGGGTATTCGTCATGTCGTTTCCTCTGATCAAATGGGTGGCCGGGCTTTCACTGGCGGCCGCCGGGGTTGGTGTTGGGTCATCTTTTATCCCATCCTCTCGCTTAGGACGAGTGGTCCTGCTAACAGCGGAGGACAACATCATGGCGAAACTGGCGGAAAAGGTGGCGTTGGTCAGCGGAGCGTCGCGGGGGATCGGCAAGGCGATTGCATTGGCACTCGCGAAGGAGGGTGCCTCGCTCTATCTGGTTGCCGAGGAAACCGAAGGGGAGTTGCAGGCCGTATGCACCGATTGCGAGGATCGCCATGACGCCGTGGTGGCGCATTACGGAGTGATGGAGTTATCCGAGGTCGATGCGGGCGAGCGCATGGTCGAGGCGTGCCTGAGCCAGTTCGGGCGAGTCGACATCCTGGTCAATAACGCGGGGGTGCGTCGACGCGCGAACTTCGGTGAATATACGCAGGATGACTACGAATTCACCCAGGCTGTGAATATCCGGACACCGTTTTTCGCCAGCCAGACGGCGGTGCCGGCCATGCGGCAACAGGGTGGCGGGCGCATCATCAACATCACCAGTCAAATGGGATCGGTGGCGTTCGACGGCCTCGGCCTCTACGGCCTGACCAAGGCGGCGTTGATCTATTTGACGAAAGCCATCTCCTACGATTGCGCGAGCGATGGCATACAGGCGAATTGTGTCAGTCCGGGGCCGATCGCAACGCAGTACAACATCGATCGCATGAAGGATGATCCGGAGGCATGGAAAAAGCTGGAAGGCGGTACCACCGTGGGCAGGTTTGGCAAACCCGAAGAGGTTGCGGAAGCCGTGTGCTTCCTGGCGACCTGCGAAACCACGTTCATTCAGGGTCATGACCTCATCATCGATGGTGGCTGGACTAGTCACTGACGTCGTGCACATACGGCTTTAAGAATTCTCTCCCGAATCGGAAATGTGTAGATACGTGTAACGGTCCGATTTGTCGCCATTTCGCCTCTTTTTGCCCCATGGAAATCCGCCCCCGGGATCGGGGGTGGCTGGGTGGCCCAATGTGTCACTTGCAGTCAATTCCACCGCTTCCGGCTGATCCGCGAATGGTTTAGGTTCGGGCGTCGCCTATATGGGGAGGTAATGCGGGCATGACTGCCAACAGCCGTGACAGTTTCGACGTGATCCGGACGCTCGAAGTGGGTGGGCGTGAACATCGCTATTTCAGCCTTGAGGCCGCTGAGCAGACTGGA
>DEBC01000144.1:622-2601 GCA_002348365.1 Alphaproteobacteria bacterium UBA2966 | reverse complement strand
AGGACATCCGAGCCTTGGCAAAGGCCGGACAGGAATCCGTCGAGCTCGAAATCGCATTTCGACCGGCCCGCCTGATGATGCCCGACTCCTCCGGTATTCAGCTCATAGCCGACATGGCGGCTATGCGCGATGCCATGGTGGATCTCGGTGGTGATCCCAACGATATCAATCCCGTGACCTCCGTCGATGTGATCGTTGATCATTCGGTGATGGTGGACGTTGCCGGTACGTCCGATGCCGTCGATCGGAACATGGAGATCGAATTCGCCCGAAACAGCGAACGGTATGAGTTCATCAAATGGGGTCAGCAGGCATTCGAGAATTTCCGGGTCATTCCGCCAGGCATGGGGATTTGCCACCAGGTGAATCTGGAATATCTGGCGCGTGTGGTTTGGCAGGACGACAGCGGCGATGTACCAGTTATCTATCCGGATACCTTGCTCGGTATGGACAGTCATACGCCGATGATCAACTCATTGGGTATCGTCGGCTGGGGCGTTGGGGGCATCGAGGCGGCATCGGCAATGCTCGGCCAGCCGGTGGCCATGCGCCTTCCTGAAGTAATCGGCTGTCGGCTGACCGGACGACCGCGCGAAGGGGTCACAACGACGGATGTCGTCCTCACGGTCACCCAAGTTCTGAGAACACGTGATCTGGTCGGTAAGTTCGTTGAGTTCTTCGGAGAGGGCGCAGCGGCGCTCCCGGCAACCGAACGCGCGACGCTCTCCAACATGGCGCCTGAATACGGCTCCACCGTTGGGTTTTTTGCCGTCGACGAAGAAACCATTCGGTACCTGCGACTCACGGGGCGTGATGAAGCCCACCTCGAGCTTGTTAAGGCGCACGCCAGGGCCCAGGGTCTGTGGGGTGTCAGCGATGACGAAATTCGGTACGGAGATGTCGTGGAGATCGACCTCGGTACTATTGAGCCCAGCGTTGCCGGACCCAAACTGCCTCATGGACGGCTGCCCCTTTCGGATACGCGGCAGGCGCTCAGTGAAGAGTTTCCCGATCTGGTGTTGCAAGCGGATACGTCCTTCTCGGTCGCCGGAGCGGACTACAACCTGCATCACGGCGACATCGTGCTGGCTGCCATTACCAGCTGTACCAATACCTCCAATCCTTCGGTGATGGTGGCCGCGGGGTTGCTCGCTCGGAACGCCGTCGCCAAGGGTTTGGAGGCCAAGCCCTGGGTGAAGACATCGCTCGCACCGGGATCGCGCGTCGTTGCCGATTATCTTCAGAAATCAGGGTTGCAGACTTCGCTCGATCAGCTTGGCTTCAACGTGATCGGCTTCGGTTGTACGACGTGCATGGGCAATTCGGGACCGCTTGCACCCGAGGTCTCGGCTGCAGTGATCGACAATGATGTGGTTGCCTGCGCGGTCTTGTCTGGAAACCGGAATTTCGAAGGACGGGTACATCCCCTCGTCAAAGCCAACTTTCTGGCGTCACCGCCGTTGATCGTTGCGTTTGCCATCGCTGGCACGACCAACATTGACCTCGCCAATGACCCGCTTGGTGAGGATGCCGAGGGAAATCCGGTCACCCTCAAGGATATCTGGCCCGAAGGGGACGAAATCCAGGCCTTAATCAACGAGGTGTTGACGCCCGATATCTATACAACGCGTTACGCTGAAAGTGAGTCCGGGACTGCGGCGTGGCAGGGTCTGTCGGCCACGGGCAGCACGACATTCCCGTGGAACGAAAACAGTGGCTATTTCCGCCGCCCGCCCATGTTCAAAGGCATGGCGCGGGATCTGCCCGAGATCAGCGACATTGTCGGTGCCCGTGTCCTCGCGCTTGCTGGCGACTCGGTAACCACGGACCACATTTCTCCGGTTGGTGGTATTCCCGAAGAGTCACCTGCGGGCCGATATCTCATCGCGCAGGGCATTGCGCCACAGGACTTCAATAACTACGCCTCGCGCCGCACAAATGCCGATGTCGGCATCCGAGGGACATTCGCCAATATTCGG
>DEBC01000144.1:0-314 GCA_002348365.1 Alphaproteobacteria bacterium UBA2966 | reverse complement strand
CGAGGGACATTCGCCAATATTCGGTTCCGCAACGACATGGTGCCCGACAAGACGGGTGGTTTCACCCGCCATATGCCCGAAGACGAAGAAATGACGATTTACGATGCGGCTGCGCGTTACCGCGCCGAGGATGTACCCATGGTCGTCGTGGCGGGTTACCAGTATGGCGCGGGTTCGTCTCGTGACTGGGCGGCGAGGGGCCCGCGGTTTATGGGTGTGCGAGCCATTCTCGCCAGCGGTTTCGAAAGAATTCACCGCTCCAATCTTGTGGGAATGGGAGTGCTGCCGCTTCAGTTCGTTGATGGCACGGACCG